>CBDUQR010000004.1:0-89716 GCA_965369655.1 uncultured bacterium | reverse complement strand
GGTTGTGTAGAGGACTCTCACCTCCAAGTTGTCAAACATGCTCGGCACACAAAAAGAACGCCGGAATACGTGATCCCGGCGTCAAGATAACCAGATATGAGCAGCAACTAATCGACAGAATCGCTTAGGTACTTGCTGTGGAACTTCAATATCTCTGCAAGCCTCTCGGAGTTGAACAGCCCATGCCGCGCCGGATAACTCTCGTAACCTGAATAGCTGGCGCTTTCGTAGTCAATGCCGAGAGCATCGAGTTTCTGAGCAAGCGCCTGAGCCTGACTCTGCGAATTGTACTGGTTGCCAACGCCATACTCGAAGTATATCTTCGTGTTGGCCAAGCCGGACGGATAATCATCGAGTAGAGAAACCGTGATATCGTTGTCAAGCCACCTCTGCCAGACCTCGTCCACGATGTCGCCATTTTGATCGAACGGCAGATCGACGCCGTACTGATGCATGAACGTCGAGTCGTAGGCACCGAGCGTATCATGCGGGGAGAAAGCGCCCGCCATCGAGAAGAATAGATTTGTGAACGGTTTGAAGTACGACGTATCTATACTCTCGAGATAGGCGTCCCTGTCGCCTGCTGTAACACCATTCTCGGTAAAAACCTGGTCGATGATGCTTTCGATACCATCATCGAAAGCTACGAACCCGTCGATCGAAGAGATTGAGTTGAACAGTTCAGGGTTCTTCAGGGCAATCCTGAACACACCGTAGCCGCCCATTCCGATTCCGCCGATGGCTCTCGATTCACGCTTCGGGATGACATTGAACGCCGGACCGGGATATCCGTCCTGCTCGATAATTCTGATAAGATCACGTGAGATCGCCTGTTCGAAATTCCCTGCGTCAAGCTTGACAGGATTCTGTGCATTCCAGTGTGTCCAGCCATCAACATAGAACGACCCACCGATCGGAGTGGACATGTCAGCCATGATAATGAGCATCGGCTGCATTTCTCCTGAAGCAATGAGCCGATCGGCAATCAGGCCGATCTGATTGTGTAAGAACGACGCACCGTTATCTGTGTAAGCCATAAAATCGTGAAGCAGATACAACGCCGGGAACTTGGGACCCTCGCCGGGAGGATCGAACACATAACCGGGCGGCGTGTAGATGACAATATTCCTGCTTTGATAGTTGGCCCAACTTGTATCACCAGCAATCAACTCGTCGGTATTGAATTGTCTGGGATAGTCTGCGAATACCAGACCATGTGGAATGTCACCTGGGTCAGCCGGGTTGTCCCTGTCTCCGCACGCGGCCAACAGAACAACCATAACCACCAGTATCGAAATGATCGCAATTCTATTTGCCATGTCTATCTCCCGCTAAAACCGTATTGTGAACGAAAACATCGTGTTGAATGCTTTGTTACTATAAGTGCCGGAAAGATTGTCCCGGACACCATCGTTATTCATATCCACAAGCTCATCGACATCACGTTCCGGCATGGCTACATACTCGATGCCGGCGGAGAACTCAAGATTCCTGTGGAAGTAGCTGAGCCCACCGGTCAGATGGTGCCTGTCGCCGGTGTCACTCAGGAGCGGCGTGGCGGCTTCATCCGGAACAGGGCTCTGATCGAAGCTGTAGCCTCCCCGCACTTTCATGTGATCCCTAACCAGCGCCTCGACACCGAAGCTCAGGCGGATCGCATCATCCCAGTCATTCAAGAGAACTGATGGAGTCTGCATTGCTTTCTGGACTGTTGGCCAGTCATCAAGGTAGACCGGTCCCGTCGAATCCTTGACCACAGCCTCGATATCCTCAAACTCAGACCATCTGGTGTACGCAAGGTCCGCGGAAAGCGTAACATTGTCGGACGGACTGTACGCGATCCCGAATCCAAACTCGGATGGAATCACAACATCGGCTTCCACTTCCTGCGTTTGGACAATCGTGCGACCGGAGAAAACCGTGCTGATATTGTCAAGGTTTTCGGGGTCGTGAATGACTTCGTTGTATGGAGCATAGAACGCATCGAGGCCATCTCCTTTGACAGTCACAGTGGATTTGGAGAAATAACTGGCTCCGACAGAAACGGCATCACTGACATCATACAGGAGACCGAGATTAAAGCCAAACCCAAAACCAAAAGCATTGATCATGGATGTCGTGGGGAAATAATCGTACGGTCTCGCGTTCAGCGGTTCATCCAGATCCGAAGGAACCAGGTAGATGCTCTCCGTGAACAGATCAACGCGGCGCATCGAAATGCCAAGACCGGCGTGGAGCCTGTCATCAGAGAACGATGTCGCGAATGCCGAGTGGAATTCGATGACGTCGAAGTTGTTCCGATAGTCAATTACAGGCAACAGTCCCTGATTTTCGTTGTAACCATACGGGAACCGATAGATATCCCACCGCAGATTCTCATCGTAGGTCTGATAGACAGCAAATGCAGCCGTTACCGGCAGGCCGAAAGGCGCTACTGTGACGCCGGCTGCACTCGGGAAATTGACCACGATGTCATCCGGGTACCGCTCGCCAGTCGGGAACCCGAACGAGTAACCATCAATGGTAACGTCGGGATCATAGCTCGGCCTGTAGCTGTCGAGGCCGAGAGAGAAATTCAGTTGTGACTGCTCTATGCGCGCAAGACCGGCGGGGTTGTAATAGACCGCACTCCAGTCATCCGCCACAGCCCGGAAAGCCCCAGCCATGGATCGGGCTCGAGACCCTACTCCCGTAACGGAATACCCTCCGGCATAAACTTCCGAAACCAGGAGCACGGCTGCCAAGATCACAAGAGAGATCCTCAGAGCACGTTTTGAAGCCATTCTCTTCTCCGTTAATAATGTTATTGAAACTATCTTCCTCCGTTCGACACTTTTCTGCTAACCTCTTGACGCAGAACCATGCCAGACGTCAAAAGGCGCAATATAAAGGCGAAAATTTATATGGATGCCTGCCATTTGTCAACCCCTTTTTGGATGAAGACCTATAACCAACCGGATAAGTCCGAAGGATCAATAATCCCAATCCTGAGATTTTAGCTGAGATGGAAGTTGCTCGGTAAGGTTGCTCAGCGTATACTATGTAATCATTAGAGAGTTCTGGCATTCACGTCGTCTGGATGGAAACACAAGAGGTAGAGTTTGGAATCCGTGTCTTACAAAAGGTAGCTGAGAAAGGGAAGCAGAGTGTCAACGAAAGAATTTGTCATCAGATTGATAAGGCTCTTGAAGCCAGAGTTCTATAATAAGATCACTTGGGCTGTGGTTATCGCTGGTATTGGGTTGATGACTACGACATATTGGGAGAGAATAATATTTGCTTTACTGAAAAAGGAGTTCGAACTGAATCTGGCTCCAGGAGGAAACGCTGCTTGGGGATTTGCCCTAGTGTCTCTCGGTCTAATCTACCATTTGACAAATAATGGATTTCTTCAATACGTCGAGTACAAGACTAGGGAAAGCAAAGAAAAGGACGCGAATAAACATGATACAGAAATCTTCAAAAAGTCACAGGAAATACTGCCTGAGAAGAGCCTTATAGCATTCTTCGAAACCATTTTAAGTGATCACTCCTATGAAAGTAGACCTGGGACTCAACTTCAAGAATACGCGAGATTCCATAAGATGCCAGAGAGTGAATTCATAGACGAAGAGTTGAGGAGGTTAGCCAGCAATCTTTCCAAGAATCTCATTGTACTGTTAGGCTGGATAGCACTCCATTTCTGGAGGTACCCTAAGGATCAACCATCCGAGAACGTCCGGTATTGTATGCATCCTGACTGGAATGACGAACGAGGTGGTGATTGGGACTCAATAGACCAATACGATGAAGTGACTGAGAAACTCACAAGCTTGTCTGATGACGTCTCAGACTCGTACATAGATTATCGAAAAGCAGTCAAGCGAAAATTGTTCATCTAATATTGGTCTTGGACGGTTGACAAATTCTACACACGCCCCCCTCCTGATGCTCCACATTTATGCCACCCCAATTCATCCATTGACAAAGTTGTTTTATTGCTTATACTTAATGAGAAGATGGATAATACTCGCCGTTAATGCGGACAATATCGATAGATGATTGAGGATTCGCTGTAAAGTTATGTCACACATAGAGAATCACTGTCCGCGTGAGTGAATTTGAATATATGTTTCTCGAAAGAATAGGTGGAAGATAATGCAACTCAAGGGTTATTTCAGGCATCCAGACATAGTGCAATCGCGCACTTTCCTGCTGACTGTGATGCTCATCGCAGTGGCTCTGATTTTCACTGGTTCGGTTCTGGCTCAACAGGTGAGCTACACAATTGACTTCTCGCAGTCTGACTTGTCCTTCTCGAAGGTAGCTGACTACGATGTCGTGAAGCTCAAAGATGGCGATTACCTGTCCGAAACAGGCAAACCGTTTCTGCCGTCGAGAACTATCAGGATTGCACTTCCGGCTGGTTTCGCAGTCCAGTCACTGGAATTCGAGTCGATATTCGAGACACAGCTCTCCGGATCATTCAGCATACTTCCTGCGCAGCCGCCTCTCAGGATCGGTCAATCTCTCGACGACGTGGAGTTCATACAGCCGGATCAGGCGATCTACGCATCGGATGCGCCCTATCCATCGGCGTTGGCGGAGCTTGTCGGACAATCCGATCTCGCAGGGCAATCCTACGCAGTTGTTCGAGTATTCCCCATTCAATACTCACCGGCTGCACATGAATTGACACTGCATGAATCAATTAACATCACTCTTCATGGGACTGGCGGATATGTCTGCGGCGACTACATGCCGCAAAACATATCGAAATCAAGCCGGTCGAAATACGAGGATATCGTAAGAAGGCTCGTGGTAAATCCGAACGACGCCGTCGCTCGCACATCCGGATACAAATCCTCGACATCGCTGCCGCCGGGCGGTCCGTTCGATCATGTGCTCATCACATCATCATCGATCGCATCATACTGGGAGCCGTTAGTGGAGTGGCATAACAAAAAGGGCGTCAGAGACACGATCATCACAACATCGTTCATTTATGGCAACTACACCGGCTCCAATAACCAGGAGAAAATTCGCAACTTTGTGATCGACGCTCATGACAACTGGGGGACAGTCTACTTCATGATCGGGGGCGAGCATGGCAACGTTCCCTTCAAGTCCAGTTACTTCGAGGGGGACCTAATCCCGAGCGATCACTACTACGCCGACTACGATGACGACTGGCAACTCGAGGTATTCGTCGGACGCGTCACGGCTGACAACTCTACCCAGATAAGCAGGTTCATCGACAAAGTCCTGAAGTATGAACTGGATCCCGATCTGTCGGGTTACGCACTTGATGCGACGATTGCTGGCATGGACCTCACGACCGCGATGGATCCGCCGTACTACACTCTTACGGCAGGCGAAGAACTCAAGGAGCACATCGACACCGAGTACATTCCATCGCGGTTCAATGTGACGAAGGTCTACGACAGCCATACGGGCAATCACAAGAGCGTATTCATTGATGCTCTTAACAACGGTCAGAACCTTGTCAATCATTGTGATCACTCGAATTACAGTGTCATGTGCTTGGGCGACAGAAATCACGGCTGGTGCATGCACAGTTCGGAAGTTGACAACCTGACCAACACCGGACAGATGAGCGTCGTATTCTCGATCGGGTGTCATGCGAATGAGATGGACTATAGCGACTGCATAGCCGAGCATTTCGTAATCTACAACGATCTTCAGGCAGGCGTTGCATTCACCGGCAACACGCGCAGCGGCTGGTTCTACGTCGGCGATCCGTTGTCGCTGTCATCACTGCTTGATGAATACTGGTGGCGGGCGATGTTTGTCGAAGGCAAGTATACGCTCGGGGAGATGCTTGCGTATTCAAAGAACAGCCTGCCGCACTCCGGAATATGGCAGTATTGCCAGTGGACGCTCAACCTCCTCGGCGACCCGACGATGACAGTCTGGACTGACAACCCGAAGAATCTGCAGGTCAGTCACCCATCTCTGCTGCCGGTCGGATCGTCGCTGTTTGATATCCATGTCGAAGACGATTACGGTAATGATATCGATGATGCTCTGGTGTGCCTCTGGAAAGAGGGCGAGCTGTACGAGATTGCGACTACCGACCAGTACGGAAACGTGACAATGACGCCTGATCCGGCATCGGTTGGCGAGATGCATGTCACTGTAACCAAACACAACATCGTGCCGTACGTCGGATCAGCCGAAGCCACGACGCAGAATCTCCCGCCTCTCTGTCAGGCGCCGGGGGATACGCTCATCAACCTCTGTCAACTCGAAGAAGTCTGCATACCGATCGGTTGCTATGATCCCAACGGTAACCTCGAGACCGGCCCGACGCTCATAGCAGGTCCCGGTATTCTGTCGGACGGATACTGGTGCTACACACCATCGGGTGACGAATTCGTCAGTGTCACCATTGGATGCGAGGACTCTGGCGGCCTGACGTGCGAGACCACTTTCGAGGTCCACTTCAACCCGAACGACACTCCGGTATGCGATCCGCCCGACGACGCTACATTCGTCCAATGCGCACCGGCAGAGATTGTCGTTCCGCTCGGCATAACGGATCAGGACGGGAATATCGAAATAATCGAGGTTCTCTCAGGTCCGGGTTATATCCTCCACGGCAACTGGTCGTACCTGCCAAACGAGGGGCATGACACGCTCGATATTCTCGTGCGATGCACCGATGTGTGCGGCGAGTATTGCGAGGAGAGCTTCACAGTGATAACACACGTGAACTATTCGCCGGTCTGCGAACTTCCGAATGATTCGGTGATTGTCCAATGCAGCCCGGAGCCGGTCAGCCTCCCGATGCTGGTTTACGATCCGGACGGTGCTGCTCCGCAATGCGAAAAGATAATCGGTCCCGGTGAACTCATCGACGGCAACTGGGTGTACAGCCCGACCGGTGGGGAGACTGTTTACATCACAATCAGATGCACCGACACATGCGGCGTATACTGCGACAACCAGTTCGACATTACATTCGACACCAACGACCCGCCAACATCTAACGGCACGAGCGACACAACTGTCGTCATGTGCGACATGTCCGAGCAGGCGGTGCAAATACCTGCGGAAGACCCGAATGGAAATATCGTCGGATGGGATGTGCTCCAGGGTCCGGGCAGTGCATACGATGGCTTCTGGCACTTCACGCCGTCGGGAGAAGACACAGTCGATCTGACTATCAGGTGCACAGACGAGTGCGGTGAATATGCCGACGTCGATTTCAGCGTCAGATTCGAGATGAATGTCCCGCCAGTCTGTGCAGAGATCAACGACACCACTATCGCGATGGAGACTCCGGAGGAGATCAAGATCGCATGCCCCGCCACCGATGAGAACGGCAATCTTTCCGGATGCACGGAATCGCAGGGTCGCGGTTATGTGCTGGATGGTCACTGGTACTACACGCCGACCGGACCTGAGACTCTCTATGTTACGATCCAGTGTGGCGATGATTGCGATACGCAGTGCCAGACCAGTTTCACTGTCACGATTCTGATGCTCGAATGCGGCGACGCTAACAGCGACTTTACAGTTGATATCGATGATGTTGTGTTTCTCATCAACTATATCTTCGGCGGTGGACCACCTCCGGCATCCGTAGAAATAGGCGACGTCGACTGTTCCGACAACATTGACATTGATGATGTGGTATACCTAATCAACTACATCTTCGGCGGTGGCCCCGCCCCCTGCGCGGGATGTTGATTGTGTAGGGATAAACCCGAAGTGAAACGGAGTGGTTCAGCCGTCAAGACAGTACACATTGGACTTCGATCTACTCGGCTCGGCTGACCAAGCCAAGAGGAGGTATTCATGTCAAGGACAGTGATTATATCCATTGGAATCATCTTATCTCTGATAATGATGACCGTTCTCACTTCAGTACCCTTTCTTGGAGCCAGAGCGGAATCTCCCGATGCCAATACCAGATCAAATGCATTGCGTACTTATATTCAGCAGACTCCCGATGGGAATCGCGTCGTTTGCGAACGTACGGTAGCGAACGATTTGCAGCTGGCTGATGATTGTAGAGAGGAAACCACCACCGGAACCGACGATTCAGGTGTTATCTGGCACCGCTATCATGCAATGGCCCTGTACACAAGCACGGCTATCTGCATGGGTGACGTTAGCATAACCGCTGGTACCATGCTCAATCCACCCTACCAGGCGGAGAACATCCCGATTGAGAGCGCTGGAATCCCCAACTGGATTGTCGAGGAGGAAGAAAAGTGGCAGGTCGCAGCTTCCCGATATGGAGATGTGATCGCTGGTGTTCGTATTGATGATGACGGCAATGCTGTGCTCTACAAATGGAGTGCAGGCTCGGATGGTACACCTGACTGGTCCTGCGAACTCGATTCGTGCCGTTTCAACAATACCTACGCTCTGGGTTGCCAGAATATAGCAGTGGCCGACGACGGATCGAGGATTGCTGTTTGTGTCCGTCTGAATCAGGATGCTCCAAAGATTTCGCGTCTCTACTATTGGAATGCTGACTCACCTGACCCACAGATCATTGATATTACTGATGCGACCCTTCCTCAGAACCTGCTGATCACCGAGCATGGTGACTTCATCGCATTCAGGGAAGGAACTGAAATCTATGTTGTTGACTGTGAGGCAGCTTCAATCCGTTGGACTACGAATATCGGCGGTATGGGCTGGACGTTAAGCATCTCCGGAGATGGTAACTATCTTGCCTATGGACGGTCCTGCTTATATATGCTGGAATGGAATGGCTCCTTTTACGAGCCATTATGGACTCGCTGCAGTAGCGGTCACAAGATCAACCATTGTGAGTTCTCTGCGGACGGCAGCACACTTGTAGCTGGATGGAACTCCGATGATTACCTTAAGAATAAGATCGAACTTATCGAGATGCCCTCATCGACACCCATCTGGGCTTATGATTACGAGACAGGTTCCGGTTCTTATCAGGACATCATCGCTGACTTGGCAGTCACAGTAAATGGAGAGTATATCGCTGTAGCCTCCTGGGGTGATCAGATAAACACCAATCCGGAGATTCATATCTTCGAGCACTCAAGCCCAACGCCAATACTGACCGTGGACACACCTGGCTCCATGCACTGTGTGGATATCACCACTGCGTCAGATAGCGTTCAATACGTTACTGCCTGCGGGAAGCATGTTCATACAAATCAGTCAGGCAGGGGTGGAGACCTTTATTCAATTCGATTGACGCCTTTGACAACTCTCTGCGGTGATGCTGATGGTAGTGGTCAAGTCGATATTGACGATGTCGTATGTCTAATTCAATATATGTTCGCTGGCGGTCCAGCACTAGATTCCATGGGATCAGCTGACGTTGACTGCTCAGGGGATGTTGACTTAGATGATGCAGTCTACCTGATCTACTATATATTTGCGAACGGCCCCGCACCATGTGACCCGAATGGGGATGAAGTGCCAGACTGCTGAGATATTGGCAGCCGAGTAGGGATGAACCCGGAGTGAAACGGAGTGGTTCAGCCGCCTTAACAGAGTGACCTAACAGAACAAGAAACACACCAATAATCCGCTTGATCGATCCAGAATGATTGATTAAATTCGTTTAGATCAGCATCATTGAATCGACAACGATATGTAAGGGACAAGGAAACCGGAGATGTCGAAACCGCGAGTGTTTCGACCTACTCGACTAATTGTTGTTAGCCGGATTAACATGAACTCAAAGTTCGAAGAGATCCCGCATAGGTCCTTCCTGGATTCGTCAGCACTGCAGACCCTCCAGGATTATGGAGGGTTCCTGTACGAGAATGAAGCACTGGCCGTGACTGATCGCATCCAACATGATCCTAAGGGCGCCGCAAAGTTGGAGGCACTGCGCTTGATCATGCAAGTAGCCGAGCGTGCGCCTTTCGAGTTTGCTCTCTCGGCTAATAGCTTCGTTGAAGTCAACGGCAAGGGAGATTGTCGTTACGTCCAGTGGGCCTATGATGTTCTCGACCACTGGTTGGCTTGTCTCGAAGAGTCCGGCGAGCCATGCGGAAACCCAGCAGCGCTTGTAGCTATCAACTCGAATTCTTACGGTTATCTCGGAGAAGGCGACCGAGCACTGCTTAGCGATGCCATAAGGCTAGATTGTGACACATTTCTGACCATGGAGAATAAGCTGCCCAAGAATGCTAATCACATAGAAAGAACACTCGGGATTCGAGTGCTATCGCCAATTGAATTTTGGGAGTATCTTAAACCGTGGGCGGCGCTGTTCCGTTAGTCCGGACGGCTAAGAACCGGTTGCATCGGACGGCGCTGTCGCGCCACCGCTGAACCGGAGCGTTCACATTGAAGAAAGGAAAACCATGCTCGGCAAAATCGGAGCCTATGTGATCACGTTCTTCGTCTTCGCAGGCATCGAGCTACCTTTCTTCCCAATTACATTATCCATAGCGGTCGCACTCAAGAAAGCCAAATGGCTCTCGCCTTTCGTCATTTGTCTGCTCGATGTCGTCAAGATCGGCGCTGCTGTACTTCTTGCAACATGGCTGATCCACAAGATCGGCCAGTCGCCATCGTGGTTGATGTTCCTCATCCCGGGATATCTAATGGTCCAGAATAACCTGATGCGGATTAACCGTGTGAAAGCAGGAAGAAGCAATGTGAAGCGGAGTCTTGAGCAAAACGGTGAACCGGAATCGTACGACCAAGGGCATGACCAATGGATCGAGCGGGCACATCTCGCAGGTAATGTAACCGGGTGGATTGTCGGAACCAATTTGGTGTTGCAGTCCTCAAAGTTCTTCTGAGAAAGGAAAGCCGGTAGTCCACCCAAAGCGTAGCGTCGTGTGAGTATGACGTTACATGAACTGAGATCACCACGTCGCTATCGCTCCTCGTGATGACAAATCGGCCCCTTTGCGAAGCTCAGGACAGGCAGGCGCCTTACCGCTCTCAGTGTGCACGCAGGAGCTATGCTCCTGCGTATTGCGTCGAGGCACAGCCCCGACGAGCACGGAATAGTTCCAAGATGGGGCAGACCCTGAGGTCTGCCGCCCACAAGATAGAAGTGTCGCGTTTCGCACCTGATTACATCATGTTCGGAACACGACCTACTTTTCTGAGATCACCACGTCCCTGTCGCTCCTCGTGATGACGACAGTATCGACTCGCCCCTCTCTTTGTCGCTTGCCTGTTTGTGCGAGAGATGATAGATTACTCCATTCGGTGGCCTGCGCGGACTATTGTCTCGTCCGGCAGGATCTCCATCAATGACATTTCAGAGTCAATATCGGAGGTACCATGTACAGAACACCATTTCTGCTGACAGTAATCCTGCTCGCATTGCACTGTTCGTCTTTCGCCGAAGAAGCGAGGTTGCTTCGATTCCCGGACGTTCACACAGACAAAGTGGCGTTTGTGTATGCGGGCGACATATACGTTGCGCCACGAGCGGGCGGCGAAGCTGCAAGGCTTACGAGCCACATCGGTCTCGAACTGTTTCCCAAGTTCTCACCGGACGGAAACATGATCGCCTTCACAGGCCAGTACGACGGCGACATGTCGGTCTACACCATGCCTGTGGATGGTGGCGATCCGACCAGATTGACATATCATCCCGGAATACAGAGAACTTCCGAGAGATTCGGGCCGGAGAACATAGTCCTCGGATGGCATCCTGACGGGAAACGGGTCCTGTTTCGGTCCCGCAAGGATCCAGCAGACTGGTGGGATGGCCGTGCGTATCTCGTCAATCTGAGCGGGGGATTGCCGGAGCCGCTCCCGATGAAGGTCGCCGGTTTCACATCTTTCTCGCCCGATGCGAAGATGGTCGCCTATTCTCCTATATTCCGGGACTTTCGCACCTGGAAGCGTTACAAGGGTGGCATGGCGCAGGATGTCTGGACGTTCGATCTGGAAAATATGACCGCTGAGAAGATTACTGACTGGGTCGGCAGCGACAACATGCCGATGTGGTACGACGATAAAATATATTTCAATTCTGATCGTACCGGGACTCTGAATCTGTTCTGCTATGATCTCAGAACCGGTGACACCCGACAGGTTACTGAGTTCACAGATTTCGATGTGCGCTGGCCGAGTCTCGGTCCTGATGGAATTGCGTTTGAAAATGCGGGGTATGTTTATGTGTTTGATCTGCCATCGGAGAAACTGAACAAGATCGAAATATCACTCAGGACCGATGGACATTCGATGCGTCCCGAGTATGTCGATGTTTCAGATAAGATTCGAGGTTTCCATCTTTCTCCCGACGGCAACCGCGCGGTCTTCTCGGCCAGGGGAGAGATATTCACGGTACCGAAAAAAGACGGCAACACGAGAAACCTGACGAATTCGTCGGATGCTCATGACAGGCTTCCGGAATGGTCGCCTGACGGCAAGTGGATATGCTATACCTCTGATGCTACAGGCGAAGAAGAGCTCTATCTTGTCTCGCACGACGACAAAAAAAGAATCAGGCTGACGACCGACGGCCACTGTCGTCGCTATGAAACGAGGTGGTCGCCCGACAGCAAAAAGATAGCGTTCTCCGACAAGAATCTGGTACTGTATGTCATCGATGTCGATGAGAAGAAGACATATCAAATCGACAAGGCGGACAGAAACGAGATTCGTCGGTATTCATGGTCACCCGACAGTAGATTCCTCGCCTACGCTAAGAGGGATGAAGCACGCATTAGCTCGATTTTCGTCTACTCATTCGATGACGATAAGGTTCATAGAGTGACCGAAGGATTCACCAACGATTTCGATCCGGTCTTTGATCCGAATGGTGACTACTTGTACTTCCTGTCGGAGCGTGATTTCAACCCGATCCTCGGAACGTATGAATTCGAGTTTGTGAACAAGGCGATCACAAACCTATTTCTCATCCTGCTCAGGAGCGACCAGGAGTCACCGTTTGGTCCGGAGAGCGATGAGGTTGATACTACCCAAATCGTTGGGAAGAAGAAATCCGACGAGGACGAAAAGGAAAAGAAAGAACCTGTCGATGTTGTGATAGATTTCGACGGGATTTTCGATCGGCAAGTGGCGTTTGATCTCTCACCCGGAAACTATGGCGGCCTGCGTGCTGTATCTGGTACTGTCTATTACTCCTCTCGCCCGATATACGGACTGCGCGGCAAGATTCTCGATGATAAAAACGTGTTGCATAAATACGACATCAAAGAAAAGAAAGATCACGAATTCGCGGAGGGCATATCCGGCTACAGATACACCTGTGATGGCAAAAAGATGATCCTGCGGAAAGGCTCGGAGTTCTTCATCACAGGCACGGAGGGAGACAAAGTCGATCTCGAAGATAAGAAGCTCAACCTCTCCCACATGGAAATGTATCTCGATCGCAGCGCCGAGTACGGGCAGATGTTCGACGAGGTCTGGCGGATGCAGCGCGATTTCTTCTATGACGCTGAGATGCACGGGGTCGACTGGGCGGCGACTGGAGAGAAGTACAGAAAACTCCTGCCGTATATAGTGCATCGATTCGATTTGACGTATCTGCTGGGGGAGATGATAGGCGAACTCTCCTGCTCACACACCTACGTTGGTGGAGGCGATGCGCCTAAAGTGCCCGGCAGCAAGATTGGGTTGTTAGGCGCGGATTTCAAAATCGACAAAGAGAATAATCGAATAAGAATAGCGCGAATTCTGCGTGGAGAAAACTGGGACGACTATGTCAGGTCGCCTCTACTCGATCCGGGCGTCGATGTCAAAGAGGGGGATTATCTCCTTGCTATCGACGGAAAAGAAATAACAGCAGATGTCAATCCCTACTCGCTCACTCTCAATACCGTCGGCAAGACAGTAGTCCTGACGGTCAATGACAAGCCCGACTTCGAGGGCGCGCGCGAGGCGACGGTCAAGCCGATAGCTGCGGAGGCACCTCTCCGCTATTTCGATGCTGTGGAGCGCAACCGGGAGTATGTCGATTCGGTATCGAGCGGCAGAATCGGGTACATTCATATTCCTGACATGGACAGCTACGGGCTCGTCCGGTTCGCGAAGATGTTCTATCATCAGATCAGGAAACCCGGCCTGATTATCGATGTCAGGTACAACGGTGGCGGATTCGTGTCGAGCCTGATTCTCGAACGGCTTCGTCGCGTCGTGATGGCGATGGGCATGGGGCGCAACACCGCGCCGGGACCGATGCCCGGCTCAGGGCTGAACGCGTACATGATAACGTTACTCAATGAGTTCTCCTGCTCCGACGGAGACTATTTCCCATACTTCTTCCGCGAGTATGGTCTCGGACCGCTGATGGGAAAGAGATCGTGGGGCGGCGTGATCGGTATCCGGGGATTCACGCCACTTACAGACGGTGGATATTTCACGGTTCCTGAATGGGGAATATACAGTATCAAGGGCGAGTGGATCATGGAAAATGTCGGGGTCGTGCCGGATATTGAAGTCAATAACTCTCCGGAACGGCTGGCACTCGGGTATGACGATCAGCTCGATGCTGCGATTGAGAATATTATGAAGAAAATCAACGCAGACCCTAAAACACTTCCACCGTTGCCATCACCGCCGAAAGCCAGATAGTGAAATCTCAGATCACAACAAGACACCGCAGTATAGACGCTGTGGGGTCTCGTGTTATCAGATTTGATGTGAGCTGTGGGCAATCGGCACATGGCTCCGTGCCTGACTCGAATATGTAGACGATCAAGTAGACGGCATCATCGATGTCCACCAACGGATGTCAACAGAATGAGTCGATGATAGTTCGTTTACTGTCCGGGCAGATTCCCGTCAGGAGCACCCTTCGCAAAGCTCAGGACTTTGCAGGGCTCCTGACCTGCTCGACTTGACTCTGTCATGTGGATTGGGAGGTTGAGTTCTCGATATTCGCGATTTCCTGTTTGAGATATACGCCCTTGCCGATTTCAGTCCCCTCGATACGATCTACCAGTCTGATATCGTAATCGATGTCGTCGCCGGTTTTTCGCCTGAGTGATTTGAGAATCAGGCTTCGCTTCTCGTCGTTGAAATGAGAATCCACTCGCAGGCTGAGCCTGACTTTGCCTCTTTCTCTCTGATGGAACTGAAACTGCCTGACCGATGCGAACGTCTCGTCGTGCATATTCAGCGCAGTCATCGATATCCGCGAACCTGAGTAGCCTACTATTGCATCCTGCACACGATGCCCGGAGACCTTTCCGAGCAACAGGTGATTTCGACCGCATTTCTCGCAGCGATCGCCGATGATCTGCGAGTGGTCTTCGAGCCGATACCTGATGAACGGCATCACTCGGTTGATGAATCCGGTACCGACGATTTCGCCCTCGGCTCCGAGTTCCGACGAGATGTTGCCGCTGCTGTCCCGAATCTCGGTGACACCGTACTGAGGGAATGCGTGGTAGTCGTTCGACGATTCGCACTCGCCTGCGAGCACTACTTTCTCGGTCATGCCGTACCATGAGAAGAAACGAGTGTCGAAGACTGTTTCGAGCAGGTCGCGCTGCTGGTCCGTGTATGATTCGGAGCCACAAAGCATGGCTTCGAATCGGGGAAGATTATCGATCCCGGTCTGCATGATGTACTTCGCCAGTACTGTCAGCACCGATGGATATCCGCGCAGGAATCTCGGTTTGAATCGTTTGAGTTCCGCGACGTATATCTCAAGCGATTCATCTGTCAGGTGGAATGGAGATAGCAATATCTCGTCGTAGACAGGGTTATTCCTGACGACTGAGTCCCGGTCATCCCTGAACTCTATGCCACGAAATGCGGCTCTCGTGTCGCCCAACCTGTATCCGGCTCGTATCCACTGGGCGATCATGAAAGCCCATTCGATTCCTGTAGCGTCGTTGTTGAGATACATCTTGAGCGGATAGCCGGAGCTACCTCCGGTGTAGACGACATGGCACCGCTTGCGCTTTTCTTCAGGCACGACGAAGAGATCGAGATCACGCTGAATGTCTCTCTTTGTGACTGGTTCGATTTCTCTCAGCATTTCGAACGGCTCCCCACCGAGAAGCCGTTTGTAGCGCGAGTAGTATGGGACGTTTTCTATCGCGAAATTCAGCAGGCGCGCAAGTTCCTGCCCCTGATAGGCGCGATATTCCTCACTGCTCCACATATCCGATTCGATCAGGAATCGGAGCGTGTTTCTGAACACTCTCCCCATCCGGTACTGAAATGGAATCAGCTTCACTGCTCTCCTGAGCAACTCGGGGGATTTCAGATACAGCTTTTTCAAACTCATAATCATGTGCGTGGGCGGCAGACCCCCCGAGGCTGTCCCAGAAGTGTTGACTAACTCAAGCGAAAGGCTGACTTTGTCACTCCCGCGAAGGCGGGAGTCCATTTAACGACTACGTATTCAATAGATTCCCGCCTTCGCGGGAATGACTGTACTTTCTTTCGCAAGTATGATCACAACCTTTCAAGTCTTTTGGGACAACTTCTCCCGGTCTGCACCCTTGCATATCTATCATTCTGAGTCAACTTCTATGGAACCCCTCCATCCGAAATGTGGCTTGAATCGCATCGTTGACTCGGCGTCTATCTCGCTCAGCAAGCCGGTCCATTCAGGTACATTGCTCGCTACATCTATTGTATCGATGGAATCGTCGGTCAACTTGAGATCACGAAGGCTGAAAGCATTTCGGATCAGCGCCAGTTTGCCCGGATCGATACCCATCAGAGTTGCGGCCAGCGCATCGGTGGTGACCGGGTCGAATCCCCCGATCAGCATTCCGGATGACACGGGATCGACATCAATCGGACCGTCGCCATCGCCGCCGATAATGCCGTCGATGATCGAGAGATACTTCCGGGGTGTATCGTCTCTGAATGTGCCGTCGGGATTGCCATACATGAGAATCCTGTTCAGGTCGAGACACATTCGCCAGGCGGTATCATTGCCGTGCCAGTTGCCGGATCGCACTACCTGCGACGTCTTTCCGAACACAACCTGCCCGGCCTTTTTGGCGACTCTGTATGCCCACGGTCCCACGACCGGCACCGAGAGCGCGAGTCTCCTTGCGACCTTAAGTCCTGCGCCCTCGATTTCTCGACCTGTGGTTTCGTCGGGGAACTGGTCGCCGCCCGAACGTGGCGTGCCCTCCGTGTAGTGCGGCAGGTAGTTCTTGTCACCGTTGATTCCGACCAGATTCTTGAGGCTCAGTGTGACGCCGGTCTTCTTGTGAGTCTTGAGCTTCGGCAAATTGATAAGAACATCGCACTTGATGGCTGAGCCGGAAACCACATACTCATGCCGCGTGCCGCTGTGATGTCTGTTGATCTCCGAGGTGTCGTAATCCGCACCGTAGTATTTCCCCTCACCCGTATGTCCGTAGAACAAACTCCTGTCACCGAGATCGAACGTAATATATCCATTCTCATCGCCTGCAAGGTCTCTGCGAGATACTACAACGTCATCGATAGATTTCCACTCGTACTTTCTGAGATCGATCAGATCGAAATCGATGCCATGAAAGCGATAGAAATCGCGGATTTCCTGCAGGTGCAACAGCGCGCTTATTCGATCAAAGGACGAATCGGTCTGCGGCGCATCGGCCACAATAATCTTTCCCCGCCCCGACAAGGCTTTGGCCGCATAGTCGCCGACAACGCGAATAACGGAGCCGTGCGTCATCAGGTAAACCCATCCGTCCGGGTCGCGTGGATGGCTCTCCTTGATGAGATTCGGCTTCAGCATAACCGTGTCGCCGGGGCTGATGATCTCGCCGAGTGGATTCCAGTCGGGTGAATCGAAATTGCCCGGATCGAGTTCGAGCAGTCGAAGAAGCCGTCTTACGCCATCGTAGACTCGGTTTTGACTGTCTGTGGTTTCCGGGAATATCGATTCCGGGTATTCTTCCGATGGATGGAACGGGGGCGTCTCTGGATAGACTGCCTCACGGCTTCGCCACGCAGCCACTCTCATACAACGTAGATATGAAGTAAGGCAGTCAACAGCAACGGGTTTTTTTAATCCAATGGCTTGCACTCGCAGCAACCATTCCTATATTGGCATTGCTCATGGTGGATACAACGATGCCTGAAACACGGTTGAATTCAACTGAACAAGTATTGATTCATTGGAGTTATGTGAGATAATGATGTTCCTGCTTGTCATAGTCAGTATCATCGCCCTGCTCAGCGCGATCGCGCTGTTGTCTCTTAGATTCGCAAATCGCGATTGGTGGAAGATCAGGATAGTACGGCGAGCTGCCTGGGCTGTCCCGATTGTCACGCTTATTGGAACCGGTCTGTTTCTGTTCGGATTTGCCAGCGACCTGATGCTCATTACAGTGATCGGATCGATCGTCTCATCATTCGCATTCATAGTGCTGCTCGCTATGGCACTCGCGTTTCCTCTGTCAGGAATTTTTCACATTATTGCGGGCGTGTTGGAACGACATAGCAGATCACAGCCTGAAGGAAAGACGAAGGGGGATGAGATCAGTCGCAGGAGTTTCCTCAGAAAAGCCGCAGTTGCGTTTCCCGCCGCGACGCTGACCACCGGAGTTGGCGGTTTTTCGGCATCATTTCTTGGAGTGAAAATCCCGGAGATCGATTTCAAATACGATGACCTGCCGGATCAACTCGATGGATTCAGAATCCTGCACTTCTCAGACCTTCATCTCGGCAGGTATTTTCGCTTATCTGATCTCGAGACCCTGATCGATGATGCGCGGATTCATCGCCCCGACCTGGTCCTGATTACCGGTGATATATGCGACGTGACAACTGACCTTCCGAAAACTCTCAGCCTGATGGCTTCGCTCAATCCTGCTTACGGCTGTCTTGCATCGCTCGGTAACCACGAGTATTACCACGGCGTCAGGGAGTGTTTCAGGATACATGCGCAGAGTGATGTGCCGCTACTCGTGAACAGGGGGACAGTGATCGATGTGAAAGGCGTCGATTTGTTCGTAGGCGGCGCGGACGATCCGTACGATCTATGGGGAAATGCCGACAACTTTCTTCGCGAGACGGTCGACTATACGCTCGCAGCGGCGCCGGAGTCGTCGTTCAAGGTGCTGATGTCACACCGACCGCGCGGTTTCACAAGAGCCGCTGAGCAAGGCGTGCATCTGACCCTCGCCGGACACACGCATGGCGGGCAGGCTGGATTGGCAGGCAGATCCGTATTTGAATCTGAAGACCCGCCGAACTTCTTCTGGGGAAAGTACATCAATGGCAAGTCACAACTCTATACATCTGCCGGTGTCGGGCACTGGTTTCCGTTCAGGCTTGGATGTCCCGCCGAGGCTCCTGTGATAATCCTCAGGAAGTCGATGTAATAGGCACCGTGATTGCATTGCGAATCATCGGCCAGACAGCATTTGTGCGAAATGAGATGGTGGAAGAGAGATGGGGCGTCTGTATCAGTTGTCGAAAATTTTTTGCAGGACGCACTCTATGTCGTCCATTCGGAAGGGCTTGTTGATGAACTCGTCTGCCAATTCGGAGAGTACGGCGTCCTCCTCTTCGGCAAGACTGTAGCCCGAGATAACTATGACCGGCATATCCGGATACTTTTCTTTGATCGAGCGGAGCAGTTCTGATCCGGACATTTCCGGCATCCGCAAATCGGTGATGACCATCGAGAAATCCTCGGTCGCAAGTTTCTCAAGCGCTTCAATTCCGCCAGTGGCCTGCTGTGAACTGAAATCAAAGACATCGAGCATATCGGACAGTAGCGCCGACATGTTCGGATTGTCATCGACTATGAGAACCTGATTGCTGCTCATTGCTGTTCCCCGGGAATTACTGCCCATCCCTACTATCTTCGGCTATATGGGCGATTCTCTTAATGAGCAGATCGAGTCCGATTTTCTGAGTGGCGGAGATGAAGAACTTATCTGATTCGGGTACAACGATTTGGCCAAAATCAAGGTAAGCCTCAGATGACAAATCGATCTTGTTAAAGGCGAGGATATTCTGAACATCGAGGGCGCCAAGATCCGAGAGAACATCTTCGACGTCCGCAATTCTCCTGACATAGTGCGGATGAGAGAAATCTACGACATGGATCAAGAGATCCGCGTAGCGGACTTCATCAAGGGTCGCCTTAAACGATGCAACGAGCTGGTGCGGGAGCTTTCTGATAAATCCGATGGTGTCGGTGAAAATGACTTTGCGTCCGTCGCCGACATAGAGCGATCTCGATGTCGAGTCGAGTGTGCAGAAGAGCATATTCTCAACCCACACTTTTTCTTTCGTCAGGGCGTTGAAAAGGGTCGACTTGCCCGCATTGGTATAGCCGACAAGGCAGACATTGAACATGTTTCTGCGTTTCTTACGCTGTACCTCTCGCTCCCGGTCTATCCTCTTGAGTCGATCAGAGAGGGCCGAGATTCGCTTGCGGGTGAGACGCCTGTCGGTTTCGAGCTGAGTTTCTCCCGGGCCTCTTGTCCCGATACCGCCCACATGTTTCGAGAAATGGGACCACTGGCGCGTCAGGCGCGGCAACATATACTCGAGTTGCGCCACTTCGACCTGTACTCGTGCCTCATTTGTAGTTGCACGTTTGCCGAAGATATCCAGAATCAGTGCGCCCCTGTCGATGACTTTGACATCCAGTTTTTCCTCCAGATTACGTACCTGGGCAGGCGAGAGCTGATCGTCGAAAACGACGATATTTGCATCATGCTCCTCGATACAGTCGGCTATCTCCTCAACTTTGCCTTTGCCGACCATGGATGTCGAATTGACGCGCTTAAGGGACTGAGTTACAGTCGCGACCACCTCGGCGCCTGCCGACACGACCAGCGATGCCAGTTCGTCCAGTGACTCCCGGAACGCGAATTCCGATGTCTGCCCGATTTTGACGCCGACTAAGACCGCCTTCTCTACCAGTTTATCACTGTCGGTTCTGTGCATGCGGCTCATTTGTTCAGGTCCGGGTGAGTGGTACTTAAATATTGGGGCTTATTAAAACTTGCCGATTTCAGCATCAGATGGGGCAGACGAGGAGAGGTTGTCCCATAAGTAGGTCGTGTTCCGAACCTGATGTAATCAGGTGAGAAACGCGACACTTCCATCTTGTTGCGCGGGAGTCGGGTTTCTGGCAAGCTTCGCTTGCTGAGGAACGCCGACCTACTGGAGAATAGGGCTTTTGAGTCAGCCTCAGGACGTCTGCCGCCCACAGTACAGTTTGCATTCAAACCTGCGGTATCTTCGTTTCGGTGCGAATATGTCAGATCAACCTCTTGTAGAAGTTTTCGCAGTCAGCTTTCCGGACTGATTTTACCGGTACCTCGATGACCTCCAGATCGATCTTCTTCTGTCCGAATGTCACACGGATCATGTCGCCGACCTGAACCGGATGAGCCGGTTTCACTGACTTCCCGTTGAGCTTCACCAGCCCGCCCTCGATCATCTTTTTCGCGAGTGTACGTCTCTTGATGACCCTGACTGTTGAAATATAATCGTCGAGACGCATGCTCAGTTGCGAATCTCGACAAAGGTCTCTTTGGTCATTTCGTCGAGGAGCTTGCTGACGACCTGCTCAGTCTTCTGGCGTCGGGCGAATTCTTTGAGACGATCTCGGTCTTCATCCATGCTCCACGGTCGACTGATCTGCTTGTCCAGGACCTTCAGAATATGAACGCCGAACTGTGACTCTGTCGGCTCAGAGATATCACCCGGTTCGAGTCCCTGGATCGCCACCGCGAACTCAGGAGTCATCTCCGATGAAATGAACCAGCCGAGCTCGCCTCCCTGTATCTTTGTCTCCTCGTCGATCGAATGCTCTTTGACCAGCGCAGAGAAATCTTCTCCAGCTTCGGCAACGGACTTCAGGCTGTCGGCGAATCTCATGACCGTCTGAAGGTCTTCCTGTGTCGGTTTGGTCAGGAACAATATGTGACTGCACCTGATGCGTTCGGCCTGCTTGTCCATGCATCTGATGATGTGATAGCCGTACTGAGTCAGGACGATATCCGAAGTTTCGCCAATCTCCAGTGCGAAAGCCGCTTTCTCGAACTCCTCGACCAGATCGCCCCGACCGAAGTACCCGAGATCACCGCCGCTCGACGCTGATGGGTCCTCTGAATAGTTCCGGGCCAGTTCGTCGAAAGCGTTGCCCTCGTCGAGCAGTCCTCTGACCCTTTCGGCTTGAGCCTTAGCCGAATCGAGAGTACCCTGACCAGGCTCGACCTTGAGCAACAGGTGTGACAGTTTCACCGCGTCAGGGTGCTGTGGAAGGCTGTCTCTGTATTTTTCGAAGAACTCCGCGACCTCAGATGGCGCAACGGATATCTTAGACAATTCTCGTGCAATCAACTTGTCTTTGTAAAGCTGATTGCGCACTTCCTCGCGGAACTTGTTCTTGACCTCTCTGTATGTCAGCCCCTCCTGCAACATCTGCCTGTCGAACTCAGCCTGTGAAGAGAATCGACCCTTCAACTCTTCGAGCTTCATGTCGAGCGCGGACTCGACCTGCTCCGATGAAATCGAAATCGTCGTGTCCTTGAACGCTTTGATGAGAATCAGTTTGTCATTTACCATCTGCTGCGTCAGATCGTTCTTGATCTCGTCGACATCGCCTGCCGAAACCTGTTGACCCTGCTGCTCCCGCTGAAGCAGCCAGAGTTGCGCCTGGAACTCCACCTCGGATTTCAGGATCACATAGTCACCCACTACAGCGACTATCTCATCGATGATCTCGGCAGCCGTGGATGGTGTGACCGTCACAATGACAAACAGGGTGGCCACAAACGCTGGAATCAGTCTCTTAATCATCTTCATACTTGCTCTTATCGATTGTCTCCCATATCAGGTCATAGTTTACTTCGATTGTCGTTTCTGCACTTTTCGCTTCAATCCAGTTATCAAGGGCGATTTTCCGTTTCTCAAAATTCAACAGCTTCTGAATATTCGCTGCCACTTCCTCGATACCCTTTGTACGCGGCGCCTCGAAGCCGGTCTTCTTGATAATGGACCATTTGCCATCGTCTGTCTTTGCCGGACCCTTGATCTCATTGATCCTTAGTTTCTCGGCAAGCTTGTATATTTCGGGACGCTTGCCGATCTCGAAGTAACCGAGATCGCCTTTGCGAGGTTTCATCCCGGGCCGCGTAGTATGCTCCTCCGCCAGCGTCTCGAAATCCGCGCCATTATCGAGAAGCGTACGGAGTGATTCCGCGAATGCAAGGTCATCGACCCGGATTTCCGAGACCTTTACTCTGGCCGGGCTCCTGAAATCATCGATGTGGGAATCATAATACTGGTAATACTCTTCGTCCGTCAGTTCCGGGATTCCATCTGTTACCAGAGTGCGCATCTTGTCGGCCATGACGCTTTCTCTGAACACCTTCATAACCCTCTCATAACTCTCGACCTTGTCGAGCCCCTGAGACTGCGCTTCCACTGTCAGGAAATCGTTCATATTCATCGAGAAGATTGTGAGTTTGACGGCGCTCTTGTTCTTGAACTCGGGCCTCTGCGTAGCAGGCATGGCATTGATTGCATCGAAATAATCTCCGACAGTCACCTCTCCACCTTTGTAGTGAGCCAGAATCTGAGACTTCTGGTACTCCTCGAGAATATCCCCATCTATCGAAGTCTTGCGGAAATACTTACCGCCGAGCGTATCGGGGTAGAACTTGTTGATGAGACCGAGCATTGTCTCGTAAACCTCGTCATTCAGCTCGACGTCGTATTTTTCCTCGAGTCCGTCCAGATAGGAGTCCATGGTGTTCTGCTGCTTGCGGCTCTGGATCTGAGATCTGAGCATCGGCTTGAGGTCCTCATAGGGACCCGGATTCGATTCTCTTTTTTCGTTCAGTCGAACGATATGCCAGCCCGATTCAGTCTCGAACGGCTTGGATATCTGTTCCCGTGACATCTTGAACACTACATCCTGGAAAGAGTCGAGAAGCCTGCCCCAGCGGATCCATCCGAGATCTCCGCCGAGCCTCGCCGTCGACTGATCGAGCGAGAAGTCGCGCGCGAGCTGGTCGAAATCCGCGCCATTCGTGATCGCCTCGTAGAGCGAGTCAGCGAGTTCCTGGCGGTCGACGATTATGTGGCTGATATGTATTTCCTCTTTGAGCTTCTCGTAGAAGCTCTCTATCTCGGCGTCTGTCACTTTAGTGTTGGGCAAAATCTCTTTCTTGTAAAGCTCGTCGAGCAGGAACTTCGGCTTCTGCGATTCGATAATGTCCAGAACTTCCCTGTCGATATCGAGATCGTTCTGGTATGCTCCTATTACCAACAACCTGAGATTGACCAGAGAATCAACGTGTCGTTTCTTCGCTTCGAATTCCTTCTCGGCGGATGCGAACCTCTGGGGGAAGACGATATCGAAGTCCCTCACCTCACCGAGTGTTACTTTGTGGCTTCCGATAGTCGCCACAGTTTCATCGTTGCTGGTTCCACACCCCGCAAGAAAGATCAGGGTCAATATAACTGTATACAGTGTTGCCTTACGCATCATTCCGGCTCCTTCGAATCATACAATCGTATCTGGGCGACGTTTCCGTGTTTCAACGCCGTGAATTACGCAATGTAGCTATGACATGAGATTTTGCAAGACGTTTCTGACTTTCGATTGCCATGAATTGGGTTCATCGTCGGTGAGGCTGATCATGATATTGAAACTGTCTCCTGTGGCGAACTCGAGCGGATCGTCCACCTGAGCCGCAAGCGCAGCGATTTTTCGCTTCCCGGGAACGATATCATGAGCATATCTGAGTCTCAGTTTGCCCTTTCTGAATACAACTTTCTCTATGCCCGCTCGAGCAGCGAGTATTTTCACCTCAGCCATCCTGATTAAGTTCTCAGCCGAATCGGGCAACGGGCCGAAGCGGTCGATGAGCTCGCGCTCCAGATCATTCACAGCCTCATACGTATTTGCCTGTGCCAGGCGCTGGTAGATGTCGACCTTCTGGCGGCTGTCCGGCACATACTCGTTGGGAAGGAACAAGTCGACATCAGTATCTATCCTGACATCGATAGACGGCGTCGCCTCCTCTCCCTTCAGATGTCTGACCGCCTCGTCAAGGAGTTTGAGATACAGATCAAAGCCAACCTCTTCGACGAAACCATGCTGCTGCGAACCGAGGAGGTTTCCGGCGCCCCTGATTTCCAGATCGCGCAGTGCAAGGTGATAGCCGGAACCAAGTTCCGTATGCTGTTCTACAGCCTTCAGTCGCTTCCTCGCCGTGTTGGTCAGCAATCTCACAGGCGGTATAAGCAGGTAGGCGACCGCTTTGAGAGATGATCTGCCGACGCGCCCCCTGAGCTGATATAACTGCGCCAGTCCGAACCGGTCGGCGCGATTCATGACAATCGTGTTGACCGATGGTATATCGAGACCCGATTCGATGATCGAGGTGCAGAGCAGTACGTCGTATTCCCTCATGAGAAATCGGTACATCACGTCCTCGAGTTCTTTCTCGGGCATCTGCCCGTGGCCGACGCATATCCTGACTTCAGGCAACAGCTTTTCGAGGTATCGCTTGATCGACAGGATCGTCTGTACGCGATTGTGCACAAAATAGACCTGTCCGCCTCGCTCGACTTCCGCGAGGATTGCGGCCCTGATCGAATCAGGATCGAACTCGACAATTTCCGTTCTGATTGGCAGACGATCTTTCGGGGAGGTATTTATCACCGACATGTCGCGCGCACCAAGAAGCGACATCTGCATCGTTCTGGGAATCGGCGTCGCGGTCATCGTGATGGCGTCGACGAGCCGCTTCATCTTCTTGATCTTCTCTTTGTGAGTTACGCCGAATCTCTGTTCCTCGTCGACAACCAGAAGCCCGAGATCCCTGAATTTGACGTCCTTCGACAGCAGGCGATGAGTTCCCACGATAATATCGATCTTACCTTCCGCAAGATCCTCTATGATCTGCTTCTGTTCCTTTCGTGACCTGAACCGCGAAAGCATCTCCGTCTTGATCGGAAAGTCTTTCAATCGCTCGGTGAATGTCGTGAGATGCTGCTGCGCGAGAATCGTTGTCGGGACAAGCACCGCCGCCTGTTTGCCGTCGTTCACACATTTGAATGCCGCCCTGATCGCGACCTCGGTCTTGCCGAATCCGACGTCCCCGCAGATGAGGCGGTCCATCGAGCTGGCCGCTTCCATGTCACTCTTGATATCGTCGATTGCAGAAAGTTGATCCGGTGTTTCGTCGTACGGGAACGAGGCTTCGAGTTGATGCATCCAGTTGTCATCGGGACAGAAAGCGAATCCGGGTTTGGATTTTCTCTCGGCGTAGAGCTTTATCAACTCCTCCGCCATATCCGCGATAGCCTTCTTTGTCCGCGCCTTGACCTTCTCCCAGGTTGTTCCGCCGAGTCTGGTGATCTGTGGTTTGCCTTCTTTCCCGACATATTTCTGGACACGTCCGAATTCCTCGATCGGGACATAGAGTCGATCATTTCCCTGATACATGATCAGCAGGCAGTCACGCCTTCGTTTGTCGACGGTGATTTCCTTGAGACCCCGATATCTGCCGATTCCGTAATCGACATGCACGACGTAGTCCCCCACGTTCAGATTCGTGTAGGATGAGAGCGCCACTCCTTCTCTGCTGCGCCTGATTCTACGCCTGTGGAATCTTCTCGCGAAAATCTCATGATCGCACAGGAGTACGAGATTCTCTGAAGAATATGTGAAGCCTTTGCTGATGTCTGCTATGATCAGCGTACACTTATCGGCATGTTCGGCGAGCATTTCTTCCATGCGCTCTAACTGGACCTTGTTGTCGCAGGCGATGAAAACCCGGCGTCCGGCCGACAAGAATTCCCCGATCTCTTGTTGTAGTATTTTCATCCGGGCATTGATGACCGGATGGTCGCCGGTTCCGAATGCGATCGAGCCATCTCTGCCTGAGCTGAATGCTGTTTCTTTGATCGATCGTCTGGATTCGATATCCTCTGCTGCGTCATCCGGGTTTCGGAATATCCGGTCGGGAGATGGGAATAATTGTCCTGATGGGTCCGCATCGTAGTACTTGAGTTCAAACTCATCCCACAGCTTATCCGCCTCGGTTGCCACCATGTCCGGTTCGACGACATACAGCCTGTCGGATGAATCGACGAAATCAAAGAGGTGATGTCTGCTGCCAATCAACAGGCTGCCCGCCCATTCGAGACCCGGATAGTCGATCCCAAACTTGAATTTTTCGCGCAATATGTCGGCAGCCTCTTCATTCTTGATCGAGGAGAGCATTGTTTCGAGCTTTTCGCCGTCGAGGGGCATCTCGCGCTGGGGAAGGAGTTTGACCGAATCGATCATGCCGATAGATCTCTGACTGGTTACCGAAAAGAGCCTGATAGATTCGATTAGATCGCCGAAGTATTCCACGCGCACAGGGTTCTCGCTCGTGTTCGGAAAGATGTCGAGGATCCCGCCTCTGACGGAGTAATTGCCGACTTCCTCCACAAGCGGCATCCGCTCATAGCCGAGTTCGACCAGCTTCGCGATGACATCCTCCATCGCCATTTCATGACCGGCATCGAGACAGAGTGATGATCTATCGAGATCAACGGGCGAGATCGTCGGCTCCATCAACGCCTTGATGGAAGCTGTTACGATAACTTGTTCAGAGCGTCGGAGCTGCAGCAGGGCTTCGAGGCGCGCACCTACCGTCTCGGGCTGCGGAGATTTCCATTGATACGGATGGACTCCGAGATCCGGGAAGTGATATGCGACTGTGGCGCCGAGGATTTCGTTTATGTCGCTGGCTATATTCTCGGCTTCATGCTCTCCGGGCGTGACAACGATCCACCTCGAATCAGAATCTTCGAAGATGCCCGACAGCAGGAATGACCTTGCCGATCCATTGAGCTGCGACACGCAGACACTGTCATCCGATGTCAATTTCTCCAGAACCGCGCGATAGACGCGCGATTCCTTGAACAGGGTCAGGACAGTATTCTTCAGAGCCATATTAAAACAAACACAGAAATCCCACTGCCCGGTATATCGGGGGTGGGTTGTTGATATTGCAGCGGCAAAATCCGCTATTCAGTACTGTCGGAATATACTGAGGGTTTTGTTAATGTCAATACTGTGTAAACAAAGAAGTCCCCTTTATATCGGATGAAGGGGACTTCACGATTACTCAGCTAAGGCGATTTCCCTTACATGCACGCTTCTCCGGGAATGGGGCCTTGATTGAAGATATACTGAATCAGGTAAATGGCGTCATCGATGTCGCATTCACCCGAGCAATCGCAGTCGCCGGCTTCTTCAGGATCTGGAGCCGGGCCACCTGCGAATATGAACTGTATAATCCAGACAGCATCGTCGATGTCAATCATACCATCGCTGTTTGCGTCGCCGTATATCCACTCGCATGCATCGCCAGTCCCGTCGCCATCGCCATCAGCCTGATCAGGATTGTAAGTTGTAATACAGTTGTCACAGCTATCGCCTACGGCGTCGGAGTCCGAGTCCTCCTGCAGCGGGTTAGCAACCAGCATGCAGTTATCACAGCTATCGCCGTATGTGTCACCGTCGGAGTTCTCCTGATTCGGATTCGCTATGAGAATACAGTTGTCACAGCTATCGCCAACGGCATCCTCGTCGGCGTCTTCCTGGTCCGGGTTGTACGTGTATGGACAGTTGTCGGCGGCGTTCAGGATACCGTCGTCATCGAAATCCGTATCCTCCTCGCAAATGTACGCAATGAGACGGACATCATCAAGGTTCCAGCCGCAATATCTCCAGCCGCTGTCGGTTGTACCCATTGTGAATCGGACATAGACTGTGGACTGGTTGTCGGCCACAGCGGATATGTCGATCTCGATTTCGATCCAGTTGTTATCGGAGACTTCACCTGTATTCTCCCAGACCGTCGTCCATGATGATCCGTCATTACTGACCCGAACGTAAGCATGGTCATACATCGACTGCTCAACCCCGAGCCATCTCCAGAACTTAAGCGTAACATCGGTTATACCAGAACAATCTATCGCCGGGCTTGTGAGATGCCGTTGCGGCATGCTGTTTTCGTAGTCGCCGTTCAGGTTGTATCCGAACACATTGGGCAATACACACCCGCTTGTCGGGTCGGGATTGCCATATTCGCCTCCGCCACCGGTCGGTATGCCGCGCGCCCAGTTTCCTCCGGAGATCGACCAACCCATGTCGGTCTCGAAATCATCCTGGAAAACAGTGGCTATCTCTGTAACGGCGTTTACCACATTGGGTGAATTGGGATTCGGATGATAGATTCGTCCGTGTTCGACCTCCTCGGCGCTGACATAGAACTCGAGAACTTCGCCGCAGGAAATGGCGGGCAGTTGTGTCTCGTAATAGTTCGTAGATATCTCGTTCATCTGAACCGTCTGGACAGGGCCGCCGTCGATAGAGTAGTGCAACTGACCTGTTCCGGGCACTGGCACACCGTCACCGACACCCATCACTTCGACTTCGAACGGAGTAGTAACACCAGGGGGTACCATTTCCGGTATGCCAAGAGGATATTGGAATCCAATCGTCGCTACACCCTTGAAGGAGATCGTCGGATCTCCGAACAGGTTCAATCCATAGTAGACCCATCTCATGTAGTCATCGCCGATACGATAAATGTTGTCCTCTTTGGAGTCGATGTTGGCAGGACCGAGCCTGGTCTTGCCCTCTGTCAGATTGAACATGGCATCCCAGAACTCGCGATTGAAGCGCTGCGATGCGCCATCAGTGCTGTTGAATTCACCAAAACCATAGCGAGCGTTCATGATGACTGCGAAAGCGCCGTGGTCGGTCTTAATATTCATGTACTCCGCCCAGCAATCGGTGCCATCAAAATGTCCGGCGAGACAAGTCTGAGAGTAGACAAAGCAGTGATCGGCATTGGTCAGATCGCTCATGACGTCGCTGTTGTACAGCTTCATGGCATAGTCTTCACTGCCGTGCCCAAGATGGTTGACCACATGAAGGCCGTTATTGATCCTGGTAGTCAGGTCCGACTTTGGCCAGGTGTAGATGAACTCGTAGAGGCTGTCGATGCTGTAAATATCTGACGGGATTCCGACTGTTGTGTATCCGTGCATGCTGGACCCGTCGACGAGTTCATTGAGATACTCATGAGCGTATTCGGCAGGGCCACCAAATCCGAGGTGCTCACCGACAAGCAGAACTTCCTGCAGATAAGGCGCAGATGCTGTAAGGTACTGGAGGGTCTTGGAGACGAATCGATCAGCTTCCGTATAGTTTCCAACAGATGCTCTGCCGATATAGACTTCCGCTACGAGATCGACGTCACCGCCACCATCACCATCCGTCGGCTCTCCCCAGTATGAATCCCCGTCGTAGTTGTAGGTCCCGTCGAGGCACTGGAAGTAAATATCCGCGGGCATATTGTATTCCGCCTCGCCGCTCGGATAGGACATTCGAACAAAAAGATTCTTGGCGGGGATAATGTCGTCATCGGCACCGATCAACACGTATGTGATTCCGTCAAGCTGGTAGCGATCCCTGATATATTGCCGGATATCATCAGGGTCGGTGCTACCGACATCGTTGGTTGTACGAATCTGCGTGATTATGCCATTTGCATTGTGATAATCCGCCAGAGGCTGAAATGAACCCACCAGGCTGGAAGTAGTAATGATCAGGAAATCGAAATCAGCCCGGCCAAGCTTCCCGGAAGCCTCATAGCTGGCGATCATGTTGGGGTTGTCCACTCGTGATTCGACTTCCGCCGCATCGATTTCCAATCCTCGGAACATGTCGACGGATTTCTCCGAAGGCACCGTATTCACAATCACCGAAAGCTCCGGGCAGTATGACAACTCGCCCGATGTCGGCGTGTACTGTACCGGCTGAAGCTTGATGATCAGGATGTTGTAGCCGCGAAACACCTGGGTCCCGACGTTCTTGAACATTGCCCCCGGAAACAGCTGGTCAGAGCTGTATATTTGCTCATCCGGTACCGGCAGGAGCGGTTCAGCGGGTGCCGATGTCAGTTTGCCCTGCGGTGAAACCGGCTCAACAAAGAAGCCGTCTCCAAGCACTATCCGTTCGCCTGTAACGATTTCGATGCTCTCAACCTCGGTGCCGTAAGGTAGCAGAATGCGGGCTCCTTTGGCGGGCAGAGCTGGCTGACCCGTGTTACCCGATTTCGGGCACCCGGGGATAGTAATTCTGTCGTAAATGACATCACCGATTTTCACATCGGATATGGTCGGCTCGTCGAAGTAGTAGTCGAGCTTGATCTGCTCCGCAAACCCGTCTACTGGAATCGAGATCGCCAGGACCAGTGCGGTCAAAACGATACACCATCCGCTCTTGCTGTTCAATGCTGGTCTCATCCTGCCACCATTCCTTTATTAAGATGTTCTCCTCTTGCTTCCTCTCTCTCAGCTTCTCCCGACATGATTGCCGGAGACAAACGAAATTATCTGTAAATCGACCGATTTACTATTTCCAATCCATCCATGGAGATTTGTACTATATTTTCTTATTAGCTGACGAAACAATCGACGGGCCGGGTTTTCCGACCCGCCAATCATGATGTACCTGCTCAATATAATCATTCCGATTCAATCGACAAGGCTAATCTATGTTTGTGCCGCTAACAGCCGTCGCATGGCACCGGACCTCCTCCAAATATGTAATTGATAAGATAGACGACATCGTCTATGTCAACTTCTCCCGAACAGTCGACATCTCCAACTTCCAAAGGATCTGGTGCCGGTCCGCCTCCGAAGATGTAGTTGATCAAATAGACGACATCATCTATGTCAACTCCACCGCTGTCGTCGGCGTCTCCGCACAAGAATGGCTCGTAGTCGCATTCGAACAGGGTCAGATGGAATCCGTCAATACCGGCTTCGACGATACTCTGTGGATTACCGTCATTTGCGGTGAATCGAACCACCATAGTTGACGTGAACGACACACCTGCTATTGTCAAATCGGCTTCGGTAATCTCGTGGTGTCGCCAGTAGAGTCCACCGTCAGTGTCATGTCTGGCTATTTCTGTCCACGTGCCGATGCCGCCATCGCTGTTGATTTCTACGAGAATTCTGTCGACACCGTCTGCGGCGTCTGTCAGGAGGAGATAGTAATAATACGAGATGATTCCTCCCTGCGACATGTCGATTATCGGCGATTTCAGGCGAACAGCGCCGTCGTCCACATCGGTATTACCCATCTGGTTCTGCGTCAGGTAGCACTGTCCGCTCCCGTCGGCATCCGACTCAGGATCATAATCCCAGCCGGGATCATTGACAGGAACTCCGCGCTCCCACAGACCATTCGTAGCTCCGAGATTCTGGGTCGTCCAACCCATATCTGTTTCGAAATCATCCTGCATCAATGTCGTGTAAGTTCCCACGATTGCGGTGAACGTACTCGCGGGAGCGTCGGTAGGCGAATATACCGTCGTGCCGCCATCACCCTGAGCGCTGACAAAGAATTCCGGCGTGTCACTGCAGGTGGCGCCCGGCAACGTCGCCTCATACAGATTACCTGTCAGAGGAGTCAGCGGCGCGGTCAGGAATTCCCCTCCGTCGTATCGATAATGAAGTATCCCGGTACCCGGCACATAGGTTTCTTTTCCATCCAGGATCTCGACCGTGAAGAATTCCGTCTCGCCCGGCGTCAGCAAATCAGGTGTACCATCAGGGCAAGATATACTCAGGCTCAGATTCTGAACAGAAAGACCCTTGATGCAAAAGTTGGCCGTGCTGTCGAAATCATACAGGTCGACGAACTGAGATTCGTTCCAGTCGTAGTAGTAGCTCTGCCCTGGGCTTGATGATGACTCGACTATCACGCGATACTTCGCGCCAAGCAGGACAGGCACGTCTGATGTCCGGTCATATGCGTGACCACCATCGGAAAGCTGCATGTAGATATAGAAATCCTGACCCGGACTTAATTCGACGGGTGAAAGCAATTCTATAGTATGAAATCCGGTGTAAGTGATTGTACCGGACGCGCTCCCCAGTTCATCGTACAGTTCGCCACCTTCGTAACGATCGTAGACTATCACGGAGTAAAGCACATTGTCGGCAGCCGTGAAGAAACTGACAGTTTCGAGCAACTCTTCATTCTCGGCGACGAACGCATTGAACGCAATGTCAGCATCAGCCTTTGTGTCGCGCCAGCCGTGGTAGTCGTGATAGTAGACTTTCTCATACTGCATCGGCTCGACATCCTGAAAAGAAATCGCACCCATTTCCGGATTCTGGCAGCAATGCTTGTCGTAGTATGAAATCCAGAAGTAGCCGCCTTCTCCCCATGAACTTCCCCAACTGTTCTTGATAAGCCAAGCGCCCGGAAGAGGAGCCTGTGTTACCTTGTTGTTATCCCAACCGACGATTGCGACCGCATGATTCGGGTCGAGCGTGCTGGTCGGAGGCTGATAGTGAATGTAACCGGACATGAACTGGCTGTCGTAGCACAAACAGGTTCCCATCACGCCATAATCCATAATCGCCTGTTTGATCGTGTTGATATTGCTCAGATCGGACTCGGCAACGTACCATTCGATTTCAGGGGCATAATAGTAATGGTAACTCGGATCATCTCTGAGCGGGGGAGTGCTGTACGATTGGCCGTCGATGTCGCGAACGGCTCCTTCTCCACGGGTCAGGTAGGCGGATGAGACGCGATAATCGCCGCCCTGGTGAACAGTCAGCCCACCACCTGTCGGCGGATCGGTATCATCGTTGTTGTGCTGATTGAAACCGTTCCACCAGTCGAGATGATATTCTGCGAGATTGGGTTCGCCCGACTCTCCGTTGGCAGTCCATGCCCCCGTAATCATCATGTTCCCTTCCATAGCCGCCATAACGCCATGAGTCCAGCAGGTTCCACCACTCTGGCTCTTGACTGACGTTACATAGTTTTGACCGCCTACATCGCGCAGATCGAAACTGCTGGGCGGATCGGCGACAGCCAGACCCGACAGCATAACCACAATGAGCATGGCGCCAAACAAAGACTTTAATCCGTACATTTGTCCTCCCAAATCAGATGCATATTCACTCAGGAAATTATATCTTCATTCTTGTTCTCACACAATACGTTTATCAAGGGTTGCTCAGGCTCGAACAAAAAATGTCACCTGTATGTCTTGCTGGGCGACGACATCCTTGTTGATAAGATATCGTTGCATCAGGGATACTGCGAAAGGACGCACGCTGGCAGCAGCGAGACAGTACCGCCTGCGACAAATTCGCGGGTCACACTGCCGTTCCAGTGAAACAAAACGGCTCAACTTTTTTGTGCTTTCAGGCGATGCGAAACACATGCAGACGCCGCCTGTGTGATAGAGAGTATATTCTTTTTTCCCATCCGAAACGAACAACTGTAATATACTAAAATATTGGTTCCGGTCAATACTAAACTTGCCGTCCAGAAGTAGGATTTCAGCAAACGTGGACACGAGTTCCGATGCATATTTCGATCTGTCAGGCGACTCACCCAAGCTGAGTTGTCAGTCATGAAATCTGGCGTGGGCGGCAGACCTCACGGCGAGTCCCAGGCTGTAGGTCACGCTCACTTGCCAGTTCTGAGTGTCCGTGCGCGGCAAATGTCCACATCTGCCGCGCACGTAAAGGCTTTGCCTACGGTCCATAAAGGTGTCCCTCCACGCTAACTGTGTTGGTCACTTCAACATCGATCGTGCTATATGTCGAAACATCAGCATCGACATCGATTTGCCCACCAACAATTCGGACGACTGGAATCTTGCCGCAGACACTGTGTGGTCTGAGCAAGAATGTTGTTTGATAGGCCATAAAGACAAACACTACAAGCAGTAGTGTCATGATAAAGCACTTGTAGATCTCCAAGACACGTTCTGATGGTAGACGTAACTTCATAGGTCCCCTCCTTACTGGATTCTGTTTTCGGTCTCTAAGGACAACTTTGAATGTACCGTGCGTGGTAGCTACCGGTCAAGGGAGAACCGGACCATCCGGAATACAAGTCAGTCGCCACAGCGGTAAGTTTCGTTTGATTCGCATCGTGTATATTTGTTGGGGCAGCTTATGAATCTCGTCATCCTCTGCTGCTGGCCACCTACGATACTGTACATCAAAACGAATCTTGAGCCCAGAATCGCTCAGAAGTAGCTCGCTCAGCTTGACCCCAGTTCTTCTATCAAGGTCAAATTCTATGTACTTGTCTGAACACAAGAGTCCAAACCCAAAGGCGGCATCACTCTTACTTCCCTCAATCCGGTCGTCTAAAATTTCCTTCTTGTTCTTGGATAGTCCCTTGAACGTTTCGTCAAACGAGAAGTTGCCATGAAAGGTTTCCTTGGCTGGCACGAAGATTTCCTTTCCTTCTCTGTAAACATCAGCCTGTGGTTTCATTGTTTCACCTGCAAATTCAAACTCAATCTTCACACTTGCGAGAGCATGGTTGTCGGATGTGTTTTTCACTTTTACCAGTATGTCGTAACCATCTTCGCTGCAGTGGTTAATTGGCAAGCCATGCTCGTATTTCTTTGGAAGTTCTGGTAAACCTATGTAGGCACACACGACAGGCGATATCCTCTTCTTGAACTCCTTTGCCGTGAATCCAGCCAGCTTCTTTGTCTGAATCGTATACTTGACCACAAATATCAACGTAGCGATCAACGCCAAGCATGTAATCCAAGTCAGTACAAGTTGAATGATATCAATCATTGTGAGTCCTCCCCAATTTCCGATCCTTTACTTCAACCATCTCTCCAGCCACTCCAATTGCTTCTCATACACATGCCTGAGATTTTGCAGTTTATGAATCGAATGACCTTCGTCGGGATAGTAGATCAACTGCGATGACACACCCATGCGTTGTAACGATGTGAACATCTGGAATGCCTCGCTCGGATCGACACGATAATCCAGTTCGCCATGAATCACAAGTGTCGGCGTCTTGAAGTTCTCAACATAGCTCGATGGCGACGACCTGACGAACTCCTCGCGGTTCGTCCACGGTGTCCCCTTGAATTCCCATTCGACAAACCAGAGTTCGTCGGTGGTGCCATATTCGGCGACATGATTGAATGTCCCATCTATCGTTACGAGACACTTGAACCTGTCGGAATGCCCGCAGATCCAGTTCGCCATGAATCCACCGTATGATCTGCCGAGCGCAGCCATTCGAGTAGTATCGATGTATGGGATGTTGTCGATCAGGTAATCGATACCCAACATCAGGTCCTCGTAGTCGCCCCTGCCCCAGTTGCCTGAGATGTATTCTTTGAATGCCAGACCGTATCCGGCGCTGCCGTGCGGATCAATTTGCGCCACGATGTAGTCCTGCGCGGCCATCAACTGCGTGTTCCAACCGTAGTAATTGAAATGCCCAAGCCAGCACCACTGCGGGCCGCCGTGAATCAGGAGCACGAGCGGGTATTGCTCACTGTGGTCGAAATCAGGCGGCAGTGTTAGAAAGCCATGTACCGAATCACCATTGAATCCAGCAAACCAGAACTCAGTTGCGCGATTCATTTCAAGTTTGTCAGTGATGTCGTCCGTGAAGCGTGTAAGCTGCGACAACTTTTTCGATTCTAGATCGAATCGATACAGCTCATACGGTTCATCCGAGAGCGATCTGCTGACGACAATGTACTTTCCATCCGGCGACATCGACAGATCGCCATACACTGCATCGCCGAGCAGTTTCTCGACAGTTCCTGATTCGATATCGAGCCGCCACACATATTCAAAACCATGCTCGATTGCGAGGAAACAAATCGATTTCGAGTCGGGGTGCCAGGAGTATCTCCAGACAGATCGGTCGAATCCTTCCGTCAGATTGCGACGCTCTCCGCTCGATCTGTCGTACAGAATGAGATCGGTCTGATCCGATTCGTATCCCGCGCGAGCCATCGACAGGTATGAGATGTACCTGCCGTCGGGCGAATACTGCGGATACATATCAGCACCCTGATTCGATGTGATCCTTACCGGCTCACCTCCAGATGCTGGTATGAGAAAGAGATTGCTGTTGGTCGATAGCGTTGGGATCGAATCGGTATTAGTCTCATAGCAAATTTCAGAGCCATCAGGAGAGAACACGAATCCTTCGTGACCGCCAATCGATGAGATCGGCGCGCTGTCATGAGTGAATGTCAACTGCCTGCTGACATCATTCTCGATGTCGCACAGGAAAACACGTTCGGTCATACCGTCAAACCAGTATTTGTAATGCCTAAACATCAGGTGCTCGTACACCCTTGCTTTGACGTCTGCGCTTTCGCGCTCATCGAGTCTCGAGCGGTTACAGCTATCGCTCTGGCAATCCGGGAATACTCGCGACGAAAACGCGAGTATGTTTCCATCAGGCGACCAGTCAGGCTCTGATGCTTCAGTCGAAAGCGATGTCACCTGCCGCGCCTCGCCGCCATCGACAGCGATAATGAAAAGCTGGCTGCCATCGCCTCGGTTCGCGACAAAAGCAATCGATTTACCATCCGGCGACCATCGCGGCGACGATTCACCATTCTCGCCGTTGGTAAGCTGTCGCATGTTAGTGCCATCAGAATCCATCAACCAGATATGGCTGGAGGATTCACCGGCAACCGGGTCTTTGATTGTCAGGACAAATGCAATTAGATCGCCGTCAGGCGAAATCTGCGGATCATGCGCTTTCGGAATGCTGTACAGATCATCGAATGTGATCCTCTCGGCATTGGCGGACATGAATGTGATACAGAGAATAAACAAGAAAACTATTACCGTGAATTTCATGACAGATCCTTTCCTGTTGGATAGTATCAGAAGTCTATCGATGATGGGACGATTTGTAAATCAAATTCTGGACTTGTGCCGCTCACAATATGTAGTATCATGACAATCCCTCTCGTTACCGCCGTAGACGCAGCGCACCGTCACCCCTACGCAGGCAGGGGTCCAGACGAGTATTTCAAGTTTGTGACATCAACACATTCTGAATCTGGTTCTGGATTCCTGTCGTATCCTGAGCATAGCGAAGGGCCTTCGCAGGAATGACGAGTCATCTGTGCACGCAGGGACTGCTTCCATTATTTCATTTTCATTCTTGACAGATTCATCCACTTCCGTTATATAGTATTTAGAGGTTCTGCTTGACAACTCGTAGTTAGAGCAACTGACAGACCGAAGAAATCTGGAAGATAAAGCCGCAGGAGGCGTCAAATGAGAACGTCATTATTTCTGTGCATAGTTGTGGCATTGACAGGTGCAGTGATGCCGATCAGTGCGCAGGATATAGTGGTCCCTGATTCAGCGTACTTCCTAGAGCCATACTATCAACTGGACGGGTGTAATCAATCTGTCCGTCGCACTATTCCTGTTTATCTATTCACCGATCAAGAGTCGTACTGGATATATTTTGAGTTTTCGTGGCAGGGTGAAGATCAACTAGATACAATCCTATTTTATCCGCCCTTCCCAGAAATCCAATTCATGACCAACTTTGAAGTTGACACAACTGCAAGATGGTGTTTCGTCGAACTGTATCGCACTATCAATCCATACTTCCCGCCGCACAGCGGTGTATTGGCGAACCTGGTTTTTCACTCTGATATTGGCCATCAATTATCGGTAGTTTTTGATCCTCTCCAATTCACACTAAATGCAGGATCGGGACCTTGGACACCGAGCTATCTAAATCTCGATTCGACATTCGTAACACCAGAGCTAGGGCCAGTCCCGCCGGGTGATGCGGACGCTTCAACCGAAGTGGATATCGATGACGTTGTCTACTTGCTCAATTATATATTTGCAGGTGGATGTTCTCCTTGGGATCAAAATAGTGGGGATGTCGATGCCAGCTGTGGGATAGACATTGATGATGTCGTTTATTTGATTGAGTTCATCTTTGGAAGTGGACAAGCCCCGTTGCCAGGATGTGTCCGATGAACTTGATCCGTTTCGTGTTCACGGGAGGTGTCGAATGAGAATGTCTTTACTTCTTAGTTTAGTTGTGGCATTGACTAGTGTAGCAATGCCTGCAAGGGCGCAGGACTGGGGAGAGCCAGATTCTGTCTATTTCCTTGAGCCCAGATACGAACCTGACGGTTGCAGTCAGAACCTGAAACGTTTGATCCCCCTTCGCGTCTTTTCGGACGATTGCGCACAAGCAGTTCATTTTGAGTTTACATGGACGGGTTCGAATCGGCTTGACACAATCCTATTCTATCCGAGCGGTCCTGACAGTGAATTCACTGTGTTTTTCGATATTGACGAGTCAGACCAACATTGTTATGCCGGCATAGGCGCAGGGTTATTTGGCTGTCTTACACCTTTTGACGGTATCCTCGCAAAACTTATATTTGAATGCGAAATGAAAGACTCATTGTCAATGACATTCGGTGGCTCTATAGTTGGTAACCCAACAGGCTTTGAATTCTTTAGCATGTATAATGGATGGGCTCCAACATATCAGGAGCTTGACACGCAGTTCGTTGCTCCTGACACCATCCTGATTTCTGCAGGTGACGCTGACGCTTCAACCGACGTGGATATCGATGATGTGGTATATCTTCTTATGTACATCTTTGCAGGTGGATGCCCTCCGTGGGATCTGAACAGTGGCGATGTCGATGCCAGCTGCGGGATAGATATTGACGATGTTGTATATCTGATAACGTATATCTTTGGAGGCGGACCTGCTCCGTTACCGGGATGTGTTCGCTAAATGTGAGCCATTTCATATCTGCAGGAGGTGTCGAATGAGAACGTCATTACTTCTGTGTGCGGTTGTGGCATTGGCATTGACTGGTGCAGTAAGGCCAGTTTATGCACTGGATGGCATAGATCCTGGCATACCTGACTCGGTCTATTTCCTGGAGCCACGATATGAACCGGATGGATGCAGCGGGGATATCAAACGAATTATGCCGCTCCATCTTTTTGCAGACGAGCATACTTGGTTGATGCAACTTGAATTCACGTGGGAGGGATCTGATCTGCTCGACACCGTGTTGTTCTACCCACCTTTTCCCGACACTCCATTCACACAGGTAGCTAATATCGACAACGATGACAGATATTTCTATGGTGGGATAGCAAGAGTTGACCCCCCTTCCTTTCCTCCGAGTCAGGGCATCATAGCAGAATTGGTATTTCGAACTGGTTTGGGTGACACTCTTTGGCTGAATCGCGTGTCGAATGGTTTCATTTTGACGGATTGGACAGAATGGGAACCCGGATACTGTCATCTCGATACGATGTTTATCACTCCTGATACTATAATGGTTTCTTCCGGTAATGCGAACGGGCTCGATGATGTTGATATCGATGACGTTGTTTACTTGATCATGTACATTTTCGCAGGTGGATGCCCACCCTGGGACTTGAACAGCGGTGATACAGATCAGAGCTGCGGGATAGATATTGACGACGTTGTATATCTGATAGAGTTCATCTTTGGAGGCGGACCAGCACCGTTGCCGGGATGTGTCCGTTGAATTTACTCAGTTCAGTGTTCGTTGGAGGTGTCTTAATGAGAACATTATTACTTCTGTGTATAGTTGTCGCACTGGCATTGACTTGTGTAGTGATGCCAGTCATGGCGCAGGATTGGGGAGTGCCGGATTCTGCCTACTTCCTCGAGCCGGAATACCAACCTGACGGCTGCAGTCAGAACCTGAAACGTTTGATCCCCCTTCGCGTCTTTTCGGACGATTGGGCACAAATAGTTCATTTTGAGTTTACATGGACAGGTTCGAACCGGCTTGACACAATCCTATTCTATCCGAGCGGTCCTGACAGTGAATTCACTGTGTTTTTCGATATTGACGAGTCAGACCAACATTGTTATGCCGGCATAGGCGCAGGGTTATTTGGCTGTCTTACACCTTTTGACGGTATCCTCGCAAAACTTATATTTGAATGCGAAATGAAAGACTCATTGTCAATGACATTCGGTGGCTCTATAGTTGGTAACCCAACAGGCTTTGAATTCTTTAGCATGTATAATGGATGGGCTCCAACATATCAGGAGCTTGACACGCAGTTCGTTGCTCCTGACACCATCATGGTGATACCTGGTGATGTGGACGCATCATCCTCAGTTGACATTGACGATGTAGTCTACCTGATCAATTATATCTTTGCGGGTGGATGTCCGCCCTGGGACTTGAACAGCGGTGATACAGATCAGAGCTGTGGGATAGATATTGACGACGTCGTATATCTGATTGAGTTCATCTTTGGAAATGGGCCAGCCCCATTGCCGGGATGTGTCCGCTGATTCTGACGCGTTCCAGCGAAGTCTCACGTGACAAGCCGATTGACAAAACAGACATATCCGCATTATATGTCTGCGTATGACCTATTTCTGGGTAATCATCTCATATCTTGCGATTCTCATCCTCGTCGGAGCCTGGCGGAGCAGGCGCGTCAGGACACAGGATGACTTCATGGTCGCGGGGCGGAACCTCTCGGCGAAAGTTCTCGTCGGTACACTTCTCGCCACCTGGATCGGCTCCGGATCGATCATCGCGAGTGCAGGTCTCGCGTACGACAAGGGATTCCCCGCGCTCTGGTTCGACGCAGGCGTCTGGGTCGCGCTTATCGTACTCTACCTGATAGCAGGCCGCGCGCGCAAACTCGCGCAATACACAGTCCCGGACCTTCTCGAACTTCGTTACAACAAACACGCACGCCTTCTCGGCACGATAGTCACTGTCGTCGCATACACCGCAATCGTATCATACCAGTTCCGCGCAGGCGGCATGGTGCTGAATCTTATCACCGGCATTCCGGTCGAGACAGGGATTATCATCACAGCCGTTTTCGTGATCGGATACACAGTGCTGGCAGGGCTGATATCAGTTGTCTACACTGATGTCGTGAATGGTATCATCATGACAATCGGACTTTTCATAGCGCTACCGTTCCTGATCTCCGATGCGGGCGGTATCAGTTCGATTGCAGACCGACTCCCGGACATGCATCTGCAGGTGCTCGGCGAGATGTCGCTGCTCGAAGCTCTCGGCTACTCGCTGCCGACCATGCTTCTGCTGCTCGGTGAGTCGGGAATGTATCAGCGGTTTTTCTCCGCAAAAGACGAAAAGGCGGCGAAGCGATCCGTGTTGGGATGGCTCGCTGGTACGATTATAATCGAGACGCTGATCGTTGTCATAGCGATCATCGGCAGGTCGATGTTCACGGACATCAATTCCGAGATGGTGATTCTCTATTCCGTCAGAGACGCGCTTCCGGTCGCAATCGGATGCCTCTGCCTTGCGGCGATAGTCGCCGTGATCGTCTCGACCGCTGACTCGTTTCTGCTCGTACCATCGACGAATCTCATACGCGACATCTACCAGCGATTCATCAACCCGCAAGCATCACAGAAACGGATACTCGTCTACTCGCGCATCGTGGTGGTGGCGCTCGGACTGTTCGCATTCGTGCAGGTGACATTCTTCGAGAAAGTACTGGAGATGGCGATCTACGCATACACTATGTACGGCGTCGGGATCACGCCGGTCGTCATGGCAGCGTTTTTCTGGAAACGAGCCACAGCCGCAGGTGGCGTATGCTCGATGGGATCAGGCATGATCGTGACGCTCCTCTGGGAGATACTCAGTCAACCGTGGGACGTCCCAACTGTTTATCCCGCGCTCGGGATTTCGCTATTCTGTCTGGTGGTAGTGAGCCTCGTGACACGCAAACCCGAGGCATCACAGCTACAACCATTCTTCGATAACCTGAAATGAGATTTAACGTTTTTGCAGGGAGAGCAGATATGAAACGGATCATTTCTTTCATTTGTCTGGTGGCCTTAGTCTTAATCAGTATGGGCTTAGCAGACTTGCATGCTGATGAGGATACGACCGGCGATATCATCAGGTTTGCCATAATCGGCGACCGCACCGGCGGCCATGTGCCCGGTATCTATGGCAGGATCATCGAGCGAATCGAGCGGATGAAGCCCGATTTCGCAATCACAGTCGGAGACCAGGTAGAAGGGTATGTCGATGACACGACCATAATGATCGCAGAATTGCGCGAATATGACTCGATTGTTGCCCCATTGTCGATGCCTCTGTATTTCACTCCCGGCAACCACGACATCTGGAGCGATATGAGCCGTCAGTTCTACATCAATCATGTAGGCAGGCCGTTCCATTCGTTTGACTTCAAGGATCTGCATATTATCATTCTGGACAATAGCTGCTACAACACTACGGAGGATTTCTCGTCGGAGCAGCTTGCGCGTCTGAACAGTGACCTTGCTCGCAACAGCAGTGCGAACCACATATTTGTCTTCATGCACAAGCCGTTCTGGTTCGACACTGTTGCGGAGGGCAAGCCCGATACTCTTCACAGCCTGTTCGTCAAATACGGCGTCGAGGCTGTATTCTCTGGGCATTTCCACAGGTATTTCAGCGGCGAATTCGACGGGATCACCTACACCAACATCGGCAGCTCGGGTGGCGCGGCAGAGATCAGCCCGACCGGAATGCACTATCACTTCGCGTGGGTGACTGTCACGGCTGACGAATTGAACATCACTCCGATAACTCTCGAAGGCGCGCGATCCTGGGATGATCTGACAGTCGCGGAACTCAAGTTCATCAATCAGATTCAGTTCAAGGGAGCGAATGTCGACAATGCGTTACCAATAGGCGATGATCTTAAACCGACCGAACAACAGATCGAGATTCGCATTGCGAACCTAAACGACAACGTTCCCATCGAAGACACAATCCGATGGGATTGTCCGGACAACTGGACTGTCGAACCTGCAATGCTGCCATATTCAATCGACGCCGGAGCCGAGAAGATTCTGAGTTTTTCATGCATGAACAGCGGCGATCTGTATCCTCTCCCGCGACTCGACACGAGGTATCCATACGCCGACGGCAAGACCTGCGAGGTCCAGCGACAGATTCGCGTGGCTCGTGTCGCCAACTGCTATTATGGCGCTAAGTCTATCACTATCGACGGACACATAACCGAAGATATCTGGAGCGATCCTGAGACTGTGTTTTTCTATCCCGGCGGCGGCGAGATGCAGACCGAACCGGTGAAATTCTATTTCGCCTACGACAGCAACTACCTCTATCTCGCGGCATACTGTGAGGAGTCTGTGATGGATTCGCTTGCTGCCAAAGTTCAGCGTCACGACGGAGCGGTCTACGCCGATGACTGCGTAGGGTACTTCATCCAGCCCGACATCGATCAGGGTATCGCGTACCAGGTCTACATCAACCCTCTCGGACATGTGTTCGACCAGAAGCTCGAAGTCGGATACGATGGGTACACCGACTACGACCCGCACTGGGACAGCGAATATGCGATCAAAACGCACCACGGCGATTCATTCTGGTCTATCGAAGCGGCCATCCCGCTCATGCACCTGAAAGCGAAGACCGAGTCGGGCATGAAGTGGGGCATCAATTTCCGCCGCAAGCAGGCGAGGCTCAAAACCGCCGCCGACTGGCAGACGCCGATTGACTACAACCCGAACAGCTACGGAGTGCTGATGCTGCGTTAGTCGCGATCAGCATATCCGGTGAGTATGGACTGATGGTTGGAGAGCGCAAAGCATCGAATGTCCTGTCGCATGTCGGCCTAGTATATGCCGCGGCGATCTGGGGATCGACATTCGTCATCGTCAAGGCGAGCCTTGACCACATAGACCCAGTCATCCTTGTCGGATACAGGTTCACATTCGCTGCGATCGTCCTCGCTGCGTTTCTGAAAGCGAAACGGATACCTCTTTTCCCCAATCTCGGAACAGGTTTCCTGCTCGGATTTTTTCTATGGCTTCTTTATGTTCCTCAGACGATCGGACTCAAGTTCACGACCGCATCCAACTCGGCATTCATCACAGGGCTGTTCGTCGCATTCGTGCCGGTATTCTCATTGCTCCTGTTCAGAAGGAAACCATCGCTCAAAGACAGCGGTGCGGTGCTATTCTCGCTGGCCGGGTTGTGGTTCCTGACAGGAGGACTCGTCCATGCCAACCGTGGCGATCTCCTGACATTGATCACCGCGATGACATACGCCATTCACATATTGCTGGTCGACAGGTATGCAAAGCGCGGTATCAATCCGTATGTGTTAGCATTCCAGCAATTTCTTTTCGTGGGGGTAGCGAGTTTGATCTGCGGGGTGACATTCGGTTTGTCGTTCAATGTCGGCACAACTGAGACAGTCGGCGCTGTTCTGTTCCTCGCGATATTTCCGACACTCTCAGCATTCGTGATCCAGATGACGGCGCAGCGTATCGTAGCGGCGGTACGCGTCTCGCTGATATTCGCGCTGGAACCTGTCTTTGCGGCGCTGTTCGCATGGACTGTCGGCGGTGAACAAGTCGCCGCAGCCCACATTCTTGGCGGCTCGCTGATCGTGATCGCGATGATAGTCTCGGCGTTGCCCTCGAACAAACTGCGTTTGAAACGAACGCATCCATGATTCTTTTTGTGGGCGACAGACGTCCTGAGGCCATCTCAGAAGTAGGTCGTGTTCCGAACCCCGCGGTGCGGGGTGAGAAACGCGACACTTCTATCTTGTTATCCGAGAGTCGGGTTTCTTGCAGGCTTCGCCTGCTGCGGAACGCCGACCTACTGAAGACCAGGACTTATAAGACAACCTCTTCTCGTTTGCCCCATCTTCATATTCCGTAGCCCACCCAGAGTGCAACGGCGGGTGTATCCGTTCCGGCAGTTCTTGCGTTCGCCGGAGGCGGGCGTGTGAACTGCCGGATAATGGAATCGATTGCAGAACGTGTCAGGTCACACTCACGCTCCGTGCGACCAAGACCCGACTCAACGAAAAAGAGATTACGATCAGAGTTGTAACGGCAATAGGAATCGAACCACAAATCCAAAGTCACCAAAGTTAGAAGTTTCAGATGTTGGCAATGCGTTGCCCCAGGGAACATGATCAGAATTTTGACCAACATTTTTCAATGGCATATGGCGACAAAACATCTCAAACTCGCAGAAATCAAGACAAGAACAACCCATACCTGCGCAGAACGAGAGACCGCCCGAAACCAGTTCCAATCGATTCAATTCTCCTTGGTGTAACACCACCCCGACTTGTACACCGCAGAAAACAGCATCTGGGCCCAAGGGAATGCTGAAACGCGTCCCGATTTCAGGAATGATCGCAAATCGAATTCTATAAGATTGGTTAGATAGAATACATAATCTGGGAAGGAGAGATATATTCTTCGAAAAACTCAAGGTGAGGCCAGTTTCGACATTGAGCCACCCACCTGCACGACATTCATCATATAGCTTGGGACTTGTCATTAGTCCTAGACCTGCATGCAGGTTGCTCTTGGGATGATCAGATTGAGCACACGCGACAGTGCCATAAATGGAACAAAGGAAGAGATATATGACACATACCGAGACAACCCTCAGACGGTTAGTGCGACCTAATACAGGGCATTTCCTGACAGGCAACAGCGCGCATATCACATGTGATCTTCTTAGCATTCTCTCACCTCCCGATCACCCTGTAGATTCTGGAAATTGAATTCCCCCCGGCCAATGCCAAGCAATCACATACTTGGCAATCATAGTTTAGTCCTTACTCTTAGCAGGCTTCCGGAACGTACTCAAGCGCACGATTATAGCTTTGATAAATAATTCGATTGCAGACCATTGTGTCAAGCTCAATCTGTCGGAGGTAGTCGAGCAGATTCCGTAGCCCACTCAGAGTTTAGCGGCGAGTGGGGTCTTAATAGTCGAGTAGGGATGAACCCGCGAAGTCCTGAGCCCTGCGAAGGGTAGTGAAACGGAGTGGTTCAGTCGTCTTGATAGGATGGCAGAACCGCTAAAGGGTTTTGCCATACGATTCCCGACGACAATCTTATCCTTCCCACAGCAAACTTGTCCATCAATAGCTTTTGAGAACCTCTCTCTATGTGTTCCTCCGCTATCACAATCGACAACAATACAACATTGAACCGCTTCAGACAAGCGGGTGTTTCAGCCGATAACTGTATCTGGCACACTAAGTGTCACCATTGTGCTACAGTTTGCTGTTGATAGTGATTTGTGATCGACATATATTGAGTCCGATCGACAACTATGCGCATTTTCTGTTCATAATCCGGGAGCGGTCTGATGGCTTCTGACCATCGTAGGGATGACCAGACGGAATCACATCGAATCCTTGCAGCCGGTACAGTCGTATCGCACTACAGGATTGTAGAGAAAATCGGATCAGGCGGGATGGGTGAGGTTTTCCTTGCCGATGACATCGGCCTAGACAGACAGGTTGCCCTGAAGTTCCTCTCGTCAATCCTCTGCCAGGATGAAGAATACAGGTCTCGCTTCAAGCGTGAGGCACAGGCTGCGGCCAAACTGGATCATCCGAATATCGTGACAATCCATGAGGTCGGCGAGCATGAAAATCGACCCTTCTTCGCAATGCGGCATGTTACTGGTCAGTCACTGGCGGACATCATCGAGCAGGGAGAACTTACTCAGAACGAAGTCATCGATCTCTCGACACAGATCTGTGAGGGTCTGCATGAGGCTCATAGTGCAGGAGTGCTGCATCGGGATATCAAGCCATCCAACATCATTGTTGACACAAACGGGCGTCCGATACTGCTCGACTTTGGACTTGCAGCCGTCAAGGGTTCGGAGAAACTGACTAAGACCGGCTCCATGTTCGGCACGACCGGTTATATGTCGCCGGAACAGATCAAGCCGGGACAGACTGACGAGCGGTCGGATCTGTTCTCGCTGGGCGTATTGATGTATGAAATGACCACCGGCAAGTCGCCATTCATGAGGGATTCCGATCAGGCAACTATGTACTCGATTCTCAGCGATGACCCGGAGCCTCTGGCGAAATACACGAGAAGAGCGTCAGATAAACTTCAGAGGATCATCACAAAACTGCTCGACAAGGATTCTTCCCTGCGATATCAGACTGCATCCGACGTCGTTGCCGATCTGAAGCGGCTAAAGGGATCACAGGAGCCTGAAGCCTTGTCCAATGGGACGATTCGGGTGCCGAAGTACCTGCTGATCGGTGTCACTCTGCTCGCCATTGCAGCCATCATAGCGGTTATCAAATTCTCCGGCAGCGATTCCGACAAAACGATTTTTTCCCGGATGATGATAGCGGTACTGCCATTCGAAAACCTCGGTCCGGCCGAAAACGACTACTTCGCTGCAGGCATGACGGAGGAGATCAGATCAAAGCTCACGACCCTCATCGACCTCGGAGTAACCTCTGGAAAAAGCGCCAGTGCGTACACAAACTCGGACAAGACCTTACCGGAAATAGCGGGAGAGCTTGGTGTGGATTACGTGCTCGAAGGGTCTATCCTTTGGGATAAGACTGCGAGTGTCGACCGGGTCAGGATTACATCTCAGCTCATAAGGGTGGATGAAGATCGACATATCTGGTCAGAAAGCTACGAAAAAGAACTGACTGAAATCTTCGTTGTCCAGTCGGACATTGCGGAAAGGATAGCTGAAGCGCTTGACATCGCGATTCTCGAACCTGAACGCCAGGCGCTTGAATCCAGGCCGACCGACAACATTGAGGCTCACGATTTCTATCTCCGCGGGCTCGAATATGATGATCGCCACGAGTTTGAATTTGCTGAGGAGATGTTTGAGAAAGCGATTGAACTGGATCCGGGTTACGCACTTGCCTACGCCGGGCTTTCCCAAGTGCATTCCTACGTTTACTGGTCCTGTAAAGACCGTACGCCTGAGCGAATCGGAAAGGCCAGAGTCGCAGCAGGCAGAGCGCTGATTCTCGATCCGACTCTTGCGGACGGTCATCTTGCGCTCGGCTATTGTTATTACTATGCTGGTCGAGATTATGATCTCGCGCTTGAGGAGTTCTCGCATGCGCTTGCCATCCAACCGGGCAACAGCGAGCTCCTGAGCGCAGTAGCCTATGTGAAGAGACGACAGGGCGAGTGGTATGAGACTCTTGACCTGTTGCAACAGGCCGTGACACTCGATCCCCGTTCGATATCCAAGTCGGCAAACCTGGTTATATCAAACGCATATATGCGCCGATACGACGCAGCGCTCAACGAGATCGACCGCATCCTGTCGCTTTACCCGGATTTCGCATGGGGATGGGGCACAAAGGCGTTGATACAAGGACTCTCCATGGGTGATACGGTGCGAGCACGTATCACGATCGAAGACAGCTACGGGAAGATTGATCCGAGCGATATAAGATACGAGTTGTGGCAGCTTGATGTGACAGTGGGAGATTGGGAAACAGCTTTTCGCCGTGAGGAAAGACAAATCGATCATCTAAAAACCGCCGCCGACAGCGGTTCATACTACTCTCACTTTGGAAGGGTCTATCTCTATTCCGGCGATCGTGAAAATAGCCGGATATTCTATGATTCTGCGCGAGCATGCTTCGAAGCCGAGCTTCTACTCGAGCATACGGGTGAGGAACAAGCCGAGACGAAGATGGCGCTTGCCAGAACGCTGGCCGGACTCGGTAGAAAAGCCGACGCCATCCGACTTGGTAGAGAAGCGACGAGTGAACTCCCAGTATCGACGGATGCGTACAAGGGAAGCGATCTGATGCGCGATCTTTGCCTCGTATATGTGTGGATAGGGGAGTACGAGCAGGCAATGGATTTGGTCGAACAATTGCTCGCGATGCCGTCGCCATTATCCATCGCAGAAATCAGGCTTCACCCACGATGGGCGCCGCTTCGAAGTCACCCTGAAATGCGCACATTGCTGGATTTGCATCGGACATGATACTGAATTCGATACAACCGTACACGACATGAGCATCGCATTTACGGATGCGATTCTATCGACATTGGAGTGGGCGGGCTATTGGTACTCGGTGGTGTTTTCTTGGCGCAGAAAGAGAATTAAATATTCATCACGTATGTCACCATCCCCCAGCATGCAACGAGTTTCAGGATGGTGAAGAAGAACGTGAAAACCATCATGCCGCCGGGGAGTTTCATTCGCAGAACCAGGCCGATTGCGAACGGCAGCACTCCGAACAGATACAGGAAGATGCCTACAGCGACACCGGCGCGGTAGCTGAAAAATGGCAGGACGGCATAGATCCAATAGTAGAAAAGTGTCGGTCCAACCGCGAATACAATGATCTCGGCTGCAAGCAGAATCACGATCCACGACCTGCCCCTCTCTTCTCGCAATTCCTCGGGGATAAGGCTGTAGAATCCGATTATTTTCTCCAGCCAGAGCTGAATCAGGACGATGACGATCAGGACCGCAGATGCAGCTCCAGCCGTCTCGAGGAATATACCTGTCGGCATCCCAAACATCAGAGCCACCTGTTCCGTTCGTACCACTCGATTGTTTCTGCAATGCCATCTTCGAGCGGTGTTTCCGCTTTCCATCCAAGAAGACGCTCTGCCTTAGACGAGTCGCAAATCCAGTATTGATGTAAAAGCTCCCGTATTTTATCGGCTGTCAGGCCACGAGCTTTGCCGGTGAGCATCGAACCGAACGCATCGAGCGGTACCATAGCTCGCACCAGCCATATCGGCGTCAGGAGCGGCTTCACCTCGACCTTCATCACAGAGGCGATCATTTTCTGGATGTCCCAGATCGAGAGTGGCCCCGGATTGGCGGCGAAAAACACCTCTCCGGACGCAACATCAGATTCGACAGCCGCCAGGATCATTTTGGCGAGGTCTTTCACGAAGACTATAGACGCATACCGCTCTTTCCGACCGAGTTTCCAGTACCATCCCGATTTCACGATCTTGAAAAACGCCAGCACGCCATCATCGCGCGGACCATAGACAGCCGGAGGGCGCACGATAGTGACAGCGAACTGATCTTTGAGCTTCAGGCATTCAATTTCTCCAGCCAGTTTGCTCCTGCCGTAATCCGACACCGGATGCGGCGGTACTGTCTCGTCATTCCCTGATGTCGAGTCTGACGGACCGGCTGCTGCCTGCGAGGAGATATACACGAATCTCTTCAGACCGGGGCATCGCTCTCTTGCTGCCTCCAGTAAGAATCTCGTGCCGTCACGATTCGCGCGCATGAACTCATCCGCCGATTTTGCCATAATCAACCCGGCAGGATGAACAATATAGTCATGGCCCTCGACAACGGACCCGAGAGTCTCCGGTTTGCCGAGATCGCCGAACCTGAGATCGATGTCGAGATGTTCGATAAATTTTCGGCTGGAAGTTTCCCTGAGCATGCCTGTAACGGCATAGCCAGACCTTACGAATGTATCCGCCAGATGACTTCCAACGAAACCTGTCACTCCGGTGATCAGCACGCTTTTTCGATTTGCATTTCCACCTGTATTCACAAGCTTTTCTCTTGACAATGGTCCCAATTGACGGTTAGTTTGCTTTTCACATGGACCCATATAAGTATGAAAACATATAGCAAACAAGAAAAAATTACGAAGCCATTGTTCCAGAAATGCGCTGATTTCACTCGGCCACAAGAAGTTATGGCGATGGGGTATTACCCCTATTTTCGCCCCATATCATCTGCTCCCGCCCACTCGGTCATGATCGACGGCACTGAGCAGATCATGATCGGATCGAACAACTACCTCGGTCTGACGACTGACCCGAGGGTCAAGGAAGCCTGCATTAAGGCGGTCGAGAAGTACGGCTCCGGGTGCACCGGATCGAGGTATCTCAACGGTACGCTCGACATACACGTAAGCCTCGAAGATGAATTGGCTGATTTCCTCAACAAGGAAGCCGCGCTGGTCTTCTCGACCGGATTCCAGGCGAATCTCGGTGCAATCTCGTGCATAGTCGACAAACGTGACACGATTTTCATAGACAGGACCGATCACGCTTCGATCGTCGACGGTACTCGCCTTGCATTCGGCAAGACGTACAAATTCGCCCATAACGACATGGACGATCTTGCGCGTGTACTGCGCAATGTGGAATGCTCTGGCGGCAGGTTTATCGTAGTGGATGGCGTGTTCTCGATGGAAGGTGATATCGCGAAGCTTCCCGAACTCATCGAGGTCGCCGAGGAGTATGGCGCGGGTGTGATGGTCGATGATGCGCACGCCGTCGGGGTGCTCGGTCTGGGAGGCCGAGGCACGGCTGAGCATTTCGATATCGAAGAACGAGTCGATATTATCATGGGGACATTCTCCAAGTCGTTCGCATCGCTCGGCGGATATATCGCAGGCTCGTTCGAGATCGTAAACTACATCAAGCACAAAGCGCGTGAACTCATATTTTCAGCTTCGATGCCGCCTGCCGCTGTCGCGGGTGTTCGAGAAGCATTGCGGATAATCAGGACCGAGCCGGAGCGCAGAGAGCGGCTATGGGAGAACACCCGAAAAATGCACGAGGGGTTCAGGGCGCTCGGGTTCGATATAGGGCTGACCGAAACTCCGATTATCCCGATCAACATCGGCGATGATATGGACTGTTTCAAGTTCTGGAAATCCCTCTCGAAAGCAGGCATATTTGCCAACCCGATTATCCCGCCTGCGGTACCTCCGGGGCAAGCCCTGATACGAACATCCTACACAGCTACGCACACTGACGAGGAACTCGACAAGGTCCTCGATATCTTCGGAAGCGTAGGACGCGAGTTGGGCGTTATCTGATGCCTGTCGAATGAACTACGACGATATTGAAATCAGAGAGGTCGAGAACCGCTCGCAGCTTTCTGCATTCATAAAACTCCCCTGGAAGATTTACAGGGGCAATCCGAACTGGGTGCCTCCGCTTATATCATCCGTCAAGGCGATGCTTGGCAGCAGGAAGAACCCGTTTTTCCGCTCTGCCACGATCAAGCTCTACACGGCGCACTATCAGAACGAGATGGTCGGAAGGATTGCGGCGATAGTAAATCACAGCCACAACAGTTTCCACGACGAAAATATCGGGTTCTTCGGGTTCTTCGAATCTGTGAACGACTACAATGTTGCTCGCAAGCTGCTGAAAGTGGCGATGATTCATCTCAAGTCCCAGAGCCTCGACAAAATGCGCGGACCTGTGAATCTGTCGACCAACTATGAGGTCGGAGCGCTGATCGACGCCTTTGATTTGCCGCCCATGATAAACATGATATATAATCCCGATTACTATCCCGGATTTTTCGAGAGATTCGGTCTGACCAAGGCGAAAGATTTGCTCGCGTACAAGATCACTGAATATGACGAGCCGCCTGAACGGATGGTCCGCATTGTCGATAGGATTCGACGCAAAGCCAATGTTGTCGTGCGCACTTTGAACATGAAGAAGTTCGACGACGAAGTGAGAGCGATCAACCGGATATACAATAATGCATGGGAGAAGAACTGGGGATTCATCCCGATGTCCGAGGATGAGTTCTTTCACATTGCCAAAGATATGAAGCAGATCATCGATCCGGATCTTGTTTTCATCGCCGAGGTCGAGGGCAAGCCAGTCGGCTTCCAACTGGCGCTCCCAGATGTGAATCAGGTGCTGCCGTACGCCAACGGTCGACTATTCCCGTTCGGTCTCTTCAAGTTGCTGTGGCACACCAAAGTCCGGAACAAGATCAACTCGGTCCGGGTGATTACGATGGGCATCGAGCAGTCTTATCAGAAGCGTGGTATCGACAATATCTTCTACCTGGAGATATTCAGAAGGGGCGCCAGAAAGGGATACAAGTGGGGTGAGATGTCCTGGATTCTCGAAGATAACGAGATGATGAATCGCGCAGCCGAGATGCTTGGCAGCAAGGTCTACAAAAGGTACCGCATCTACGATATCTCCCTGAATGCCAAATGAACGATATCAGGTCTCTTCTGACGCAGGAATCTCCGAGCGACAAGATTGACACAAACGACAGCTCGCCGATCATCTTTCCAGACTGCGAATCTGACGTCGTGAAAGCTGTGACACTTGCGCAGGAAAATATGTTCAGAATCTGTCCTCTCGGAACAATGACTCATATTGATTCAAGAGACATTGGCGATTGGTCAGTGAATCGCAAATGATAGATTTCGACGGCGCGCTGCTCGACTCAATAGTGTCAATCGTCCCGAAATGGGGGGAACCACCCAAAAGCCATTCGCCCGTCGAAAGATATCTGAAAACCAATCTCGATCCATATTCTATCTTCCCGACCTGAAGCACGCTACATACTGAGCGGTCGCTCACTAATCACATGGCGGTGGTCCGCCGGCAAATATGTATGTTATCAGATAGACAACATCATCAATATCAACTGCACCCGACCAGTCGACATCGCCTTTCTCGAGCGGATCCGGAGGAGGACCGGAAGCGAATATGTATGTTATCAAATAGACGGCATCATCGATATCGACTAATCCGGAGTTATCGCAGTCGCCGCATATGAAACAGATGAATGTGTAGCTGCCATCCTGGTAGTTGAGCAACTCCATATTCGGTTCATTATACATTGTTGTATCCACGATCGTGTCAGCCCATGCGATGCACGAATCGCCAATCCATTCGACACAGTTCTCGAATGTGGTGTCGTATTCCTCCCAGAAATCCCAGCCAATCCGGTACGGGAAAGTAGTCTTGTTGAAATAAGTCCATACATTGATGATTACTTCTCCGGTGAATCCACAGAGCGTGTCAGCCATCGTGTCGATAACTTCAGCCTTGAGGGTAAACAGCAACTGCGGAATATCACTCGGGGCTATCGGCGTGCCATCCACCCCGTCCCATCCGAGAATCTTGATTAGATTCCCGTCAGTACCGTAATCGGTCCAACTCAGCCCCCAGTCGAAGATAGAGCCAGTGGTATCAACAGGATCATCCATGTCAAACCGAAGTATGAACGGATGAGACATCTGTAACCATATCTCGAAGCTCCCCACGGAGTCTTCGGTCGCATTCATCATCACCTCGAATGTGACAAAAGAATCTTTTGGTGTTAGCGGAGTATCCTCAACATACAGATTTAGAATCGGATCGGCTGCCACTGATGACATTGCAGACAGAGTCAGCACAAATCCTGCAGCAAGGATCAGGTGCAGGGTGCAGGCGCGAATCGGATAGTTGTTTCTCGATGAAGACATGATCACATCCTTTCTATCGACTAAATGCCCTTATTTCTCAGAGAATTCTGAAAAGCAAGTATCTTACTCTTACAATAACACAGAATCGAAATCCGTCAAGACGGAATCGGTATGGGAAGCAATCCAAATGAGGGGATTAAATATTCTGGCGAGCCAAAGATGATCATGATAGGACAAACGAAATATCTGTTGTCTACAGCCTATTACTTCACGAAATCCTTCGACTCTGACTTGACCCTCCATGCAAAACGGAGTATTATTCTCATTAGATGTTTCATACTAAGCTGTATTAGTATTATGATGTGATATTGGACAGAGGATTGTTGTATGCAGAAACACAATGAGTTAGATGAAAACTGGTGGCCAGAACCACTAAAGCATCTTCGCAATGAAAGGCCACTTGAGAATGAGCAAGTGACAGTAGCTGAAATACGAAAACCTGTTGAAGAGTACAGCCTGCGTGAGACATTCACAGCTCTGGTCTCCCCAGACCTAACCGCAGAACTTTTAAAGTTCGATGGCGGTATCGGTCACGAAGTACGAAGCAGAGTACCGTCTGCAGACTCAACAGAAATACCGCCTTCCTTCTATATATGGGCTGCTGACATAGTATCAGAAGGGCTTGAATCAATTGTTGCAGCGTGGAATGCAGGTTCAAACGAATCTGTAATGATACCTGACCCCAGATTTCTTTCGGCCTTTGGCCTTGTACCAAGGACAATTCGAAGGGATGGCAAGGCTGATGAAATACACTGGTACGATGCCTCAAGATCAATGTTCAAAGTAATAACCTGCAAATCTGTGTCAGTATATAAGTATGGACTGCAATCCCCAGCGTGGATTGAAATACACCGCGACTATCTGCAGGAGTACGCCACGATTCGTCATCGATCACTTGTGCAAGTCTACTTGGATAGTAGAGAATATGAAATGACTGAAGATATCAAACGAGCATTGGACATCAATCCAAGTGGAAAACTTGTCTTTCCCGGCAGAACCATTTATCTGCATCGAATAGACAACAACCCCCGCTTAGTCCATATCGAGATCAATGGTGTCAGGCTACTAGTTGAGCCTGGCAGTAAACCAGTGTCGTTTGCTACTGACGACTATGGCTCACTGCATTGGCCGGGTATTAGTGGGCCAGTGTCAAAGGACAGAGCTGGGCAAATGCTAATGCCTCAAGTCTATGTGAGCGATGAAGTGCTAGAAGACTATGAAGCCGAGCCCGACCTATATAAGATTCTTCCGGACATCGGCGCAGTGTATTACAAAGGACAATGGGGTTTTGACCGTTGCCACCGGATAGGGCGCAATCTCATTCAAGCTGAATTGCGAAAGCTTTACGAATGTCTGCCTTCTGATGTGGTTCGTCACTGGAATGAGTTCGCTGTCGATCCACCAAAAGGCGACATTTCAGTACTTAGCAAAGAACCGAACATCGCAATCCGCGCGGAACGTCTGTACATTGGGTTAGTAAAATTGGGACAGTATCTAACTGAAATCTCCAAGGGAGTTATGGAGGAAACGTCATCCACTGAGGATTTCGTCAGTATTGACCATAAGAGATTAGATTATGAAGGATGGTGGACTCAAAAGTATGCTGGCAAAGTAGCCAGTCACATACCATTGGAATTGAGTGAATCAGGATTCCTTGCGAGATGCAATATCCTCAATAAGGTGTTAGTTGAAGGTCTAAAGGAGAAAACACTCCGCAAACTGCTTTTGGCCTTGAATGTTGATGGAAATCGAATCAAAGGGAAGAAATCTCTCAAACTGTTGAACTATTTAGTCCAGATATGCCTTGTTGCAGACGAACGAGGCCTAAGCGCTTTCACTGACACTAAAGATATCGAAGAATCAGTAAGTGAAAGAATATCTCAACTTAAGAACGATGAACAACTTCCCAACCCTCTAAACGCCCTGTATATTCTGCATGATCTGAGAAAAGCAAATGATCACAGGGATATTTCCATCGATAAGTTGCTCGAAAGACTTGGGACTGATAAAGATTCACAGATTGGCGGGTGGGGACTCCTACTTGACAAACTCTATGACAAATCAGGAGATGCCTTGGATGAGTGTCAAAATATCCTTAGGCGATCAGTCTATCCGGATTCCGTGTAGGAATTTACTGCTTGATAGCTACTGAATAAACAAAACGCCTCCTGAATCATATCCGGGCGGCGTTCGTGTATGCTGACTCTCAGAGTATTGTCTATCTCAATGTGCCGACATAGTTGGTCGCCGAGTTTAGAATCCATTCCTTAGGCATTGGACAGACTCCTCAGTGTCCGATTAGTAATGTCCAGCGTGCTGTCCACTTCGGCAAAGCCTCGTTTGACCAGGTGAGCATTAATGAATGTCCTGTTCTTGAGATAAAGATAGACAAGAAGTCGTTTGGAATCATCGTACCTGACTCGATCGAACTTCAGAGAGACCTTTTTCCCCTTGACAGCATCCTCCAGGTACTTTATTGCTTCGGATTCAAGCCCATTTACTGGTTGTATTCCAAGCAGCTTGATAGTGAGCCCACTGTCCAACATCAGTTCATCCGGCGATAGGATTTCCTTAACAGAATAATACTGTCTTTCACTTTTGGATTCACTGTTTATCCTGGAACCGAACAACAGTTTTCTGGGATCAACTTTCTTGTCTAACTTCAGGGGATCACGGAAAAGATACGGCAATGATTCCCAATCGTTTTCCTCAGGCCGAGAGGTATCCTCAAGATAGTCGACATCGACTTTCTTGAACAGATCACTCCCCTGCTGCAATTTTGTAGCGATTATATTCTTGAAATCGGTAGACATCTCATAACCCACCGAATCTCGCTCCAGATTCATGGCGGCAAGTGTGGTCGTTCCGCTCCCGAGAAACGGGTCAAGCACGCGTTCTCCTACAAAGCTGAACATCTTGATGAGACGCCTCGGCAGTTCTTCCGGGAACATTGCCAAATGGTTTGACTGTTTTTCGCCGGGGAAATTCCAGTGGCCGTTGAAGAAAGTGTTCCACTCCTCTTTCGTCAATCTCGATTTCTCCTTCACTTCCGGTGTGACACGAGGGGGGGTGCCCTGTTTCTTGAACAGAAGAATGAACTCATAGTCTATCTTGACAATACCGTTTCTGGGATAGGGAAATGATCCCATGATGGTCGCGCCGCCTGTTGTGTTGCAGGTAGTCACTTTCTGCCAGATAATCGACCCCATGAAATCGAAACCGATTGTCTCGCAAAACCTGATTATCTCCGTTCTGATAGGAATGATCTTGTACCTTCCATAGTAGACTGAGCGGGCAAACTGATCTCCGATATTGACGCAGAGTTTGCAACCGTCATGCAAAACCCGGTGGCATTCTCTCCACACTAAGTTAAGATTGTTAACATAATCCTCGTAGGAGTTATCGAATCCAATTTGCTCACTTGTGCCATAGTCCTTTAGCTGCCAGTAAGGCGGAGAGGTAACAACTAAGTGGACACTCCGAGATTCCAGGAGGGACATTCTTCGTGCGTCACCGAATACTATTCTGTGATTCGTCCGCATCAAGTGCAAAATTCCCAGTCAACAAAATGACAGATTCCCATACGCGGTATATGCCACGCTTTGCTCTACGTGAAAAGAGCCGCAGGCCTGAAGCGTAGCATTCCCTGATCGGATAATACGCGAAGCATCGTTCGCAGTCAAGGAACATCCCAGTCAAAACGCCGCCTGAATCATATCCGGGCGGCGTTCGTGTATACTGTCTGTTTGAGTGTATTCTATCTCAATGTGCCGACATAGTTGGTCGCCGAGTTTAGAATTCATTCCTTAGGCATTGGACAGACTCCTCAGCGTCCGATTAGTTGAGTAGGTCAAATCTCGGAGTTCGCGAAGCGAACGGAGAGACTTGACAACTCTTTCCTTTTCGCGTTTTGCGCGAATTGTCGAAACCGCCCTTCGCAGGCTCAGGACAGGTAAGGGTTTCGACCTCGACTGTTGATATTGCTCTCGTTTTGTTTGTATAACCACAATCAACACTATTCAACGCTGATCTAAAGGACTTTTTCAACATGCCCGAAAGCCGGGAACCATCTTCTCCTAGATTCCGGTTTGCACAGGAATGACATTGGTATATCTGTGCACGCAGAGGCTGTGCCTCTGCGTGTTGTATCAGAGTCACAGTCCCGACGAACACGAGAGTCATGATCGACTGCCGTCATTGCGAGCGAAGCGCGGCAATCTCAGCCTTCGTAGGTCTAACGCGCTCGTCTGTCCTGAGACTTGCGAAGGGCGCTTGACGGTTGAAGAAATGTCAAGCGGGCAGGCCGCTTGACCTGCAAGATTGTGAGTCCATATAGCGATAGAGTGTGCTGAAGTATGCTTCGCCGAGCTGTTCGAGTGCGCAGTCGATGAGTGAATCGATTACCAACCTCACTCCGCCGACCCGTCCTATTTTTCGGACTGGGATTTCGCTGCGACCGAGTTGAGATATAACTTCCTGAACATCATCCTCCGCAACGCCGATCACAAATCGGGATTGGGACTCGCTGAACAGCATAACATCAGGTCGCAGTTCTGTCTCGATTGAGACCTCACATCCAATCTGATTCTCCCTGTCCGTGATGCAACATTCGGCTAATGCTATTGCCAGCCCGCCTTCGGAGATATCGTGGCATGATTTGATAAGCCCTGATGTTACGAGTCCTCGGACCGCGTCCTGTGTCTTTTTTTCGAGCGACAGATCGATAGCAGGACAGTCACCCCGGACTTTATCGTGAACGACCTTCAGATACTCCGATCCGCCGAGTTCCCCGGTCGTTTCACCGACGAGTAGAATTGCATCGCCTTCGTCTTTGAAATACTGCGTGGTGATATGAGAGACATCATCTATGATTCCAAGCATCCCGATGACCGGTGTCGGATAGACTGCTCGCTTTGTCATCTTGTCCTCGTTGTAGAACGACACATTGCCGCCGGTGACAGGCGTATCGAACACGCGGCATGCCTCGCCCATGCCTGCTACGGCTTCGGTGAAACTCCAGTACATCTCCGGCTTGTTTGGATTGCCGAAGTTCAGACAATTCGTTATAGCCGCTGGTCTGCCGCCTGATGCCGTGATGTTTCGCGCAGCTTCGGCCACGGCAATCATCGCACCCCGTCTCGGATTCAAATAGCAGTATCTGCCGTTGCAGTCGGTTGTAAGGGCGATCGCCATGTTCGTCTTTCTGATCCTGATTACTGCGGCATCGGACCCGGGCTGGACAGCCGTATTGGTTCGCACCATGTGGTCATACTGCCGGTATATCCAGCTCGTGTCGGCCATGCACTGAGAACCGATGACACTCAGGAGAGCGGCATTCAGATCGACCGGGATGGGGATGTCAGCCAGATCGAGTTCGCGTAACTCGTCGATATATGCTGGTCTCCGAGTCTCCCTGTGATAGACTGGTGCGCCTCCGCCGAGGACGAGAATATCAGCCGGTACATCGGCCACGACTTTGCCATTGTTGTGCACGATCACTCTGTCCTCATCGATTACATGACCGATCTCGACAGCGTGAAGCCCCCACTTCCTGAATATCTCGTCGACTTTGGATTCGCAGCCCTTCTTGACGACCACCATCATCCTTTCCTGCGATTCGGAGAGCATGATTTCGTACGGCGTCATTTTCTCCTCGCGCACGGGCACTTTCGAGAGTTCGATCTCCATGCCGGATTTGCCGCGAGCGGCCATCTCGGTCGAACAGCAGGTGATTCCCGCCGCGCCCATATCCTGTATGCCGACGATCAGATCATCTTTGATGATTTCGAGTGTGGCTTCGAGCAGGAGTTTCTCGGTAAACGGATCGCCGATCTGTACCGATGGGCGTTTGGATTGAGATTCCTCGGAGAGTTCCTCGGATGCGAATGTTGCGCCATGGATGCCGTCGCGGCCGGTCGATGATCCGACGATATAGACCGGGTTGCCCGCACCTTTGGCTGTCGCGCTGATGATGCCGTCGGTCTTCACGATGCCGACAGCCATTGGATTGACGAGCGGGTTGCTTTGATAACATTGCTCGAAATAGACCTCGCCGCCGACAGTCGGTACGCCGAACGAATTGCCGTAATCGCCGATGCCTTTGACTGCGCCATTGAAAAGATACCGCGAGCGCGGGTCTTCGAGATTGCCGAATCTGAGTGAGTCGAGACAGGCAATCGGTCGCGCGCCCATAGTGAATATGTCGCGGAGAATTCCGCCGACGCCTGTTGCTGCTGCCTGATATGGTTCGACTGCGGTCGGATGGTTGTGCGATTCGATTTTGAACACGATCGCGAAACCGTTGCCGATATCGACCGCACCGGCATTTTCCTCGCCCGCCATTGTAAGGAGAGTCGATCCCTCGCGCGGAAGTGTTTTCAGCAGGGCGATAGAATTCTTGTAGGAACAATGCTCCGACCACATGACCGAGAATATCCCAAGCTCAGTGTAGGTCGGCGTGCGCCCGAGTGTATCAAGAATCCGATTGTATTCCTCTTCCGACAGCCCATGATCGAGAGCAAGCTGCAGATCGACTTTCGGCTCTTCCATGAAGTCCCTCCTGTGAAGAGAGCAATTAAACAGATTGAGTGTGGGAGTCAATCTGATTTTCTACTTTAGGGAATCATGTGGATCAGGGGCTTCTGTGCATCCAAGTTTTGCGAGTTCTTCGCAAATTGCTTTGAGCTTATCAATTGACGCGCCGTGCTTATGAAGCTCTTTCACAAGTTCCGACATCTCGTGGCACATGTAGGATTCCTGCGCAGGAAGAGGATGCTTGTGCCCCTTGGCAAGATGATGAAGAAGATCGGCTGTGGGATCCGGGTACTTCTCTGCAAGTCTACTCTCGACCAATTCGATGTAAATAGAAGTACTACCTACATCTACAGGATCAGAATTACAAATAACATTGACAACTTCTCCAATTACAGGACCAAGCTCGAGTGCCCAACTGAGCATTCCTGCGGCTTCCTCTTCAACGAATCGTCCGAATATACCTTCTGTACGATCCTTCCAATACTGACAGAGCCACCTATCCCATATTGCTTTCTTCTGGTTGTCAGGGATGTCGATCAATACGAATCTGAATCTGTGAGTCCACTTTAGCAGATCGCCTTCCTGAATCATATGGCTTCTCACTCGAAGCAACCATTTGTCCTGAAGCGGATTCTCAAGAGAAAGCGCCATGAAGGCCAAGTGTTGCATTAGATGCTCACGTAGTCTGGAAGCCTCAGGAGGAAACTTCTCGGTGGCTTGCTCATACAGCGGCTTAAGGTGTTTCAGTAACTCGAAAGGCGGTGTTCCCCAGCCGATGAATCCGTGCCAGCATTGCTCTGCACGATGTTCGTCCTTATTCCAGTCTAGTAGCGGAAGCAGGTTATCTACTGTCCATTGCCGATCTAGGCTGAATGCATATCTGATCTGGCTGGCGAGGGTTACACGGCCAAGTTGACTCGCGTATGATGTCCCTGAGATGATTGCTTCAAAACGCTCTTTGTACTTGTCGGGTATTGTGTCAGGATCGTGTCCAGCGAGTTCGGCGCGCCTTTCGATAAGGTGCAGCCAGAAGAGAGTAAGCTGACCAGCCGGATGGTTGATAGCCTCGAACAGCCAGTCGTCAGCAGGTGTCCGTTCTGGTGCGTCATTGCCGATAATATCCCAAAATCTCTCCGTAATAGCCTCGGCTTCGTGGAGAGTCGCTTCAGTCCAGATGTTTTTCATTTCGGACGCATGCCAGAGGATGTAACCTATCGTGTATCGGTTATTAGAGAGAATGTTTACGTCCCCGAGGATTCCTAGTGCTCGCGGCCAATCTTCTTTGTTGAAAGGTGGTTTATGCCATGCATTAAGAATGCTGCTCCAAATATCTTCTTTCCATTCCGTCCTATCCCTCAACACCTCTGCAAGGTCTAAACCCCACGACGGGTTTTTTCTTGCCGCGATGCCAACTTGCCCCATGAGACCTTCTCTCTCGAAAATATGCCTGGACTCAGATCCACCGTTCATCAAATATTCAACCTGCTCTGCAGCAGGTTTCAATAAGAGTTCGTCAGCATCAATCGGAGAGAAGCCTTCAATTAAAATAGCACCCGAACTCCACTTATAGAATTCAGGATGATCAGGTGGTGAGAATTCTTTATTCCTACTCTGTACCTCATCAAATGCTTGCTGTGCAGAGTGGAGTTTCGGAGCATGCTTCTTAAGCCAATATAGTAGACAGTATATCTCATACTCATATAGTTTCGCATGTTCTGTATCTTCACCTTCATCGCGATGAGGTCCGATCTTGGCGCGCTCGATTACCTCTAATTGCATGTCTTGCCCTGCCTTGGGGAAAGCATGCTCTAAGAGCATGAAGACCTCATGTTTGGTGAGATGCTTGTAGATCAGCTCCCATTCAAGTACCCAGCGTAGCTTGTCGTCGAAGGAAACGTGGATTGACTTTCTCATGGCGTGAACAGCGAGACGAGCGAGTATAGGAACTTTCGAAGATATCCATATTTGTATGAGGGCATCAGCCTGTCTTGTGTCATTCTCGATAATGAATTCGATTACATCTCTTGCATAGTCGATAATGAGCTCGAATCCGAACATCTGGCTATCTTGTTCATGCGGCTCGATAGCCGAGCGACTGAAACTAACCGGATTCCACATGGGACCAGCCTTGCCAGCGGCGACCAACAACGAATGCGCACGCCAGAAGTGGCCTGTGAATGTGACCGCCAGTTCGCTTGACAGTGTCGGGAGCAGTGGTTTCAATATTCGTTTCCAAGCCTCATCCAAGCAGTACTTATCACCTAACATTGATATATTCGCGTTAACTTTCTTCTCTCCTTTGATTAGTTCACCCATATAATCATCTTCCAGCTCCAATCTTGGAGTAGTCAGAAACTGGAACAGATTCAGTACGCCTCGCCAGTAGTTCTGGTTCAAATTCCGACTAGTCAAGATTCGATCTAACGCATGCTTATGCTGAGGCACAGTGTTCATAAGAACTGACAGCCACTTGGCATAGGTTTCCGGTTTCGGGAGCTTCTTACCGTGAGCCAATACCCTTGCAATTTCGTCCCATAATGCTGGATTGACAGTTTGGCCACGTTGTGTTAGATATATCAACCCTTGTTGATCGTCGCAGCCGACAAAGCTTTTGGCAAACCACCATGCAAGGACACGCTCTCGCTCTCCGATTTCAGCAGTCGGACTAAATAGTTTTGAGAATTCGAGTCGCTCTTTCCAAGCTTGCTCATTGGTGTCATACTCAGCCTCCTTGTTCTTCTCCTTTTGCTCCAGCCATTCAAGCCAATACGTATGCTTTGCTTTGTCGCAGAATAAACGCAACAGATGCTCTTGCTGGATGGCATCGATGAGATACCGAGCATCTTCTTTAGTAAGATTGGAATGTGGCGATAAAATAGGATCTGTTGTCTCCACTATGGACACAATATTGGTTATTCTTCTCTCGTGATCCAGTAGACCCCATTGTGTCTGATTTGACCAACTGCTTATGGCTTCCCAGACAAGTTTGAACTTTCTCTTTCTCTTGATTTGTTCGTATTTAATTATCTTTATGCCCAGTCTTTTCCAATGATCTTCTTTAGCTTCCGTGGCAAAAGCAAATCGCTGAGTCTTGTCGAACAATCCCCTGGCAAGATATCTCAGAACAGAATCTTCGTGACTATAACCAACAAAAAGCACATGGTAATGTCTGAACAAAGCCAACATGAATCGACGCGCCCAGCCGTCAGCCAAGTAGGCTTTTCCAAAATCTCGATCTGTCAGCACCAATTCATTCGCACCTCGGTCGGCACGTCCGTGCAGATAAACGATGCCTGAAAACTCTCGTCCCAGAGGCAAGGCAGGAGCCAGGTATTCGTTAATATCGTTGCTATCCTCAAATTTAGCTCTCGCTGCTGTTGAGAGATGTGAATCAAAATTCGTGGTTACGATCTTGACATCCTTGGGTTGAGTAAAGAGCTTGATCAAATTGGCGTGTTGTTTGTTGGGTTTTGATTTTTCACTAAGGAAAATATCGCGTACCCACTTCCGCACGTCGTGATTCTCGTCTACCATTCGGCCAATGAATTGATCAATCGACTCACTGCGCGCTCGCTTTTTGAAAGATGGTCCTAATTTGTCTTTGAGCTTCTTAGCGAGATCATTGAAGTCCGGCAGACTGGATGGCGGAGGCATGGAAACGCCAGCCCCCACGAATACAACTAATTTCCCGTCCTGCTGAGCCTTCTTCAACTCATATGGTATCTTTGGAGGTAAAAAATCACTGGTTTCTGACATTACGTATGATGCTCCATTGCAGTGTTACCCCTTTATAAGCCGGTAGCCCATCCAGAGCGTAGCGTCGGATGGGTTCGTGTTGACAACTATAATAAGGATAGCACTTCCCTCACCCAGTTACCAGTGAAAACTCTGCCGCGCACGAGTTGGTAACTCATATATGAAACTCCACCACATCTTTGTCTGACAGCACGAATTTCGATGTTACTCGCTGGCCATCGAATTTGCCTTCGCCCCAGAGTTTGGCGAACTGAAGTTTGTGCGCGAAATCTTTGTGAATCGCCAGCGCTGCATCCTCGACAGTCGATCCGATCGACAACACGACCGGGTCCTTGTAGTCGACATCACGCCCCGGAGTCTTGGTGTAGACACGCATGATCTGGAGGATATCGAATATGTGATCTTTGAGTCTGTCGAGACTCGTCCCGACTGTACATGAGACAGGGATGATCGTGAATCGATCAGAGTACAACTCTCTCAGTATCTCGATATTGTCGGCAGCATCATCGACATCGCATTTGTTCGCCACGAGCACCGTCTTTTTGCAAAACTGCGAGCCGAGATATTCTTCGGGTATCTCTTTCTTGATGAGGATCATCTTCAGTTCGTCGAGTTTGGATATGACGGCATCGATCCCCTCGAGCATATCGTCGGCTGCGATATCCGCCATCAGGATCAGGACATCGCCGTTGCGGATAATATTGGTCATCCAGTTTTCGTAGAAGTCAGGCGCAATCGGCGGCAGATCGACAATCTCGAACTGAACGGTCTCGTGATTCATCATCCCCGGCATCGGTTTGCGGGTCGTGTATGGGTAGTCGGCAATCTCCGGTTCGGCGGCGGTGACGGCGTTCAGGAACGATGATTTCCCGCAGTTCGGCGGACCGAGAACAATGATCTGTGCTGCGCCGTGCTTCTCGACATGATCGATTGCAGCGGCTTTAGCAGCGCCTGAGGATTTCTTCGGACCTTCGAGCTTCTGCCGCAGTTTGGCCATGCGCGTCTTCATATCCTTGCGCATCTTCTCGGTCCCCTTGTGCTTGGGGATGATGCGCATCATCTCTTCGAGACACGCGAGCTTCTCATCGTCGCTGGTCGCGCGTTTGAACCGCTCTTCGGCTTCGAGATACTGCGGAGTCAGATTCGCAGGCATAACGATAAGATATACTTGTCGCGGCTCAAGTCAAGAGCACGAAAAACTCTGAATTGATGTCATGAGCGGGATGTTGACTCTGTCGCTCCCGCGGAGGCCCTTCGCTTTGTTCAGGATACCACGGGAGCCTATTTAACAATCACGCATTCAATAGATTCCCGCCTTCGCGGGAATGACATGCATTGGGACAAGCCCTTCGAAGCTAAGGACTTGCGAGGACATTTGTCCCCAAGGGAATAATATCCTCTCTGAAATCGCCTTGACAGTATCTGGCATGACGGTTACCTTTTTCATGGAGGTATTCAGAACTATCATGGATGATATTTACACAACCAGTGTAATTCTCGCACTGCGGGAGTCGGGAGGCGTTGGGCCGAAATTGTTTCAGACGATCCTGTCCGTGTTCGGATCTCCCGAAAATGTCTATGCCGCCACTTTTGAACAATTGACCGACCTGCCGCGTCTTTCAGAAGAGCATGCCGAACAGATACTTGGATCACAGCATTCAATCACGTTCATGGGCGAGCGGATTGAACGGCTTTCCGAAGAAGGTATATCAGTCGTGACTTTTCTCGATGATGAATACCCGAGTCGTCTCCGGTCGATGGATGATCCGCCACCAGTGCTCTACTACAAGGGGCATTTTCCGAATCCGGATCAGAAATCGATAGCTGTTGTCGGTCGCACGGATGCCTCGGCTGAGGCAATAGAGGCTACGGTTGACATCGCGGCATTTCTCGTGAAGAAGGGCTGCTCGATTGTTTCCGGTCTTGCGAGGGGAATCGATACGGCGGCACATGTAGGCGCGATCAAGAACGAGGGGATCAGTCATGCGGTCGTAGCGTCGGGATTCTACGAGATATATCCTCCGGAGAACAAGGCGCTCGCTGAACAGTTGCTCGAAAAAGGTTCGCTGATGTGCGAGTATCCTCCGGATACCGGCATCAATACGGGCAGGCTACTGGGCAGAAACCGCATAATCGTGGGGCTGTCGGATTCAGTGATAGTCGGTGAGCTTTCGCCTGATTCGTCCGGGACATTCTCGGCTGCGGAATCCGCAGAAACGCAGGGCAAACTGCTGTTCTATCTGTTGAAAGGAGATGAAAGCAAGCGAGGCGTCACCGTTCCTCAGAATGCGATACCGTTTGACACCATCGATGATCTGACAACGATTCTCGAAACCAGCATTGGGAGTTAGTATGGATTCACCGAATGAAGGCCCTGTTGTCGAACTGAAGAAGTTGGTCGACAGCACGGTACGTGAGATAGAGAGCGGCGGCCTGAGCATCGAGACCGCCAACAGACTCGTTGCGGCGACGCGCCTGAAAGCCGAGAAGCTTATACCCGACGATATGGAAAAGTATGACATGATCTATGGCGCGCGTTTCAAGAGGCTGATAGAGCAATACATCGTTGCGGCTCAGGAATAGCACAGCCGCTCAGGTTTATCATACTGTCTGACATCCGAGAATCATTTGTCTGATTCATACCAGATCATCGCAGGACACTGCCGATCCGAGATCAAGATCAAACGGTCGCGCTTTATCGCCACCATCAATCAGGCAACCGATCCTAATGCAGCAGTTGAGTTCAGGAATTCCGTCGCGAAGGAATTCCATAACGCAACTCATAACTGCTTTGCATACAGGATTGGATGCGGAGCCGAGCAGGTGTTCAGGTATTCCGACGACGGTGAGCCGTCGGGCACAGCAGGCCGACCCATACTCGAAGCTCTCGACAGATTTGAATTGACAGACACATGCCTGGTCGTCACACGCTATTTCGGCGGTATCAAGCTTGGCACCGGAGGACTCGGACGAGCATACCGCGATGCGGCGCTGGCTGTGATTGAGAAAGCAGATATTCAAACCCGTTACCTGACCGATCGACTCAGTTTTACATTTCCGCTCAATTTCACAGGCGCAGTATTGAGAGCGGTCTCGACAGAAGTTGTGGAAATCGCCGAGAGCCGGTACACGGATATCGGCGCGATTGTCTGCGATGTGAGGCGATCCTGGTCTGACAGGATAAGGCAGTCACTGGTGTCGATTACAAATGGCAGAGTGGAATTTGTGGACGAGTAGATTTACATCGTTGCGGCAGGTCTGCTATGTATATTGTCAAGCGTATTTTGGGCATATGTCATGCGAGCGTTCCGTCAGTTCTTGCGTCCGCTGAAGGCGGGCGTGTGAACTGATGGAAAATGGAAACAATGTCAGACAATAGCTTGCAAAAAATCGACAGGTCACACCGACGACTCCGTCGCCGCCAAGACCTGTCGAAACGACCTTTTGGGACAACCTCTGGACATCTACCGGATACACACAATAGTAAAAGGCGGCTACTATGAGCCGCCTCAATAATCAATCATCAGCGGAATCGACTATTACTCGAACGCCGCGATAGCGTCCTCGACAGAATCGCGCGCGTCGAAGACCTCGGTCAGTCTCGCGATCACCATGATTCGCTCGACCTTATTGGTCAGGTTGGCGAGCTTCAGTTCGCCACCGGCGTCTTTGAATTTCTTGTAATGATGGATCAGGATAGAAAGCCCGGACGAATTGATCCAGTCGCATCCGCCGAGATCAACGATGGCCTTTTTGTCTCCCTTGCCAATAATTGCATAGAGCTTTTCGTCGAGTTCACCGGTGTCGGGTCCACCCATGAGTCGACCCTTGACCTCGATTATTGAAACTCCGTCTTTTTCGTAGGCGTTGACTTTCATTGTATGTCCTCCAAAGCTCCTTTTGTTTCCAAACTGCGCGAAACGACCATTCAGATATAGCGTCCGCGATACTTTGCTTTCAAAACAGTGTCGAATGTCCGGATGTTTCCCATGACATCACGCGCTACCCGATCCCGAGTTTCTTCTGAGTGTACGGGATGAGTCCGCCGGAATCAATTATCTCCTGTATTTCCGGAGCATACGCCGGAAAACTGAATTCACCCTTTGGCGTGCTGACCATACCGCTCTCCAGATTGACCTCGATTCGATCGCCCTTTTCGAGCACATCGACAAGCTCGGCGTTAACAATTGCCGGAATGCCGTTGTTGATCAGGTTGCGAAAATAGATTCTCGAAAATGACTTGGCAATAACGGCTCCGACGCCTGAGAATTTCAGGCACTTCACAGCCTGCTCGCGTGACGATCCACAACCGAAGTTCTTGCCTCCGACAACAACATCGCCATTTTCGACTTCATCGACAAAGCCGGGGTCGAGATCCTCCATCGCGTGGCTGGCCATATCCTCGGGTTCAGTTACCGTGTACGTATACTTGCCCGGAAAGATCACATCGGTGTTAATATCATCACCGTATTTGAAAACCTTGCCTTTGATCAGGCCCACTCGCAGTCCTTTCGATCAGTTCGACAGAATGTAGTCCGAGCCTTGCCCTTTGTCAACCTGAATGAATGTCGAAACAGGCGATGAAGACGCATCCATCGTCTCAGCGTCCGACGCAGCTTAGTTTGCCTTGTACAGCACTCTCGGCTGCCGTGAAATGGCTCACATACCAGCAGTCCTGCGAATGGCTGTCATCGTATCGATAAGGTGTTGCGAGAACGCCTGCCCCGGATCCCGGAGTGTACCCTGGAATATCCTCCAGCGATGAAGCCGGCGGGAGAATTGTCGCTCCCGCCTCCGCTATCGGAGCGAGGTAGCGTTTCTTGATCGCCTCGATGTAAATCTCCTGAGTCAGCGGGGAGATGTACATCCGTACCGATGAATGTACTCTGCGTTCTTTGAGCAGATCGGCGAGTTGTTTCATCGCTTCGATCCCTCCCCCGCAGGGGCCCCCGACGAACACCGTATCGATTGCTCCGATATTCTCAGCATCCTTGACAAGCTGTCCCGATCTCAACTCATCCGACTTCATGATCTGCGGGGCCAATCCTGAAACCATCAGGACATAGTCGCGGTCATAAAATGCTTTCGAGTCAGAGAAAAGCGCTTTGTGGTCGGACCTGCCTCGTCTGGCGAGGTATTTTCTTGTAGTTTCATCGAACAGAGTGTACCCGCAGGCAGCGCCTGAGGCCGGAGTAAGATGGCACAGCGAGAAACGTTCGAACATATTCAGCTTCTCGGTCACGTTCCCTGCGTACTCGACAATCCTGCCATCGAAAACATTTTGGGAGACATTTGATATGGCGTAGCAGAAGACGTCAAACGCCGTGACCCCGCGCTGGAGCCTTCCCTGAAGAGTAATCCTGAGCACGGGCGGTACTGTGTACTCGAACTTGCCACGTTTCAGAAGTTTGTTCAGTTGATCCTGCCTCAACTCGATCGAAAGCGTCGAGAAAGCCGAGTACCCAGCGCTTGAACAACTGTTGCGCACGACCAGCATGTTTGGCGAGAGAGCCTCGCGGTGAAGAAGCGAGAAGACATTGTTCAGCACCCTGCCAGTATCCAGTTGACTGTTCGACAGGATGCCCCGATCAACGGTCGCAAGCCAGACTCTATTGGCCACCGATTTCGATATGCGCAGCTTGCGTCGGTCCTCTCCGCTCAGTCGGTCCAGCAGTATCAGATCGGGCGTCAGTTCGACAGTCTGTTTGCGCTCGACAATATCGCTGTCGGAACAGTTCGCCATGATTTTCTCGGCGACGGTCCTGTAGTACTCGACATAGACTCCGTCGCGTCCAAGTTTGGGTTCCGCACCAAAACGCAGTTCGAGCTGTTCAAGTCTTAACGCATGCGGCTTGTCCATTATATTGTAGCGACGTCTCCAACTGTAGAATCCCGCCTTTGAGAGTTCAAGCTCTCGTCCGCACCTGAAATCATCGCCGTAACGCTCCCACAGTTCCTTTATCTGCGCTTCTGAGTACTTGGGGAATTTCCTGCGCGGTATGCCTTTTTTCCGCCGCCAGTACTGCACAAGATGCTCAGTGACATTGCCGCCAAGAGCTTCGGCAACGCGCTTGTCGGTGTGATACATCTCCTGGAGTCGGAGGAGTTCACCTTTTGTCGGCATTTTCATAGGTGCAGCCTTTAGAAAAGCTTACTGAGAATCCTAAATGTCGTTTCGAGAGAAACCGAAATGACTCTCGTCTCTCCTATGACGGGCATGAAGCTGTTGTCCCCGGTCCACCGAGGAACAATGTGTACGTGCAAATGCCCCGGAACGCCGGCGCCCGCCGGTCGGCCAAGATTGATCCCGACATTCAAACCGTCAGGTTTGAAAGCCTGTTTCAGGATTTTCACCGCCCTGCGTGTCTCCATCATGAGTTCACACGCGATCTCGTCGCTCAGCCTCTCAAGCGTCCCGACATGCCTGTACGGCACAATCATCAGATGCCCCGAGGTGTAAGGGTAGCGGTTCATCATCACGAAAGTGCTTTCATTGCGACACAGGATCAGGTTCGCCCTGTCACGATTCTGCTTTATCGCCTTGCAGAAAAGGCATCCCTTCTCCACTTTCTTTTTGGAGAAACCGAGGATATATTCTTCTCTCCATGGCGCCCATACAGACTTAGACATGAAGAAATAGTACGCGACACAAACCCTGAACGCAACTTAATTTGAGGATATTAGCCTTAACATATTGTAGTGCAGCACGTTGCAAATCCAGAATTTCAAACAGTCTTGCGTGGCAAATCGCCTCAAATGGAAATGTCGTCTACATCTGTCGATCAGGGATCTGCTGAGCACATCCGCTGTCGGCAAACATTTCGACAGTCCGATCCAAATACCGTCCAAAGCTGCTTGACAAACGAATCAACAACTCTATTTTTGCACATCGGATTTTTTAACATAATAACCGGGAGTAAACGGTGACAAGTAAGGAAGAGGCATTAGCCTATCATTCGATTGGCAGGGCGGGGAAAATTGAGGTCGTAGCGACCAAACCCTGTCTCACTCAGAAAGACCTCTCTCTGGCCTATACACCGGGAGTCGCGCAACCGTGCCTGGAGATCGCAGCGAGTCCGGACAAGGTCTATGAGTATACTGCCAAGGGAAACCTCGTTGCTGTTATTTCTAATGGAACGGCTGTACTGGGTCTCGGCGACATAGGTCCGGAGGCAGGCAAGCCTGTGATGGAGGGCAAGGGCGTCCTCTTCAAAAGGTTTGCTGATGTCGATGTGTTCGACATTGAAATTGACAGCCATGATCCGAAGGAGATAATCAATTTTTGCAAGATGATCGCACCGACATTCGGCGGTATCAATCTCGAAGACATTAAAGCTCCGGAATGTTTCGAAATCGAGGAGGCGCTGATCGAGGAACTCGATATCCCTGTGTTTCACGACGATCAGCATGGTACCGCGATTATATCAGGGGCCGCGCTGGTGAACGCTCTCGAAATTGTCAAGAAGGATATAGACAAAGTCAAATGCGTTTTCCTCGGAGCCGGAGCGGCGGGCATTGCATGCGCCAATCTGTATCTCGCTCTCGGAGTCAAGAGAGAAAACATCAGGATGGTCGATTCGAAAGGCGTCATATACAAAGGCCGTACTGCTGGAATGAACAAGTACAAGGAACAGTTCGCCGTAGATACGGATGAGAGAACGCTCGAAGACGCCATGAATGGAGCTGATGTGTTCGTCGGTGTATCAGTCAAGGACATGGTGACCAAGGATATGGTTCGATCAATGGCCGATCATCCGATCATATTTGCAATGGCGAATCCCGATCCGGAGATCAGTTACGAGGATGCAAAAGCCGCCCGTGATGATATCATTATGGCGACGGGTCGTTCCGACTATCCGAATCAGGTCAACAATGTGCTCGGTTTCCCGTTCATATTCCGTGGTGCGCTCGATGTTCATGCGCGCAAGATCAACATGGAGATGAAACTTGCCGCAACGCGCGCGCTTGCCGAGCTCGCCAAAGAGTATGTTCCCGAGTCGGTCACCAAAGCGTACGGTGGTGAACATCTCAAGTTCGGTCCGGAGTATATCATTCCGAAGCCGTTTGACCCCCGCGTACTCGTCAGGGAAGCAACGGCTGTTGCGAAGGCTGCGATGGATACGGGCGTCGCGCGGAAAACGATCGACATAGAAGAATACGAAGAGGAACTCGAACGCAGGCTCAGCAAGACACGCCAGATACTTGGGCAGACCATAAGCAGAGCCAAACACAATCCGAGACGGATTGTCTATCCTGAGGGAAGCAACGAAAAGATAATCGCGGCCGCCCGCAGGGTGAAAGACGAGCAAATCGCGATCCCGGTGCTTCTCGGCCATCCTGATACGATTAGGGAAAGCGCTGCCGAGATCAATATCAGTATCGATGGAATCGAGATCATCTATCCGAGAGAAAGCCCGAAATTCAAACAGTACGCAGACAGGTATTTCGAACTTCGGAACCGCAAGGGAGTCAACCTCGGAGACATTCAAAGGAATGTTCTCGATACGAACGTGTTCGGGACTCTGATGGTCGAAGCCGGAGATGCGGACACTTTGCTCTCAGGCGTCGGGCAGCATTTCCCCGACACGATCAAACCGGCGCTGCAGTTGCTCAAGAAACCGAATGGCCGTTCGACCGTGTGCGGCGTTTATGTCATCATGCTCAGGGACAGAGCGCTCTTCTTTGCCGATACAACTATCAACATCAACCCTTCAGCCGAACAACTGGTCGATATTGCGCTCATGACCGCGGCAACCGCGAGGCATTTCGACTGTGAACCGCGCGTTGCGATGATCAGCTTCTCGAACTTCGGATCGGTCAGATGTGCCGAGACCAACAAAGTGCGGGAAGCTACAAAAATCCTGAAGCGCGATCACCCGGATCTCGTTGTCGAGGGTGAGATGCAGGCTGACACCGCCGTCGCACCGTATATCTCCGAGAGGGATTTCCCGTTCTCGCTGATCAAGGGCGATGCGAACTGCCTGATCTTCCCGAACCTCGACAGTGGGACATCGACGTACAAGCTGATGATGCAGCTCGGCAATGCGGAGGCGATAGGACCGATTCTCCAGGGAATCAGTAAACCGATCCATATCCTGCACAGAGCTGTCGACGTCGACGGCATTGTTAACATGACTGCACTCGCCGCCGTCGATTCACTCTATCCGCATCCGGAATGATTCCGAATACAGATCAAAACAAAGGCCGTCCATCCGGGCGGCCTTTTCTATTTGTGCTTCGAGTCCATTCGTAAATCTTGATTGGAGTAGGGTAGTGGTTCCGATACCAGCCGGAAACAGAGAGGCGCCGATATACTCGGCGCCTCCATTGTCTATTCAGATGTGAAGCCCATTTAGTTCAAACGAATGACTTCTACACGGCGGTTGTTTCTGCGCCCTTCGGCGACCTTGTTGTCGTACTTGGGCTTGTCTGGGCCGTAACCCTTTGGGACCAACCGCGACACATCAATTCCCTTCTCAACCATATAGTCAACGACAGACTGCGCGCGCATCTGTGAAAGTTCCATGTTCCACTTGTGCGTGCCGCTGACGTCAGTGTGACCCTGGACCTCGATCCGTACGTGCGAAATCGCCTTGAGCTTCTCGATCATCGCATCGATAGTGCTCCTGGACTGTTTGGTCAGCTTGGCAGAGTTAACGGCGAATATGATGGGTTCGAGGACCTGTTCCTTCTCGATGATGAAATCGACCGGGCAGCCATCTTTGTCCACCTTCAGACCTGCCGGTGTGCCGGGGCACTTGTCGAGACCGTCGCAAACGCCGTCGCCATCGGAATCGATCTCGCAACCGTTTTCATCGACCTTGCAGCCGTATGGCGTGTCGGGGCACTTATCCCGGTAATCTGGTACGCCGTCTCTGTCGGTATCGAGCGGGCAGCCGTCGGCGTCGACCTTCGCAATAGTCGGAGTGTCGGGGCACTTATCAATACCGTCACACACGCCGTCGCCGTCCGAATCGATCAGGCAACCGTTCATGTCGACTTTGCAGCCGCGTGGCGTATCCGGGCACTGGTCGAGACCGTCGCAGACACCGTCGCCGTCACCGTCGAGTGGGCAACCGGCCTCATCAACGATACATCCTTTCGGCGTCTCGGGACACTTGTCATCCTCATCGCAGACGCCGTCTTTGTCGCTGTCCTTGCACGAGCCGAGATAGGCTGTGAGAGTAGCGCCGATTTCGAGAAGTCCGGACGGGTTGTCGAGATTATCGCCGACATCTCTCTCGTCCTTGAACTGCGACAGGGCATTGGTCAATATGTGATAGCGTAGCCCTGCTCCGATCGAGAATTCCTCAATCAGGAAGTATTCGAGTCCACCGCCAATCACCAGCGCCAATTGCTGATCTCTGTACCGGAAAGACTCGACTCCGCTCGTATCGAAGACATAGACTTTGTCGCCACCGTCATATTCAGTGTGCCATGTATCGATACCGGCGCCGGCCATGAGGTACAAGTTCAGTTTCTCAGCATCGGGCGTGATATTGAACCAGCCCGCCATCTCTACAACATGATGACGAATGCGAAGTTTGTCGGCATCTTCATCAGTTGAGACAATCATCTGCACGTTATTGTTGTCCATCTCCAGCATGCCGCCCTTGGTCGGGCCGTACATTCCGGTCAGACCAATCGACCAATTTTTGTGAATGCCGAACTTCAGGTCGGCACCAAACATTGGACCGAGTTTCCATTCACCACCGCTGATGAATCCGCCTCCACGTACGCCAAAGCCGATCTTGCCAGTGTTTTCAACGGCAAACGCGGGAATAGTGAAGACCAGGACCATCAACAGGATCGTAGCTGTTCTGAATCCATTCTGCAAAACCCACACCTCCTCTTTCATTGTGTGGCGAGAGAATAGAAATCTCCCGGCTCGCGCCGAGAATAACTTCTCCCGCAGTCTATCATTTCTTATTCTATCTCCGAAACCTGTGTACTAACCTTTCTCTACACAGCCTTTCAGCTTAAATTTGAATTCGAACTTAACAGGTCGCCAGTAAAAAATCAACAAAAAAGATAGTGGGGTTTGCCCTTCTTGCCCCATGTTCCAGTTGGACTTGTAGTCCTTGTAGCTCACGTCCACTTGCCAGTCCTGAGTCTGTCGAAGGGGGACGTGAGAAACTCCGGAATGTCATGCCTCCCTTCGCTGAGCTCAGGATTGGGCAAGTGGGCATGACCTGCTAAAGACTAAGTTACTTTGCCGATTAGCGTATTAGGAGTCACCTCGTATATTCTTACACGCAGGAACTCACCCGCTTCGACGCCATTGTCGGGGAAGACCACGATCTTGTTGCCATCGTTTCTGCCGAAAAGTTGATCCGGTTTCTTCGCCCTGCCTTCGACAAGAATCTCGAATATCGCGTCAAGATGCGCCTGATTTCGCTCGAACGAGATCCGCCGCTGCATATCAACCAGCCGCGTGATCCTCGATGTCTTATCATTCTTTGACACATCGTCCGGATACTTCCTCTGTGCGACGGTGTCTTTTCTCTCCGAGTATTTGAACATGAACGCTGAATCGAACCTGACTTCGTCGACAATGCGAAGCGTGTCCTGAAACTCATCTTCGGTCTCAGTCGGAAAGCCGACGATGATATCTGTCGTCAGCGCCACACCGGGGATTTCGCTGCGGATCAGGGCCGCAAGGTTGATAAACTCATCGCCTGTATAAGTGCGTTTCATCATGTCGAGTATGCGGTCGTTCCCAGCTTGCAGCGGCAGGTGAATATGCTTGCAGGCTTTGGGATTGTCGCGGATAACCTCAATCAGTTTCGTCGGGAAATCCTTCGGATGCGGCGAGGTGAACCTGATCCTACTGATGCCGTCGATCTCGCTGACCAGGTTAATCAAGTCGGTGAAATCGCAGTTGTCATATTTGTATGAGTTGACATTCTGACCGAGCAGAGTCACCTGCCTGAATCCCTGATCGGCGAGCCGTCTTGCCTCGTCGATGACACCCTTCGGTTCGCGGCTGCGTTCCCGGCCCCGCGTATACGGCACGATACAGAAAGTACAGACGTTGTCGCAGCCCCGCATCACCGCTATCCAGGCATTGGCACCCTGATCCTGCGTAGGGAACACATCGGCATACGTCTCAGTACGGGAGAGCTTGAGCTCGGCTGCCTTCTGTCCGGTGCTCTCGACGCCTCTTATGAGATTCGGCAGCCGCCTGTATGTATCGGGACCGGCAATGAGATCAACTCCGATACCATCTTCGAGAAGCTCTTCTTTCAGGCTCTGCGCCATACAGCCAATCACACCCAGGATCAGGTGATCGTTTTGTCTCTTGAGATATTTCAGCGCCTCGATTCGGCGAAAGACTTTCTTGTGCGCATTCTCTCTGACCGAGCAAGTATTGAGAAGAATCACCGATGCCGTGTCGGGGTTTTCGGTCATCTCGAAGTCGTTCTCGCAGAGAATCGATCTCACGATTTCGCTGTCATACTCATTCATCTGACAGCCGTATGTCTCGATGTATACGGATTTCATGTGAGCGTCCCGATCAATGTGTTGCCCTCAATGCGCTCCGGCACGACAGTCAGAATCTGATTTCTGACATGTTCTTCGCACTGTGTCTGCACTCGCATGTAGTTGTCGGTGAATCCGGTCCAGAGACCATCCTCGATCGACTCGAACAGCACATCGACCGGCTTGCCGATATATCGCTCGCAGAATGCATAACGTTTACGCTTGCCCATCTCTATCATTATTCGGCTGCGCAGTTTTTTAGTATCGGGGTCGATCTTGCCCGGCATGCGCGAGGAGGGTGTGTTCTCGCGATCGGAATATGCGAAAACATGGAAATACTCGATTGGCAGATCGGCGAGGAATTTCTTTGTGTTTCTGAACTGCTCGTCACTCTCGCCGGGGAATCCGACCAGAATGTCGGCTCCGATCCCGATCTCCGGCACTGTCTCGACACAGTACTCGACGAAATCGGCATACTCCTGAGATTTGTGTTTACGAGCCATGTTTTCGAGGATCGTGTCGTCTCCGCTCTGTAGCGGAATGTGCAGGTGACGGCAGAGCTTGACGGATTCAGCCATGTGCTGCACAAGCTCTCGCTCGATGGTCGTCAGTTCAATTGAACTGATACGAATTCGTTCTATTCCATCGAGCTTTTCGAGTTCCGTGACCATGTCGAGGAAATTGTAGCCGTCGCTTTGATATGTTCCGATGTTGACTCCGGTCAGTACGATTTCTTTGAATCCATCGTCGGCGAGTTGCCGTGCTTCACGCATCAGGTCGGAAAACTGACGGCTCCGCGATCGTCCACGCGCTCTCGGTATGATACAGTATGAACAGACGAAATCACAGCCATCCTGAATCTTGAGATTCGCGCGGGTGTGGTTATCATGAGTGCTCTCGGACTCGATGGTGAAATCGTCGCGAGCGACCAAACGCGAGCAGATGATTTTTGGCGTGTCGATCTTCCGCAGGCCATTGATATGGTCGGCCAGCTTGAGTTTCTCGGCGTTGCCGAGAATGAGATCGACGCCGTCGATTTCACTTATGAGTTTCGCAGCCATCTGTGAGTAGCATCCGACGACAGCTACGAATGCGTCAGGATTTGTGCGAATCGCTTTCCTGACCGCATTCCGGCATTTCGAGTCGGCCTTCTCAGTCACGGTGCAGGTGTTGACTACTGCGAGATCGACAGGCTCACCCCACTCGACGATCTCGTAGCCCTCGTCGACTAGAGTTTTGGCGATTATTCCGGTCTCAGCCTGATTCAGCCTGCAACCCAATGTGTATAGTGACGCTTTCATCATAGTATTTACGCGCTTCCAGAGCGAAGCATGAATATGTTATGTGCTCGTCGGGGCTATGCCCCGACGAATAACGCAGGAGCACAGCTCCTGCGTGCACATGAAGCATGAAATTTACATCATTTGGGTCGATTTTACAAGAGGTGCGAGTCAACTGTAGGACGAAACCCCTTCGCAATGCTCAGGACTCTGCCTTTAGCGGTTCCGCCACTCTGTTCGAATACCATGGGCGGCAGACGTCCCCGCGCAGGTCCTGAGCTTCGAAGGGCAAGTCCTGAGCTTCGAAGGGCAAGTCCTGAGCTTCGAAGGATCTGCCGGGCACAATATAATCTCCCCAAAGGCTTGACACTGATTGTACAACAGCTATCTTTCCAGCGTGCTATCGCTGATCTGGCTCACAAAGATGAATCGATATCGAAGAACGTAAGAAGAGGATTGAGAATATATCTCGAAAAGGAGTGAATCATGGGAACAGTAACTTTCACACGTAAGCGCACTACGGCTGGACCACAGGCAACAAGCCCCACGATTGGTACGATCGAGAATGCAGAGAACATTGCTCTGGCGTCAGACGCACGAGCCGTCATGGTGGCTGGAAAGACTGGAATGATTGCCATCATCAACCTCGCAGACGTTGATGTGGTTGAGTTCAAGAAGGAGTGAGAGTATGCATATGAAATCACTCGATGATGTCAGAAAAACCGTCGATCAGTTGGCCAATTTGGCTGAGCACGAATCGATCAAAGTGTTTGAAATGCAAGAGGATGATGATTTTGGACGACTTGGTATCATGAAGGTCCTGAAGGTGATTCCTCCACTTTGTCAATTTCACGTGAGTCATGAGTTGTACAAACAAGGTCCGATCGAGCAAAAGGAATGTTTGATTAAGCTGCTTGCGGAAGCGTTGTATCTTAAGAGGGAGCCTTTACAATGTGCGGAATTCCGCAGTCAGAGGAAGAAAACCACTAACATCACAGACTCTACATTTGACGAACTGAAGGAAGAGGTGAGGTTAAAGGTGAATCGCCAGTCTGGCTCAGGCACGTAGACCGAATTATAGGTACCTACAATTGATCGAGTCGCTAATTGAGATTCGAGGCGTTTTCTTTAATTGCTCTGCTGGCTTTTGTGAAGTTTGTGGAGTTGTTTCGGGAGTTGTATAGTATGACACAATCACGGAGGGGTAACGGAGGATGAACGGGACGCTGTTTATTGGTTGGGGGCTGGGATTCATTAGTGGCATTGCGGTTCCCCTGGTTGTTGATGAAATCAGGCGCAGACTCACCGCTAGGCAAGCGAGGAAAGGACTCCACACTCTTTTGGAGAGATTAAGATATAGGGCGGCGCACTTGGTTCTACAGGATTGTGCCAGCCTTGAGATGATTGATGCTAAGCTAATATCATGGTCATGCCCGATTGTGACCAACTACAATGGTCCTGACAAAGACGATGAGCTTGAAAGGGCTATTAGTTCTGCGCTCAATACTGACCCTGACAATGAACCTCTGGATGCGTGGGTTGGGAAGCACACAAATCCCGATAAATATCCAGCCGGAGAGCATCTGGGAAATCCACAGGTCGCCCAACAGATTATGAGTACTATCCCACTTCTATCCCAGATGACACAAATACGGCTGCAGGAAGTACTGGACCTCCTATATCGGAGCGACTACTACGCTCAAGAGTTCAACGTGTGGCTTAAGAAATCGTTCGATCAGCCCCCCGCAGATTCAAGAAGGGGTAAGGTAGATGCGAATATTGAAGAGTCCATCAAGCTTTTCGCAGTAAAGTGCAAGAACGTTGCTGATGCTATCACGAAGGTGCTCCCAGATCTCGAATGATCACATAACCATCACATGAGATCGCCAGCATTCATGCGGTTCCTATGGGCGGCAGATGTGGACACCTGTTGCTCACAAACACAGTGGACGTCATTCCCGCAACAAACATCTCACAGTCACGTAAGTTATGTCATCTATTTGTTGTGATTGAACAGTGCAATGGTTATTTTCAGTCAGCGTATTGCATAAGACGCGCGAATCAGAAGCTGAATCTATGATCGAACTCCGCAATCTTCGCAAGAGTTACAACGGCACAGTTGCCGTCGATGGAATCTCATTTTCAATCGAGAAGGGCGAGACATTCGGTCTCCTCGGTCCCAACGGCGCCGGCAAAACGACCACCGTAAACATGCTGGTCGGGGTACTCAAACCGGACAGCGGCACGGTCGTAATCGATGGCACAGGTAACCCGACCGATCCACAAGTCAGGATGCAACTCGGCAATTCACCGCAATCATTGTCGATATACGAGGATCTCTCTGCCGAAGAGAACCTGAGATTTTTCGGAAAACTATATGGTCTGCGCGGCAGAAAGTTAAAGGACCGTGTCGAGTGGACAATCGAATACTCAGGTCTTCAGGATCGTCGCAAGAGTCTCACGAAAACATTCTCCGGCGGGATGAAACGCAGACTCAATCTCGCGTGCGCGCTGATTCACGAACCGAGGATCCTCCTGCTTGACGAACCGACCGTCGGCGTCGATCCTCAGTCGAGGAACCTGATCTTCGAATCGATAGAGACCCTCAAGAAAGAGGGTAAGACGATTATCTACACTACGCATTACATGGAAGAGGCCGAACGTTTGTGCGACCGGATCGCGATCATGGATTTCGGCAAGATTCTCGATATCGATACGGTTGACAACCTGATCGAGAAACACGGCGGGCTGTCTGTGATTACCGCAGAACTGAAATCGATTCCCGACGATCTATCGACACTTCCGGGTAAGCTCGATGGCACGACATTGCGAATCGAGACAGATCGACCGATGGAGATGTTCGCCGAATTGAACGGCAGTGGCCTGCAGTTCATGAGTGCCAAAATCGACAGGGCCGATCTCGAAACAGTCTTCCTCAATCTGACAGGCAGGAGGCTGCGAGACTGATGAGAAGCATAATGACATTAGCGCTCAAAGACCTGCTGCTGCTCTGGAGAGACAAGTTCGGGCTTTTCTGGGTAGTAGTTTTCCCTCTCGTCTTCGCGATATTCTTCGGTTCGATATTTTCCGGCGGTGGCGATGACGGTCCGAGCTCAATTAAGATCGCAGTTGTGGATCAGGATTCGACCGAATGGTCCGGCAAATTCGTCAGTGAGCTCGATAGTTCTGAGTCTTTCGAGGTTGTCAAGACCGAGCTTGATAATGCTCTGCAATTAGTTCGCAAGGGCAAGGTGGCCGGGTATGTTCTTCTGGAGGAAGGCTTTGATGCGTATGCCGGTCCGTTTTTCGGCGGCAAACCGCCAATAAAGATTGGGATTGATCCATCGCGCAAGGCCGAAGCCGGTTATATGCAGGGGATTCTTACGAAAATGCTTTTTGCGTCGTTCCAGGAACGCTTGATGGACGCAGATAGAATGACGTTGATTATGGAATCCACCGAAACCAACATCGATTCATCAGCCGACCTGTCTCCTGATCAGCGAAGTTCATTGAAGAAGCTCATCAGCAGCGTAAGAGAATTTTACGGAGAGGCCGACAAGAGTCTTTTCGATATGGATGGAGATGAGGGCGAAGGCAGTGGCGTAATGGGCGAGATCGAGGTCGAATCAATTGAACGTGAGAGATTTAAGAATCACCCTAAATCGTATTATGATATATCGTTCCCGCAGGCAATACTTTGGGGATTGATCGGATGCGTCGCAACGTTTGCCGTTTCGATAGTGGTCGAGCGGACGACCGGCACATTCCTGCGGCTCAGGTTAGCTCCCATTTCGCGCGTGCATATTCTCGCCGGCAAGGGAGTGGCGTGTTTCATCTCATGCATAGGCGTGATGGTTGTCCTGCTCTTGTTCGGAAAAGTTATCTTCGGTGTGAATCTGTCGCATATTCCGCAGCTTGTCATTGCGATATTTTCATCGGCTCTCTGTTTTGTCGGCATCATGATGTTCATGAGCGTGCTTGGCAGAACCGAGCGGGCGGTGGCGGGTTCTGGATGGTCGATCCTGATGGTGATGTCGATGATCGGTGGCGCGATGGTCCCGGTGATGTTTATGCCGGGCTGGATGAAGTCACTGAGCAGTATCAGCCCGGTCAGGTGGGCTATCTACAGCCTCGAAGGGGCGATCTGGCGCGATTTCAGTCTGCCGGAGATGATGCATCCGGTCATAATTCTGCTGGCGATCGGACTTCTGTTCTTCTCGATCGGCGCGACTATCATCGCACGCTCCGAATGGTAGATACTGACCCAGCTTCAAAGCATAATAAAGGCGAGCATTCGTCGTTGTGTTAGGTCTTGATCCCGTGTGAACGGGATTGTGACCTGACACGCCCTCACATGCTGAACAAGAGCGGCAGGTCACACGAATCCATCTAACACGGATTCGCAAGACCTACCGCAACAAGCTAAGGCGAGCATACATGCAGTATTCCATCGGCATGCCTGCTCGCCTGATAATATCGATCGATTCGTGTCTGACTGCGTCAGGCGATATCTCCGAGCACGACTTTGACTAACTCTGTCGGATCGACGAACTTGTACTTGAGATCCGAGTCTTTGACCAATTTGGCCGCCTTGCCCTGAAGATCTTTTTGTACGACGAAGACAACAGGTATGTCGTACGCCTTGACTGTCGCCAGCATGGCTGACATGATGCTCGCATCTTCGAGTCGAACGAACTTGTGGAGATTCCCGACGACCAGAGCGATGTTGTCTGCCGGATTCAGGAGAGTCAGGTGCTTTCCATGATTATCCCAGCCATTCGACAACGGCAGCGTCTCGTATCCCTCTGCGATCAATGTGGTCAGCAGATTGGGATCGGTCCCCTCCAGGTACCCTACAACTTTCATTGGACCTCCTGTGTTTGGCTATCAGCTTACACTACCAATGTAGCCTGAACTGCGAGTCAAATCAACCCTAAATCTATTCACCTGGCATCGCTCGAACTCGCGCGCGAGAGCGCTACCTGATTATCACCAGCTTGCCTATCTGGTTACCCCATTCAGACTCTACGACATAAAGATAGATTCCGCTGACCACTAATTCGTTGTTTCTGGAGCGCATGTTCCATTCGATCTTTGAGTCGGCGCCGCTGTACTGACCGGGATGGTGAATGGTTCGTACAAGATCTCCGTCGAGGGTATATATCTTGATCGTGCATGTGGGGGGCAGGTTCACGAAGTGCATCCGCCGCTCGTGGTCAATAAAGCCGGTTCGCGTCGGGTCTTCATATCCCATTGCTATGTAACTGCCATCGCTGATGTATGGATTCGGGTAGACAGTCACCTTCAGATCGTGATCCAACACATGCGACGCATCGTTGATCGGCCATGCTTCGACGACATTGCGCAGTGGCGAACTTTCGAGAGGTGCAAGATTGTTGGCCACATCGCCGTAGTCGAAAGCGGTAACAGAAAAGAACCAGGGGACCGATTCGAGAATGCCTTCGACAGCGTATTCGTACTCATAGTACTTGTGGTATAGAATAGAGTCCCCGGTCCTCGGGTCGATATCCCGAACCCAGTTCTGTGTCAGGCTGCTGTCGAGGTCGCTGGTGACTTCGCCAAGCTCAATCTCATCTGCGTATATCTTTTTGATTCCGCCCTCAAATCGACTCGAATAGCCGTCATCCCATCCCGGTATCGATTGATTCCAATCCGGCGCCCTGAAGCAATAGACAACACTGTCCCTTTCGTATCCTGTGCCATCTTCCCTGCACTCGTAATCGCTCGGATCGAAATCCTCGCCATAGATATCCCGCAGGGAATCGAGAGTCAATGGCATGTTCTCGAAATATCTCCATGTCTCCTCATCCGTATCCCAGTAGAGACGGAAGAAATTCAATTTATCGATCGTAAACCATGGAGAGAGACTGCTCAGAAGTTTGAGTTTCCCAACGTAGACTCGATAACCCTCGAAGTCTCGCAGCCTCGTGAATGGATCGACGAAGCTCTCGCTGACAAGACCGTTCCATCTCAGAATCACCCTGTTCAGCTCCGTCGATACCCTGATCACCGGTGGCGGCGGTGGCGTTGCCGCCCTGAAATCGGGGACACCGTCGCCGGTACAGTAGATTGTGTCCTCCCTGATCTCGCCGTTTGGCAGGATCGTCTCGACAACCGTGAATTCACCGGCGTAGTCATCGCCGTCGGTATCGTATCCGGGGTTATCGTAAATCCACCCGGCCCATACGGCGTTCTCGCTGATATCCGAGAAGTCGAGCGTTTCGTAGAACCCGTCCGGATCATAGCCTTCGCCCATGTACCTATCGAAATTGCCCGGACCAGTGTGCATATTTTCGCCCCCGACATAGGCGATAGTGAATTGCAGTGAATCCTGCTGGGCTATCTGAAACGGTCCGGTTGACAGAAGGTATCTTGCGTCACCGCCGTTCGCTATGCTATGAGCAATACTGCCGCTCGGAGGCATCCAGCCGAGTTCGGCGTAGTCAATGGCCGCATGTGCCTGGTCATAGTCCTGCTCGCCGTTCGACAGCATGTAGTATTTGCTTGCATCGCCCTCAGGTGTGCCGAATCCTCCGGTACCGAAGTTGCGATAATTTATCTGACGCATCGGCCCCCAGTCGAGCGAGGCATTGCCGTTTGACGTCCACCAGTTGAAGCTCACCTTGACATTGTCCCTGGGGGTGCGCATCACTCTGACACCGGTAACGCCGCTGACGCTCTGTTCGTCGAACTCACCAGAAGGAGCTGGATCGCCGTCATTATCTGCGATCCAGGCGAGATTGATGCTGTCGAGGTAGTCAGGGCATCTCGGTGATGGCGTCGTCCCTATGAATCCGCATATATCGTCCGTCCAGGCTCCTCTCTGACGCTGGACATGGCTGACATCGCCGTCGATCTGGATGCCGAGATAGATATCCCTCAGTACCCTGTCTCCGATATTTCTGATCAGGTAGTCGATTATGACAAAATCCTGCGCGTACTCCACCGCCCACGTATAGCTGGTCTCTATTATCTCGATGTTCAGTGGAATATGCCTCCGACCATCCCAGTCGACACCAGTCCAGGTATCCCTGGAAAGTGTGTCCGTATATTTGGCTATATACTCGAAATCGGATTTAGCAGACTCGTCGAAATGGAGACTGGACGGGTTACTTGTCTGATGCGTGAGTCCGCATTCTGGATCAGCGCAGGGCCACATCTCGTGAATGGCGGACCAGCCATCCCAACCGGTGGAAACAAGCGTATCGCTGCCGACAATCGCTCCGATCCACAAGCCCGCGCCATACAAATAGTCGAGTTGAGTGCCTGCCGGGAATTCGCACGACGGCGCGGCTCTGTTAGTCTCGCAGTCCCGGTAGAACTGGTTCATCGATCCGAAGAAACCGAAGTTCGATACGGTCAGGAGCATGTTATTGGCTCTGTGCGTGCAGGTCTGGGAATAGGGCGCGCGGACTACGGCAGATCGCGGAAAGAAGCCGTCGCGCCGCTCGCGATCGACATTGTCCATAGACAGACCCGACTGATTTGACAGAAGGAGAAACGAAACGATTATGAGGCGCAGAACTCGCAGCATCTGACCTACTACCGGCAACAGATTCAGGGCATATATGCCACAGTTGATACGCAAGATAGTCGATGAACTGCTGTACGGCTACGGATTTCTTGCTGCCATTGGATTTCGTGATGCTGCACTCACTCCAATTTCTGCTTTTACTCTCGGCATTTATGATTATATTCGGCGTCTGGCTGAAGTACGCAAAGCGTAAGGAAGACATCTTATGAAAAGCCGATCAAAGATACAGATGACTCTCAATAAATGTCGTGGCTGTCCGGGCGAATGCTGTCAGAACCTGTCGATCTGGGTAGGTGCGCCTCAGACGAAGGCCGAGATCGAGGACCTGATGTGGGAGGTCAGGTTCGACACGGTACGGATATACATCCGAAACCGCAGATGGTACCTGCTTGTGAAAGGCAGGTGCATGTATCTCAACAAGGACAACTTCTGCGACATCTATTCAACTCGCCCCGACAAATGCAGGGATCACAATCCCCCGAACTGCGAAAGATACGGTCAATTCTGGGATGTGATGATAAACACACCCGAGGAACTCGAAGCCTATCTGAAAAAACGCAAGCAGGCTGCTAAGAGAAGGAAGAAGGCTCGGGAAAAGAAGAAATCAGTCGGGCGTTTGTGATTGATCTGAATCGATTTTATGATTGCTGTTGATTGATGCAAGGTATCAGGGACTGATTTTCTGAAGTTCTTTCCGCGATGGTTCAAATCCCGGGTCGATCTTCAGCGCCTGCTTGAACGATTTCCTGGCATCTGCTGTCCTCCTCAGACTCAGGAGTGCTATTCCACGGTAGTGATGAGCCTGCGGCATGTTTGGCGAGACAGTTACTGCGCGGTCAAAGAGCCTCAATGCCTCGTCAGGTTTCACCTGTTTGAGTTCAAGTGCGCCGAGATTGAGCAATGTAGTCACATTGTCCGGTTCCAGTTTCAGAGCCTTGTCCAGGTACTTTCTCGCCTCACGAGTCCTGTTTGTCATATTGCAGATTGTTGCGAGATTGTTGAGCGCTGACGGGTAGCAGCGATTGAGTTCGTATGCCCTCAGGAAGCCGGCCTCAGCGAGACGGGGCTGGCCGAATTGCATATAGACAGCGCCGATCTGATTGTGAGCCTTGTAGGCTCTGGGATCTTTCACAAGTGAAGATCGAAGGACTGCCAGCGCGCGGGTGCTGTCTTTCTGAAGCCTGTAGATGTGTCCTAAATTGGCAAGCGCCTCCACTGAATTGGGATTGATATCGAGAACTTCTTTGAACAGCTTCTCAGCTTCATTCAGGTTGTTGCGATTGAGTTGCGCGTTTCCCACTACCAGCTTTGTCACGAAGGATTCCGGGTGCCTGGCGACAATTCTCTCGAATATCTCGCGAGCCTGTTCCGGCTTTCCGATCTGATCGTAACAGAGAGCGAGATTGTACTCCGCCATCGGGTAGTCCGGCGTCGATGAGAGTGCCGCTTCATACTTGCCTATCGCCGTCGGGCAATTGCCCGCCTTTGAATATGCCAGACCCTCGTAGAATGCATTCTCGGCAATGCCTCTCGAATCCGCTTTTGATCTCGGGATGTTGCAGAGGAACAGCAAAGCGAACAAAATCAGCAGGGATGGCAGGGCTGCTGCAACACGAGAACGCCTGATCATATCGATTAATTGAAGCGTCATCGCGGCAGCAAACACAATAGCTGTCGGCATCATCGGGAGCCGGTACCGGGTCGAGATGAAGAAGATGAGCATAGCGGCTGCCTGTGAAATGACAAAGAGAACCAGCAACCACTTTCGCTCGCGATCTCCATTCGAGTCTCGCTTCATGAAAAAACATAGCATCCATGTGAGCGCTAGCGGCAATATCAGCCCTGATGGGAATGCAATGCCAGTTCGCCAGATCAGAGCCTTCAACAGCATCGAGTAGCCTCTGAAATGATATATGTCGAGATTGCGCTTGATTTCTTCGCCCGACAAAAGCAGCCAGGTCTTCTTAGTCAGCAGGCCGAGGAAAGCCGACGGCGAATCAGCGATGTTTCTCAATGCCTTGTCCGTGAAATATGCTGATGACTGCGCGGGTGTCTTGTGACCCTTCGTCGCGGCCTCCTGAATGAATTCATCCCACTCCAGACCAGGCCTGATAGCAGTCGTACTGTCGTAGTTGGGGTGGTTGCCGAGATAGAAATTAGCTCCGAAATTGGCTGATACCAACACGACCTCACGATCGACCGCATAATTGCGCACCGCTGTGAGCATGATCAGCGGGAGGAATCCGAGCAGCATATATCCCGCCGCCTTAGCGGATATGCTCAGTCCCTGCATTTTTCGCCTGTGGACAAGAACCAGCCAGCCAATTGCCATTGGCAGGAATGCGATTGTCAGCCCGTGTCCGATCTGAGCCAGTCCGAGAAGAGCGCCCGATGCGAGCGCTTTGGTGGCACGCGGACGGTTCCCGTACGAAAGCAGCACAAGCAGAGTCGATAACAATATGAGATTCAGCAACACCGGCGCCATCAACTCAACTGAGAAGAATATGAAGGGACCATAGAGAACTACAACGGCGTATGCCAGCCAAGCGGTTTTCCTGTTGAAAACTCGGACAGCTACGGCGAAGATCAGGTAGCAGTTCAACGCGCCCATGAGCATCTGGATTATCTTGGCAGCCAGAATATTGACGCCGAACACGGAATAGATCAATCCAAGGAAATATGGATAGAGCGGCGCCTGCCAGAAGGCGGTGCGACCGACAAGATCACCGGCGGCGATTTTCATCGCCATCTTGTGGTAGGTCTCGCTGTCGATCGCCGGATAGTAAAAGAGCGGTGAGTCAGTCAGTTCGAACAGAACCAGCAACCTCGGCAGCAATGCGATTGCAATCATAAGGAGCGGCAATCGCGTTGATCTCCACATACGATGGACCTGCCAGCCGACTCGGTTCTTCCTGTTCGATACTTTTCGTGATCTGGTCATCTGGCTCCGCAGCTACTTCATGATCTTCATGCGTTGTTGAACAATATATGCAGGAAAAGTAGTAAGCCAAGCATACATTACGTAGTTGCGGCAGGTCTTGCGAATCCGTGACGACGGATTTGTGTGACCTGCCGCCTTTGTTGGGTGCGTACTTGCGTGTCAGGTCACAATCCCGCTCGTGCGGGATCAAGACCCGACACAACGGGGAAAGCCAAGCATACATATAATCCAAATAGCAAGAAAGAACCGGTCCCAACCGAACCGGTTCAATCTCAGTTTGTCTTGTCAAATAGATTGGCTCATCTCCAAAGTGAGTGGGTGATTATGGGTTGTTTTTCATATCGGCTT
>CBDUQR010000003.1:0-107224 GCA_965369655.1 uncultured bacterium | reverse complement strand
CCGGAAGGGGCGTCGGTCGAGTCGATAACAGAGTCGTATTCGTATCGGGTGGAATTCCTGGCGATAGAGTCCTCGCGACAATAACGAAAAAAAAGAAATCCTATTTCGAAGCGAGGGTCGAAGAGATTCTCGAACCGTCGCCTGATCGAATCCATCCGCAGTGCAGGCACTTCGATATCTGCGGAGGGTGCAGTTTTCAGATCGTACCGTACGGGAAACAACTACAATACAAAGAAGAATTCATCCGCGACGCTATTGTACGGATAGGGGGAATCGAGGACCCGCCGATCAGGAAGATCATAGCGGGCGGTGAGCAGTTGTTCTACAGAAACAAAATGGAGTTCTCCTTTCTCCCGATGCCTGACGCCCCGGCGAGACTCGGCTTACATGTGCGCGGGAAATGGAGCGAAGTTTTCGACGTCGATGAGTGTCTTCTCCAGTCCCCGAAATCGAACGAGATCGTGCAGATGACGCGCAAACTTGTCAACGAACTCGGAATTCCCACGTATCATATCAGTCGGCACGAAGGTTTCATCAGGTTTCTTGTTATCAGAGACAGCAAATGCACAGGCAAAGTCCTCGTCAACATAGTCACGAATGAAGGCGAATCTTCCCAGCTCGATAAGCTTGTCTCGACGCTCGCCGAGAGCTTCCCAGAGATAGCGGCAATCTACAGGACGATCAACTCGACCCCGGCCAATGTCGCAACCGGTGAACGAGAAGAATTACTGTGGCACAGCGAAGCGCTCTACGAGACGATCGGTTCGCACAAGTTCGCTGTTGCCCCGACCACATTCCTGCAGACAAACTCGTTACAGACACCGCTGCTTTACGATCAGATATTAGAGCTGGCTGATTTTTCCGGCGACCAGGAAGTCCTCGATCTGTACTGTGGCTGTGGAACGATCTCACTCTATATCTCGGAGTACGTCAGATCGGTTTTGGGAGTCGAAGTAGATGAGAAAGCTGTTCATCTGGCCGAACGGAATGCACCGGAGAACGGCGTGACGAATTGCAGCTTTGTAGCCGCAGATGCCGCCCGTTTCCTGCAAACGCAGGTGCAAGGTGAAGCGAAGTTCGACAGGGTGGTTGTCGACCCGCCGAGAGCCGGAATGGGCAACAAGGTCGTTCGGCGACTTGCGAGACTCGAAGTTCCGCTGATAGTGTATGTTTCCTGCAATCCCTCGACCCTCGCGCGCGATCTCGAACAATTCCGGCTCTGGGGCTACAGCCTGAAGGATTGTATACCGGTCGACATGTTTCCTCAGACTTTTCACGTGGAAACGGTGAATCGCCTTGAAAAAGACTGATTTATCGCCATTTGGCTCAGTTTTTTGCCGGCGCAGGCAGGATACGGTTGATTTTGGGCACAATCATTCCGATAATAGTAGCAAATCGAAACCGTTCACGAACGTTCGCAGAGTCGCATGATTAAATTACTCCACACCGCCGATATACATCTCGGCATCAAGCTGTCCGGCCTCGGTAAGTCGGGCGACAGAGTCAGGGCATCCCTGAAAAGATCGTTTTCCGACATGATCGATGCTGCGATCAAGGAAAACGTAGATGCTTTCCTGATCGCAGGTGATCTGTTCGATTCAAATCGGGTGTCCAATTCGCTGATCAGATTCGCCCTGAGCGAAATCGAGAGGCTCGGGAAAATACCATGTGTGATTCTCCCCGGAACCCACGACTGCCTCGAACAGGGAGCCGTCTACCTCAGCCTCGATGAGAACGAAAAGCCGGACAACCTGAAGATATTTGTCGATCCTGAAGACCCGGTTATTCGTCTTGAGGATCAGGATTTGATTCTCTACGGGACACCGAACGTATCGAGACGATCGAAGAAGAATCCGATTTCATCCGTGAAGCGTATCGAGGGTGACGGCAAGCATGTGCTCCTCGCTCATGGATCGTATATGATACCACAGAAGACCGCTGAGGACGATCACCCATTCGGGCTGGATGACATCGACGATTCCGGATTCGACTATATCGCCCTCGGTCACTGGCATTCTTATTTCGAGTTGCCGACTAAGAATACCAAAGCAATCTACAGCGGAGCACCGGAGACCGTCGCGTTTGATCAGACCGGTGCGGGGCATTATCTCATAGTCAAACTGGATCAGGAAGTCGAGATCGAGAAACGCCGAGTCGGGAAAACCAACTGGCAGGAGATCGAGCTGTCAACGGCTAATTTCCAGTACACGATAGAGGTCGAGCGGGAGCTCCTGAAATACGTTGGAGAAGACCGGCTCGTGAGAGTCAAACTTACCGGGCTCGCCTCCTCGGAGAACATCATCAGTCTGGACGAACTCCACGCGAACCTGACAGACAAGTTTCTCTATTTCGATATAGCAGATACGACTTCGGCGGTCCCGGATGACCTGAAAAAACTGAATTTCCCACCGACGACCATACTCGGGCAGTTCATAAACCAGATGACCGATGAGATAGAGAAAGCTCAGGATCCCGATGAAAAGGCGCTCCTCTCGGAGAGCCTCAAGACCGGATTTGCGATGCTTTCGGGCAAGGATGTGCTTTAGGCAGCGCCATGCGTATTGAGAAGTGTGAAATAAGTCGCTACGGCAAATTGAAATCGTTTTCCACCGATTTCGGACCCGGCATAAACCTGATAAAGGGACCGAACGAAGCCGGCAAGTCGACGCTCGTGGATGCCCTGACCGACGCCCTTTTCGAGAACCCGAAGACGAAACGAAAAGAGGTCAAGGCGCGCACAAGCTGGGGATCCGAGCAGGATTTCGAGATCAGCCTCGATTTTGAGTCAGAGGGGTTGACATACACATTGTCAAAGGATTTCGAATCGGGCGATGTCAGCCTGCTGAAAAAGTCATCCGGAGAAACGATAGATGATCGCAAAAGAATCGATTCTGTCGTAACCGGCAACCTCGGTCTCTCGAATAAAGAAGTCTTTCTCGCGACCGCCTGTATCAGACAGGATGAGATCGCCAGAATATCCGATTCGCCCGAGGCTATCAAGGACAGACTCGAAGCGCTTATCACAGGCGGCAAGGAGGAAGCGCTCGCATCCATAGCTATCGACAAGATCAAAGCCCATATCAGGGAACTGACAAAGGATGGCCATAAGCACAAGGGAGATATCCCCAGGTTTCAGATCACCAGAGATGAGTTAAAGTACGAACTCGACAAGTCGAAAAGAGAGATCGATTCGACCAGCGGCAACAGGGCTAAGCTCAGGGAGATCAGAAACAATCTTGCCCGCGTGAATAAAGAACTCGAGATCAAGTCGATCCAGAACAAGAACTCCAGACGAGCGCTTCTTGTCGAAGAGAGAGTCGCAGATCTCGAAAATCGGTTTGGAGACCTGAAGTCTCGTATAAGTACTGTCGAAAGCTCAGAGCAGATTGTGAAAAGGCTGCGCGAGGAAGTGGCAGAACTTCCGAAGATTGAGAAATCCGACCTGAGAATCGCAGAGGACCAGAGTGCGCAGATAAGATATCTCGATGCCAAAAAGACAACCACCGAGACCGAAGTTCATGAACTGACAGAGAGAATTGATCTGTCCAAACCGTCATTCGCAATCAAGATGCTGACTAACCTCGCCTTTGTCGGATCAAGTGGAGCAGCTTTCTACTGGTACAAGTTCACCGGCATGACTGACGTCAATTTCCTTATTGGCGCAGGAGTCGCTCTCGCCTTGTTCAGTATCTTCGCCTTTTTCTGGTCGAAGAGAAGCCGGAACTGTACCGAGATTAGAGCTCAATATGCCGTGAAAAAAGCCCGGCTCGATGAGATGCTGGAAGATATTACATCAACTCAGGTGTCTATCGACACTGTACTCGACAAACACGAATTCGATGACACGGAATCATTGCGCGAAAGCTTCGACAGGCGATCCGAGCTGGAAAAGGAAATCCAAAACGAAGTCCGTCGATATGACGAGCATCTCAGCGATAAGAGCCTGAAAGATATCGAGGATGAACTCAAGGAAGTGACAAGAGATCTCGCGGTGGAAAGCGAGAAACTTCGGGAACTGAAAGTATACTCGATGAAGTCGGACGAACTCGCCGAACTCGAGAACTCGGTCAAGGCGCTCGAATTGGGCAGGAAAAAGCTCGAATCTGATCTCAGTACTGTGGAGCGTCATCTCGAATACGATGAATCGGGAATCGAACACCAGGCATCGATCGAAGAGCGTATCGAGGAGATCGATTCAATGCTGGTTCGCAAGAATCGGCGCCTGCGCGTTCTCGAAAAGACCAGAGATTTCATCGAGAAAGCGCGCAAGGATGTGCTCAAATCAACGTTGCAGCAGCTTGACGATGAGACCTCGCAGATTCTCAGCGAAGTCACCGACGGTAAGTATTCAAAGGTTCGATTCGACCGACAGAGCCTCAGATTCGAGGTCTACTCCAGCGAGTTTGAGGACTGGGTCGATCCGCAGGGACACCTCTCGCGCGGGACAGTCGATCAACTTTTCCTGGCCGCACGGCTCGCGCTTGTCAGGATAATCTCCGAGGAGAAGCACCCGATAATCATTCTCGACGATCCGTTCATCACATTCGATGAACAGCGCCGAGGCAACGCGCTTGATGTCATCAAACGACTCGCCGACCGTTACCAGATATTCCTGCTGACATGCCACGACCACTACGATGGTCTGACCGACAGCGTCATCGAACTCACTTGAGAAGTTAATTAGGTCCCACGCGCTCGGAGCTATGCTCCGACGGAAGACACAGGGGCACAGCTCCTGAGAGCACAGAATTCGCATCCACAATCCGCTTGTTCCAGACGGAGTGATTGATTAACTTCGCTAAAGACCAGCACTGTTTGATCGAGACTGAAATGTAGAATAAGTCAGATGTAGATTGTTACAATCCCAATACTTCGAGCACTGGGATTATGGCTTGAGGAATTAAACCAATGAGCACCGATGAGACTGACAACAATTGTAACTCAATTGCACTTGCTGATGAATTCGCAAAGCAGATTATCTCAATAGCATTTGAATCAGTTAATATACTCCATTCGTCAATATCTAATACCAAAGAAGATTACGAACTTAAGTTGAGTGCCGCTACATGGTTTCGTTTATGTAGCGAATATACATTTCTTCAGTTATGCTATATAGATAGGGAGCTTGAAGCGGTTTGCACACCTAAACAGCGGCTCGATTCAAGAAACATTCTTGCGAGCAGAACCATTGAAATCTTGATTTCGAGACTGAATAGCAATTTACCACAAGAGATGCTGGAGTCCATAAGAGATGAGTGTTACTTGAACTATAAAAACTTTATGGATCAATTTTCAAAATGCCGAAAGCTATGGCCTTCAGAAGATGAGATTCCAAAGAGCACTTTGCTGTGGGAATTCAGTACACACATTGCTGCGATCATTGAAGGCAAAGCTGCTATTGATAAGGTAACATGGGCTTTCGATGCCGCTTGCCACGCTTTAAGAGAATTAGGAACAGACCGTTTTCTAAAATCAGTCAAATAGGCCATGTGTTTGTGCTCCGACGAAAGGCGCAGGGGCACAACCCCTGCGAACACAGAATTTGCATGCCTTATTTCCGACATACAAATCTGTTGTTTGCTATCCAGAGTCACAGAAACTGCTCATTAAGGTAAGTATACTTTACTTATTTCCCTCATTTAAGCATATTTCTGATATCTTTGCGCACAAAGCGCTACTTGGTGGATATTGGATATCCCGAATTGATCAGCTCTTGCTGACTGGTTTTGCGGTTGCTCTACGGAAAGCGGAGTAGAATCCGAGGCGTGTCAGATCGCTTTCGGAATCTTTCGTGATTTCGACTATATCGAATCCGAAAATCGGCACTGAAGATGAAACAGTCTCCTTGATCGCATGAGTCCAGTGCGCGAATGCCTCGACTATCGACACATCGAGATGCTTCTCAGATCCGCGAATGAGCCCGACACGACCATTGTTGTCGACCGAGAAATGTTTCAGGGCCGGACGAGATTCGAGAAGCGCATTTTTTGTCCTGCGCAGCATACCAGCCATCGTCATCGGACCCTTTGCTGTGGTCATCGAGAGGAATTCGACGATTCTGTTCATTGCTTCGATCAGAATATAAGGAGAAGCGGGATTGTATTCGTGCACAACCGCTGCATCGATGATTGCGCTGTGCGTGTGTTGAAGCGTGGCAAACGACGCTTTCAGTACGAGATTCAACGTATCGATGTTCACTTCTTCCCTGGCGATGACGAGCACCGCGAAGCGGCGAGCCGACCGTATGATCAGCCATCCTGACTCGAAACGCATTCTCATATTGGCTGAAGCATCCTCGGTGAGATAGTCCACTATCTCTTTCAATCTCGATTCCAACTCATCTGATATGCGGCCATCAAACCGCGAGGGCAGAAGGCGGAACATTCCGGCTGAAGTTCGATCATATACAAGGACCCCGATCACTCCCGCCACGCCGCGAATCTGTTCTAAGATTCTGTCCATCAGGCGTTCCCCATTATCGATCTGACTGTCTTGAGGATTCCGGTATAATCAACACCGGAATCGAACTCGACCACATAGTAATCCGACTCACGGCGCACGATTATCAAACTGTAGTCATCTAAAACCGCCGCCCCTTCGATCGTATCCCCGAGAGTTGAGACATTGCACAGGAAACCGCACATGGATGTCAGACTGCGCGACAGATCATAATTGCGAGGCTCCGGTTCGTCGTCACTCGCCCTCGCAGCCACAAGCCCGACATCGTTAAGACACCATGCGGCGGTTACGCCACGAATCTCGAAGAGTTGATCGAGTATAGCTACGATGTCTCTTGAGCGATGCCCCCGGACAAGTTCCGCCTTCTGAGACTGGATAACCGACACGATCTCGTCGTGCTGTCTGTTTAGAAAATTCTCGACCGCTCTCTGCTGCGGTTCCGTTTCGACGGCAGCATCCCAGTCTTTCTGAATCTTGTGAAGAACCACCCCATCGAGACAGACAGTCGTAGCCACACGAGGATTGGGATGCCACGAGAACTCGGTCTGAATCTGCAGCAGTACACCGTCTTCGGTGACCTTCGAGAGCCGTCCCGCAGGCAGAAACCTGTTCATCGGATGCTGATCAGATCAGCATTTCGAAAAACCACAGGATGGACAAACCACGCAGCCCGAGTCGTGCTGAACTCGTCCGCCACAATCAGGACAGACATCATAGACGTTCTGGCCGTTGACACCCTGCTCCCCGTTTCCGAAATGCTTCTTGAGAACTTTAGCGATTGCATCGGGGATCGACATCACCACTCCACCGTTTTGGTAGATGGGCGATGCGCCGCCGATGCCGAGCAACTGTTCTATTATATCGTCAACGGAGATGCCTGATCTTAGCGACAGTGAGATTAGACGGCAGACGGCCTCGGTATCGGCCATCGTGGAAAAGCCGGATTTACCGATTTGCGCGAACACCTCAAACGGTCTGTCATCATAGGTGTTGATGGTGATATAGAGATTCCCGTAACCTGTCCTGATTTTCTCGGTAATCCCGTTCAGGCAGTCTGGGCGGGCCATGACCACCGGTTTGTAAAAGACCGTTGATTCCTGTTCCGCAGCAGCGCCCGACGACTCGGAGCCGGGCGTGGCTCCTGTCGACAGAACCTGATCGGTACGGCTGCCGTCGCGGTAGATCGTCACGCCTTTGCAGCCAAGCTTGAACGCGAGCCAGTACGCCGTTTTCACATCATCGCGCGTGGCATCCGATGGGAAGTTGATCGTTTTCGAGATACTCGTATCGCAATGTTTCTGAAAGACCGCCTGCATCCTGACATGCATCTCAGGAGAAACGTCTGCGGCAGTTACGAATACGCGTTTGACATCCTCGGGAATCTCATCAAAACCGCGTAGGCTGTTGCTGTTGGCGACCTTTTCCATCAACTCTGGAGAATAGAATCCGCGCTCTTTCGCAACCTTTTCGAAGAATGGATTGGCGTCGACTAACTTAGTATTATCCATCACGTTGCGCACGAATGACACGGCATAATACGGCTCGACGCCGGATGAACAGCCTGATATGATCGAGATCGTGCCTGTCGGCGCTACAGTCGTGACAGTGGCATTTCTCATCGCAACACCATCGTCGGCGAAAATGGAGTATGACCACTTCGGGAATTTCCCACGCGATTTGGCAAGTTCGGAGGAATGGAAATGGCCTTTTGTGTTGATAAACTCCATGACCTTCTCGCCCAGATCAAGCGCAGCCTCGGAATTGTATGGTATTTGCAACTGGACGAGCAGGTCCGCCCAGCCCATTACGCCCAGACCAATTCGCCTGCTCGCGTGAGTCTGTTCCTCGATCTCGCGGATGGGATACCTGTTCTGGTCGATCACATTGTCGAGGAAATGCACGCCAAGCTTGACGAGTTCGTGCAGTTTGCTCCAGTCGATTCCCTTTTCAGGTTCCCTTGGCGAGTAATCCGAGGGCAGCGGATCGAGCATGACTTTGCTTAAGTTGATCGATGCGAGATTGCAGGAATCATAAGGTGGAAGCGGTTGTTCGCCGCACGGATTGGTGGCTTCGATCTGCTCGATTTTTTTTGTAGGATTCGACTCGTTCATCCTGTCGACGAAAATAATTCCAGGCTCACCTGTCTTCCACGCATGATTTACTATCTCCTCAAAAACATCTACGGCGTCCAGATACAACGGCTTGCCATCCCGGATGAATACCTCGTTTGTGCGCGGATTGATCGTGGCGTACTCCCGTTTTTCCTCGACAGCCCGCATGAACTCGTCGGTCACAGCCACAGAGATATTGAAATTGGTTATCTCTTTGACATCGTCCTTGCACGAAATGAATTCGAGAATATCCGGATGATCGACGCGGAGCACACCCATATTGGCGCCTCGACGCGTACCACCCTGTTTGACAGCTTCCGTCGCGGCGTTGAAGACCTTCATGAATGACACCGGCCCGGACGCCACGCCCGATGTCGATGCTACCACCGAGTTGCGAGGACGGAGACGCGAGAATGCAAACCCGGTCCCGCCGCCCGACTTGTGAATCAGAGCAGCATGCTTGATGGTATCGAATATCTCCTCCATCGAATCGCCCACCGGCAGGACGAAACAAGCGGACAACTGGCCGAGCGGACGACCTGCGTTCATCAGGGTCGGCGAATTCGGCAGGAACTCGAGATCCGTCATCGCTCCAAAGAAATGCTCGGCAATCTCCTCGACCTGTTCATCGGATGCACCATAGCTCTTGTCCGCCAGAGCGATAGTCTTTGCGACTCTCGCGAACATCTCTGTCGGCGTCTCAACAGGACGGCCTTCATTATCCTTTATCAGATAACGGCGCTCAAGCACCTTCATGGCATTCTCAGAAAGCTGCAGTTTTTTATCTGTACGCATCAATTATCCTCCTCATCTACACGAAAGGCTATACCCTTTTCCTCGTCAATTTCGAAGTCCCGGAACACTATCGGAGCCTCTTTCTTCATGATTCTCAACATATCCAGACAGATTTTCCTGATCTCCCAATGTGCACGTTCGGTACACCGGATGGAGAAAATGTGCCGGAGCTCTCTGAAATTCGCGGTCACGACGATCTCGGAGGTTATTCCTCCCGGCAGGATATATCGCGCATCCTCTTTCGGCACTCCCGCATCGACCATCTCCTGATAGAGCCGATAGCATTCGCCGGACATTCCGAGGTATTTCTCGGCAAATCCCGCCTCAGCAACAGACGCAGGCAGAACAACCTCAAACGGCTTGCGCGAGCCATAGTGCACATACCGCTGAGATTCCTGCGATGGCGACATCAGTCTGTGCCTCACCATCTCATGAGTAAATACGCGCGACGCTCCCTTGATCCTGAATGTCGCGGACGCATGCTCAAGCACTGAATGATGACCCTTGCAGATGACCTTCCTGATCAGCACATCGGTCGATGCCGGCGGGTCATATCTGTGAAATGACAGATAGCATGTCCGGCAGGCGCGCTCGATGACATCCTCGCCATCAGGCGTGATCGCCACCAGGATAACCTCCGGGACAGCTTTTCGGACTTCCGTGTCCTGTTGTTTCTCAGTCAACTGACCTTCCATTGGTTGAAACCCTCTCGATAAGCAGTCAATCTATGTAGAGTCGGATATTCCAACATCGCGTATAAAACCTATTTCAAACCTCGTATATGACAATCATTTTCAAGCGCACAGTTGTTTCGATTTGCCGGGCTATGCAAGTAACTATGTATCATCATATTAGGTCCTTACTTGATTCCGACACACAATCACCCACCACCGCATTCTTTCCATTCCAGCTATTATAATAGACAACAAGAAGTTACCGTAATAAGCTGAAGCTTGCCATTATTCTCATGGCGCAGTTAATTTATACCAGTGCAATTGAATCGGCAAGGTTTTTTTGTCAATAATCTTGGGAAATTCTCAATATATTGTGGTTCAGGATGTTGTATTCCACATCATATTGTGGAGTCATCAGTGCAGGCTTCCGATTTCTTGCGAGAGAATTATTAAGCCCCTGAGCGACAGGTATTTCCAAAACATAGGGCAAACAACAACCAACCCATCGAGCCCCCCCCTACAACCCATTGCGATACAATGCATTAAAATTAGCGCTGTTTTTCAGGCGCGGAATCAGATGGCCGGATCAGTCCGGCCCATGAGCCTGCGCCGTAGGTCAGGTGCAGGCTGAGAAACCACATTGGTATTACCAGAATCTGCCAGGTCATGGATCTCGAAAGAGCTACGACAATCGACGAAGCCAAAGTTACACAAGCATATACAGCCAAAATACCGAGCAACGGATAGAGAGCCAGATCAGTAAAGGCCAGCAGTACGAGCAACAGAGCTATGACGCCGACAAAGATCATCGGCACGAAGTGGCGCAGATTGAAACCGCGCCCGCCCGTCTTTGTGATTATTATATTCCAGAGGCCGTTGGTCCATGCCTGCTTCAGGAATCCTCCGAATGTTTCCCGACAGAGATAGGTCGGTTTGATATTGACGTCAAGATACGATCGTTCGCCGATTCTATTCATGCGATCGTGTAGATCGTTATCCTGGCTGCGCGGAAGAGACTCATCGAACCCGCCGACCCTGATAATAGCCTGCTTCCTGTATAATGCCATCGTAACCGCTGGCACCCACCCGGATCTCGTCGCAACTCTGTGGGGCGCGTTGCCTATGCCGAAGCGTGACGACAGGACAGCGGCATTAATCTTACCTGTTGATGTAAGGGCGGCTGCCTGTAGCACCCCGCCGACGGCAGATGCATTCGTTTTCTCCATCGTATCCACACATCGCCTGATGTGATCGGGCTGCAGGATGACATGACCCGATGTCCAGAGGATCAGGTCATGGCTCGCCTCCGCGATGCCAATATTCATACCGGTCGAGACGATCATTCGAGGATTTTGCAGCGATCGAATGCGGGAGTCTTTTCTTTTCCAACTCTCGATGATTTCCAGCGTCATGTCGATCGACATGCCATCGACGAGGATGATCTCGATACTGTCGCGTGGATAGTCCTGTGACACTATTGACGCGAGGCATCTGTCAAGATGCTCTTCCTCGTTGCGAATAGCGAGCAGAATCGAAACCTGTGGCAGTTGGTCAGATTGCATATAGTCGTCCAAAACCTCCAGAAAGTGATAATATGCTTCAGAGGCCATAAGTGCAAAGCGAATTCGAGAGGTCGCTGTCTTAAGGCCGAGAATCTTGAGATTGACAGCAGTGTTTATAAGTTGTAAACTTAATCATCAAATGATCTGTGGGAGTTGATAAGGCGACAGATCGAGAGACCACACAGAGAGCAGAAACTATTTGACAGGTCGAGTAATAAAAATCGCAGGGCGTACTTTCCACGTGAAGCTGTCGGATGAGATTGTGCTCTGTTCTGTCAGGGGGTCGGTGAAGAAGAGCGCCGAGTTCGAGCTCTCGCCGGTTGTGGTCGGCGATGATGTCAGAATCGAGACTGATCCAAATCCGCCGTCGGACGGCGAGCAGCGTACCGGCGTAATAACAGAAGTGCTTCCGCGAAAGACATACTTCGCAAAAAGAAAGACGACACTCAGAAAAGAGCGGCAACAACTAATTGCCGCAAATATCGATCAGATGATCGCTGTGGCATCGGTCAAGGATCCCCCGTTCAGGTTGCGCCTCATCGACCGATTCATCATTACTGCGATCCAGGGCGGGATGCAGCCAGTGGTTGTGATCAACAAGACGGATCTGGCACATACTATCAATCTCGGCCGGATCGAGAAGATTTACCGCTCTGTCGGTATCGATGTAATACTGACGAGCGCGTCTGAAGGTCTCGGCGTCGATCAACTCAGGAATAAACTGAGCGGCAGGGAATCAGTAATTGTGGGACAGTCCGGCACAGGCAAGTCGAGCTTGTTGAACGCCGTGCAGCCTGGTCTCAGGCTCCGTACGGGAACGGTATCCGACAAGACCGGAAAGGGAAAACACATAACTACTGTCGTCGAACTCTTCCCGCTCGAATGCGGCGGATATGTCGTGGATACTCCGGGACTGCGCGCCCTCGGACTGACCAGACTCAACCGACAGGATATCGACCAGTTCTACTTTGAGATAGCCGAAGTTTCGAGACAGTGCAGATTCTCCGATTGCAGCCATCACACCGAACCTGACTGCGCAGTCAAAGATGCAGTCAAAACCGGGAAGATATTCCCCGAGAGATACGAGAGTTACATCAAGATACTTCAGGAGATTGGGAAATAGTCAGGCAGCGACGGAGACAACGATCTTTCTCTATATATATATTATTGTAATAAAACTATCGCACAATCTTGTCTTCCTGTGACTGATATAGTCAACAGCCCATTCAACGCATTCTGTGGCCGGCAGTTACAGATTCAACGGGGCAGACGAGGAGAGGTTGTCCCGTAAGTGCTAATTAACTCAAGCGAGAAGCTGACTCTGTCACTCCCGCGTCGGTCGCTGATCCCGATCCTGAGGGAAAGGCGGGAGTCTATTTAACGATTACGTACTCAATAGATTCCCGTGATATCCTGAGCAAAGCGAAGGGCCTTCGCGGGAATGACCGTACTTTCTTTCGCAAGCATGACCACCTACTTTTCGAGTCTTTTGGGACAACCTCAGGACGTCTGCCCTGAGCTTCGAAGGGTCTGCCGCCCACTGTACGATTCTTGTACGCGCAGAGGCTGTGCCTCTGCGCATTTCGTCGGAGCACAGCTACGACGAGCACGAGTGAATCGAAACTATTCGCATCATTTTGTCCTCCCGTAACCGATATAGATTAAAACAGGCTTGCACATAATTCGATCGACTGCGTTCTGTGGGCGCGGAAATAAAAAAACTTGCAATCGAATCTGCAATTGCTTGTTTGTTCGCGATTCACAATCGGACTATGTGGTGTCATATCACAAGGTGTGAGATTAGGCATGAGAAGATCGTTCATCACATTCACAGCGCTCCTGGTGGTGATCGTCGCGATCGCCAGTAATGCAGTCTATTCCGAACCCGACAGTCATCCACAAACAGTCAGCGAAGCGATACACGAGACTGCCGGCGGCGAACACGCGTCAGGCGGCGGTCATCCGGAATCCGTGGTCGTACCGGTGTTGTTTGCACTGATTATACTGCTTGTGACGGCTAAGATCGGGGGGGATGCTTTTGAGCGTTTCCGTCAACCGGCGGTCCTCGGGGAGCTGATAATCGGTGTAATAATTGGCAATCTCGCACTTATCGGGATAGATAGCCTTGAATTCCTCAAGGAGAATGTTCCGCTCGAAGTGCTGGCAGAGATCGGCGTAATGCTTTTGCTCTTCGAGGTCGGGCTGGAGACCAACATCAAGGAAATGCTCGCTGTCGGCGCGTCAGCCTTCGTAGTGGCTGCGCTTGGAGTGATCGTTCCGTTCTTTCTCGGATGGGGAGTTGCGGCATGGTTCCTGCCGGCTGAATCAATTTATACGCACGTATTCATCGGCGCTACTCTTTGCGCAACTTCAGTCGGCATAACCGCGCGAGTGCTAAGAGACATCAATAAGGTAAAGAGCAAGGAAGGTCAGATAATCCTCGGAGCTGCGGTCATCGACGACATCATGGGGCTGATAGTGCTGTCGGTTATAACCGGCCTGATCAGCGCTGCCGGATCCGGTACGGAAGGAATTGACTCCGGCACGATTCTGATATCAATCTTGAAAGCTGTCGGCTTCATTGTGGGCGCGTTGATATTAGGCTCGTACCTCGTGCCAAAGATAATGAAATTCGGACTGAGGGTGAAAGCGACAGGCGTGCTGCTGACTATCGCGCTTTCCATCTGTTTCCTGCTCGCATTCCTCGCCGAGAAAATAGGCCTCGCAGCCATCGTGGGAGCGTTTGCTGCCGGGCTGATCATGGATGACGTCCATTACCGCGGCTATGTCGAAAGAGGCGAGCACGGTCTCGATGACCTTATCCGACCGATAGCCCTTTTCCTGGTGCCGATTTTTTTCGTCCGAATGGGGATGTTGGTCGATCTCACGACTTTCTCCGATCCGAGCATCCTGGGATTTGCGGCTGTGCTCACGGCTGCGGCTATAATCGGCAAACAAGTCTGTTCGCTCGGAGTCTGGGATAAAGATACCAACAAGCTTGCTGTCGGACTCGGCATGATACCGCGAGGCGAGGTCGGTCTCATTTTCGCGAAGATCGGCGCGGGCCTTGCTCTGGCGGGCGTACCCATAGTCTCAAGCTCCACATACTCGGCTGTCGTAATAATGGTTATGATTACCACGCTGGTGACGCCACCGCTCCTGAAAATATCTCTCCTGCGAAAGCGGGATAAGGCCGAAGCAGTCCCATCGGACGTGATATGACCCGGCTGAGAATTGATTCATTGCGAGCATGTTGTTACAAAATGAAACTAAATATCTGAAGTGGCGTGCCGATAGACTAAATGACCATGCTTTATATACATGAGTTGGTACAAGCGATGGTCGCAGATGATATGTGCGGCGGCGCACTGTTCCACAGTAGCGCGGACGTACGATTGTGTGTGAGACAGTCAGTTAAAAGTCGGAATCGACAAGAATGGTTTAACTGCCGTTCATAAGTGAAAGGTTTGCATTTTATTACTTGACAAAGAATCAACAACTTGATAGAATTCCGAAAATTTCGGTGCAAGTGCCAATGAACACTTTGAAAGGTGTGAAAAAAAGAACTTGCTTTTTTGGTAACGTTGGATTTACTTTGCGCCGATAATTTGCCGGATGAATGGATGAACCGGTTTGATTGAATTAGGTTATTAGGCTTTTTGGCTAAAGAGAGATAGGGAGAACGAGCAGTACACTCGGCATCGGGGAGTTCGATTGGTATCCCCGACGGCTGGGTCTTTTGCGTCTCTAATGGATTGCAACCTATCGCTCAGGGAAGAGAACCTTCTGGTTCCAGTTTATAATTGATCTTCCCAAACGCGAGAACGAACAGCAGAGGTTATGTTCGATCTTAATAATGATACCGTGACGAGTTTGTGCTTTTTTGTTCACACGGTTTTTCGAACTGAAGTTTAAGAATAGATAAGAAGTAATATATGAAACTAAGAGTTAAGAGAGGAAAGGAGGTAGGCACCAAGCCTATGAACCAAAACCCAATGACGGAAAAGAAACCAGTAACCTTACAACCTACTGCAGGGGGTTGTCGAATGAAATACGTTCGCACCTTTCTTTTTCTCCTTGTAGCCGGGTTAATGCTCTCCGGCAGCGCCTGGGCGCAGGGAGACCTTTCGCTCGGAGGAGGCGGTAACGATCTGTCGCTTGCGACCATAACCAGCGACGCCTTTACCGACGACGCGAGTCTGACGGTGGAGTTGGTTGTGTGCGATTCGTCGGACACCATTGAAGCGGTGTCGGCGGTATCGACCGATGTTATGGCGTTCAGGTTTATGGTCCTGAACAGCACCGGCGCACAGGACACGCTCAACTCTATCATGGTGTTCTCCTATAATGATAAGGAGAACATGTTCAAGAGCATTTCGCTCTACCGCTCCTACAACAACAACCTAACGAGTCCTACTCTGCTGAAGACGGTGACGATCAATCCTGTGTCAACGCCATTCTCAGAGAATGATTCGTTGTTATTCGCAAACATCAACGACACCATCCCGAACGGCGACACAGTGTTCTACTACTTCGAGGTTGATATCGACGATGCCAATGTCGATCTGACCTACGATGACCTGAAGGCTGGTCTGCAGTTCCATCGTGCAAGTCTCAGGGCTGCACAGAGCGGATACGCTCCTCAGGCTCTCACCGATACGTTGCGCTATACGAGCCTGATGACAACGGAGTATGGCATCGACAACGATGGTAGAGCGCTCCGTTTAGACACCAGGCCGCCGGATTTCACGGCAGACTACACCTTCCCGATTTCCGGGCACGACTTCTTCAAAGCGGGTGTCATCAACCTCCAGGATTCGATTGAAATCTGGGCACAGAGCAATGTTACGTTAGACACCCTGGAGAAGATCACCACCGATATGAGAGCATTCGGTGGAACAGCGTCGCAAAGCGATGATACTCAGGTCGGAGACGTGTTCAGGATTACTCAACGCTTGCCGGAGACCTCTGTGACATCGGTACCGCTGGACGTCAACTCCGGCTTCTATTCGGTATTTGTCATAGGAGAAGACTCAGTAGGCAACACGGCGTCGCAAGAGGTTGTCTTCAATCATCTCATTGACAACCAGCAGCCTTTGTTCGACAATGTGTCCGACAACGGCGTCTGGGTTGAGCTTCTGTGGGATCAGAACGGTGACGGTACAGCCGCTATCGGCGACTCGATCGTTGTCTTCTCCTACATGACGAGCAACTCGTACGGCGAGATTGAGGCCATAGCAGTTAACATGATTAACTGGCATACGACCTGGGGCAATCTCGCTATGACCGACCCGGCCGGTGACAACAGATGGGAACTCAGACTTGAGCTGATTCAATCTAACACCGGTCTGGACGTCAACGCCGACAGCACATCTCCGTGTACTCTCTGGGTGACGGCGCAGGACAACGCAGGCAATTTCGACTTTGCCAAGGATTCGACAACGTTCGCAGTCGATCTTGTTCCTCCGGATCCGCCGGTAGTGACTTACGAGCGTGAACTTGATCTCGATTCAAACAACGTGATCAATTTCTACGATCAGGTCGAACTCGTTGTCGACGCTTCCCTCACGCAGGATTCGCTGTTCTGGCCCTGCCCTGTCGAGTTGGATCTATACAACAACGGTCTGGGCGGCAACGCGGAACAGTGCGCGACAGACTCGACGACACACGGCTGGAAGATCTATCAGTATATACATACTGTGTTGCCGAGCGACATGCAGGTGAATGCGCCTGCGGGAACGCACACGGTAGATCTCATTCTCTATGACCACGCCGGTAACAGTGTTGCCGTGACTTCGCCAGCAATCACTCAGAAGGTCGACACCGACCCGCCTGACGGTGTAGTGAATCTCTGGGCTACTGCCAGAGCCAACTGCACGTTAGAGCTGAACTGGACTGCTCACCCGACTGACGGCACGGACGACAGTCTGTACGTTATTTTCTGGGATGGCGGTGACGGCTGGGATGTTGCCGATACGACAACGGATACGCTCGGTACTGCCGACTATCCGGCCACTATCTGGACTACCGACGGCACAGTCGTTCCGGTTCACGGCACGACATATCAGTTCATAGTGCGCGTGATCGACAAGGGTGACAATCGCGAATGGAATACAATTCGTGTGTCAGCCACCGCCGATTGCGAGCCACCGGCAATTTGCATCAACGCTCCGGACGCAGCCCATGCATTCGGCGGCTTCTCATCACCACTGCCAATCTACGCTCAGACGAGCGATCTCGACATCGCTGCATGTTCGCTGTACGTCCGCAATAAGGACGTTGGCACCGGTACTCCCGGAGACTGGAAGTTCATGAGCATGATGAATCGTGTGGGTGGCGGACTACAGTTCATCTTCACGATCACAAATGGTACAATGAGTCCGCTCTTCCCGGGCGCTCCGGCTGAGGATTTGTATCAGGCGATGACGGTTGGTCTCGATACGGTCGGCAACGGCCAGACCTGGGATCAGGCGCTCGTTTGTGATACGTTTGAATTCACATGGTTTTATGTGGGACTTCCGGCATCGCTGATTTCGGTCAACGGTGCGGTCTCTCCACAGAGCGGCTGTGGATTCGATGTCACTCTCGACACGATGAACATCGTCGAGATTGCTGTTTCGAATTTCACTCCCGGCAATCTTTTCACGGTCGATGTCTTCCACACGACTCTCGGCGACGCTACGCAGAGAATCAATTACTATGAAGATGTCGCGACAATGCCCTTCACGTTCTACATGAACGCGACCAATTTCTGGAAGGGCACAAACACGGTATGGATCAGGGTGACGCGAGACGATGGCAACACCGCGGCGTTCTCGTTCGCAGCCTGTGCTCCCGACACCACCGCCCCGTCAGCCGGTATTATTTTCCCGATCGACGGTCAGAGAGTTCGCAAGATGAACTCCACTCTGCGTCCGCTCAATGTCTGGGCGAGAGTGAACAATTGGGCATATGATCCGTCACCGGTTACCCGTGTCGAATTCGAGCACGCACTGTTCTCCGACTACATGACAAATGGCGAGTCGGCGTTCAATGTGTTTGATATTCAGACGGCGCCCGCGATGGGTGACACTTTCCAGGGAAACTGGAATAACATGGCGTTCGTTGACGGCGACACCGTCCTCGTTCGCGCGGTATTCTTTGATAACCTGAATAACACCCAGGCGACGCCATACATCACGGTCTATCTTGATGCGTTTGCGACGGATATCGTCCTGACGTGTGTGCAGGCTGTGGATGTCAACGGTGTACCGACACTTGCCGGTATGGTCGACTTCCACGCCGAGATTCAGGAAGCGTTTAACGACTTCTCGAAACTCGAACTATATGTCAGGAAGACGACCGATCCGGATGTATTCGCTAATTACACGCTAATCGGTGAAATGGGACCCGCTACAGACGAAGGTACATACGTCTGGTACGGGTACAACACCGCTGGTCTGACGAGCAACATCTTCTGGGATTTCCGAGTTATCGCAACCGACATCACCAACAACGTGATGTGGGATTGGGATGATGACGGATTCTTCGATGATAACACGTTCGATCCAACCAGTAGCAACCACCACTCTGACAAGAGATGGTTTGTCGACAACATGGCGGCTCCGATAGCCTTCAACCAGTTTGAGGCGAATGGTGTCACATTCTACACGCCATCGACCAAGCTGGGAGGCACCGGCGAAGTCTATGCTCCGAAAGATGTGGATATTACCGTCTGGTCGCAGACGATCCCGATGTCGGATAGCGTAGAGGTTGCGAGCATCAGGTACGGATGGCTGCCTGCGAATCCTGGCACTGTCACATGGGTGGCACAGGGCGCAGCAGATCCGTGGTACACTGCCACGTTCAATCCATACACACTTGGGTTGTACACTGACGATGACATTATGAACAGGTTCACTGTAGCCTGGATCGTCGTCGAGAAGCTCGATGTGCTCAACAGGCCGGTTGTGACTGACACGATCAAGATCACGATTCTTGACGTCAACGCCAACCAGGCAGTTATCACGAGCCTCTTGTGGCAGAACTACTACTGGGGTAACATCTCACTGACCGCCGGCGCTCTGAATGCGTACAATATGTACTCCGTGACATATGAGTATCAGATCGAAGGTGAATCGACCTGGGACACAATCGCCACATCATATGATGTGACTGGCAATTTCCCGGCTAACTGGCAGACGCTTGGTGCGGTTCCGGACGGCTGGGTCTGGGTGAGAGCGGTTCTGACCGATTCATCGTTCAACGTCGATACGGATCCGGTTTCGACCAGGATCTTCATCGCTAATGAACGGCCGAACGCTACGTTGCAAAGCGTAACATTGCCGAGCAACGCGGCCGTGTCAGATTCCGGCTTTATCGGGCACAACACCATATTCGTGGCAAGTGCATCACACGATAATCCGGATATACCGATCGACTCGGTGCTGTTCATGTACAAGAGTGTTCTTTCGGGTACATGGCACACCTGGTCGAGAGATTACTACCCGCCATACAATGCAATGTGGTCAGACACGATCACGAGCGACGGATCATTCCACTACAGAGTGCGCGCTTACAACCGCGCCGGAAGATTCGTCGATTCTGACTTCTGGACACTGTACAACGACGAGACCAATCCGACGATTGCCGCGACAATGATCTGTGAACAGGACGTTGAAGCTAACAACGATCCGGCTCTCGATCTAAACGCGTGCATGCCGGTCGCCGAACTCTTCGGAGAGTTCCAGGACAACGGTTCCTGGAGCGGCGCCAACTCCGGCATCGTCAAGGTCGCGTTCGAATTGAGAAACAGTAGTGGATCCGCTATGTACTACCAGACGGTTGATCCGGCGACTGATGGCGAGCAGACAAGTTCGTTCAACATCTCCGGTCTTCCCGAAGGCACGTACAGGTTCTACTTCTACGCCTGGGATCTGGTCGGTAACATGACCACGTTTGGTCCGGTCAACGGCTACATTACCGATCAGACACCTCCGGTCACTTCCGTGATTGGATACTATGGTAACAGGCTGTATGGTTATGACTGGTCTGGTGACGCCACAGAGGTACTCTTCCAGTACCAGGACGGCGACGCATGGATCGGTATCGGAACCGGCGCTGTTGCGACAGGCAATTACTGGTGGACCGAGTTCAACGCATCCTCGATCAGCGGAACTCATAACTTCCGCCTGCTCGCCTCGGATGGAACCAATTCGAACGAGGCGACGGCCATACTGATCATCGGTACAGCTGATGGCGAAGGTGGTCTGACATTCGTCGATGGCGAACTGAAAGATCTCGTCGTTCTGAAGAACTACGAGAATGACATCTTCGAGGGTGTTCTCCGTGTGACCGCTCCGTCAGCAAACGAGCCGGTCGCACTCGCGGTGTATCAGACTGATTTCAACGATCCTCCTGGTTTCGTCTACGAGGCCGTTGATCTCAATCCGAGTTCGCCGGGTGACTCAGTCTTCCAGGAAGATGTCCATCCTGACTACGACGTTATCTGCGGCGGCTACTCGATCTACTTCGTTGGTTCCGCTGACGGTACCGGCGCGGTCATGACCATGATCCAGACATTCACGTACTGGGATGATCTGCCCTCGACCTACACAGGCAACGGCGGCACAGTCACAGTGGGTCTGCCCGACGGCGATCACAGCGGCTGTATGGTTATCATGGAAACCTGGCTACCGAGATCAGGCGAGCCTCAGGATGACTGGGTACCGGTTGCAAACCACAACGGTGGAATATACGTCAACTACATCGGCTGCGGCTACGAGTTAGACTTGGCGCCTAAGACCGATGGCGGTGACGATCTGACCGCTATTACATCGAGCGGTTGCTGCTTCGGTTACAACCGTTACGCCCAGATTAAAATGTCGTACGATCTTTCCATAGATCTGCCCGCTTCTGAACTCGCAGTTCTCAAGTGGGATCCCTATTATGGTGTATGGGAATCCGACGGCATCTTCAATTTGAGCGCTGATGCGTGGTTCGACACCGAGAATCACACTGTTCAGTTCTCGTCCGATTGCTTGTACGGCATCTTTGCAGTTGCCCAGCAGGTAGATCCGACGCCTGGCGATGTCGTCTTTGAAGTCGACGCCTATCCGTGGTGTTGCGATGATGAAGAGGTTTGCTACACCAGTCCGGTTCAAGACGGATTGACGCCCAAGTTCACCTTACACATCACAACTCACGAGTTCACCGAGATCGATGATGATCGCTTTGTCATCAAGATTGGTGGCATCACTATCCACAACTGGGAGACCGGTGGCGATGCTGACAGATGGTATACGCACTGGGATGCCGTTAGTGGCTTGCTCGATATCTACATGACGAGCGACTATGATGATGAGTACGAGGAAGGTGGCGAGTACAGCGCACCGCCGCTTGAATGTGGTGTGAATACTCTGTACATTGAGGCGAAGAACAACCAGGGCGCGTGGAATGATACGACTTGGACGTTCAACGTCGATTGTACTCCGCCGGTTGTCGTGTTTGATAACTACTATGTAGGAAAGAACCCGACTATCACTTTCAGCATATCGGATTCGGAATCCGGCATCGATTGGGATGAGGTCTTCGTCGACGTCATAGCAGTTGAAAAGAACGACACCAACTCAGCGCGTCCAAACCAGGATGACAACCTCTTCTTCATTGGCACGTTCTTCCCGGGTCAGGTCGGTTACTACTATGATGATGTGACCGGCATAGTGACGATAACGACTCACTACGAACTCGCTGATGAACGCGGAATCATCGTCGCTGTCTACGATGGCGTGAGAGGCGAAAGGTCTGACTACTATAGCACCGGCGATCCGGTTGCTTATGGTGACTGGGATGAGTACTATCTCAGGGATCATGGCATACACGATTGTGTAGGCAATACGGCACATCCATGGGATCAGTACTTGCCTGTCGACTACGACGGTCCGGTGATCCTTGCCGATGGCGAGACGCAGTGGTCGCAATTCGATGCGCTGCCGAATGATTGTCCGGTCTTGATCTCTATAGCCGACGACGGTTCGGGTATCAACGAAGTCTTCGTTTATGAGGACGATGTTCTCATCTCCGAAGCTGACGGTGATCTCGGAGCCGGCGAGTACATTCTCGATGGCGGTTACCTGAGATACTGCAAGACCAGCGGTGTCCGGACAAGAATCGTCGCTACCGATAACGTAGGCAATTCGCGTGAGCGGACATGGTCTGCATACGGTCCCGGCGAGGCTACAGATGCGGGCGATCCGTACAACTACCCGAACCCGTTTGATCCGTCCGTGGATGGTTTCACCACAATCAACCCTGGACTCAAGGGCAATGATGCAATCACCATCAAGATCTACGACTTTGGTGGTGAACTGGTGAAAACCTTCAACAGTACTGATGGCGAGGTCAATTGGTACGGGACTACAAACGACGGTGTGCGCGTCGCCAACGGTATCTATTTTGCATACTGTACGGCTCCGGATAAGGACCCGAAAGTCGTCAAGATTGCTGTCATAGGAAAGTAGCTCACCAGCAGGGCCGGGGATAATCCCCCGGTCCTGCGGAAACCTTTAGCGAAGGGTGATTGAACAATGAAACGAAACTCAAGAAAGACGCCGACTTTGAGTTTGGCGCTTTTCATCCTGCTGGTGGTGGGTTGCTCGCAGGTTGCCATAGCCACTGAATTCAACCACGCTATGCCGATGATGCGCATGGGCGTGGGGGCGCGCGCGCTTGCAATGGGTGGCGCCTACGTTGCCGTAGCAAATGATGCTACAGCAGGCTATTGGAACCCAGCCGGCCTGTCACAGGTTGAGAAGTTCTCCTTCTCAAGCATGATCGCATCTAACATGGACTGCGACCGGAAGTACAACTACCTGGCATTTGCCGGGCAGTTCGAGTTCGGTGCGCTCGGGTTCTCCTGGCTGAATGCCGGGACCGGCGATATTGAAAAACGTGAGACGAAGACCTCCGTACCGGAGAATTTCGATGCTAACGATCACGTCTTCATCATGTCGTACGGCAATCAGATGGAAAATCTGATGGTTGGATTCAACTTCAAAGTTGCCTACCAGAAGTATGACACCTATACTAAGACCGGCGTCGGTTTCGATGCGGGCGTCAGATACGCCATCAGTGAGATGATGAATCTCGGCGTAACCGCGTCCGATCTCGGAACCAAGCTCGACAAGACCGTACCCGCCACTTTCCGTGTCGGTGTGGCCCTGTTCCCGGTCGAAGGATTTACCGTTCCCGTCGACATCGAGAAGATCCAGCACAAGTCTGAGATCAAACTTCGTATCGGCGCCGAGTATTCCTACCAATTCGCGGAGGATTACTTTGCTGCCGTTCGTGGCGGCGTCAACAATGGTGAATTCACGCTTGGCGCAGGCCTTAAGGTCGCCAATAAGTATAGTCTTGATTACGCCTACATCTCCGAACAGGGAGATGCCTTCGGCGAAAATCACAGGATAGGATTGACATTCGACCTGTAAGGTGACTTGTTTCCGAACTGGCCGTCTCTGCTAAGGCAGAGGCGGCCTTTTCGTTTGTACCCGATCTGAGAAACACCGGAATGCGACTGTTTTGACCCGATTTTCAAAGCGTTCCTCCACGGCGCAAAAGTTTTGCGACAGACTGCCGATATTTACTGATAAGCACTATGGACACTCAAGTATCAGAACTATACGGCGAGCCGCAAACTATCCATTATCTCATCGTCTCAATCGATGACATCCGTGAGGTGACAGAGACAATTAAGTTTATGCTGGCTCAGCACTGTCAGAAAGATGACATACGGATTGTGATGAAATCTATTCCTATCATGGCCATACCACTTCCACAATCGCTTTCGAGCTTCATACTGGGGTTGGGAGTGCCTTCCAAGATACTGAAACGGACAGTACCCGGCACATCAAAAATCAGGGTGATCAAGAACCTGAACGAGTGCGACGGCAGTTCAGTATCCGACTTTCTTGCTCAGGATCCTGGTGAACCGATGATCAAGGTAATCGACGATTACAGCCTGATAGAATTTGAACCGAGATGCTTAGATGACCTCGCATATGCAGCAAACAATGTCATAGAACTGCTGAAATCGAGCGCCGAGCGATTTGCGTTCGTCAATTTGAAGCGAAGATTACGCCTCAAAGTAATACCATCTGACAACGGACACCCCGGCTTCAAGCTCATTGTTCGTGTTCCTCAAGTCCTGCAGACAAGTTGATCAACGCATCAGAATCGTGACACAGATGGCAGGATTCCCTGGACACGATAGTGCTCCGATACTATTTTCACGACGACAGTCGCATGCACTTTATGCACCGATCAGGAGTACTACAGCGATATGATGCAGGCTGATATATACAGAGATAAGATTCGACTGACCGAACTCACCCGACCTCAACCCTATCGAGCGGATCTGGCTGCTGACTGAGATGCCCGTACATCACGATTTCGCATTTACCGGTGAAATAACCCTGCACGGAAAGATCTACCCGGTCGAAGGAATCGAGGAAAAGGCGTTTGGAGCTCACAGATCATCCATACGAAAGATATTCCTGCCCACTCTCAACGAAAAAGAGATGGGTCCGTCTCCCCCGACGAAATCAGGAACGACATCGAGTTTGTTTTCGTGGACAACGTAGCCCAGGCGATTGAGAAAGCTGTAATGCAGATTATACTCCCGAATAAGAATCTCGATCAGTCGCTCGAAAGCATTACGAGAGAACAGGAAAACAAGGTCGAGTAACCCGTTGAAGTAGTCCGGCTCTTTTCGCATCGCGAACCCCTCCAAAAGTCGTTGACATCACGGATTCATGTGTTATCTTCACGCGGCAAATATGTGATCGTAGATTGAGTTATGCGTTATTATGTTTTCGAACCGGACTGAGTACGCAATAAGGGCACTGGCAGAGCTCGCCAGGACGAACAACCTGATGAGATCGGAAGAGATCGCGGAGAGTCAGTGTATCCCGCCGAAATTCCTTCCGCACATACTGAGTGATCTCGCCAGAGCAGGAATCGTCAGGACTTCGCGAGGGTATGGCGGGGGAATTATCTTAAGCGGCAGACCGGACCAGATTACCTTCAAGGCTATCGTCGATGCGGTTCAGGGTCCCATAGTGGCTTATGAATGCCTCGTTGGCATTCCGCAGTGCGAGATCGCTGAGGATTGCTCACTGAAGACCATCTGGCAAAAGTTTCAGGACGCGGTCGACAACATTCTGGAGTCTACGACTCTTCAAGATCTGGTTACTTCAAAGAAAGAAGAGGAAAAAGATGGTTGCGAAAGATGAAATCCTGCAGGCGTTGAAGCCGGTCGAAGACCCCGAACTGCACAAATCCATAGTTGACCTCGGAATGGTCGAGGATATACAGGTTACGGGCAGACTGGCAGTAATCAAAATTAAGCTGACTATTCCCGGATGTCCTTTCAAAGTACGGATTAGCGATGACGTATCGAAGGCAGTCTCTGAGCTTGACGGTATCGACGAGGTGCGAGTCGAATTCGGCTCCATGAACGAACAGGAGAGAGCAGATATTCGCAAGCAGATTCTCGGCGAACCGAGCGAAGAAAAGGTCCAGCACATCGCCGATCATATTCTCGCAATATCGTCCGGAAAAGGTGGGGTCGGCAAATCGACGATCACCGCAAATCTCGCACGAGCGTTTACAGAAAAGAAGCTGCGAGTCGGCGTGCTGGATGCCGATGTGTACGGATTTTCCGTCCCAGGAATGCTCGGCATCGACTCAGATCCGACTATCATAGACAATATGATAATCCCCGCAGAACAGGATGGCATCAAGGTTGTCTCAATGGGATTTTTTGTGCCTGAAGGTGAACCGGTCGTCTGGAGAGGTCCGTTGCTGCACAAGGCCATCTCCCAATTCATCACCGACACTGTCTGGGGAGAACTGGATATTCTCCTGATGGATTTACCTCCCGGTACGGGCGATGTAAGCATTACGATCAGCCAGAAGCTGCCCGATTCGCAGATGATAGTCGTTACCACACCTCAGCCGGCAGCGGCGGAAGTCGCCAGCAGAGTGGCCGCAATGGCGAAAAAGACTAATATTCCGGTACTGGGCGTCGTAGAAAATATGTCATACTATCTCCTTCCCGATGGTAGTAAGGAGTACATATTCGGCCAGCAGGGGGGCCACAAACTCGCTAAAAAGATCAGCACGAGATTCCTCGGCGAGGTTCCGCTCCTCAAATCGATCCGAGAACATGCCGATAGCGGCAAGTCTCTCTTCGACGGTCCTGACGGCGATGTAGCCGACCCATATCGTCACATCTGTACTGAAATACTCGACACGTTTTAGGAGTTCTCAATAAACGTCTATGTCATCAGGGAATAATAGCTATTTGCACCCAACCGGAAACCAGCCCGAGGATGTCTACGAAGTAATGCCCTTGTAAGCCATTGCAGTCAATGGACTTCTGACTCGCTATTTTTTTTCACCAAGTTCTTGACATTTGGCTCCGATTCCGCCAAGTTTATCCTCAGAACTTGTTGATTGCTAATATGTTAACAACGTGTTGATAACACCAGTCACTGATTGAAAGTTCGTACAAATTACGATGGTTCTGTCTGTTTCATGTTACTCTTTGTGGATAAACCTGTGGCCCGGCATACACCGCGGTATACAACTGACTGAGAGCTTTAAGGTTACAGTTTTCCACAGATGTTAATAAATACATTGGGGGACAAGATGTCTGTCGACCAAAGCCGGATATGGTCCGAGTGTCTATCATTCATGTCCAGAAAGGTGACAAAGCAAAGCTTTTTCACTTGGCTGAAACCTACCACCGCCGTTGGCGGGGATAACGGAGATATCCATATCGGGGTACCGAACAGGTTCGTTGCTGACTGGCTCCAGGAGCACTATGGCGACTTGATAGTCGACGCACTGAGATCTGTCACAGATATGGACTGCTCATATCAGTTCGTAGTCTGTCCGTCACAGGCTGCGGCTCAAACAGATATATTCGAGGACGAAGCAGAGCTTGAAAAGACGCCTGTTCAACCACAACATCAGGTAGCTGCCCGACCGCAGGTGAACTCCAGTTTTTCTGAGAGATACCGGTTTGATACCTTTGTCGTCGGAGATTCCAACGAGTTTGCATATGCCGCAAGTCTTGCAGTCGCCAAGGCACCCGGAAGCACCAGATACAACCCACTTTTTATCTATGGAGGGGTCGGATTAGGCAAGACACACCTGGCACAGGCTATTGGTAAACACATGGTCGATAACAGCGCATCGGCGAAGGTCATCTATGTCACATCGGAAAAGTTCACCAACGATTTCATCGATTCTATCACGACTCGGTCAGTCACTAGTTTCACGAGTCGCTATCGCTCAGCAGATATGCTTATCATTGACGATATTCAGTTTTTCACTGGAAAAGAATCGACTCAGGAGCAGTTTTTCCACACTTTCAATACTCTGCATCAGAACGGCAAGCAGCTTGTATTAACTGCAGACCGTCCACCAAGAGACATCAAGGGTCTTGAAGAACGGCTTCTTTCACGCTTTTCATGGGGACTTGTTACTGATATTCAGCCTCCATCGCTGGAAACAAGGATCGCAATCCTTCGTAAGAAGTCAGAAACTGATGGTACTCAGGTACCCGGCGATGTGCTCACATTCATTGCGGATTCTGTGACGAGCAATATTCGGGTTCTCGAGGGCTGTCTTACCCGACTCCTGGCATATGCTTCACTTCGCGGACGCGAAATTACAGTCGATCTTGCCCAGCAGGTGTTGAAGGATTCACTGCCGCATGCAAAGCAGTCGGTCAGCATCGAAGAAATCCAGAAACGTGTGGCTCAGTCATACAATCTCAGTCCTGAAATGATGCACGCCAGAAAAAAGACCGCTGAAGTCGCCCTGGCTCGTCAGATCGCCATGTATCTTTGCAGAATGCTCACGGACTCTTCTCTGAAGACAATCGGAGTTGCTTTCGGAGGCAGGGATCATTCAACTGTAATACATGCGCATAAAACTATCGTTGGTATGATGAAAAAAGATGTGAACCTCAAACTCAGAATCGATCAGTTGATAGACTCACTTTATGTCTGAATCGCTGTGGACTGTAATGTTGAAAAGGGTTGAATTTGTATTATCAATTTGTTATATGTATACAGGTTGAGTTGATTGGTGATTACTATCCAATATTGTCAACAATATTGGACTCAGGTAATTTACAGCATGAGAATACATTACAACAGTTGTTAATATATTCAACACCATTATGATTATTATATTATATTCATATATGATCTTAGATACTAAAAGAACTGTGGATAGTCTTAGGAGTCAACGATGAAGTTCCAGATAGCAAAGTCCAAACTCTTTGAATTCCTGAATATTGTTCTCGGAGCAGTTCCAACTAAATCCGCATTACCGATTCTGGGGAATGTACTGATCGAGGCGCGCGATGCGGGGATAATGTTTGCGGCAACAAATCTGGAAATATCAATTTCTACTGTTCTTGAGATGAAGGTCGAAGAAGCGGGATCACTAACTGTACATGCCAAGACATTGACAGATATTATCAGGGAGTTGCCGGAGACAGAGATCACTGTAAGTGCTGATAAGAACAGACTGGTGATGCTGACTAAGACAGGAGAATTCAAGATATCCGGAATTCCTGGTGATGAGTTTCCTCGCATTCCGGAATACAATACTGCAAAAGAAATACGCTTGCCCGCTGGGGATTTTGTAAATATGGTCCGCAAGACATCTTTTGCGGTTTCCCAGGATGAATCACGCCCGGCTCTAAACGGTGTTTTGTGGCAAACTTCGGGCGATAAGATGGTTATGGTCGCCACTGATGGACACAGATTGGCAAAGATCGCCATTGACAATACCAAATTGCGCGGCCTGGCTGATGATTTGATCGTCCCGCCCAGGGCACTGAACGCTGTGGTCAAACTGATTGCCGAACATGAAAAGGAGATCGGAGTAGTCTTCGGCGAAAAGAATATAATGTTCAGAGTTGGTCCGAGTGTAATCTCATCCAAGCTCTTTGAGGGACCATACCCGAATTTCGATCAGGTGATTCCACTTGATAATGATAAGAGGCTCGTGATCCAGAAAGATGAACTGATGTCTGCTGTCAGGCGTGTGTCGATACTTTCTAATTCCCTTACTCATCAGGTGAAACTCTCGATCGGCAAGAACAAGATGGTCCTGTCGGCGACCAATGTCGACCTTGGCGGGGAAGCAAAGGAAGAATTGACCTGTGAATATAAGCATGAGAAGATGGAACTCGGTTACAACGCGACATACATAGAAGAGATTCTCAAACAGATGGACAGCGATGAGGTTGTGTTTGAATTATCGTCACCTGTCTCTGCTGGAATTGTTTTCTCTGCTGACCGAACCGAGGATTATCTTTGTCTGATCATGCCGCTGCGACTTGCTGAGTAAAGATGTAACAATTGTTACAAGATATGGCTAAGCCCGCCCAAGGCGGGCTTTTTACTGATACTGAGAACTGGCCCGCAAACATCAATGAGACAGATTTGCATTTGGATTCGCTTGACATAACCGGATTCCGAAATCTTGATAAGCAGATTGTACATTTTGCCACAGGTTCGAATCTGATATTTGGTTTGAACGGGGCAGGGAAAACTAATCTGCTCGAAGCGATCTACTATCTTTGCACGGCTAAGTCATTTCGCAGCGCAGCGGACGAGGCAATCAAGTGTCACGATTCAGATCTGTTTCGCATAGCCGGTACGGGTCTAATATTCGAAGAGCCGGTTACGGTCGAAGTTGCGTACAGACCGGGCGAGAAAAGACATATCAAGATAGACGGCGTTGTAGAGAAACGCGTAGCCTCGCTATATGAAAGATTTCGGGCTGTGTCATTCGGTCCGGGAGATGTAGAGTTAGTCTATGGCCCGCCAACCATCAGGCGACGATTCCTGGACATATCGATCGCCCAGGTCAAGCGAGGGTATATCTCTCAGTTGTGGGAATACAAGAAAGTGATCGCCCAGAGAAATGCCCTGCTGAAAGAACTCGGAGATGCCTACGACTCGATCGGTGCAATGGAGGGGGAGGAGCTTCTGCAGGTGTGGGATCAGAAGCTGATCGAAATCGCAGTCGATATACATGCAACACGCAGTCTGTTTATCCGAGAGATTATGAAACTTGCCGGAGAATACCATCAGAAGATGTCGGAGTCCGATTCAGCCCTGACGATCTGTTATGAAGCTTCTCCAAAACTGGATGAGTACTCTACGGAGTGTCTGAGCGAGAAACTGAAGTCACGTCGCGGCAGGGAGCTCGCCATGCGGCAGTCCATGTATGGCCCCCACAGAGACGATATTATTTTCAGGCTTCACGGCCAGGACTGCAGAAATTCTGCCTCTCAGGGACAGGTCAAGACTGTGGTACTCTCGGTCAAACTCGCCCTCTGCGAGTACATCAGACACAACTGCGACGAGACTCCGATCCTGCTGCTCGACGAGATATTCTCAGATTTCGACAGAAATCGTCTCGATTGCCTTCTTTCTCTTCTGCCAGGGCTTTCGCAGGTGATGATGACGACATCTAAGTTGGGAGACATCAGAGACTTAAGTATATTTGAAACTATACTCATGGTTGACTCTGGACGAGTGGCCATGTATACTCCGCAGTCGTAAGGCATTGTTATACAATATCTTATACGTGAAGAATCCTCGAAATCGGGTGATATTTTGCTTGCCGATTTGTTTAATTTCATTTATAATAATAGTTTACGGGGATTCTTACGATGACCGAGCCTGTGAAAATCGGTGAAGCGTTACGGAATCTTCTAAGATCGCTTGGCATTGAAAAGCGGCTCTTGGAGGCGCAGGCTGCCGAGGTCTGGTCTGGTGTTGTCGGACCGAAGATCGACCGTGTAACGCAGGTTATCGGCGTTGAGAGGGGGATCATGAAGGTTGCTGTGAAGGACTCCCTCTGGAGTCAGGAATTGTCTCTCATGAAGGCGGACATCTTAAGCAGGCTCAACGAGAGAATTGGCCGAAAGGTCATTCGGGATATACGCTTTCGTTAGAGGTTGTGAGTATAGAGTAACGGAGGATAGATCAATGATTGAACCTGATGCTGTTGGCAAAGCTGAGGTCGAGAACAACTACGACGCGAAAGCAATCACTGTACTGAAAGGTCTTGAGGCGGTTCGTAAACGACCTGCCATGTATATTGGCGACACAGGTACTCGCGGCCTTCATCACCTGGTCTACGAGGTTGTAGATAACTCCGTTGACGAGGCGATGGCCGGGTTCTGCGAGTCAATCAAAGTCACTATCAACGAAAACGGCAGCGTAACTGTCGAGGATGATGGTCGAGGGATACCTGTCGATGAACATCCGACAGAGAAGATGCCAGCTCTCGAAGTTGTGATGACGAAACTTCATGCCGGCGGCAAGTTCGATCATGCTTCCTACAAGGTCTCAGGCGGGCTTCACGGCGTCGGTGTATCGGTCGTCAACGCCCTGTCCGAGTGGTGCAAGGTCGAGGTCAGCAGGGATGGCAATGTCTACTATCAGAAGTACGGGTATGGCAAGCCGCTGGGTCCGCTCAAGAAGATTGGTCAGCGAAAAGCGAGCGGCAATAAGACAACATTCCTGCCGGATTCCAAGATATTCCCGAAGATTGAATTCAAGTACGATGTCCTTGCTGCTCGCATGCGCGAACTTGCTTTTCTGAACAAGGGTCTGAAGATTCAAATTGCTGATGCGAGCAAAGACAAGTCGGAGTTTTTCTATTACAAGGGTGGCATTGCGATATTTGTCGAATGGCTCAATCAGAACAGAACGCCACTGTACAAACAGCCGATCTATTTCAGCGCATCACGCGAAGGCGTCGAGATGGAATTTGCGCTACAGCACAATGATTCATATGTCGAGAATATCTTCTCGTATGTCAATAATATCAATACGATCGAGGGCGGGACTCACCTCGTCGGATTCAAGACGGCACTTACCAGGACGATCAACAACTACGCCAACAAGAACAAGCTGTTCAAGAATGGGAAGAACGGAACGAGTGGCCTGCAGGGTGAGGATGTCCGCGAGGGTCTCACTGCTGTGATCTCTATTAAAGTTCCGGAGCCGCAGTTCGAGGGCCAGACCAAGACCAAGCTCGGCAATTCAGAGGTTAAGGGCTTAGTCGAGCAGGCGGTTGGCGAAGAGCTCGCATATTTCCTCGATGAACACTCACCGGTTGCGAAGAAGATCATCGAGAAAGGCAAGGCTGCGTCATCTGCGAGAACAGCCGCTCGTAAAGCGAAGGAGCTTGCGCGGCGAAAGACTGCCCTTGAGTCCGGATCGCTGCCGGGCAAGCTTGCCGATTGCGCTCTTCGCGATCCTGAGGTTACCGAGCTGTTTCTCGTTGAGGGCGATTCCGCAGGTGGGTCCGCTAAGCAGGGACGGGACCGCAAGTATCAGGCGATACTTCCTCTGCGCGGGAAGATTCTGAATGTCGAGAAGGCACGCATGGATAAGATTCTCTCGAACCAGGAAATCCGTACCATGATCAGCGCTATGGGTACCGGAATTGGTACTGAGGAGTTCACTCTCGACAAATTGCGTTACGGCAAGATTATTATCATGACTGACGCCGATGTCGATGGTTCGCATATCCGCACGTTGATTCTGACATTCCTGTTCAGATATATGCAGGAACTGATCGTTCAGGGACATGTCTATGTCGCGCAGCCGCCATTGTATATGCTCAAGAAGGGCAGGGAGTCGGTGTACGCATATTCCGATGATGAGCGCGACCGGGTTCTTGAGAGAATGGGGCGGGGACAAAATGTTCACATCCAGCGGTACAAAGGTCTCGGTGAGATGAATCCGGATCAACTCTGGAAAACTACTATGGATCCGGAAACCCGTACACTGCTCCGAATCGAGCTGCAGGATGCCGCCGAGGCTGATCAGGTATTCACGACTCTCATGGGCGATGTTGTCGAGCCGCGCCGCCAGTTCATCCAGGAAAACGCCCAATATGTCAGAAATCTGGATGTGTAGATGATGTATTTACCCTCTAAACCATTACTATCGCTCTTGATGTCATTTCCGCCGCTCTTGATGTCATTCCTACCGCTCTTGCCGTCATTCCCGTTGCTCTTGCTGTCATTCCCGCGAAGGCGGGAATCCATTGTCTCTAGCGCGCGTCGTGTAATGGTTCCCCGCCTCCGCGGGGAAGACAGGTCGGGTGATGTGGCTGAATAACGAGGCTTGTTGTTCGTGATATGAATACGAGGTGTCATTCCGGCAGAAGCTGGAATCCATCTGAAAGCAATGTCGCAGTACTATGTTTACATCCTCACAAGCAAAACGTACGGAACACTGTACATTGGGATTACCAGTGACCTTGTTAAGCGCGTGCATCAGCATAAGTCTGATGTAGTGGACGGGTTCACAAAAAGATATGGCGTTCACAAGTTGGTTTATTATAAGACTCATTCCGATGTCAACGCAGCGATCATTCGTGAGAAGCAGATGAAAAAGTGGAATCGTCAGTGGAAGATCAATCTCATCGAAGAGATGAATCCCGAGTGGAAAGATCTGTACATTGAGATTACGGGAGGTTCTGGGGCATGAAGCACACTTCCTGTTGCAATGGGAGCTTTAATACTGTCAAGAGCTTCAGTCCTGTCATTCCCGCGCATGCGGGAATCCATTCCAACAATCGAATGTCATACAATGGTTCCCCGCCTTCGCGGGGACGACAAGTCGGTAAACTGACCTTATACATCACACTGCTTCTGGCACTGTTCCTCCTTACGCAACCAACGGCGAAGGGGGAAGCGGATACAGTTGTAGTTGTGAAGCAGGATACGGTTTGGATCGCTCAGTCTGTCGCTGATTCAATCAAAGCCGAGTTTCTTGGACACCTTCTTGATACGCAACGCAGCCAGACAGATTTGGTTCTTCGAAACCAAGAAGACTACATGACAAAGGTTCTTTGGTATGCGAGCATTCTCGTTGCTGGACTGCTAACTTTTGTGGGCATTTCATATTTAGCAATATTTCGACTTATGCTAAAAAATTATCAACAGAAATTGAGAGAAGAATATCGCACGGAGCTAGGGTCAGCACTTGAGCAGTTGCAGAAGGAACTGCGCGACGAATATAGGCAAATGCAGACACAGCTTGAAAAGCAGTTCACTGACAGTGAGGGGACTTTGAAACTAATGTTCTCGGCGCAGGATCATCATATCCAAGCGGCCATCCTCGTCGCATCCAAGGTAAGCCAAAGAGATGAAGAGAAAATAGATTATGCGTTGGAAGCCATTAAACACTGGACAATGTCCATCTGGATTATAACACGGTCTCCGATAATTAAACCTGAGGAAATCCCGTTTAGAAACCTCGTGCGGTTAGCGTTGGACGGTATCCATTGTCTTGCGCGGAAATATGCTCTCTTCTCGCAAGTCAATCCAAAATACCATGAGATGCTCTCATCCAGTTTAGCAAAACTGAGCGAAACAGATTTGAAAGAGGATCATGAGTTTGAAATTTGGTTTCGTGAAATCAATCAGTGGATTGAGCACCCAGATGAATTACTAGATGGTACTCCCTGGCAACCACCAGGGAAAGGTGAGTCTAATTGAGAACACTGAATGTATCAAGGATATAAATCATGGTGAGTGATCGGCAGAATATTCTAAGTCAGCCTCTCGCAGAGGAAATGAAGTCGAGTTATCTCGACTACTCGATGTCCGTCATTACCGCGCGGGCGCTGCCTGATGTTCGCGACGGACTGAAACCATCCAACCGGCGAATCCTGATCGCGATGAACGACCTGAATCTTGCGCCGGGACGACCATACCGTAAGTGCGCCAAGATCGCCGGCGACACATCCGGCAACTATCATCCTCACGGCGAGCAGGTAGTCTATCCGACACTGGTGAGAATGGCGCAGGATTTCGCTATGCGGTACCCACTTGTCGATGGCCAGGGGAATTTCGGCTCGATCGACGGCGACAACGCGGCGGCGATGCGATACACAGAGGCTCGTCTTACGCCTATCGCGATGGAAATGCTGGCGGACATCAAGAAAGACACGGTTAATTACCAGCCGAACTATGACGAGACGCGGGACGAACCTGTCGTTCTCCCGGGCAAGTTTCCGAATCTTATCTGCAACGGATCATCAGGTATCGCAGTCGGAATGGCGACGAACATCCCACCTCATAATCTGACCGAGATCTGCGATGCATTGACTAAGATAATCGATGACCCGGAGGTCGAGGACGAACAACTTCTGGAGATTGTCACCGGTCCCGATTTCCCGACCGGTGGGATTATTTATGGCAGGGATGGTATCCGTGACGCCCATTTGACAGGTCAGGGGCGAATCATCGTGCGAGCGAAGGTAAATATCGAAAAGCAAAAAAACGGCAAGGAATTCATTATCGTCTCCGAGATACCGTTCCAGGTCAATAAGACTAATCTCCTCGAAAAGATTGCAGATCTTGTTCGCGCGAAAAAGCTCGAAGGTATCACCGATCTGCGGGATGAATCGGACCGCGACGGTATGCGGATTGTCGTCGAGTTGCGTCGCGATGCCCAAGCGACTATTGTCTTGAATCAGCTCTTCAAGCATACGCAGATGCAGACGACGTTCGGCGTCAACATGCTGTCATTGATCGGCGGTATTCCGAGGCGTACGAGCCTGCGGACAATTCTCGAACAGTTCCTGAAGCATCGGCACGAAGTTATTACTCGTCGCACGAAATACGAATTGGACGAGGCCGAAAAACGGGCGCACGTACTCGAAGGATTGAAAATCGCCCTTGATAATATCGACGCCGTGATTGCGCTGATCAGGGCGTCGAAGACGCCCGCCGACGCGAAACAGGGCTTGATGAAGGAATTCAAGCTGAGCGAGATTCAGGCTCAGGCTATTCTCGATATGCGCCTGCAGCGCCTCACCGGACTCGAACGCGACAAGATAGAACAGGAATACCTCGAGTTGATCCAGACGATCGAGCGGCTCAAGAACATCCTGGCGTCATATCCGAAGCGCATGAGTTTGATTCGCGAGGAACTCGATGAAATCAGAGATCGCTTCGGCGATGAGCGTCGGACGCTGATCACAGACGAAGAAGAAGAGCTGTCGCTCGAGGATCTGATTGCTGAAGAAGACATGGCCATTACGATCACACACGGCGGCCATATCAAGAGGCTGTCGATATCGTCATACCACAAACAGCATCGGGGTGGGCGCGGTGTGATCGGGATGGACAAAAAAGATGACGACTTCATCCAGCACCTGTTCATTGCATCGACGCATGATTATATCCTGTTCTTCACATCGTTCGGGAAATGTTTCTGGATAAAAGTGCACGAGATTCCTGTCGGTGGCCGAGCTGCCAAGGGACGGCATGCTACGAATATGATTCAGCTTTCCGATGGCGAATCGATCTGCGCATTCCAGGCGGTGAGACGATTCGAGCCGGGTCATTTTGTGGTCATGGCTACCAGGAATGGTCAGATCAAGAAAACCGAGCTGACGGCATTCTCGAACCCGCGACGCGACGGCATTATCGCGATCAAAATACTCAAGGGTGAAGACGAGCTGATCGACGCCTCGATCACCGACGGTACCAACGAGATCGTGCTCGCATCCCGTCTCGGCAAGGCGATACGATTCCCGGAGAATAAAGTCCGTGCGATGGGACGTACTGCATACGGCGTCAAGGGCATAAACCTCGAGAGTGATGACTACGTTGTATCGATGGTGGTCATCAAGCGTCAATCCTGGGTTATGACCGTGACAGAGAATGGATTCGGCAAGAGATCAGCCGTCGACGATTACCGCGTCACGAACCGAGGCGGAAAAGGCATAATCAACATCAAGACATCCGACAGGAATGGCGAAGTCGTTGCTGTAAAAGAGGTTGTCGACAATGACGAGTTGATGATCATAACGCAGAATGGAATCATCATTCGCACACCGATAAGGCAGATTCGATCCATCGGCCGTGCTACGCAGGGCGTAAAACTCATAAATCTCGACGAGGGCGATACAGTTGTCGACGTAGCCAGAGTTGTGACAGGAAACAACGGTTCTCAGAACGGCGATGCGGATGCGCCACAAGCTGAAAATAATGGCGAAGCGGGCGATGAATCGGCCACAGACGAAAGCTGACATGCCTGCGTAATGCTCTCTGATGCTGTAAGCTGGGCATGCATGGGGAACGATCAATCCTGGCGATTGTTCAGAATCATGCCGGAAACGCCGTTTGCGGGTCAGAATCTGTGTCGTCTGTTCTCATTCCGGCTAATCTGTGATCAAGCGCTCAAAAGCTGACAGTTTTGGTCGATACTTACAAAAAGACTCGAACTAAAGGTACATAGATGAAATACTTGGTGACCGGAGGAGCCGGGTTCATAGGCTCGAACATCGTTGCCGAGCTTGTAAATCGTGACGAGACTGTCCGAATCTTAGACGATTTCTCCACCGGGCGGATGGAGAACATCTCGCGGATCAAAGGTAAGATCGAGCTGATTAAGGGAGACATCAGGGATTCTGACGCAGTCGCCCGGTCAATGTCGGGGGTCGACATCGTTTTCCATCAGGCGGCCATTCCTTCCGTCGAGCTCTCGGTCGCAGATCCGGTCGGGTCATCCGAAGTCAATATATCCGGTACTATAAATCTATTGGAAGCAGCACGGGTTGCGGGAATCAAGCGATTCGTGTTCGCGTCCTCATCGGCGGTCTATGGTGATCTTGCCGATCTGCCCAAGACGGAACAGTCTGAATTGAAGACATTATCTCCGTATGCGGCAGCCAAGCTCGTCGGCGAGGATTATTGCCGAATATACTATGAATTGTACGGCCTTGAGACAGTCGTACTGCGGTACTTCAACGTATTCGGTCCGAACCAGAATCCGGCCAGCGATTATGCGGCTGTGATCCCGAAGTTCATGAATGCTCTTCTGACATCCAAACAGCCTGTTATTTTCGGTGATGGCCTGCAGTCGAGAGACTTCGTTTATGTTGACAATGTGGTTTCCGCGAATCTTCTTGCCTCTGAAGCGCCGGATGTGGCCGGCAAAGTTTACAATATCGCGGGTGGAGTTCGGTTCACCCTGTTCGATCTGCTCGAAGTGCTCAAAGAACTGCTCGGTGTTGATGTGGAACCGGTGTTCAAACCGGAGAAACAGGGCGATATCAGGCACTCGGGATCAGACATATCTCTGGCGGAGAAGGAACTCGGGTTCGAGATCACTGTCGATTTCAGGGAAGGATTAAGGCGCACGATCGAATATTTCAGGAGCAGGATTCCTGAAAAGGCGCCGGCCAGCTAATACCACTATGTCCCAATCTGCTGCAATCGCAGAGAATCAGCCAGGAATCGACCGCAGGCTCTACCTGATACTGGGACTTGTGTTTCTGATATATCTGCCCGTTCTGAAAGACCTCGTGCTGGATTGGTACGAAGATTCCAACTATTCACACGGCTTCCTGATAATCCCGGTGTCGATCTGGTTCATCTGGCGACAGAGAGCGGAGATATCGAGACTTCCCGTCAAGTGGAGCAATGTCGGATTTGCAGGGATATTGGCAGCGCTGCTGATATTCATAATCGGTACGGCGGGAGCCGAATACTTCAGCGTACGGTTTTCCTTTGTGCTGTTGCTCTCATCACTTGCGCTCTGCTTTTTCGGCACTCGAGTTTTCAAGCGAATCTGGTTTGCATTTGCATTTTTGCTGTTTATGATTCCGATACCGTATGTTATTTACTATTCCCTGACTTTCCCGATGCAGCTTTTCGCATCACAGATTGCATCGTCTGCTGTGAGCCTGATCGGTCTGCCGCTTGTGAGGCTCGGAAATGTGCTGTATCTGCCGGGGGGGCAGGCGCTTGAGGTCGCGGAGGCTTGCAGCGGCCTCAGATCGATAATGTCGCTTCTTGCGCTGGGTGCGCTGATGGCCTATTTCACTCAGGACAACCGAACGAAAGCGGTGGTTCTGTTTCTGTCTACGATTCCGATTGCAATCCTCGGGAATGTCGTAAGGATAATCTTCACAACCGTCGGGACATACGCGATCAGTGAGAAATTCGTTGAGGGAACGCTGCACGAGATGGCCGGAATGCTGGTGTTTCTGTTCTCGATGATAATGCTTTTGATAGTGAGTTCTATTCTGAGATGGAAAAGTCTGCCTATAGATACTACATAGTAATCGGATTGCTTCTGGTTGCAGGAGCGCTGACTGTCATGCTCCGTTATGTTCGCGTGCATCCGGAGAGACCGTCGGACTTCTCTGTGATTCCACTCGAGATCGACGGCTGGGACGGTACCGAGTATGCGCTGTCCGATTTCACTCTCGAGGTTCTCAAGGCGACCAGTACGACCTCGAGGCGATATCGCAGACCGGATGGAGCTGAAGCATCGTTGTTCATAGGTTACTTTGATGATCAGAAGTATGGCTCGCAGATTCATTCGCCGAAACACTGCCTTCCCGGAGGCGGCTGGGGTATTCTCGAATCGAGTCCGCACGATATTGAGATAAACGGACAGGAGTTCTCGGTCAATCGTGTTGTGATCGGCAACAAGAAGATGCGACAGGTAGTCTATTACTGGTTCAGGACCAGATCAGGTGTTCTGACCAATGAGTATGCCCTCAAGTTCGACCTTGTTCTCAACTCGGTGCGACTCAGGCCGACAGATGCGGCTCTGATCCGACTTGTGGTCAATGTGCGCGGCCCGGATGAAGCTGCTGCGGATACGATACTCCAGGACTTCCTGGCATCAATTCACGAGTCGATAGAAAACAGCTTGCCGTTCTAAACACTCAGTCGGTATCTTGTATCCATGAACTTTGCGACAGGGTTGATCCGGAGCCTCAGACCCGAACAGTGGACCAAGAACCTGGTCGTCTTTGGAGCGCTGGTTTTCTCAAAGAGCTTCACTGATCTTCAACTGATCGAATCATCGATCATCCTGTTCGGATTATTCTGTCTCGCCTCGTCCTCTGTCTATCTGTTCAATGATGTTCTCGATTATGAAAGAGACCGGGTTCATCCGACAAAGTCGAATCGTCCGATTGCATCCGGCGTTGTCCCTCGCAGTACTGCCATCGTTCTGTCGGCTCTTTTCATGGCAGGCGCAATGTTGACCGCCTGGATTTTCCTGAATCCGCAAACACTGGTGTTGCTTGTTTGTTATGCTGTGCTGAATATCCTTTATTCGATTGTCCTGAAGCATATTGTTATAGTCGATGTGATGACGATTGCGGGGGGATTTGTCCTGAGGGCGATCGCCGGAGGTATTGCTATCTCCGTGCCGATATCCTCATGGCTGGTTGTTTGTACGTTTCTTCTGGCGTTGTTTCTCGCCTTCGGAAAGAGGCGGCACGAGCTGGAATCACTCAAGGAGGCGGCAAGTGAACACAGGGCAATTCTGGAACATTATTCGGTCTATTTCCTCGATCAGATGACTTCTGTTGTCACGGCTTCCGTAGTCATCGCCTATACATTTTACACTCTTTCACCTGAAGTCGAACAGAAACTCGGGGTTGAGCATCTCGAAATATCCGTGCCGTTCGTGGTGTATGGGATATTCAGGTATCTCTATCTGATCCACAAGAAGGAAAAAGGAGGCTCGCCGTCGCGAGTCCTGCTCACCGATCTGCCGCTGCTCGTCAATGTGCTGCTCTGGTTTGCGACTGTACTGATACTCATGTCACTCTGATATTCGTGAGAATATAGCTTATGCCACACCGGCTGCGGACATGCGTTGCAGGTGTTTGAGTTTGTCGGTCAGATTCAGCTTGTTGAGGTATTCTGTGTCGAGTGCGGAGAATTTCTCTTCCGAGTCGACTCTTGTTCGATCCTGATCGAACGCGTAAGCAATCCCTGCTGTGCTGGTCCAGGACCGATCATACCGTGCAACGATGTCTGGACCTTGCTGAGTGTATCGGAATGAGACAAGAGTCGCTTAGTACGTCACGCCAACCTGTGCAAAGAATGACCTTGATCCATTGCTCTGTAGTTGCCCGGATGAGTGCTATGAGTGGGCGGCAGACGTCCTCGCAAGTCCTGAGCTTCGAAGGATCTGCCCCAATCTGGAAGTCGGGTTTTCGGTCGCTGACAGGCTTGGCCTGCTGCGGAACGCCAATCTGCTGGAGACCAGGACATATAAAACAACCACATCAAGTCCGCTGACAGCAGTAACGGCTTGAAAAACCGCCATCCGTATGTTATATACTCTTGAAAAATAGTTGTTTTATTTGACCTCTATGTCCAGCGGAACGGCCGCTGTGGTAAAATTGCCAGGGAGAAAGCCATGAGTTCTGATGCTTCTGAAAATGTCGCTCTCGTTATGCGGTGGAATCTCGATTCGATTTTTCCGGGAGGTTCCGGCTCGAAAGAATTCTCTGACTACCGTGAGAAACTGAAAAAGGATCTCGCGGCAGCCGCTGAACAGTTTGCGCAGCTACCCGATAAACTGGAGCATTCCAAAAGCGATAAGTGCAGGTCGGCAATTCTGGAATATCAGCGGCTTGTGACGGATATCGAACTCGTGGCTGCATTCGCGGAATGTCTCACTGCGCAGAATGTCGATGACATGCCGGCATTGCAGATCAAACAGGAGATCGATGTTCTCATATCTGACTGGTACAAACTCCAGACACGGATCGAATCGTATGCTCGCAGACAGGATGATGCGGCATGGGCGGCGCTTCTCGATGATCCCGAGCTGTCCGGGATTCGTTTTTCGCTGGATGAACTCCGCACAAACGCTCGTAAGAAGATGTCCGAGGAATTCGAGGCGTTTGCGAACGAATTAGCCGTGAGCGGTTACCATGCCTGGAACCGGCTTTACGATAAGATGGCGGGGGATCTTCGTGTCGATTTCGACGAGGATGGAAAAACAACCGAGATCTCGCTCGGGCAGCTCGCCAGCAAGATGGACAGTTCCGACAGATCGATCAGGAAGCAGGCGTTCGAGAAACTCGAAGCGGCATGGGAAACGCGCGCCGAATACGCAGCTATGACTCTTAACTCTCTCGCAGGTTTCAGGTTGTCGCTCTACAGCAATCGAAACTGGGATTCGATCCTGTATGAACCACTCGTCATGGGGCGGCTGAAAGAGGAGACTATCGATGCCATGTGGAATGCCGTTGCTGCGGGTGTGCCTCGCTTAGAGCGATACATCGAGACGAAAAAAAAGCTGCTTGGAATCGACAAATTCAGTTGGTTCGATCAATCGGCGCCGGTCGGAGAATCAGACCAGAAGATGAGTTGGGATGAAGCGAAGAAGTTCATCGTCAAACATCTTGGGGGATTCTCCGACGAAATGGCGGAATTCTCGCAGATGGCGTTCGACAAGAGATGGATTGAAGCCGAGAATCGATCCGGCAAAGCTGGTGGCGGATTCTGTACCGGATTTGGTCCGGTCAAAGAGAGCCGCATATTCATGACATATCTCGATACCTTCGGCGACATGATGACCCTGGCGCATGAGCTTGGGCATGCCTGGCACACCTGGGTGCTGAGAGATGTTCCGTATTTCGCCGCGGAGTATCCGGCGAATCTCGCAGAGACAGCGTCGATTTTCAATGAGCTTCTTGTGACCGACGCGGCATTCAATGAAGCGGGCGATCCGGATCAGAAATTGATGCTGCTCGATCAGAAGCTGCAGCGGACTCATGTGATGTTCTGCAATCTGCAGGCGAGGTTTATCTTCGATAAGGCTTTCTATTCAGAGCGGAAGAATGGCATTGTGTCTCGAAAACGGCTCGATGAGATCATGGTCGATGCGCAGAAGAAAGCGTTTGGAAATACGCTCGACGAAAGTGGATATCATCCACTCTTCTGGGCATCGAAGCTGCATTTCTTCCTGACCGGACTGCCGTTCTACAACTTCCCGTATACGTTCGGATTTCTGTTTGCGGGCGGAGTCTATGATCGGGCAAAGACTGAAGGCAAAGGGTTCTTCGAGAAGTACCACGCGCTGTTGCATGATACCGGTTCGATGACGACCGAAGACCTTGCACAGAAACATCTCGGAGTCGACCTGACCAAAGATGATTTCTGGACAGCAGCAGTCGACCGCATGCTGGCGGATGTCGAGCCGTTTGTGGAGTTAGCGGGAAAGTAAAGAGCGGCGAACAATCTGGCCATATCATATTGTGGTGCAGTTGGTTATGGATTTGCAGTTGCTGGCGGGTGATTCCTGGCAATCTGCATGCAAGTGATGATGTCGTAATTGTCTGTTATATATGATATTAGGCAGTCTATTGAGTAATACAACAGGTTATTTCTCAATTAAAGGTTATTGCAGTTCCCTTTAATTCAGTTGATTTGAATTAAAGGTTTTAGCACTTTTCTTTAATTTAATTTTCTTGAATAAAAGGTTACATTTTTTTCTTTAATTGGTTTGATTTGAATTAAAGATTCCGGCGTTTTTCTTTAATTCAACCAATTCATATTAAAGGTTTTGACATTTTTCTTTAATCCAATTAGTTTGTATTAAAGGTAATAGTATTTTTCTTTAATCCAATTAATATGGATTAAAGGTGGCAGCATTTCAAATTTTGCTGAATAGAATCAGGTCTGAGAGTGCTCTTGAAACAGAGTCAGATCTGAATGAGGGGAATTACCGATGAACCCTGAGGATTTCAAAGCAAGCGGAGCAGGTAGAGTTGTAAAAACACCTGCTAAATATTGGGCATTCATTCCTAATCCCCTGCCTCCCAAGCTTGACTATGACAGCGATCTTGTCGCTCTTCTCTCTGAGGCGGATCGTAAGTTAGGATTGCTCTCAGGTGTGGGAAAGCATTTACCCAACCCATATCTTCTCATAGGACCATTCTTAAGAATCGAAGCGGTGCTCAGTTCGCGCATTGAAGGTACTGAGGCTACGCTGAGCGATGTATACTTCGACGAGGCAACTTCTCGAGTCTCTGGAGTAAACAGTGATGTGAAGGAGGTCAGGAACTACATTCGGGCAATGGAAGCAGGGTTGGAAGGAATCAAAGAGCTCCCAATATGTGGTCGCTTGATTCGGGACATACACGAAATCCTGACTCAAGGCGTGCGGGGCTGTGAAGTATATCCCGGCGAATTCCGAACCACACAGAACTGGATTGGATCACCCGGCTGTTTGCTGAAAGATGCCACGTATGTTCCTCCACCAGTTGCTGAGATGAAAGATGCTATCTCAGACTGGGAGAAGTACATGAACGACGTATCAGATGAATCCCCGTTGATCAAATGCGCTCTCATGCATTATCAATTCGAAGCGATTCATCCTTTTATTGATGGGAATGGACGTATTGGACGACTGTTGATTGCATTATTCCTATGCTCACGGGGATACCTTTCACAGCCATTGCTTTATTTGAGTGCGTTTTTTGAAAGGCATCGCAATGAGTATTACAGCCATCTCCTTTCGGTCAGCAGGGAGGGCCGATGGCGAGAGTGGATTGAGTTTTTTCTCAGGGCAATCATTACTCAAGCAGATCATGCCACCGACTTGTCGGACAAGTTGATTAAGTTACGTTTAGACTATTTAGAAAAGCTCGAGGGAAGCAGGTTGCCGAAAAATACTATACGAGCCATGGAAGAACTTTTTCTTAATCCTGTAGTGTCGATATCAGAGCTTAGCCACCATTGGAATGTTAGTTATCCAACTGTCAAGACAGCGGTCTCCAAGCTTGTTGAGGTTGGCATTCTCCAAGAATCCCAAAAGAGTGTACGTCCCAAGAAATACGTGGCGCCGGACATTTTCGAAGTACTCGAGGAAGCTTAAGAGAGTGGTGAACGGATGGGTGCTTACAAGTAAGATGCTTTTCCTAAAACCCAAGAGTCTATGAACTTGACACGTACTCCTATATCCGATAGCTTACCGCATTTGAGAAGCCGTATATGAACTGGCCGAACCGTCTCACACTCACCAGGATATTCCTTGCCCCGCTGTTTGTGTTCCTGTTTCTCATCGACAATGTCTATGCACGGCTCGCGGCGCTGATCATATTCGCGATTGCGGCGCTGACCGATCTCGTCGATGGCTGGCTCGCACGCAAATATAACATTACCACAGGGTTTGGCAAGTTCATGGACCCGCTGGCGGATAAGATACTCGTATCGTCCGCCCTGATCGCGTTTATCGCTCTCGGTTACGCCCGCACATGGATGGTGGTGCCAATCATCGCGCGCGATTTTTTCATTACCGGCCTGAGATCGCTCGCTGCATACAAAGGAGTGGTAATCATGACCAGCGGTTTCGCGAAGGTGAAGACATTCCTTCAGATGACAGTTGTCGGGGTGATTCTCGTCTATATTAACCTCAAGACTTTCCTGCCGGTTTGGGATATCAACTGGGGGATATTCACGGACCCCAGAGTGATTACTACATTTGACATCATGCTGTTCGTCACGATGGTCGTGACTGTATGGTCCGGTATCGATTATGTCGTGAAGAACTTCTACTTGCTGAAAGGTACGCTGTCGTAGATGAAATCTGTTGTGCGACTGCTTGTTACAGGATTCTACACCGGTGAATTCCCGATCATTCCGGGGACATGGGGAACGCTTCCCGGCCTGATAATCTGCATATTTTTCTTCGATGTGCCGGTCATTTATCAGGCGCTGATGGCTGTCGTGGCGACAATACTCTCGATCGTGCTCGCTTCATTCGCGGAGAAAGACTTCGGGCATGACGCCAAGCCGATAGTAATAGACGAAATCGCCGGGATGCTTGTAACCCTTGTGTTCGTACCGCGAGTATGGTATTATTACTTGGTGGGGTTTGTGTTCTTTCGCGCAATGGACGTACTGAAACCGTTTCCTGCGCGACAGGCTGAATCCCTGCCATCAGGCTGGGGCGTGACAATCGACGATATTGTTGCCGGTATTTACGCGAACCTGCTCCTGCAGGTTGTGATCTATCTGACTTAGGCTGGCATGGACGCAATAATCATAACAATCGGTGACGAGATACTCTCCGGCGCCACTGTCGACACAAATGCCACGTATATTGCAAAGGCGCTGATAGCAATCGGCGTCGATGTCAGGAAGCTATCATCGGTTGGCGACATCCGCGAAGATATGCTGCGCGAGATCAATCTGGCGCTTGAGGAATATGATCTTGTAGTAGTCACAGGCGGTCTCGGGCCTACCGACGATGACATCACAAAAGAAGTCATCTGCGAGGCATTTGACACTCGTCTTGTAGAGCATGAGGAGACCCTCGAAGTACTCAAGGCCCGTTACAGGCAGCTCGGTATGACCATGTCAGATATTGCAAGAGAGATGTCGCTTCAGCCTGAAGGCGCACACCTGTTGACCAATCCCCTCGGGACCGCACCGGGTATAGTATTTGAGCGCAAGGAGACCCTCTTCTGTTCGCTGCCGGGGGTGCCATCAGAGATGCGAGCACTCGTGGATCATGGACTAATTCCGTTTCTCAAGAGAAGAGGAACAGGCAATGTCATAGTCTATCAGGATATTTCGACATTCGGTATGCCTGAATCCAAGCTCGCCGCAAGGCTGAAGGAAGCGGGATATCGACCCGATGGAATCAGGCTCGCGTTTCTGCCGTCATATTCTGGTATTCTGATTCGATTGCGCGCCGAAGGCGAGAACGAAGAAGAAATTCGCGAGATACTGAACAAAAACGTCTCAAGAGTATGCGAGATTGTCAAAGAATTTGTTTTCTCGACCGATTCCGAGAATCTTGTGGAAAAAGTCGCGGGTCTGCTTAGAGAGAATAGTGCCACTGTTTCCGTTGCAGAGTCATGTACCGGCGGAATCATTGCGAAGCTGCTGACCGATATTCCCGGAAGTTCGGAGTATTTCATACAGGGTGTGGTAGCATACGCCAACGAGGCGAAGATAGACCGGCTTGAGGTCAATCCCAAAACTATTGAATCGTGCGGCGCTGTCTCAGAAGAGGTTTGCCGCCAGATGGTGGAAGGCATGAGACATACTGCCGGTACTGACTACGCTCTCGCGTCGACTGGAATCGCTGGACCGGGGGGCGGGACCGACGAAAAACCGATTGGCCTTGTCTATCTCGGTGTGGCTGACAGCGGAGGAGTCAGTGTGACGAAACGATCATTCTCCGGCGACCGCGATGTTATCCGTATCAGGTCCGCATATACTCTCCTGAATCTGCTCAGGAAGCGAATTCTGGGGGTGTGACTATGGTGCGTGCATTCGTGGCAGTGAATATTTCCGACCAGCAGAGACAAGCAGTCGCAGGTATTCTTGAAAGATTCAAAAAACTCGATGTTCGCGTCAAGTGGGTCAAACCGGAGAACCTTCATATCACCCTGAAGTTTCTCGGGGATACCGACGAAGATATCTTTCCACAGATATATGAGTCTATCGAGAATGCCATCGGAGACAGCCTCTCTTTCGATTTCTCACTCGAAGGGGTTGGGCAGTTTCCAAATGCTCGAAATCCTCGGGTTATCTGGGCGGGCATTAAAGAAGGATACGAGAGCCTGAGGGCATTGTCGAGCAGGATAGATCAAGCGGTCAGGCCGTTCGGATTCAAACCGGAGAAGCGCAGGTTCTCCGCGCATCTGACGATTGGCAGGGTCAAGGACAACAGGAATATAGATATCTTAATGAACGAGCTATCCGTGATTGACTTTGTATCGGAGAGTTCATTAGTTACCGAAGTCGTCTTATATCGGAGCACGTTGCGTCCCGAGGGACCGATATATACGCCATTGAAAACATTTGATCTGCTAAATACACAAGGAGACTGATAATGGGTAATCAGGCTGTACCCGACAAGAAGAAAGCGCTGGACCAGGCTGTAGTCCAGATCGAGCGCCAGTTCGGAAAAGGCTCGATAATGAGGCTCGGATCAGACCAGCGGGTAGAGGGTCTGCAGATAATCCCGACCGGATCGCTCGGATTGGATTATGCGCTCGGCGTCGGCGGTATCCCGCGCGGACGTGTCACAGAAATCTATGGTCCCGAGGCGTCGGGCAAGACCACACTCGCCCTGCATATTATCGCCGAAGCTCAGAAACAGGGCGGGATCGCTGCATTCATCGATGCAGAGCATGCTCTCGATGCATTATACGCAAAGGCTCTTGGCGTAGATACTGACAATCTGCTGATCTCGCAGCCGGATCATGGCGAACAGGCGCTCGAGATCACCGACACACTGATAAGGTCCGGCGCTGTCGATATTGTGGTGATTGACTCTGTCGCCGCGCTGGTTCCGCGTGCCGAGATCGAGGGCGAGATGGGCGATGCGCACATGGGGCTCCAGGCGAGACTGATGTCTCAGGCGCTCAGGAAGCTGACCGGGACTGTCTCGAAATCGAAAACAAGCCTGCTTTTCATAAATCAGATTCGCATGAAGATCGGAGTTATGTTCGGGAACCCCGAGACGACGACTGGCGGCAATGCCCTCAAATTCTATTCGACAGTCAGGTTGGACATCCGGAGGATCTCGGCGCTCAAGGATGGCGAGAGTATCATAGGCTCTCGCACGCGGGTGCGAGTGGTCAAGAACAAAGTCGCGTCCCCGTTCAAGCAGGCGGAATTCGACATAATCTACGGCAAGGGAATATCTCTCGAAGGCGAGATAGTCGATATCGCCGCCGAGCATGGCATTGTGGACAAATCGGGCGCATGGTACTCGTACGGTGGCGACAGGCTCGGCCAGGGTCGTGAGAATGTCAAAGCATTCCTTGACGAGAACAAGGAATTGCGAGACGAGTTAGCCAGTCGTGTCAGAGATGCCCTGTTTGGCACAAAGACAGAGCCCGATAAGAAGGACGACGAAAGCAAGACTTGAGAAGCCGAACTGCCGTAACAGCGATTATTCCTTCAAAGAGAGTATCGGGCAGGTTTTCAGTCTATATTGATGGGGAGTTCTTCGCCTCTGTCGACAGCAGCATGCTGGCTCAACTTGGGCTCAGGGATGGAAGAACCCTCTCATCATCGGAACTCAATCAACTCAAAGAATCGCTGACCGATCAGAAGCTTCGAGATACAGCATACCGGATTCTCTCCCGCCGATCACATTCCGAGAAAGAGTTGATCCAGAAACTCAGGCAGAGAGGATACGACCATGAGCGTATCGATTCCCTGATCGCGGAATTCAGGAAGAATGGTTATGTATCCGACGAGAAATTTGCCGAGGATTGGATAAGCAGCAGAATGGCGCTAAAGCCGAGAAGCAGACGAATGCTCGAGGCTGAGCTTGCCGCTAAAGGAGTGTCCAGGTCGGTGATCGCCCACGTGCTGGACGAGAAGCTGTCGGGAACGGATGAGACAAATCTTGCGTTTGAGCTTCTCGAAAGACGACCGAGTAGATTCCTTCGGGACAATTCGGTTGACACAAAGCGAAAAATAAACAATTTTCTGCGGTATCGCGGGTTCAGTTCGGAGACGATTATGGGCGCATCCGCGAGATTTCTCAGGGAATTCTGCCCGGACAACGATCAGTGAATCTCTCTTAAGACCTGTGTCTGGAGGGGATGTCGGGAAGTTTGTTGAATCATGAAGAGTTCGGAAGTCAGACAGTCTTTTCTCGATTATTTTGAGAGGCACGATCACAAGGTAATCCCGTCGTCATCGCTGATTCCTGTCGATGATCCGACGCTCCTGTTCACCAATGCCGGTATGAATCAGTTCAAGCTGGTTTTCACCGGCGATGAAAAGAGGCCGTATAAGCGGGCTGCATCGAGTCAGAAATGTATTCGCGCCGGCGGCAAACACAATGATCTCGAAAATGTGGGTGAGACACCGCGACACCATACGTTTTTCGAGATGCTCGGCAATTTTTCTTTCGGCGACTATTTCAAGGCTGAGGCAATCGAATTCGCATGGGAATTCATGACAAAAGTTGTCGAACTGCCGAAAGACCGCCTCTGGGCGACCGTGTTTCAGGACGATGACGAGGCGTATGAGCTGTGGGAGAAGATCGTTCCTGAGCTGAAAGGTCGGATTCTCAGATTCGATGAGAAAGAGAATTACTGGTCGATGGGTGACGCCGGGCCGTGCGGACCGTGCGCCGAGATTCATTTCGACAGGGGTGAGGGTTACGGAAACGGTCCGAATGATGTCGTGAATGGCGAGACAGATCGATTCGTGGAGATATGGAACCTCGTGTTCATGCAGTTCGACAAAGACGCCGCCGGCAACGTCACGCCATTGCCGAGGCCGTCGATAGACACGGGCGCGGGTCTCGAAAGAATTGTTTGTATACTGCAGGATGCAGAGACAAATTTCGATACCGATCTGTTCATGCCGATTATCGGTGCGCTGGAAAGTCGCTGCGGCAGGAAATATGAAGCGGGTCCAGAAGGGACATCGTTCCGAGTGGTCGCCGATCATCTCAGGGCATTGACATTTGCGTTCTCCGATGGCGCAGTGCCATCCAACGAGGGCAGGGGATATGTGTTGCGCCGCATTCTCAGAAGAGCTGCGCGTCACGGGAGACTGCTCGGTGTTCAGGAACCGTTTGTGTATAAATTGACGCCTGTCGTTCGAGAAATAATGGGTGGCGCCTATCCGGAACTCGAATCGAAAGCTAAGCACGTTACCGAGTTGATACGGGGAGAAGAGGAACGATTCAATGAGACGCTCGACAACGGTCTCGCGCTGTTCGACAAGGTCGCGAAGAAAGTGAAGTCTGAGGGAAGCGACACCATTCCGGGAAACGATGTGTTCAAACTGTGCGATACTTATGGATTTCCTCCTGATCTGACTGAGGTCATGGCTCGCGAGAACGATTTGAAAATCGATATGCCGGGTTTTGAGAAGTACATGGCCGAACAAAAACGCCGAAGCAGAGAAGCGCGCGGTTCAGTAGGTTTCATTGTTAGTTCGTATAAGGAAGAGAGCGAATTTGCCGGCTATTCTTCAGTGCAATGCAGTGAGGTCACCGTGCTAAAGGTGAAGGAGCGGGAGGATAGCAGGCTGGAAGTGCTGCTGGACAAGACGCCATTCTACGGCGAGTCGGGAGGACAGGTTGGCGATACAGGCAGATTAGTAGCTGATGGGCTTATTTTTGAAGTACTTGATACTCTGAAAAGTGGTGAGGCAATACTTCACATCGGGAAGAATCTGCAGGGCGACATCCGTGCATTGGAGACTGAGAAAGTTTGTGCAGAGATTGATGTGAAACGCAGGAAGGCGATTGCCCGCAACCACACCGCGACGCATCTTGTTCACAAGGCACTGCGTGAGGTCCTCGGCGAGCATGTCGAGCAGTCTGGATCGCATGTCGATCCCGAAAGACTGCGCTTTGATTTCACGCATTTCAAGGCGGTGACGCCGGATGAACTGAAGCGGATAGAACAGCGCGTAAACGAATCAATCATGGCCAATTATCCTGTGACATGGAAAGTAACGTCGCTCGAAAATGCGAAGGCTGCCGGCGCGATGGCGCTGTTCGGCGAGAAATATGGCGAGCGAGTCAGGATGGTGGAAATAGATGACTACTCCCGCGAGTTGTGCGGCGGCACGCATGTAAAATCGACCGGCGAGATTGGGTTGTTTGCGATCACTCAGGAGACCGCTATCGCTGCGGGGATGCGCAGGATGGAGGCTGTCACGGGCGAGGGCGCGTATCATCTCATGTCGAATTATCGGGACAGCGTGCAGCGAATATCGGCTCTGTTGAAATCGACGCAGTCTGAGTTGACGGATCGAGTGGAGAACTTAGTCAGCAGGGTCAAAGAACAGCAGAAAGAGATCGACAAGTTCAAGCAGGCTGACGGTGACCAGAAGATCAAATCGAATCTTGGCAACCTGACTCAGGCCGGCGATTATTACTTCATGACTGCCGAGATCGATGGCAGAAAAGAGGCGCAGCAGTATCTCGATAATGTTAAGAATGATTCGAGGAAGATCATCGTTTGCATGAAGCAGGATTCCAATTACTTCATCGCTGTGTCGAAAGCAGCTACCGATGACGGAGTATCGGCGATGTCGATCATAAAGAGCGTGAACGAAAAGCTCGACGGCAGGGGCGGTGGAAAAGATACGTTTGCACAGGGAGGCTCGAAAAAGAGTTTCAGTCTGGATGATCTGGAACAGATTTTGAAAGAGGTTGTCCTAAAAGACCCGAAAAGTAGGTGATTATGCTTGAAAGAGAAAATACGGTCATTCCCGCGAAGGCTCTTCGCTGTGCTCAGGATATTACGGGAATCTATTGAATGCGTTTTTGTTAAATGGACTCCCGCCTCCGCGGGAGTGACGGACTTGGCTTCTCACTTGAGTCAACCATCACTCTTGGGACAACCTCGGGATGTCTGCCGCCCACGGCGTAGAGAAGAGGACGTCACATGATTGTTTATGATCATCTGTTGAAAACCAGGAATCTGAAGGGTGCTGGTTTTCTCGTATTGATCGACCCGGATAGGGTCAATGCGGATCGTCTGCCTTCGTTCGTCGAGCAATCTGTCGATGCGGGTGTCGATGCCTTTCTCGTGGGAACATCACTTCTGACTGATGCGAACGCATCCGAGATTATCAAAACGATCAAGAGAGTATCCGAAATTCCGGCGATTATCTTTCCCGGCAGCTGGAGACAAATCGCGCCGGAAGCCGACGCGATACTGTATTTATCGCTGATATCAGGGAGAAATCCCGACTATTTGATTTCCGAGCAGGTCAAGGGCGCGCCTGCTGTCAAAGCGTGCGGCATCGAGGCGATACCGACTGGGTATATACTCGTCGATTCGGGAAATCGCACTTCGGTGGAATTCATGTCGAACACACTACCGATCCCGCGAGACAAACCGGACATAGCGAAGGTCCATGCTCTTGCTGGTGAATATCTCGGGATGAAGCTGATCTATCTCGAGGCTGGGTCGGGCGCGAAAGAGTCTGTCCCCGACGAGATGGTCGAGGAAGTGACCGAGTACATCTCTCGCCCGGTGATCGTCGGTGGCGGTATCGAATGTCCGGAGGAAGCTCACAGCAAGGTTATTTCAGGTGCATCGTTTGTCGTGATCGGAAATCACTTCGAGAAAGAATCGTCTTGGGATATGCTTTCTGAATTCGCCGACGCAGTGCATGTTCGATCTTCAATGGGGGTGGAACAGTGATGGTCTATGTAGGTCAAGCGGCCTATGTCACTCCCGCGAAGGCGGGAGTCCATTTAACTATAACGCATTCAATAGATTCCCGTAATATCCTGAGCACAGCGAAGGGCCTTCGCGGGAATGACACTATTTGCTTTCGCAGGTGTGACTACCTGCTTTTCGCGTCTTGTGGTACAACCTAAGGGACGTCTGCCGCCCACGGTGCAATGACAAGGAGGTAGAACCGTGACAGAGACTGAGCGTGAATCGACGTTAGAAGCATTAGCCGAGAAAGAACGACTGTTGCTGGCCGGCAAGAACGATTACCCGGAGAAAATCGTGTTCCTGGCCCAGATGATATCGTCGACTATCAGCGGCGGTGGCAAGATTCTTATCTGCGGCAACGGTGGTTCAGCTGCCGAGAGTCAGCATTTCGCGGCTGAGATGGTGGTCAGGCTCACCGCCAAGGTCGAGCGATCCGCACTTCCGGCGATCTCGCTGACCTCCGACACATCGGTTATCACCGCCTGCTCCAACGACTACGGTTTCGAAAGAGTATTCGCGAGACAGGTTGAGGCGATCGGAAGAAAGGGCGATCTGCTCCTTGCGCTGTCCACATCGGGCAATTCAGACAATGTCGTCAATGCCGTCAAGACTGCGAAAGATATTCAGATCGAGACAGCTGCGCTTCTCGGCAAGGGTGGTGGAGAACTGGCTGAAATCGCCAACTTCAGCATTGTTGTGCCATCGCAGTCGGTCACGAGGATTCAGGAAGAACACCTATTCATACTCCACCAGGTCGTCGAACTGGTCCAGTCGTCGCTCTCACCCGAGGCATAGCGACAGATACCGGGGATATTCGAGCGATGCGACTCCGAAGAGTAACCGACAAGTCGCTTAGAAAATACAGGAAGAGGGGACTGGCCTGCCGGGTCACTTCGGAGGCGGTTGTGGCGCTCCTGAGAAGCCATGATCTTGCAGGACTAAATGTGGAAAAAGATAACGAACAGGCCGTTCGTGTCTATACGAAGCTCGGATTCGAAGCGAGGATGGCGTTCCGCGAAGGGTTCTGCCAAAAGAGAGGACAAGCGGCTGATGGTATCGGCTGACAACATATCGAAATACTGGATCGGACCCGCGCTGTACGGCGTCGTGTTGTTCCTTCCGTTTTCGATTGCCTTCTCCGAGATATTCATCATGATACTGCTACTCGGCGTGCTTGCTCATGTGGCTGTCTGCGGGGCATTTGCTGAGTTCAAGTCGTCACTTCTATATGCTGTAGTCGCCTATATTCTGATCTCGCTCGTATCCGCGCTCCTCTGCGAGATCAACCCGAAATCGATCAATGAAGTCGGGCATTTGTTGTTATACATATTCCTGTTCGCTGGTATCTACATGGGTCGAAGAGGGATGTTCACAAAGGGCCACCTCTATCTGTTTATGGCTGCTGTGGCTTTCGGCGCAATCAATGGGATAGTGCAATACTTCAATGATTACGGAATTCTGGGCAGACAGGCAATGCATAAGCCGGGAGTTCCTCCTCGCATCAAGGGTACATTTTCCAACAGCCTGACATATTCCGGCTTCTACGGCATGGCTTTGTTCTTTCTCCTGCCGTTCCTGTCGGAAAAGACAAAACGGTTCCGTTCCGCTCTTTTGCTGGTCTTGCTCTTGCTGGTTGTTGCGCTTGTCCTGACTCATGCTCGCGGAGGACTTGTTGCAGCCGCTCTTACCGGCGCCCTGTTTGTCCTGCGCCAGCGGAAATATATCATTCACCTGATATCGATTTTTGTCCTGGTCGTTGTGGCAACTCTGCTCTTTCTTCCTGAGCTTGTCTCTCTCATAAGTCACGCTTTCAAAGACACCGTGATCATGAGTACATTTTCTCTCAGGTTCACTTTTGTCAAAGCGGCTGTCGATTTCTTCCTGCAGAACCCGATTCTCGGGATCGGACCGGGAGCATTCACGGCTGCGTTCGAGCTGTGGAAATCATCGCCGGACCTTGCCCCTGCCGCTCATGCGCACAACCAGTATCTGGAGGTTCTCTCGACGACCGGCATCCTCGGTTTCACTGCTTTCATCGCAATACTCGTTATCATCTTCCGGCGGCTGCTTTCGTCCATCGCCTGGACGGGGGAAAGGCTGGCGGATCCTTTCGTAGCGGGAGCATTCTACTCGCTGATCTTCCTGTGCATCTCGTCGGTGCTGGAATGCCATTTCTCGGACGAGGAGATATTCAATCTGACAAACCTACTCGTCGGCATAGGACTCGGCACTGCCATGCGTGTGGCCGCAACGCACAGCTCCCGGCACCTGTCAAGTCAATGAAAAGCAGCCTCGGAGCTTAGACGAATGAATGTTCAAGCGTTGCTTTTGTCACTGCAGGTTTGTAAGATATGCCTAAGCCCGAACTCACAAGGAGCGTCCTCCGATGAAAAAGAGTAAGATCACTGCAGAGGACCTGCGAAAGCTCAAGTTCGTAACCTGTGTTGCAATGTCCCCGGATGAGTCGAGGATCATGTTTACGGCTTCGACTGTGTCCGAAAAGAAATACTTCTCGCATATCTACATTGTCAACACCGACGGCTCTGATCTGAAACAATACACGTTTGGTGAAGTGTCCGACAGTGCGCCGGTATTTTCACCGGACGGCGAATGGATAGTGTTCCTCTCAAAACGAGGAGAGAAAAAGGGCATATATCGAATGCCGACATCAGGGGGCGAAGCGAAGCTTCTTGTCGAGTCGGACGGATCATTTTCGGACATCTCTGTTTCGCCTGACAGCAGGAAAATCCTCTGTGTGTTTGCCAAAGCGGATAAACTGCCGAAAGACAAGAAGGGCAAGAAAGAGGAGCCGGTTTACAGGCATATTACGCGCCTTTTCTACAAGTTCGATGGCGCAGGATTCCTTCCTAAGGATCGTGGGCATATCTATCTCTATGACATCGACACCGGCAAAGGCAAACGGATAGTTAACATGCGGAACGGCGAGCGGTCGCCGGTGTGGTTCCCGGACAGTAGACGCATCGCATTCATATCGAACACTCAGAGAGATTCTGATCGCGACAGCCTGAAGGACGACATCTTTATCGTCTCGACCAGCGGTGGGAAGCCACGCAGACTGAACAAGCCTGACGGACCATCCTGGGCGCTCTCGGTTTCACCTGACGCCAGGTTCATAGCATTTGTGGGTCACGATGAGCCGAACGATGCGTGGGGAGTGACGAACTACCATGTTTGGAAAGTCCCCGTTGCGGTTGGAACGGCAACCGATCTGACTCCGAAACTCGACCGAATGACTTTTGACTTGACCATCTCCGACAGCGGCGAGGGTTTCGGCATGATGCGCCCGCACTGGTCACCCGATGGCAAGCGGTTGTACTTTATGATCTCAACTTCCGGCGCGACGCATGTCTGCTCGGTGACGGCGGGCGGTCGGAACTTCACTACAGTGATCTCTGGCAAGCTCCATGTCAAGTCTGCATCGATGGCGGGCAGAGGGAATTCGATTGCAGCCGTGATTGCGACTCCGACTGCGCCTGCGGAAGTCTGTGTATCGGGAGTCGCCGCCGGTTCGAGGCCGAAGCAATTGACCAGTCTGAATCGTGATATTCTCAGAAAACTCGATGTCAGGAGGCCGAAAGAGATCATCGTGCGCGGGCACGACGGTTACCCGATACATGGATGGATACTCATGCCGCCGAATTTCAATCCGAAGAGAAAATACCCGTCGATCATGCAGATTCATGGCGGGCCGAGAGTGCAGTACGGCTACAGCTTTTTCCATGAGATGCAGTACCTTGCGGCTCAGGGCTATGTCGTATATTACTGCAATCCGCGCGGCGGGCAGGGCTACGGGCGGGAGCACGCGGAGTGTATTGTCAGCAAATGGGGCAGCCTCGATTACGAGGATTGCATGTCGATGGCACGATATATGGCTGACATGAAATATATCGACCCAAAGAAAATGGGTGTGACGGGCGGAAGTTACGGCGGCTACATGACCAACTGGATTGTCACTCACACGCAGTTTTTCAGCGCGGCAGTAACACAGAGATCGTTGTCGAATTTCATTTCATTCTACGGATCATCCGACATAGGTTTCAATATTGCGCGCGAAATCAAAGGATCGCCATACACGGATACGGACGACTGGTGGGAGATGTCGCCAATCAAACATGTCCGCAACTGCAGGACGCCGCTTCTTGTGATCCACTCCGAACAGGACCTGCGCTGCCCGATCGAGCAGGGTGAGCAGATGTTCATCGCACTCAAGATGTTGAAACGACCGGTCGAGATGGTACGATTCCCGGGCGAACCGCACGGCCTCTCACGCGGTGGCCGCCCAGACAGACGAATCGCTCGGCTTGAGTGGATATTGAAATGGTTTGATAAGTATCTGAAAGGGAAGAAGTAGGCTGACATTGGCATTTTCTTGTAGGTCAAACGCCTTGGCGTTTGAAGGAATGTTATGATTTACACACTGGTTTTTCTAATGTGTTTGATTGCTGTTTCGAGTGGACAAGGCGATGAGCTTCATTTGAGTGCTGGAACACAGACCTGTGATATTGATATCCAAGTGTTCTGGCCCAGCTATGATGATACGGCTAAGATAGTTGACTTCACACATCCCGACTCCTTAGATCTCGAACATTCAATATCTTCTCTCTGTGTTAGGAGTGAGTTCATTCAACAACTTTTTCCGTGCATCTCTGCCTACGCTGAGAAGTACTCAGGATCAATATTGGCAGACAATGGCTTTAGCGAAGAATCATTCAGGCTTATGTCGATTTATAGTTTTGGACAGAACTCTTTTCGTTTGCTAAGGTACCGAGTCCGGGAGTTAGGCCATTTACTCGTAGGATATTTGCCTGAATCAGAGTATGTATGTTGCTTGTCGGACGAGATTGGATCAACCACCGAAAAGAGTTTCAACCTGCTTGTTGCTGCCAGTTCTGATTCACTTACTGGTATTTCCATGTTATGTCGTTCAGTGGTCATTCTTGTTGCCAAGTATCGAACATCCCCCCTGCACATATTGCATTCATATGATGATCTTGCATATGCACCCACATGGCGGAGGCTCAGGGCAATGGGGCAGGAGAAAGATGACATCTACAACCATCGTCTCTTAGTATCAAATGCTTCATTTGATTCAGCGTTGGTTGGAGATATCAGAGCATTAGGTGATGACTACCTCAAGAGGGCGCTTGACCGATCTCAACTTAGAGACAGTATGTCTTTTCATGCTCCTATCATCGCCATTGGTGATACGAGAGACACTGTAACAATATGTACCTACGTCGAGCATATAGAGGTAGCAAAGTGGCAGCTTGTGTTTCTCAAATCAGGTGAACTCGAGTCGTTGACCTACTTGGCGGGACCCTTTTTCAAATGGAAAGGCTGGTCTGACGATTCGCCTATATTCCGCAGGTACAATAAGTGAGCTACAATCCCAGGACAAACATAACTTGAGCGACTCAGCGGTTGTTTGTGCGCGGCAGATGTCCACATCTGCCGCGCACGAGCCAGACGAGTTTGAGGCGTCACGCCCCATCAAGCGTGACATACAATAGTACTTAGCTTTCGCCCAAAATGCGCGGTGTGATCAGTATCGTCAGGTCGGTCTTCTCTGTTGTCGTGCTGTGATGCTGGAAAATCCTGCCGATAACCGGAATCGATCCAAGGATCGGAATCTTACTTATTGTTTTGTGTTCAACCTCTTTCATTAGACCACCAAGCCCGAGCGATTCGCCAGACTTAATTGTCACGGACGATGTCACCGATCTTCGCGATGTTATCGGGCGCTGATTGTCTGCAGGACCGGTGTAGCCCGCTATTTCTTCAACCACCGATGCCACATCGAGCGTAATGGTTGAATCATCGCTGACGCGCGGCGTAACCTTGAGTTTGATGCTGACATCGAGATCCTGGAACGACACGATATCCTGCACGACGCCCGCTTCTGAGAATCTGTTCAGGGTCTCGACCGGAATCGTGGTAGAGACCTCGATCTCCGCCTCCTGGTTCGACAGTGTAGTCACCCTCGGATTCGAGATCAGTTTCGAGTTGCCATTTCTGATGAGCAGGTCGAGATACAGCGTCACGTCCTGAGCTGTCATGCGCCCCCACGTCACACTTCCGGTCTCGAAGGATCGCGTGACAAGACCCTCCAGTTCGAGTTCGTCATCATCGAGGTCACCAAACCTGACCGAGTAGTTCTCCGGGAAATCGAGACCGAGTTTGCTCTCGTCACGCACTGTGGTCTCGATGATCCTGACTTCGATTTCGACCATAGGCCTCTCTACATCGATCTGCTCAATGAGTCGTTCAGCTTCTTCCATCGCTGCCGCATACGTGCGAATCTCGATAAACTCGTCCCAGCCGCGCGAACTGGACTCACCTCGGCGAGACAGGACCTCCACCGCCCCACCCTGGGGAATCACTGGAGTGATAATTGTCTTTGCCGCGTCAGCCGGTATGTGTTGCAGCCTGATGATTTTTGTCTCGAACTCGCGCAGGTCCATCTGTCCCAGAGGCTTCACGACAACTACGCTGCCTGCGATATACCATGACGCCGCAACTGCCGAAGTGATGACATCCAGCGCATCCGTCAGAGATACATCGGTTAGCGAAATTGTCACAAAGTCCTCGACCTGACTCGAAACCGACAGATTGAAATTGTTTTGCATAGCAAGCAATTTCAGAATGTCGACGACAGCCCCTTCCTCAATCGTCACGCTGACTCGCGTCTGATCCATCTCGGCCCGATCGATGCCCAAGGCAACACCGGCCCAGGAATAGATCAAGATCAGGGTGGCTGGCACAAGTATATTCCACAATCCAAACTGTTTCATATTCATCTCCGCTTCAGATTCAACTTGAGATTCCTCGATCCTTTCACGAGCAGCACAGACTCGGCGTCGATCTCAGCTACCGCCCAGCCATCGATAACGCCGTCCCTGCTCAGGACCTTGCCGTTTATTATCGCCATCGAATTGCTCCCCTGAGTTGATATTGCCGACAGCTTCAATGTCTCATCTTTGTTAATCCGTGCAGGCGCAGCAACCGTCCGAGAGACGATCTTTCTCCTGAATGGATCGCCTTTCCATCCGTCAAGCATGCTCTCTTCCGACCTGTCAGGCGCAGCCGCCGCATTCATGGCCGGTTCACTGGCATCCGGTATGTCCGCTTCACCCCGAACCGCAGGCTGCTCCTCCGACTGCCTCGTCTCTTTTTTCGACGACAGCGGGTTGTTCCAGATTCCCCAGACTATGGCAATGGCCAGGATCGAGAATACAATGATTTTTCTGCGCTTATCAGACATCAATTCGTTTCTCCTTCTTCCGACAATATGAAGACCTCGAGTTCGAGCGAGAAATATATCCTGGGATTGATCAGTTCCTGATAAGCGAGCTCCAGCTTGTCTATGCCCGCGACCAGCACTTCCTCTTCGAGGACTCCAATGAAATCGCCAATATCGAAAAAGCGGCCCTTGCCTTCCACATCGAGCCGCACCCTGTTGATAGAAAGCATCAGGTCCTCGCCCCCAATCTTATCTAGGAGCGGATCAAAATTGAGGTCAACGGATAGCAACTTCAGGTTCTGTTTGGAGGCGATAGTCCGGATTTTCTTTATGATTGTTTCCACGCTGTCTGGATGAACGAGGCTGGATCGCAACTGGTCCCACTTGGATTCAATATCGCTTAGACTAGACGTCACCGTCCGGGCTTCATGAAGTCGCATGCTCGCCAGGTCGAGCTTCCTGATAATCGACTCACGTTCTTCGATCAGCGCACATTCTCTGCCTGTCTGAGGATAATACAATAGGAAAAACCACGTTACGACAACAGCGACCGACAAAGCTATCGTCAGCACAACCCTGTGTTTAACTATCTGTTGGATCAAGACCGTACCACCAATCTGAGACTGAAACTCGTCTTTTTCACTCCAAACTGGGTGGAAGTCCCCTTGCTCGTCAACTCGAACTCCCGTACCGCCGGATGGTTCTCGATATTTGACAAGTACATGTAGAGAACCGCTTCCTGACGATCAACAGCGCCGATCACCTCGCCCTCGATTTCCACCGTAGATTCACCGGAGGAACCGTAATCAATAGTCACTGAGTTCAATCGCACGACATCAGCGCTTTGATGCGAAAGAATTTGAAGCGGAGCTTTGAAACTCGAACGGGATTCGCTGTAAATCTGTGAATAACTCTCCGTCAGTTCGTCGATCCACATCTTGCGTTCTGTCAGCGTGGAGAGAGTTGGTGACGACTCCACGTCGGCGATCATTGCTCGGTATTCAAGCAACCTCTCGTTGATAGAATTAGTCGTGACCATCTTCACACCGGAAAGCACGGAGATCGTAATCAGTACCAGTGCGAGTCCCATCCAACTACAGCGAAAACGGCCGATCTCTTTCTTTCTGCTCTTGATTGTTTCCGGAACGAGATTCAGCAGGTTGCGGCCGATCTTTCTTTTCGGAAACGTCGTTGCCCACGACGAATATGAATAAGATGCCGTCTCTACTCCAGCCAGCTTACAGTGGGCAGCCACCCTCTCTTTGTCGCACAGGTTGACCACATCTGTTCCGAACGTCGACTGCACAAAATCTGTCACAGGATCGGAGAATATGCCCGGCATACAGAGATACGCCGAGTTGATTCTGCGTTGTCCGAACTGACCCTGGTAGTAGTCGAGTGCATCAACAATAATCGATCTCAGTTCGTTCACTACCAGGTCGCGATCCGGCTCAGAATCTTCCGCCGCCTGTTCTTCGATTCCTACGATTCGCCTGAGTTCGGCTACCGTTCCGTCGTCTGAAAGGCTGTCAACCGGGACCTCACGGAAGAATTCGAGATATCCGTTATGGAAGAATCCTGTCTCTACAACATTGGATTTCAGTCTGATCAGATAAGAATCCTCTGATTTGAACTTCGATTCGGTCTCGTTCAGAAGAGTCTCGAACTGCTGGCCGCTTGATGTGATAAGAGTTACGCAGTTCATGCATGTTCCAAAAATCTTCTTCAGCCAGTCATACCAGTGGTCGCCCAGCAGCAGCGAATATATCTGGTATTTCTCTCCGGTAGCTCTCTCTACTTTGCCTATTACCTTCCACCCGAAAAGGCCTTTTTCGATATTTAGCGGATAAACCTTCTTAGCCTGACTCTTCACGACTACGGCCAACTCGGATTTCGGGACGGCAGGGATTACAAAAGTACGTTCGAGTGTCTCTGGTCCTGTCACTACCAGATGTATTTCGTGGTCGTAGTCTCCCGCAGCATCCCAGAAATGCTCGAACCATTGGCTGAGGCTATCGATATCACCGTACCCGAGTTCGACCCCTCCCCGATGCATCGGTCGGTTCTTTTTCCTGCTGCGCGAGACGATTGTCCACGAGAGACTCTCCTCGCCGAGTTCAATAACGAAAAGCATGGGACAATCAGCTTTGGGCATACCGGTAAGGTCGTCGTTCCGCTGGATCTCTGCTTCGACAGGATTCGATGGCGCTATTTCGGGATGCATCCTATTGTCGTGTCCCGGATATATGTTCATATATTCTTTTATAGTAGCATGGGCATCCTGCCCGTGAATCATGGGCAAGATGCCCATGCCACGATTTAATATGCCGCTTTTTATTGTGAATGGATTCCTGGGACATGATACTATGTTCCGGAGTTGAATGTTATGACAGAGCCGTCGCTGAATGTAATCGTGAAGTCGGTATTCGTCATGTCGACTGAGGATCCTCCGCCGGATTGGGAATCCCTGAACATCTCAAGCCTGATTGTCTCAGTCGACGATGCTCCGATTGATTTATTGGAATTGAAGGAGATCATATCTCCGGATGCGGCTCTCGGATTTGGAGAATTGAATACCTGATCGCTTCCCCACCACACTTTCTGAAAATAGGATGTGGGAGTGTGACTGTATGTTGCAACAAGCCAACTCACGCTTATACTGGTCGAGCCGCTGTTGCGGATGTTGAATTGAACTTCATCGTTCTGAGCTCCGGGACATGATGCCGAGCCGGTAACATATTCGAGCCCCCCGCTTCCACCGCCACCACCTGAGGCCGCCCAGAGCGCGCCTGGGAACCTCATGCTGGCAAATGATTCGCTGTTAGGCATTACAGACACATATGCTGTAACAGTATCACTTGTAGCGGAGTAGACCGACCGGATCATATGATTCCCGATGGGAATGCTATTCGAAAACGAAAACGATCCTCCCGACGAAACAGTGATTGAAGAATTAGTGGTGCCGCCTGACCCGTCCGGGAACGTGAGTATTACTGATACAGCCGACGAACTGTCGCCCGGCGGATTGCCGGCAGCATCAGTGACAGCGCCCGATACGCTGTTCGATGTCAACTCGGATGTGGAGGAGCATATCGGCCTTGTCAGCGTTCCTCCGCCCCCGCCGTTAGATTGAATCGATGTGCTATTGTACGTGTACAGGTCGTCCCAGGCATCGCGTTTGTATTCATCGCCCGCTTCGCTGAAATCGCTTGAAACATACGGTCCGTTCCACGTCGAATAGCCCGGATCCGTTACAAGATCTGTGAGACTCGACGGCAATGAGCCTACATCGCCTACATAGCCAAAGTCGGTTCTCATGCCATTGGAGTAAAGCCCCGGGTTACCCGATATCGCGAAGAGGAGTTGCTCCATTTCCCGCTTCGTATTATTGACCCGCGCCGTTTCCAGTGTGCTGCCGATCGAACGCATGGCAACTGCCGCGATGATGCCCATTATAACGATCACAGCCACGAGTTCCATCAGCGTGAAGCCGCTACCGCCGGACAATTTTCTTAACATACTAGTGTCGTGTCCTGGATATATGTTCATATATTCTTTTGTAGTAGCACGGGCATCCTGCCCGTGAATCATGGGCAAGATGCCCATGCCACGATTTAATTTGCCGCTTTTTATTGTGAATGGATTCCTGGGACACTAGAAACTCACGGATATGGTGTCGTCTGAGTTGACACTCATTATCGTCCTGGAAACATTGCTGTAAGCGTAGGTCGATCCCCACGCGTCGGTGATATAGTCGCCGTCTGATGCATCGATATAGGGTCCATGCCAGCCGATCTCGGTGATTCGATTCCAGACCTGGACGGAGCCCGGTTTCGACACGAGATCCTCGAGCCTGGATGGGGCGAAACCCACATCATACTCGAAGCCTTTGCTGGTGATGGTCCCACCGGCGACCATACTTGGGCTCCCGACAATAGCTTTTTTCAGTTCCAACATCTCGGACTTCGTCGCGTTCACCTTAGATGCGGCAATCATCCCGCCGATGCTTGGTATTCCAACTGCAGCCAGAATAGCAAGCACCACGATAATAATAACCAACTCTATTAGCGTGAAACCGCTGCACTGCCGAAACATATTGAAAATCCTCGAGTTTGACTTACTAATTGTTCTCTCCGGAGCCGCTGGTATTGGGCCAGATTTCACCAGTACTCTCTTTGTAGGCCCAGCCGCCTTTCTTTCCAACGATCTTACCCTTGGTCTTACCGACCACGATATAGTCTCCGGCATTCGTCTGATAAGGATTCGATGGTATGCTCTTGTCCATCACGACTCCGATCTTTCTCAGCGAATCGATTGGTGGATAGGTCGGATTGGCAACACCACTGGCGGCTTCTTTGGCATACCAGATCGATACTGCGCTGCGGAGCGAGCCAAGCGAACCCTTGCAGGATGATTCCCTCGCTTCGGACGCAATGTTTTGATACTTCGGGAATGGCCACTGCGGCGAGAATGCCGAGAACCACGATGATGATTACCAACTCGATGAGGGTGAAGCCCTTTGCGTCAAGCTTCTTCCTGAAGTTCTTCATAGTAGTTACTCCTTTTTTCACATGCAGCCATTCTTACACTCAGCATATCGGCATATTGGACTTGGAGTTGAACGATCACGCCTTGAACACGGATATTAAATTCCACATTGGCAGGAATATGGCAAGAGCGAGAACCAGGACCATACCAGCCACAATGATCAGGACAAATGGCTCCAACATGCTGGTGAGTCGGCTCGACGTATAGTGGACCTCTCGATCGAAAAATCTGCTGATTTCTTTCAGGGTCATTTCGAGCGAACCCGATTCGAGACCGACATGCATCAGAGAAATGGCAAGCTTGGGGAAATGTTTCATGTGATGCCTGCATTCGGCCAGACTGCGTCCCTCTCGCATTCCGTTACTCATCCTGCCTATTTCGCTGCTGATCACATGGTTCCCGACTGCGTCCCTGACTATCTCCAGACTTTGGATAAGAGGGGTCCCCGATGCCACCAGCACCGACAGGATATGCGAAAACCGTGACAGCGCAGTCTTGACCAGCAGGTTTCCGACAACCGGAAGTTTCAGCAGGAACGAATCCACATAGGGTCTCATTGCGGGTTGTTTTACTAATTTCCTCAGGCCGAAGATGCCAAAGACGGCGCCCGGAAGGAGCATATACCAGAGATTTCTCAATACGTCGCTGATGACGATAATGATCCGTGTCGGTGCGGGTAATTCGGTATTGTAGGAGCCGTAAAACTGGGTGAATTTCGGAACAACGAACGTGGTCAATACAATAAACGCGATCGAGATGGCTATCATAACTGTAACAGGATATCTCAGGGCTTTCCTGACCTCTTCACGCGTGACGAGGTCCTGCTCCATAGATTCGGCAAGACTGTCGAGAACGATGTCGAGTTTTCCAGACGCCTCAGCCGCCCTGACGCTCGACACGTAGATGCGCGAAAACACTTTAGGGTATTTTGCCATGCAGTCAGACAGGTGCTCTCCACGCTCCAGATCATCCCTAATTGACAGGAGGATAGTGCCAAGCATGACTTCTTCGTATTGCTCGGCAATTATCTCGAGGGATTTCAGGATCGGAATGCCGGCACGGTAGAGTGTCGACATTTTTCTCGTAATGAGCACAATATCATCAATCCGTGGCTTCGATCCGCCGATAAGGAGGATCTTGCGTATCGAGAAATCGCGCTGAGGTGTTATCTTGATCGGAATCAGATCGAGCGATTCGAGATAAGTCTCTACCGAGGCTGTGTCTTCGCCTCTCACCGTACCGGTGATCAGCGCGCCCGACTTGTCCCTGACCTTATACTTGTACTGTTGCGGCATTCACTCTGCTCCGTACTGGTTTTTCGCCACGCTGGCTGACCCGGAGTACTTCTCGGTAGGTTGTCTTGCCATCGAACGCCTTGCTCAGGGCATCACGGTACAGCGTCACCATGCCTTCGGCCACTGCAGCAGTCATGATCTGACCGGACGAACTATCAGCCAGTATGAGATCCTTGATCTTGTTAGTTACAGGCAGGAACTCAAATACACCCATTCTGCCCCGATAGCCAGTCATGTGGCACTCATCGCACCCGACACCCTGATAGAACGTTGCGTCTTTACCCTCACGGATGTCGAGGTCATTCAGCAGAGCAGACGGAACAGTATCCTCAGTCTTGCAAGATGGGCAGACCGCGCGAACCAGTCTCTGCGCAAGAACTCCTAACAGACTCGATGCCAGAAGGAAGCTTTCGATACCCATGTCGTTGAGGCGAGTAACAGCTCCGGCAGCGTCGTTAGTGTGTATCGTCGATAAGACCAGGTGTCCCGTCATTGCAGATCGGATAGCCATTGCCGCAGTCTCGGCGTCGCGGATCTCGCCGACCATTATCACATCCGGATTCTGCCGCAGGATAGACCTCAGGCAACTCGCAAATGTCAGACCGGCTTTCTCGTTGGTCTGCACCTGATTGATGCCGGGCAGGTTATACTCGACCGGATCTTCAACGGTAATCACGTTTTTCTCGATGGAGTTGATTTCGTCAAGCACGGCATAAAGTGTTGACGTTTTGCCCGATCCGGTCGGACCCGAAATCAGGATCAACCCTTCAGGCTTGCGAGTTATGCTCTGGAATCCCCGGAGTACATTATCGCTGAATCCGAGATTCTCCAATCCAAGCAGCAGGTTCCTTCGATCGAGCAGACGCATGACGATTTTCTCGCCATGAATAGTCGGCAGTGTCGAGAGTCGAACATCGACAGTCCGGCTTCCCCAGTTGAATGTGAATCTGCCGTCCTGTGGTACCCGTTTCTCTGAGACGTCGATCTCAGCCATGATCTTAAGTCTCGTAATCAATGCCGACTGAATCGCTTTCGGCGGGCTACCTTCCTTCTGAAGCAATCCGTTGACTCGATACCGTATCCTGACGCTCTTCTCGTCCGGCTCGATATGGATGTCGGACGCCCGGTTACTAACCGCCTGTGCTATGAGAAGATTGACATACTTGATTACAGGCGCCTCACCTGCGAGCGTTTCGTCGCGAACATCACCGCCAGCCATGTCCAGCAGCTCAGATTCTTTCTGTCGGGTAGCATCCTCGAGTGCCTGGTCGAGTGAATCTCTGACCGAGTAATGCTCCTCGATCGCTGAGCTGATATCGGAATGTGTTGCAACTACCCTGTTTATCTTGTGCTTGGTAAGGAATCTGAGTTCATCTACCGCAATGACATTGATCGGGTCCGACATAGCTACGGTCAGAGTGTTGCCGAGCCTGAACACCGGGACGAGTTGATGACGCTTCGCCAGATCGCAGCCGACAAGTTGCATCAACTCCGGATCGATGACGATGTTTTCGAGCGACATCTTCGGGATGTCCAGCCGCTCGGAGATCGCTTCGGCAAGATCATTCTCGGTGATATATCGCTCATCTACCAGGACCTGACCGAGTTTCTTGCCGGTCTGTTTCTGGATTTCGAGAGTTTGCTGGAGGGTTTCGTCGGTGATCAATCCTTTGTCGATCAGAATATCGCCGATGCGACGGTTCATCATTCGCTCCCGAATAGCATAATTCGCTGTCCGCCCGGCAGATGCTTCTTGTCGGACGTACTTGCCCTCCCCCTTTGGCACTAAATATCTTATCGGACTATTGCGCGATTACATTATTCGGAATGAAACAGAGTTGAGTCGAGCATGTTGAAACCCGCGCGGTCTCGACATCTTGAAAACTGGGAGAGGGTAGCAGACGGGCAGAATCCGCGAAGTCCTGAGCCCTGCGAAGGGAAGCGAAACGGAGTGATTCTGCCATTCAGGAAGAGCGGCAGAACCGCTAAAGGGCTCTACTCGACTGTTGCCTTTCGATTGTGTTATCTGTGCATCTCAGCTATGACAGCAGCGTCAGGAATACTCCCGCCGCTACGGCCGATCCGATTACGCCTGCGACATTCGGTCCCATAGCAGGCATCAGCGGATTGACTCTGCCGTCAGTCTCATCCGAAACGAATCTCTGTACGACGCGCGCCGCCATCGGTACAGCTGACACACCCGCCGCGCCGATGCAAGGATTGATCTTTTTTCCTTTTGCGAGAAAGATGTTCAGGATTTTCGCGAGCATAATTCCGCCCGCAGTGCTGAACGAGAATGCAACTGCTCCGAGCAGGAGTATCTTGATTGTTGCGAGGTTCAGGAAATGCACGGCATCCATTGTGGCTCCGACCACAAGACAGAGAAATAACGTAACGATATCTATCAATGAGCCGCCCGCAGTTTTGCGCAGGCGCTCTGTCACACCGCATTCGCGCAGTAGGTTGCCAAACATAAGCATCCCGATGAGTGGAGCACTCGACGGAATACCGAGACAAGCCACAATACCGGTAACGATCGGAAACAGGATTACCGCCGTCCTTGAGACAGGCCTGGCCTGTGGCATGTCTATCGCACGTTCTTTCTTAGATGTCAGCATACGCATTATCGGCGGCTGGATAATCGGTACGAGTGACATATAACTGTATGCTGCAACCGCTATCGGTCCGAGAAGGTGCGGTGCGAGTTGCGACGCAAGGAATATCGAGGTCGGACCGTCGGCGCCTCCAATAATGCCGATACTGGCTGCTTCCTTCAATGAGAATCCGAGCAGCCATGCGGCTCCTATCGCCGCGATAAAAATACCGAGTTGAGCTGCTGCGCCAAGCAGGAACGTGAGAGGACGCCCAAGGAGCGGACGGAAATCGATCAGGGCTCCTATACCGAGGAATACAATCGGCGGGAGAAGCTCAGTCTTGATTCCCGTCTTATATATCAGCCCCATCAGGCCCTGGCCGTAAGATCCCATGTCGGCCATAGGGAGGTTCGCGAGCATCGCGCCGAATCCGATCGGTATCAGAAGCATTGGCTCATAATTCTTCGCTATCGCAAGATAGATGAGAGTTCCGGCAATGGCAAACATCGCCAGATTCCCAAACGATATGTTGGAAAAGCCGGACTGCCTGAGTAGCTCTATTATTGTATCCATGTGCTGCAGCGCCTAAGCGATGGTCATGATCGGTTTGGTTGAATCAATCTCGTCGCCTATCGCGACATCAATAGATGTCACCTTGCCGTCACATGGCGACTTGATATCATGCTTCGCTTTCATCGCCTCGACTGCCGCGATGACATGGCCTTTGCTGACAGTATCTCCGACTTTGACGAGGATATCGACAACCTCAACCAAACCGGCAAAACTCGACATGACTTTTGTGCCGCCGGAAACAGGCGGAGCAGCGGGGGCGGCGGCGATTGTCTGCGTAGCGGTTGCCGAAGCGACTGCGCCAGTCGGTTCAATTGTAACTGTGAATGTTCTGATCGAGCCGCCTTCATCGACAACGCATCGTGATGTGACAGGTCCTGTGATTGCGGCCGCCTGTCCGGGATTCACTGCCGCTGCAGCTACCGAAGCCGGTTTTGGTTCTTCTTTCTTCTTCAGGGGTACGTCGATTTTCGGTTTGCCTGTCAGGAGTCTGATGCCTTCGTTGGTTTCCATTTTCTTTCCGGGCACCATCGCGCTGACCACCAGGAAGATATTCTTCTCGTCAGTGGACAATCCGCGCTCTTCGAGCGCCTTCTTCGCTGGTTCGATATTCCTGGGGGCTGCTTCGAGCGGATCACCGTCGAACGGCTCGAGTCCAAGCTGTTTCGACGCCATTTTAACGACTTCAGGATCAGGCGGCAATGGCGTCTTGCCGAAATAGCCGAGCACCGCTCGGCCATAGCCCGCTTCAATTTTATCCCAGCGCCCGTAGAGAACATTGTTGAACGCCTGCAGCCAGTACTGCTGGCTTCCGGGCGTCACCGATGTCCATGCGCCTCCGGCCTCCACGACAACGGGGAACTCAGCGAGCACATCGCCGTACTTATGTATCACGCCCGATTTCACCATCATGTGTACATTTGGACCGATCGCGCCGCCCGGCATCGGGAATCCAACTACACGCGCATCGGGAGTGGTCGTGGCCGGGTTGAATGCGTAATCTTTCATCGACTCGTTGAGCATATCTTCGATCGTCTGCATCTTGTCGGGATCGAGATCGAGATCGTAGCCGGTACCCTTGAGAGCGTGCGCCATTGACCGGACATCCGGCTGGACAGTGCCGCTTGCGAGAGGTCTCACCGACAGATCGATTCCATCGACGCCGCCCGCGATGCCCGCCATATAGCAGGCGACCGCCATGCTGGCAGTGTCGTGAGTGTGCATCCAGAGCGGCATTTCGGGAGGCATGATCTTTCTCAGGCCGACCGCGGTGTCATAGCATGTTTTGGGATCGGTCGTACCACTCGCATCTTTCATGCAGATACTGTCGATCTGAATATCGCTTTCGAGAAGCTTCTTCGCGATGTTCACATAAAATTCTGCAGTATGGACTTTGTCTGAATGGAACGGCAGACCCATCATGGCGATGCAGGCCTGGTGGTGCATGCCGGAATCGACTATCGGCCTGCCGGTGTTGATCAGGTTGTCGGTATCGTTCATGTAATCGAAATTGCGATCCCAGGTCGTGCCATACTTTTTCATCAGCTGGGCCTGGAGAGTCAGTGCTTCGATTGACTGGGTCGTAAGGGTTACACCTGAGACTGAACGAGTGAGAATCTGCAGATCGGGCTCCGGGCCAACCGCATCCCTGATCTTCTGCATCGTCTCGAACGGATCCTCTCCGAGATAGAAAAACGGAGCCTGGTAGCGAGCGCCGCCTCCGAATTCGAAGTGATGGATTCCCGTTTCTTTGGCGGCGTAAACCATCGCAGGCAGGAAATCCTGCAGGCGAACTTTTCCGCCAAATGAGCTTTGCAGCCCATCCCGAAACGGGGTGAACATTACGCGGATTGTCTTTTTCTGCTCGGTGAAAATCATTTGATCTCCTCGATCCTGGTTATCCGTGTTCCGGGATAAAGCGCGGCCATTGTCGTCGAAACAGCCGCAATCACTGCCGCATCTCCCTGCTGTTCTCTCGCGGGGAATACGACCAGTATCAGTCGCATGAGTACCGCAAGTATCGAAAGCAGTACAAAAACTGCGGCGAATGCTGATACGCAGACTAAGAGAAGCTCAGTGATGTCCATAAGGAAACACTCCCGCAGCTATTTGGTCTTGTGGTTGTGACAGGTGCCTCGAATGTAGGCACGCATCTTCTGTATTTCAGTGCATGAACTCGGTCAACAAAGGCTGAATTATAACCTTAACCGAATGCGGTGTCAAGTGTCATTTCTTATGCGGTTTGGAATCCGGAAGTTGAGGTATCATATTTCGGTCTGGGGGAAAGATGATGGAAATTGGCGAGGTTGAGAATATTGCGTGCCGCTGGTGAGACGGTTGATCGCTGCCTGTGGGTTGTCTTGAAGCCGATCATCGAGCTGATTGCTCGTCTGCTCGGTGGTCCATCGAAAGAATCGAGTGATGAGCAATCGGTAGCAGTTCTCGCTCGTATGGCAGTGGATAAATCGTATCGAGAAGGTCTGCCGCTGATTCCGGCCGATTCGAGAGTGGAAAGTCACAGTCTGCTCAGACGCATCGATATTGCGGTGACCATTACCCGAAACGGCTCCCCGATGCAGGGTGTTCAGGTGTCGGCTCTGTCGAATGTCGCATCCGACAGCATCACACAGCCCGAATCGTCAGACTCAACAGGAAAGACATCGTTCAGGGTCGAGTCACGCGAAGGTGGCATCCATGAGTTCCGACTGACTGCACCGTACGCAGAATTCAAACACAGCCCACTGCAGGTCGATTTCGACAAAGCCTGGTATGAGAGTGCGTTTTATGTCACAGCCTACAATGTCTGCCATGAGGATGACTTTCGAGGCGAGCTGGTCGATGCACGCGGGCTTCATGAGCGGCACAAGGATGACTTTCTCTTTTCCGGAAAAGGCGTCTGTATGCAGGGATCGGGGCAGACATCAGACGGTCAATACATCAGGATCATCAATCCGCGTGACCTCGCATGGGAGGATGGTTTCCGCCGCATAACCAAACAGGAGAATGCCAAATTTGACTACGGTTTGGGCGGCGCGTTTCGGCCTGTTGTGGAGGGAGTCTCGATTGCTGTGGATCCGAAGATAATTCCATCAGGTCACTGGGTCAACATCGAGCGGGTTGGCGTGAGGAGAGCTGACGACACCGGCGGCGGGATCAATGACTATCACATCGATATTTTCATGGGTGGCGGAGAGAGAGCGATTGCGAACTGGACCGCTCAGGGCGGCAACATGACAGATGCGCGAGTGAAGTATCTGGGGCGAGAGTCACCCGATCACATAAGTTGAGAACTACTATCGATATGGCGTATCAACGAATTCAATCTGATAGCCGGTGTCCTGATTCAGCCGTGAATGTCTCTAATCCGCGCAATCGCTATGTTCTGTGACGAGATGAACCAGTCGGCCTCAAATGGCTCATCGCATGTTCCTCGCACGAGCAGTTCGAGATACGCATGCTGTCGTCGATCGCAGCGCGACCTGGGATCGGCAATCTCGTATACGAGAAGTGACTCTGCAAAGGGTTTGCCGTTTCGCCATCTCTGCCCACGTGTGAAATTCTCGCCGTTTTCGCTGAGCCAGGCTGACCATGCGTCAGGCGAAGTGGAGACTCTGGTCAATGTCGTCTCATCCGTCTCGATCTCGGATTCATCGGGGCCGATCCACTCTTCGACATGAGTATACTCCTCGATCAATCCGGCACCAGTGATCAGATATATCGCCTCGGCGGCTGCGAGGCGGATGGAATCGTCGTCGGAATTCATTGCCTGAATCAGATTGTCAAAGGAGGATGGATTACCGATAATTCCGAGTGCCCCGAGACCATCCGACGTCATTCCGGAATCGGTTCCAACGATGCTCTCGGCATCTCTCAGGTTGCCGGCGAGTGCAAGGTATATGGCTGCCTTGCCTGAATCCTGGTGAGCAGCCGAGCAGGTTGCACGCAACCAATCGATGCCTGCGGGCGATTGGAACGTCATCAGCGCAAAACCGGCTTCGATAGCTACGGATGTGTCTGCCGAGTCGAGTATCGCAACCAGTCTGTCCGTGGCTTTCTCATATCGAAGACGGCGGATCGCAATAGCGGCCTGCCGGGCAACGTGGTTATCACTGTCGTCGAGCATTGCGGCGATGTGTTCCGGATCTCCTTCGCGGCGATAGCCGAGAATTTCCACTGCCGCAGCCCGCACTTCCGGGCGGTCATGTTCTAATAGATGAGAAAGCAGAGTCGCGATTAGATTGCTCGGTGGGTGTTTCAGGGCATCGACATAAGCGGGCAGCGTTTCGTCACTCGCATGAATCATTCTGTCGATGACCGCTTCCAGCGCGGATGTTTGTTCGGAGTATGCGAGTGTGAATGCCGAACCGCGCACAATGTCGATGTCGTCATCGTCGAGCAGCCCGATTGCAATCTCGTCGGCTGCTTCGCCGCCTAACACCATGCCGTCGACATGAGCCATGAGTCGTTCTTCGAACTCGGCGATATCCGGCCACATGATTTCAGGATCATGGAACAGACCAATCCTCTGCGCGAGGAGAAATTCGATCTCCTCGATATGATCGCCGTAGAGACGACGAGCGAACGCGGTATTCTCAGCGGGTAAGTTCATTGGATCAATATCTTGATTGGCTCAACTGAACTATACACAGTATCAGGTTGAGCAACGCATCTAAGACATCCAGTTTTCGGGTTCGATAAATCCGAGTGAATCGAGACCTTTCTCTATGAGATGGTTTTTCACCTTTTCGTGTATCACAATACCGGTCACGCATTCAGCCAGCCTGAACAGGAGTTTACCACCGGTTTTCGATTCGTCAATCACGAGAGAGTCAAAACTTGTATCCATTAGCTCAGCAGGAATCTCCGGTGCCGGCACAGAGGCGGACATGTCTGCCGCTCTGATTACCCCGACAACGTTGATCGCCACGTAGTCATCAGACACGATCCCACCTGAACCATCTTTGAGAACAGCCGGGTACGTGTCGATATTGTCTACACCGGCTTCCCGTAGTGCCGCAATGAGTCTATTGCTCATCAGGGGCGGACTCCCGTTGAAGTAGTCTGACAGCCTGCCTTCGCTATCGTCATCAAGTATGAACTCAAGAGGCTCGCGGACCTCTATGTCGAACTTCTTGCCGGTAAGCCATGACAGCACTTCCTCGACATCAGGATATCTGTCAATTACCGCCAGTTCTTCCAGGTCTTCCAGAGGTTGTTCCTCCAGCATGTAGTACATGACTTCTCTCCATCTGCTTCTATTCTACGGTTTCCTTGACGGGTCGCAGTTCGGTTTCTTCATGAACAGAAATGCCCTGTTGGACGTGAAGATGTTCAGTCTCCAGCCACCTGGCCCGCCCTCAAGGCGACCGCGAAGACGACTCGATACGCCATTTAGACGTGGTATCAACGAATAAGGGGGAGGAATCTTGCCGTCATTTACTTTTTCCTCGCATTCCTTACAGAATCCTCCGATCTCTGTCACGGTTGTCGCAAGTTTGGCGGCGAGTCGATTCAGAGCAAGCAGAACAAACTTACTATACTTCACGTGTCGATCGTGGAACTGAGCGAATGCGATGCGCATCGCAGCTACGGCGTAATCGAATTGGTTGTCGGAATTATCCAGCAGCGCCGTTCTATCTTTCGGTTGTACACCGGATCGTGGTGGGTGCTCATCTTCTTTGTCGGTGAAAGACAGGAAAGAAGCCCAAATCCCCTGCATGGCGTATGGTCCGGGCAGCCACACCCCGTTTTGTGCACCGTTCACGTTATATCCAATGTCGTTTTCTACTGTGCCATTCTTGGTCTCGGTCGACTTGCCCTTCTTTATCTTGCCGGGCTTATCCTTGTTGATCATCCATTTTAGCAGGTCGGATCTCGCGAGCGACTCCTGAGCAGGGATGAGATGATGAGCGGCACTTGTCACAGGCCATTCTGTCAGTTCACCGTCATGCCAGATCCGCACCGGTCTGGGGTGATCTTTCTGATTGAGAGCGTGTCCCTTTTGCTCTCTGGGGTCTGGCTCCGCTACCATTCGTTCATTCTTGCCATAGTTGGGATTGTTGCTCGTGGGCTTGCCTTTCGCCATGTACTTGCCCAGAGTAGTCCCGCGCCCGATAAAGATGTTTCGATAGTCCTTCTGTTCATCGTCATGTGAAAACGGACATTTCCATTTTTCGTCTCCGAACGCTACTACTGCAACTGATTCCCCGACCTGTGGCATATCCTACCCCATTATATTTTTCTTGTTGTGGAACAGCATGTCACCCATTCGGCAGACATTCTTACCCTCGAACTTGACGTCCATCGAGTATAGCATGAATTCGCATTCGCCCTTGAATTTGCTGCTGATCACTCCACCGACAGTCCCTGCTTCGTCGCCCGTACTCATCATGTACGTGGCCCCCTTGACCATCGGCATCTGACCGTCGGTCGTGACCTTCTTCGGACCTTTCGTGGTATCGGATGCTTTGCCTATGTTCGGATACGGGATTGGCACCGGTCCGCCGGGTGTTGGAGTCTTGCATATGTCCGGGAAAACGGTGCTCATTCCGCCACTTCCCTTGTGGGTAATTCCGCGCATATTTGCGAATGTTGTCTGTGACATGTTTATCCTACTCTATTTTATCGACCACGCATGCCGCCCGGCTTTCGCGATCCGATGAGGCATACACCAGCGCCGGGTTGTTCAGGTAGTCATTGTTGAATCCGGCAAGTGCAAGCCCGATCATGATCGGGCCGCATGCTGCACCGGTATCGCCGATGCAGTCAGCAGGATGTTCGATTCGATAGTCATTCTCGATTTTGTCGCTGAACCGGATGTACGATACGCCCCATTCCTTGCCGAAATGGCTCTCGCCGTTCATGCTGGAGAAGACGGTCGGAATAGGCGTCCCCAGGTCGCCGAGTTGCTCGAACAGCTTCGCCAGCGTTCCGGAAAGTCCCTCACCTTTGTATGGCTCATCGCTGTACATGTGTCCCGGCTCTTCGCCTGTGGACGTGGACAGAATTCTGCCCAGCACCTGAGCGCCTGATCCGATGTGATCCTCCGCAGCCAGCAGCAGGAACGCAGCGCCTTCGCCCGGAATGAACCCGTCCATCGAACGATCCGATGATATTCTTTTCTCGTGATCCATAGTCGCCAGAGTGTAGAGATCGATGAATGTGTCCGCACCTCCCGCCAGAACGATCTCTTCTTTTCCCTGTGCGATCGCGACGACGGCGTCATGGACAGCGTTCAGTCCCGAGGCGCGACCCCTTGCCGTGACGGAACTGCGAGAAACATCGAATGCCTCTCCAGACTGTATATGCAGTCTCCTGAGAAACCGATCCGGGTCGAACGCGATCTGGCCATTCATAGTAGGCAACCCGATATAGAGCGATGGCATGACACCTGGGTCACTCAGAGGGGCAAGTGCGCTTTCAATGGCTTGTGCAGCCAGTCTGAGCAATCGTGATTCTCTTTGCGTCAGGAATTCCTCTTTGGCGAGTTCAGGATTCATATTTCCAAGCACATCGTCCGGAAGAGATGCGAGTACGATGGGATCAAAAGCTGCATCCATGATTGAGCTCTCGTCGAATGCGGAGAGTCCGGCGTGTATACTTGCTGCGGTCTGCTCCGCGCTCAGGCCGAGCGGTGTGATCATGCCGATTCCTATGATCGCGGCGCTATTCATCACAAATCCTTTATGCCTGAGCTTTTGATACAGAACACAGCCTTCTCGATCTTGAGCATCTTCTTGTCGATGCTGTGCCTGCCCCGCCAGATCATTGTCAGAAGCGAGTCGTCGGGTTCGATGCATACAGTATCGAGATTGACTTCGACCTGCTCATCATGACCCTCAATCACTATCGTTACGTTGAATTCGATCAGAGGAAGTGTGAAGGATAGCCTGCCATCTGGAGACGCGTTGATGACCGTCACTTCCTCACCACCGGACAGGTAGGGACTAAACACCTGACTTTCGGGTGCAACATTCAGGAAACGCGGGTCGAAATCATCAGGCAGAAACGGAGCGCGCTCTTTCTGCCATTTCTCGTCGTAGGTCCCTGCATACTGTCGTCTCGGAAGCCAACTCGCACAGACTGGGCCAAAACATGCAGTCGGGGGCGAGTTCTTCGGGCGTTGAATCGGATGCTGAGGGTCCTCAAGGTTGGGCAGCGGTGCTCCCTCGAAGTTCTTTGATCCCTTCGGATGAAGGTATCCTGTGCCGACCGGGTTCTGTTCGTGTGCTGCCAGTGCACCGCTCTTTGCAATGACATCAGTGCCGCCGAAAGCTCTTTCATAGATCAGTGGGATTTTCTCGAACGGCTCCGGGTCTGATATCGATGGGCCGAAGAATCCGTTCTTCCACGTTCTGTCACCGACGACTCTGACCGTCCGAACTCTGCCCGCCACCGACAGTGTGACATCAACCCGTTGAGCCGGTCTGCCGCCCGGAGGATACGCGTGTCCTGTCAGGAGCAGGTCTGTCGCAGGCTTCATCGGAGCGAACTCGGCGGCCCGAACTATGCTCGATTCGCCCGGCTCTCCGGTATACTCGTCGGCTTCGACCAGGGGAAGCTGGGAATTCGACGGTTTCAACTCACTCGATATGTCAAACGTACCCTTGATGATCGGGTAAACAGTATCGACGCCCTCCTGGTCAGTAAACAGCGCAAACGCTGTCTTGAACGGAGTTGTATTCTCTACTTGCAGCATGGCGACACGACTTAGTTCAGTTGTACCGACGCACCCTTGATTTTGTTGACACCTTTTGATCGACTCAGAATTCTGCTCCCCTTGACGATGACAGTGCCGTCTTCGCGCACAGTGAGCGATCCCTCGCCGCACCGCAAGACCAGCTTCGAGTCGGCAACAATCTCGATGTTCTTCTTCCGGATCGTGCGGGTGCTCTCGTCAGATAAATCATCATCAGGCGGACAATAGGTCCCAATCCTTCCGAGCACACACCAACGTCCCGTCTCAGAAGCGGGAGGCGCTATGAGAACATGATCTCCCGGTTCGAGTCTGAGCCGAGAGTTCGAACCGGTGGTCAGGAAATCGCACGCGACAGGGCCCGTTCCGTGGTTCTCAATCTCGACCATGAGTCGGCCGTCCTCCCGGATCTGCCGCAGGACACCTCGGCTGACATACTGCTGTGTTGTTGGCTCTGACGCCAGGATTGAATCTATTGGCATGCTTATATCCTCGGTCAATTGTGAGTTACTTTCGAACCTTTGAGGACTACCTTGCCGGAGCCCTTGACGTTTATATTCTTGCCCTTGATCGTGATATCTCCATTCTTCTTCAAGACAATCGAGGCGCTGCCGCTCTTGAGTGTAATCTCCTTGTCGCTCGATATCAGGATGCTGTCGCCGGCAGAGCAACCATATTTCTTGCCGATGGAGACCTTGAGATCCTTGCCGATCTGAATCTCCTCATTATCTCCAACTGAAACGGAAGAGTTCTTGCCAATATTGACTGTTGCGTTGTTCCCAACATCGAGTGATTGATTCTTACTGACCGTGAGCGTTCGAGACTGATCGACAGAGAATGTCTCGTTCTTTTTTATGGTGACTGAACGGCTACCATCGATAGAAATCGATTCGTTGCCCTTCACCGATTCGGATCGGTTACCTCCGATAGAAGTCTGTTCGTTCTTGTCGACGGTTTTGGTGCGGTTGCTTTTGATACGCAAGGTCTCATTGTTGCCGGTCGTCTGATTCTTGTCGTTCTCGGTGATTATTTTCAGGTCCTTCTGCGCGTGCTGGAAAATCTCTTCGGAGCCTTTCTCGTCCTCGAATCTGATCTCGTTGTATCCTCCACCCCCCAGCGAACTGTCGGACTTGAACGTCGCAACAGTCTGCTTGTCGGGAAGGGCGTACGGCGGCATGTTCAGTCCGTTGTAGACGCTTCCGGTGATTATGGGGCGGTCTGGATCGCCTTCGAGGAAATCCACGACAACTTCCTGGCCGATGCGGGGGATTACTGCAGCTCCCCAGCCCTTGCCTGCCCATGTCTGCGCCACCCTTATCCAGCATGAGCTCTGGTGGTTTGGAGAATCAGATCGATCCCAGTGAAACCTGACCTTGATCCTGCAAAATTCGTCGCTGAATATTTCGTCGCCGTCGGGACCGCTCACGGTCGCGGTTTGGCTGCCTTCGACAATCGGTTTGCGTGTTCGTGCGGGCGGACGAAACGACAGGCGGGCCGGTTGAAATCGAAATTCGCAGCCATAGCCGATGCCGCCGTAGTCGACATTGTCGGGCGTCGGCTGTGCACCGGTGTGAGAAGCGCCGGTTATGAGATATGTCTCGTTGTAGCCATCGACGACGTGATTGATCAGATTGAAAGTCGATCCGGGGGCGAACCGAACGCTGTTGGTCTGGCCTGACCCGTTGAATCTCGAGCATTCCTGCCGCTCCATCCTGACTTGAGCGAACAAAGCGCCCGAATCCTGACTCACGAATTCGCCGGGGTAATCGTAGTCCTCGAGGTCGTTGGAGAGCTCACCTGTCGCCTCCGACGTGAGGTCGAGTTGCGGCGACTTGAAATTGTAGTCGCGTATCGTGTGCTTCGTCGATCTCAGCGCGTGAGTCATTCTGAAGTCGTACATGAAATCCGCGTAGTCGACCGGACCTCCCGGAGCATGAAATCGCACCGAGTCGTCACCAGTGATCGGCGGATGTACACCCGACGAATCGCCTATGACAAGCACTGAGCCGTCCTCGGTGTGCTCGAAGAAGTAGAATATCCCGGCCTTCTCAGCGATACGATTGAAGAAATCGAGATCAGACTCGCGGTACTGGACACAATATTCCCACGGCTCGTAACTGACATTGCAGGACATTCTGAATGTGTCGCTCGGAAGCCCCGCTGTTTCGAGTACGTCTTTCAGGATGTCCGTGACAGTCATCTCCTGGAACATTCTCGATTGACGAATCTGCCCGAGTCGATAGAGTTCCGGGCTCAAATCGGCGACGTAGACGCCGACATCTCGCTCGATTCCGGTGAACTCGAAGCGACTTATCAGGCCTGATATCTTCCTGAAATTCCCCTGGGTCGAAATAGTCAGGCTTGCCTTCTGTCCTACGACATCTTCCGGCATGATATCCATCTGATCCGACTCGATCTGTACTTCGAAATGGAAGAGCTGCGACAGGCCTTCCTCACCCTTGAACTGGATGACGCGGAGAGGTGCTCCGACGCCTTCCACTTCGACTATGAAATGCGGCTCGTTGGCTTTAAGCGGCTCTGCCATTTGCATGCTCCTTCAATGAAGGGTGTTCACTCATTGGATCAGCGTGGCAGATATCAAGAACTAATTGCAATTCCGTATCTGATCCATGTTCGGAAAACAGCCCTGTGGTCAGGCCCAGCCTCGATGTTTCACCATCGAGACAGACGCGAAGATGATGACATTCGTCGGCGATCAACCTCAACTTGAAATCGAACTCAAGCATGTCCGGTGTGAATAGTAGAATGAGCTCCAGCATGCTATTGTGGTCTTTGCTGCCGGGCAACAGTGCAAGAAACTCGTCCCAGTCAAGTGGACCGAGAGTTACCCTGAACCTGGTTTCGCGGTCGAGAATCCATTCTCCGATAGTGGTTCCATGACCGGAGTCTCCGTCGTCACCCGCAAGTCTGCAGTTTGTGGTGCCCAGCATGGCAAGCTCGTCCACAGGAATCCTCGTCCAGTGCGGTGTGAATTCCTCGATCGTGACGCAGTAGTCCGGATAATAGAACCTGAGCCATGCCTTGAGGCCGGCGGCGGATCTTGCGCCGAAAGCAAGCATCCGGTTAGATGGCAAATATGAAAATATCCAGTCGCCGAGTTGTACACGCGCAGTCTGATTCAATACTCCGGTCAGCGAGAAAATAGACGATTCAAATGAATTTCCCCGATCATCCTGTCCGTCGCTTTTCCGGTCGCTTCGATGGATGTGACGATAGCCGTCTGCCCGGTATGCAAGCGATAGAAGACGATGGTTGAAAATGTCGAGGAAGGCCATCAGTCGTGCTCGATCCCTCTCACCATCTTCCTGCTCGCCTATGAGCGAGGATGTGTACATAGTCGGGAGGGGAGACAGGATTCCATACAGTCCCATGATCGGAGTCGACAGACAGTATCGCTTTTTGTCACCATCCTCGATCACTTCGACCGAGTTGATCTGGCTTGCTGGAAAAGTGAGCGCAGCGACATTTCGGATCCTGATCACTTCGTGTTCAGGGTTTCCGAAATGGCCGACCCGGTCGGAGACACCGGCGGTCTCCTCCACAAGGTAAATCGCCTGGAAGAGCGAGAAGCTATATGGCTCCTCAACGAGCTTGTCGATTACAGAATCGTACACGTGCCGGTCCTTTGCGGCCACACGAGCGCCTGCCGGTCGTCACCGTTGAATCGATACCGGAATCCCATTCTCGTGTTGATTGTTGCCGTCCTTCTCATGAATTCGCTCAGCACCAGCCCGAAAAGGTAGAATTCCGGAATCCTGTCATATTCGCAGTGGAAGTCGATGCAGGTATTGAGTATCCTGAGTGGCGCGCCGTCTTCGGCGGTGATTCCCGGTTCTATAGAGACCCCCTCCAGACCTGTCAGCCATCTGTCGGCTGCAGAATGCTGCCCGGAACCGTCGCGACCGTGAAATTGAAGAATTGCTTTGAGATTCTCGATGCTTGCGGCGCCCATTCGAGGCAATACTGTTCTGTGCGACATGGCAAAACCCGAGATCAGCAGCCACAGATTCGCCGGTGAGCCGGGCGCGGGTCTGAGCTGCGTCGGTTCGCTGATGTTGGCGAAGGTGACATTGGCAGGTACCATCTCGCTCGGCTGGTTCAGATCACCGCGTCGCATCGATGTCGCCCCGCCTCTGTTGGTGCACAGCATTTCGATGGACACCGACTGTATCGCCATATCGCGCGTCGGTTCACTCTGGTCGAAAGAAATGAAGCACTCCCGACCCGGCAGGGACCTGTTGCCGCGCTTGACGTGGATGTCGTCGAAGCGAACACGGTATCGCATCTGCTCAGCAGAACCATCGCCGGACAGGAGCTGCGAGTAATACGGCCTGTGTGTGACGCGCTTTCCTTCGATGCCTTTCTCTATGCCGGTGACATCCAGTATCGAATAGACTTCATGGTGCTCGATGTCTATCTCGTCCGATCTCGCCACATACTCACTTCTCGTGTGGTCGAGCGATATTCTCGCGAATGACTCGAACAGGTTGACAGCCGGTGTGCAGTAGAGCTTGAAAGAGTCCCTCGAAACATTTCGGATCGCACCCGACAACGATCTCTCATGCCCGAAATCGATCAACAGCTCAAAACGAGATTCGATTTCCATCAATCTCAGCGGCTCGAGACTATCGACCCTGATGAAATGAAAATGCTCGGGGAATGAAAAGAATTCGCTAAGAGTCCTGTGTCCAGGCACCTCGTCGTATGCGTCCGGAAACAGGACTTCATTCTCGATATCATCTGAGAATCCAACCGGGTGGAGTTTCACCTCGACCGATCGATCGCCGGAGTCGGATATCAGGACAGCGCTACGGGCGTGCTGTGTCAGCCACTGCAGCCAACCGTATGTGAATCGTGGATCATCACCGGAGATATGGATCAGCAGAGAACCCAGATCCGAATCGCTGAGGGTGGCTCCGGGGAAGACCTCGAATGTGAGCCTCAGGAATGATGAATCGTCGCGTTCCTCCAGGGATGCATTCGACAGCGAGAATGGATACATGGTTACCGGGCGGCATGTTTGAAATCTGTACTGTCCCCACGAGTAACGTTTCGACTTGAGCTCAATCTGCCTGGGCAGCGTGATGTCTTTTTTCAGCAGTTGCCGGTCCGGATAGAACTGAACCATCGTGATCGAAGGGATTGGCTTGAGCACCTGCGGCCACAAGACAGACAGGAATCCTTCCGCAACCTGGCTGAACTGATCGTCAAGCCGTTCGTGGATTCTCGCTGTGAGGAATGCGAAGCCCTGAAGCAGACGCTCCACATCGGGATCTCTCGCTCCCGCACCGAGCAGACTCGCGCTTTCAGGGTAACGCTGTGCGAATTCCGCTCCGAGCGCCCGGAGATAATTCAGTTCGTTTTGGTAATACTTATAGCTCATACTTTAAGACAGCTTAAACACGGTGTCGATATCGACGGCTCCGGTAAGGCGTCGCTTTTCGGAATCCTGCTGGGACTTGAGCATCAGTTCGACAGTGAAGTCAATCCGTATACTGTCGCTCGGCGCGCTGTCGTTCAGTCGGACACGAACCCAGGATATTCTTGGCTCGTGCTCACGAATGCTCGCCTCGAGGGCTTTGCAGAACTTGTTCTCGAGCTTGGGCAGACCGGCCACCACGCCAGCCAGGTCGGGCAATCCATAGGAAGCGCATGCGGGGGCATCGCCCTGACGGGTATTCAACAGCCAGGTGAGGTGCTCACGAACCGAGTCGAGCACCTCACGCAAGTTCTCACGATAGTCATCGGTGCGGTAGTCGCCCTCTGTCGCCTGTCCAAGCCTTGTCCAGAGTCGAACTCCCGAACTGTAGTTCATGTCGCCAGCTCAGGACAGACTACGCGCCGGTGCTGACGGCCTGATCCATTGCGGCAATGCCGTCCGGCTCCCAGCGCCATTCAATCTGTTCGTAGGTGAACGAGACTTCCTCCGTGTGATCATGTTTGGCCAGCTTCTCGTCGAAGTGGTTCAACATGGTCGGATGGATATCAACGATAGTTGCATTCTTCAGAGTGATCGAGAAGTAATGCTCCTCTTCACCCATCTTCGCGATGCGGAAAAACTTGAATGCCACTTCGCTCATACGCTCGCCTGTCACCAGCCCCTGATAGAGCAGAGGAGACGCCTTGTCGAACGACTTCGTGATCTTGATCGGGCCGTGGATGCGCAGTCCCTGCGGTTGACCGGTCTTGTCGTTGTAGGGAATGCGTATGCTCTGATCAAGAGCGTGGCATTGCACTTCGTTCTCGTGCCCCATCGCTGGGCACCAACCCTGAATGCTGCCCTGCGTCTCACCTGTGAGCGTCATGTAGAACGGTAAAGCCATTTCCTGCTCCTTTCACCGTGTAGTACGTTTGACTTAATGATTCACTTGGCTCTCTTTCCTGCCGAAGCCAGCCAATCAGCCTTCACCTCCGAAGTCCTGTCTCGTGACAAGGCTCAGCGTAGTGGTGAAACCCTCCGTCATGGTATGCGGAGTGATTCTGACGTCGCAGAGGAACACTCCCGGATTCTTGGGGTCTTCCTCGACCGTCACGCTGGCGGCATAGAGCGGTCGTTTGCCGAGTTCACCTTCCTGCGGACTCTTGACCTGATTAACATACTGCCTTATCCACTCGTTGAGTTCCTGCTCTGCGCGAGCTCTCGTAAGCGGCTTGCCGATATACTTCGTCTGGAGTCGCTTGAGATAGTGCGCAAAGCGAGTCAGGATGAACACATATGGGAATCTGGTGCGAATCTTGTCGTCGCGTTCCTTTTTGTTGCCTTCTTCGGTGTCAGGGTACCTGAGTGGCAACTTGAACGACGGCGCTCTGTAGATGACGCTTATGTCCTTCTCCCGCAACCACAGCACGGGAATCAGTCCGGCGTTGTTGAGTTCCTCTTCCTTGGCGAAGGTCAACCCGACATCTGTCGGCGGCTTCTGGACTTTCTCGCCATGCTCGTCGTAGACGTGGACATTCAGGTCAGTCAGCGCACCCCCGCTTTCTTCACCGGCAATTCGCCAGCACCAACGGTATTTCCTGAACGCATCGGTAAGCCTGTTGGCCAGCGTAAAGGCTGCATTCCCCCAAAGGTACTTCGAGCTTTCGCCCTTGACGTTCTCGGTATAGTTGAACTCCTTGGTCGGGTTGTCCTTCTCGCTGTATGGCAGTCGAAGAAGGAAATGCGGCAGTGCCAGACCGACATATCGCGCGTTCTCATCCTCGCGGAAGCCGTTCCACTTGACGTATTCCTTGCCTGCCAGCGCCTCCTGGACATTGAACTTGTTGTCGGTCAGGTGCTCGAAGCCCTTGGGGCCAAACAGTTCCGGCGAAATGCCGCCGATCATCGGTGCATGTGCCATATTCGAAATCTCAGCGACCTTACTCATCAGGGCGACATCCGGCGCTTTGTGTGAAAACTCGTAGTTGAGAATCATGCCGCCGTATGGCTTTCCGTTCGGAGCGCCGTACTGACTGCTATAGATATGCTCGTAGAGTCCTGTCGTCGTGATGTCACCGACCGTGTCCTCGAAATCCTGCAGCAGGTCTTCCTTGGACACATTCAGTAACTCTATGCGGATGTTTTCACGAAAATCTGTGCGTTCCACCATCCACTCGAGTCCCCGCCAGGCCGATTCGAGCTTCTTGAAATCATCGTGATGCAAAACCTCATCGAGCTGGACGCCGATAAGTGCATCGATCTCGTTCAGGGCTGAATCGAAGAAGACCTTGTCGATTCTGACGCCCTTGATTCTGTCCTTGAAGAACTGTATGAGATCTCGCCCGATCTCCTGTTGGTCCGGCGCGAGGGATGTAGCCTCCTCTTCCCACAGGGTCGTCATTTCCTGGACGAGACTGCTATCTTCGGCCTGCGCCTCCTGTTGTGTTTCTTCCTGTTTCTTGTCAGCGTCGGGCATATCCGCCTCCTGCTATAGATTTCCCGTCTTTCAGGCGTGCTTCCTTACTATTCCGCCTTCTCCCCGGATTTGTCCATTCCAAGTCGTGCCAGAACGTCGTTGAGTTCCTTGAGCTTATCTGGGTCTCTTACTGCTTCCGCACGCAAGTCTATCAGTTTCTTCCTGAACTCAACCAGATCCCGTACTTGCGGCACCTGCTTGGCGATCTGCTCCGGTCTGAACGACTTCATACTGTCGATCTTCAAATCGACCGGAATCTCTTCGTCTTCGCGGCCACCAACCTTATTCTTTACCGAGAAGGACGTCTTGATGTTCATAGAGGCCATGATCTCGTTAAAATTCTTCTGGTTGATGTTACGAAGTTTGCGTTTTGCGACGGCAGTGTCGTCCTTTTCGCCTGTGAAGTCTCCGATCACCGCGAGGCGCAGTGGTAACTCCTCACCCTCCGCACCGGGCGACGGAGCGGGAAGGCGTATGTTCACCATTTCCTTCGGTGCCACGCTTGATTCGTCTTTGGGCATAACAATCTCCTTTACTATGCCGGAATCTTGTTATATCAAATTACTTGTTTACACAACTGCTGGAAACGACAGCCATCCTGAATCTCCACGTTGTCCGTCTCCTATGAACCTCTCTTGACCGCTTCCGCGGCTACGACCGGATCGAGAGCCGCGATTCTCTGGACTATGGCTCTGGCCTGCTCGATAAAGAACCGCTTCTCATCCTTTCTAACTCGACTCATTCTCAGGCAGCACGCGTGCAGGACCTTGAGCGCGTCTACGGCAAGTTCGGGTTCCCACACCTCCAGTTGGTGCTGCCCGATCAGGCTGGAGAGCCTGTCGAGATAGCTGTAGGCAAGGACAATCTCCTTCTTGTGGAGCAGAAGCTCGGAGAGCTTCAATTGAGCTATGAAACTGTCGCGCTCGCTCCTTGAAGATTGGAGATATTCCCGAGCCTTTTCCAGATTCTCCTGTACCGATCCCTTAGCATCGTAGGAAAGCGTATCCCTGCTCTCTCCCGATGTCAGGTTCCTGATGTCAGCAGCAACTGGAGGAGCTTCCGCCTCCGCATGCTTTCTCGATGCTGTTTCCTGTAACCATTCCTGGGTCTCAGCAGAAGCTACCGAGACACCGTCCTGAGTATTAAAATTAACAAAAAAGGGCATGCGCCGCAAGAGAAAAATGTTCTGGGATACAACCGCCTGACGCGCTTCGTCGTAATCGCTGCCGAGCGCCTCGAGCGCCTCAACAGTATACCTCTGGAGGTCCAGCCAGAACCAGAAGCTCGGGAACTGACGTTCGGACGCAGACAGCAGATCGCCCCATTCACCCGAATCATACATATCTGACAAGCTCTTCCGCAGGGTCTCATTTGGGCTTTGCATCGGGATGAAAGGCGTGTTCTCGGTGAATCCCAATGGGAACCAGAAGACCGATCTGATCCACACATACGGAACCGGATCACGAGGGTTTTGCTTAATTCCATGGCTGTGGTATTCTATAGCGAGTTTCTGAAGATCGGTGAAGTACTTCTGTCTGTCGGCGCTCTTCGAGAAATCCAATCCGGGCTGTCGATCTTCCTGTCGTGCGGCCTCTCCCGGAGCCTGATGTGCCGGCCCGGTCGCCGGCGGTGGTGCGACAGGTTGAGACTGCATATGGACTTGCTGCTGCGGAGCCTCAGCCTGTGCTGTCTCAGTCGCGGAATCTTCTACGGCGTGATTCTGCTGTTCAGCCCTGGCTCTCGCCTCTGCAATCTTCTTTTCCAAAGCGGATTCGACCAAGTTGAAGCTTATGGATGAATCAGGGAGTTTTTCGGTTACAATAGAGTTCAGTTTGCTGACAAGTTTCGATACTCTCGTCACCACCGGTTCATCGCCTGCTGAAACACTTAGTGCTTTTGTGTTGCGGCCACCTTCACACGCCTCCTTGATATAGTCACGCAACAGCTCGATCACGGCTGCTCTCGCATTCGGCCTCTGTGGGTGGACATTGTCCCAGTATTCTCCTGTCATCCTGGTGAAGACAGTTAGACCGTCAACCATTCCTTCGAAGGCACGTAGCTCGATCAGCCCCCTTGTCAGCCAGGCTGCGATGCGCAGGTCTTTGCACCGCTCCCTCAGAATTGTCTCCGATCGCCTGACGATTTCATCCCAGTCGACTTCTTCGTAGACGAAATGAGGTTTCCCCGGCTGGTCTTCCTCCTCCTCGCCGGTTCGCACCAGCACTGCCTTCGACAGCTTGGCTATCTCCTCCTGAACCCATTCGAAATCAGGTTCGTATCGGATATCCTCACCGACCGGGTTCTCGGAACTGATCGGGTTTGATCCGAGGTCGGCATATTCGGAATCGGGCATCTATCCTCACTTAAGCTTACTACTTCATTATATCGGCAGTGCCGCTCAGGAATGACTCCAGAGACTGCTCTTTTTGCCGCAGGAGGTCATCAAACCGGATTCTGCGATTGTCTTCCGCTTCGTCAGAACTCAGATCCATCGTGCAGAAATCCCATATGCTGTCATCCTCTATCCCGGGGAGCCAGGCGAGAGCCAGCAGTCGTTCATCAGGAGTCCTGAAGGCAATGTCGAAATGGTCCTCTGTCCAGAACAGGCTCAGGTTCTTCAAGCGCACGCCGAGAACTGTCTGGGCGAAATTCGTCCAGAACGCCATCTCGAGACCGCGATCATCGACAGGGAAAAAGAGCGGGAAACGAAGAACAGCCTGGAAAGATTCGGAGAACGAATCACGGGTCGGCGCCAGCGCGGAAAAAACAGTCCTGAAAACCTGTTGTCCATCGGTCTTACTCGAGAGAGTGTTGTAAGACTCGAGGAAAGTCTCCAGCGCGGTGTTCTTCAGGTAGGCAGAGTATCTTCCTGCAGATCTGCTCTCGTTGAGTGGTACTCCCTCCTGGAGCTTCCATACTGTGTTCCTCTGCATGTCGAACCCGAACGCATTCTCCGGGTTCTCCATTGCTCTGATCCCGATCTGACAGAACATCCAGTATGCGTCCGGAATCAACAGTAGAGCTTTCTTGAGCATAGATGACGGTGCTTCCGCCAACAGGTTGAATGGGGCAATTCTCCCGGAAGTATCATTCGATGGCATGCTGAGACAAACGATGGGACGTTTAGCATCGCCAGCTTTCACTACGCTACCGAGTCTCGGGAGGGATGGGAATTCCTCGGAAAATGATTCACCCATCTTGCGGACCAGATGATCGAATGCATCATCGAACCAGTCCCGATACTCGGAGATCGATCCGGACCAGCTATCCGACTTGATAAAGTCCTCGAAAGCAGGTAGTTTCCCGTAGAATCCGACTGCGAGTGCCATGCGTCTACTCTAATTGCTTATCTTTTTCGGCAATTTTGATCTGAAATCTCTGAACAATCGGACAGGTGATTCACCCGACGTTCCGACAAGCTTGAAGCCTATGTACATATCCCTGTTGCTCTCGGAGTGGAGTTTGCCATTCATGTTCTTATCGAATTCCGTTTTGTCGAGAAGCTTCAGGGGAGCCCATACTCCCTCAAACACAAACGGCTCGACACTGGTACGGTCGCTCATTCTCATTCGGAGTTCAAGATACTCGGACTGCCATGGCAACTTCATCCTGACCTGCTCGTCCGGACCGTTCGCATAGGAAAAAAACTGCGTGCCGGAACCCTTCGACATCGTGATTCGCTCGCACCTGGGATGCACCAGGTTGTTTCTGAACATGAGCTTTATTGTGCTGCCAGACTCGCCGACAAGATCATAGATTCCCTTGCCCAGTGACAAAGATTTCTTGTAGCTGCTGCTCAATCCGAAACCCGCTTTCTCTGCCGGTGCAGCCTCGTCTCGTTCGAATGTCCGGAGGGGTCCGTCATAGCTGAAGAAACTGCTGATGCTCTCGTGCGAGACATCTCTACCGGTTGGCGAGAACGGGTAGTGGTCTCTGAACTCGGCCTCGAAATGACCATACACATCGCTTGCCCAGATGGAGTTGAGACAGTTCACCGTATTACCGGCCGCAGCCGAGGTAGCGAGTTCGAATGGCTTCTCCAGCAGCCTCGAGAGATCGGATGACAGCGATGACGCTTTCAGATCGATGCCAAGATCGTTCCTGGCCTGACGAATCTGTGCACGAGCGCTGGTGTAGGCTTCAGCGCACTGCTCGCTGGCATCTGAGGCATCGACCGCCCTCTCCAGATCGCCAATCGCAAGCATATATTCATCGATCGGCAGCGGTTTACCCTCGTCGCTCGACCCTCCGATGGGCAGCGAGTCGAAATACCCTGTCTGTGGCATAATACCGGTGAAGCTGTGCAGGTCAGCGAAGAATGATTTCAACTCCTGCTGCTGGAAGCCGGATTCTTCGGCGGCCCTGACAAAGAGTTCCTCCAGTGGAGATTGACCGCCGCTAAGCTCCAGAAGCAACGTGAACTTGCTCATGCCCTCCAAGTCGAATTCGATATCCTCGAAGAACGATTTCCAGACTCGCTTGCAATGAAGAGCAAAAGCATCCTCCAGGGGACTTCGGTCTCGTGTGCGTCCGGCTTCGCCTATCAATGAATCCAGAATTGGATCGTCCGTTATGTTGCTGTAAGCGCTGTCAAGAATGTCCTGTGTATAATCCTCCCAGCCGGACTTGGTGAAGACGTATGGCACAACGGCTCTGCCTTTGATCAGATCGAATTCGGCTGTAGTAAGCGCTCCATCGTCGCTGCGCGTGTAGTCTTCGAGAATCTCGCCGAGATAGGCCAGCCAGTCCCACTCGACCTCTATTCGTTTCATCGCCCGATCTATCAGTCTCTGATCTTGCTCATACTGTTCCGCAGACGTCGATTCGGCATAGTAGTTCATGAGCTTCGATAGCATGAGCCTGCAGCTTGAGCGATCCTCTGGATCTTTAAGTTGCCTGAATCGCTGGTTCACTATGAAGTTGGCAACTGCTTCGGCTCTCACGCCGGAGGACTTCATCGGATCGGTCAAGTATCGATAAGTCCTGAAACTCGATATGTATTCCGAGTGATCCCTGATGGTCGTTTTGAGCACCCTGGCGCTCGAGTTATATGCATACTCGACGAACATCTCTCTCGTTTTTGTGGCAAGCATTTCATCGATCGACTGAGTCAGTTCTCCGCGCTTGCCTCTGCCGAATAGCCAGTAAAACAGGCCGAAAACAGATCCTGTAGACCTGTAGTCGTCGAGCTTCACCCTGAGCTGGTCGAGCGTCGTCAGCGCCTGGACTCTACCATCGAGATCCTGCGCCCATCTGACCGACTCAGTCTGCTCGGCCAGCTTGAAGATGTCGGAATTCTTTGACGAATTGATGGAGTAGGACAGGATCATCCACAGCCCAATCAGCAGAGTTGCAGCTACAACTCCTGCGGCAGCGAACATACGAGTCCTGTCGTACAACGATCGCTTGAATCTGCCGCCGAGATGCTCGTCCTTGAAAACGACGTCGGTCATCAGGTCGTGCAGGAAATACGTATCGACGGTCTGTTTCGATGAGACCGGCAGGGCGTCGAGAGGAATGTCATATTCACCCGCCACCTGATTCATCAACTGGACAATCGGGTTTCCCTCATACTGTGTGGCGCTCGTGAAGTATATCCCACGCAGGACCGGGTTGTGACCATACGGATTCTCATAGAATACGTTCTTGACGAATCTCTTGATGGGCTCACGTATCTCGCCGAATTCGCTGGGAAAGATGCAGAGGGCGGATTTCTCGGATGGAAATAGTTCGGGATCATTCAGACGATTCAGCCTTCTTTTTTCCACAACCTCGAACAAGCTGTCGAGTTCGATATCGAGATCGGTCTTGATGGAGTCGAGCTCGGACTCCAGACCCTGACCCGATTTTCGCATCTGGGGTCTGTAGTTTCTCGTGAATCCCCAGACTTGCTTGCGGGCTTCCTTGTTCAGGTCCTGGAAGTACTCGATGAACCCGTGAATCAAATCGCACTTATTGAAGATCAGGTATACGGGAACATGCGTGCCGAGCTGTTCCATGATCTCGTTGATCTGTCTGCGGATTTTCTTTGCCCACTCATCGGCTTCCTTACTGTCGCCGAGAACCCTTTCGACGCTGCAGAGAGCGATGACGCCATTCACAGGTCGCCGGGGACGGTATCTCTGAATCATCTTGAGGAACTGGAGCCACTCGTTTTCATCGATCTCGCCCTGGTCTCTCGCCTGAAATCTGCCGGCTGTATCGAGGATTATGGCATCGGATGAGAAGAACCAGTTGCAGCTTCTGGTGCCGCCCGATCCTCCGACTTTCTTGCCGAATGCTCCCCTGGTTGCCTCGTCGAGTCTCGGGTCCTGAGGCCACCGTATGCCGGCGTTCATTATTGCGGTCGTCTTGCCGTCCGCCGGTGGACCCACAACCATCACCCATGGAAGGCGATAGAGCGCGGCCCCCTTGTAATCCTTCGGCCTGCTTTTTTCGAGCAAGCTGATGGCATACTCGAGGTTCGCCCTTACATGACTATAGTCTTTTCGTTTGTCCGGGCGGGCGCTTGCCTCATCTCTCCTGGCATCTTCGACGAGTGAGTCTTCGAGAGCCTTGTTCTTCTTCTTCGTTTGGACATTGGAGTACGCGATCCAGGCCAGATAGACGGCGATTATCAGGACAGCAAATATAACCCAGTATACAATACTATAGAACGGCCAGTCTCGCGGGTAAACCACCACCCTGACAATGAACAACAGGCAGACCAGAAGCAGCAATCCTGCAAACTTGCCGAACTTGGATCCGAGCAGCTTTAGAAGTATTTGAACCATGTTATTATCAGATGGTCTCCGTCTACAATCAATATATTCATCGCTGACGCCGTCATGATTTCAGGGCGTCGACCAGTTTGCTTATTTCACTAACGCTCAGGAATTTCAGAACCAGGAACACTATCAGTAGAGCACCGACTGCAATCCCAACCAACCAGATCCAGGGAAACGAGTCGGATCCGGGATCAATGCGCTCGTTGGCCTTCCGATCGGCGTTTGGAGAGAGCCTTTCCGGAGGGCTTTCGCCTTCGGAAAGTACCTGGAACAATTCTCTCTTGATCCGTGCAAGCGTATCCTGCTGTGTGAAATACTGTCCCTGAAAGCCAAGCCCGATACACGTATAGAATACTTCGAGCACCTCCGCTGGAGGTGATGGGCTTTGCATCCAGGCTTCAAGTTTTTGGAAGAAGAGGACCCCTGTGTTCGATTGGAGTCCCAACATCGCACTCAGCGGCAACCGCTTCCATTCTTCCTTGCCATGCCATTCGGAGCGATTGATCGACTCATCCACGAACGCCACCACGGCGTATTGAGCATCAGCCACCCAGTCCATATTCTTTCCCGTGACTTGGGAGTTTGCCCGCACGGAATCGAGGAGCTTCTTCGTTTTCTCGGCTAAATCCCTGGGATTCCCATAATCTCTGCTGACTTCCAGGGCGGAGATCAGGGCGAACACAGGCGTGTAGAGTTGGAGCAGTGTCTGTCGTCTTTCCGGTTCGTCAAACATATGACCTACATCGACAAATGGCGCAATTCCTATCAGACAATCATGACCTCAGGACATGCAGGCGAACCTGCAGATCTGGAAAATCCTCCTGTCTGGCTGACAGCACAAGCTTCCTGGAGTCGAGCACCTTTCTCCACATTTCATGGCGCGTGTCTATGAGGAAGTAGTGACCCTTCTGTGGTGCTCTGAGCATGACCGGGGGATTTATGACTTTGGACAGCGGAACTCCGGGCAGAGCGAATGTTATGAGTTGGTCGATCTGCTCCGGCGAAGCCACACGGAACTTCTGACTGAAATCCTGCATGAATTCGTCGTCTTCCATCTCTGCCCGCGCCCAGACATAGAACTCCTCGGTCCCGGTCAACTGTATGCCTGACAGGTCGCTGATCCACATCCCTTCACGTCCGGGCATAGGCTCGGTCGGAATTGAATCCTGTGGAGCCATCCTGATCAGGTTGAACATCTCCTCAAGATTCTGAACAAGAGAAGCCAGGCCTTTGCTCGGTGACTCGTGGTCGTAAGGCATGAAATTGTCGGCACAGTTCGGGTCCGAGAATCCAAACACCACGCCGAGGCGGGCGAGAAGAGCGGTCAGAGTCTGGTAGACTGAGAACGGATGGGCGAGAGGGTCTTCATAATACTGCTGCAGGATCGGCACAATAGTGGCAAGCTCTCTGGCCTGCAGGTAATCGGGAATGTCCGGAATCGTGAGGTTCAAACGTCGATCCGAACCGTAGGTGAGCTTCGCGCAGAGGTCCGATGCGAGTGCATTCACACGACCAAACATGGATCTCACTGTATCCATCCACAGGGGCGAGGCAGACAACGCCAGGCAGGGCGGGAGAAAGCCGGCTGCCAGGGAGGGCCGTCCCGATCCAACGAGCTGAAGCTGCGCAATCGGCAAGATGTCGAAAGCATCCGATTGCTCTCCCTGAAACCTTATCTCCGGACGTTTCATGACGAATTCGATCTCACGAGGTTTCGATCCGGTCACGTAGTCCGTGACCTCCTGGATTACTCTCTCGTATCTGATCCGTTCACCGGGACCATCCTCGGCCAGCTTCACTGCAGGACGTCCTTCATCTTCGCGTGGAAGCGCAAGGTAGACTGCCAATGACTGCTTGTCGGGCGTCAGCAGGTCCTCGAAAGATCTTGCCGGTGGAAGCCCGTCAATATCAGGACAATCGATCACACTTCCGTCACGCATTATCGCCTGGACCGATTTCACCGTAAACTGCCAGTTCGACACCGATTCCAAGTCGATATCGAGAGAATAGAGTCCCCAGAAATACTGGCTGAGACACTTTGTGTTAAACTGTGACAGCCACTCTACTCTGCCATCCAGCGCCTGAAAATGCTGGGGAGTCAGAAACAGTCCTTCTCTCCAGAGAACTTTGCGGGCCTTACTCATAGCAGATGCCTCACGTAAGAACTACTTCCCTGCGATCCATCCCGACAGTCGGTCTCGGGACGAACGCAGACTTACCTCCAGCGGGAACTTGACATTCCCGAGTGGAAAAATGACTCGACCGGCGTCATCCGTGTCAGGGGACGCGTAGTTGGCTATGATCCCGAGATAAACAGGCATGTCGATTTCATCAGCGTCACTCTCAGAAACATTAAACACTACCGAACCCGCTTCTCCCGGCAACATTGTGAACGACGTAGAGTCAATGATCCCCAGTTCGCTGTAGGTTGTCGGATCGGATTTCGGATCGAACACCACCTTGCTGCTGCATTTCATGAATGTCTCACGTCCGGTAAGGACAAACAGAACGGCCTGTACCGATCTCTTATTATTGCTGTCGGCGTCAGCGGTCCATTTGAGAACCACCTGTCTTGTGGATTCGCACTTGATGAACGGCACGATCGAGCAGCATCCTGTAAGACCCAGGCACATAAGAAGGATGAACAGTGCTCGAATACAGTTCGACAAGCGAATTATTGCTGAGCGCATACCCTGGCTCCAGATCGGCTTCTGACGTCTGTTAGTCTGTGCGTGAGTATCCCCTTACGGAATGACGGGCTGACTTTGCGACAACTGCAACAGCCTGACCTCAATACGGCGATTCTTGTTGGGCTTGTTTCCAACGTCATTTGGATACTTCTGATTCTCGGTTCCGAATCCGAGCGAGTACATTCGATGCAACGGAATGTCATACTGCTCGAGAAGATACCTGAGCGCCGCATCGGAGCGCTGCTGGCTCAACTGGTAGTTGTAGAACGTGGCTCCCGACTTATCGGCGTGCCCGGTGATCTCAATGATGCTTGACGGCGTCTCGGCCATCTGCAGAGCAGCCCCGTCCAGAGTCATCCGATCGCCGCTGTCCAGTCTGAAATTATTGAGATCAAAGTAGATCTCTTCAGAGAACAGGGTGTCGACCTGGCCCAGCCGGTAGGCCGCCGGCATGTTTGCCTGCGTTGTTCCACGCCACTGCACGACGCTGTCCTGAATGCCGGAGATGAGCTTGTTGATCCTCGATGTCTGGGTCTCGATTTTCCTCTCCAGTTCGTTCATCTTGCCCTGACGTGCAATCTCCTGTTCGGAACTGATCTGAGTTTGAGCTCCCTTATGAGCGCCGCAGCCAGGCGACATCAAAAGAAGCAGCAAACACGCTGCAACAATGAGAATGGCTAACTGATACCTGCGTGACAATACACGTGCCATATTACCCTCAATAAATGTTTCAGCTAATAACAGGAACCTGAAAGGTCTCCCTCCCTTGAAACCGAATGCCCTTATGAAAACGAAGCCGGGAGCATCCCTGGCATCCACAGTGGATCACCAATCCATGCTCGATCATCCACTACACTCCCGCGCGCATTTCACGGAGCGGCAACTGTATCGGCGCCTGTCTTCTATAATAAGGCCCGCCCTAAGATCGGTCAGCAAGTTAAAGCCATTGAAATTCCTTGTCAACCATCTTTTTGATCGGTAGGTGGGATCGGCAGCTCAGTTCCACTTTCTTGCGGGAGCACTTGCTTTTGGGTGTGGTATATCATAATTTACGTTAACAGTTCAGCAATGACGCTTGACAGTCCTTTTGTTATCCGGCGGTTTTGTTTATGGACGACAAGCTGTTTTGGCATTAAGGCCAAGTCATAAGCGATCTTTAAGACGCAGGATTGCGAGGCATGATTCATGAATGGTAGTGGAATGGATTCTACTTCTCCAGGCTCCCAACGGTACGCCGATGAGGTCGTCAGACCGAGCCCTATCGGAGAGTTCAGGGAGTGCAGACACTTACAGTCGGGTGAGCGTCGCGCCCTGAAAGTACTGCGACCGGCCTTTGTGCAGAACCAGGTTTTCTTCGGATGGTATACCGCCGCGCTGACGCTGGCCGGACGCGCAGCCGAATCAATTGGGCATCCCGCGCTTATCGGCCCCCTGCAAGCTCCCGATGGCAAGTGGTTTTCGGTCCGGGGTGAAGAACGTGTGATCGAGAGGCCATTTTTCGGCAGTGAAGAACATCCGGCATGGAATCTCGACCAGTTTGTCAGCAGATTTCGTCGCAGGGAGAAACGCAGAGGCCTGGATGAGTCGGTAGCGCTCGCCGTGATGAGTCTTCTCACCGACGCTCTGTCGGCCATGCACAGCGCTCATCTGAAGAGCCCGGACGGGGGACTTCTCTCCGGCATTCCGCATCTCAATCTCAAACCAGAGAATGTGCTGATCGGGCAGGACCCGAGGAATTTCGAGTACACGGTCAAGGTGACCGATTTCCTTACGGCCACCGCTTCGCCTCTCGCGGAGGAGGCGGGTGTCAAGGCGTCTCTCAACTATAGTTCGCGGAGAGTACTGGAGGACAGCACCTACTACGGTCTCGACGCCGACATATTCAGTTGCGGTTTGTTGCTCTTTAAGCTCGTCGAGAACGAAGATCTGATTCCATCTGAATTGAATCGCAGACTGATCGTGCAGTACATCCGTCACGATTTGCCACGTCTGCTTCGGGACTTGAGATTGACCGATGCGAGTTCAAGAACTCTGAACATCATTCAGCGCTGCCTCACCAGGAACGAAACCGAACGGTACTCTTCTGTTCAGGAGCTTAAGCAGGATATCGATCGCGCACTCAAGGGGAAAGATTCTTCAATCATCATAAGAGACTACATCGAGCGGCGCGGTGAGGTTGATGTGGTCAGAGGCCCGGCATTGCCGTGGCGGAAGATCGGCCTGACGGTCGCAATCCTGGTTTTCATGGCAGCCATGATTTTGGTCGGCAAGCTGTTATACGATTACATACGTACCGAGATATTCAAATCTTCAATAGAGAATGCTCAGGGGGAGATCGCCGAATCATGGCCCGATCTCAAATCATCGGATTGCGTCGGCCCCGAGAAACGCGGCTCGATCGACAATGACATCGCAGATGCGGAACAACTGATAAACAAACAGGATTATCAGACTGCATCAACAGCATACGAGGCGATTAAGTCGGATTCGTAGCCACTTAAGTCCTATTGCGAAAGGATTGGTGAGCAGAGAGATTCCGCGCAATTGATCAAGGACGTCAAGGGGGACTGGAGAGGCTTCGACACCCTGTGGAACCTGTTCGAGGGGGAGAGTGATCAGGCTCTGGAGAATCTTTGTTTGGCCGATTACGGCAGGGCCGAATCTCATCTGATTGCCGCTAATCAGCATCTCGATGCAATGACGGCTCTTTCGGAACCGCATCGATGGAGATGTGTGGCTGATACAGAGCTGCAGGAACTTCGCGGCCTGAGAGACGGGCTCGAAGCGGATTGTCGCGAAGAAGGCAGGTCATTTTTCCAGCTGGCTGAGACCGCCTGTGAAAACGACGACTCCGCCGCTTTCTATCGATATGGGCGGCGAAACGCCCCGGTTGCACGAAGGGAATTCCATGCGTTAGCGAAAGAGAACTCGCCGACGAAGCCCAGTCAATGCTGGCGTCGATCATAGAGGAATGCGAGCGATACGGTGTGGTGCTCTCGGAGAACGTGCATTTCAAGGAGGCGAATGAATCCGTACAGAAGACGGTGCGCCATCTCACGGAGGGCGAGTGTTCGCAAGCTGAATGGCATGCCAGGAATGCGATAAGCAATTTATCGGAGATCGAATGCAAGGCTGAAACGCCGTGTCTTGAAGTGAAGCGTGATGCGGACAACTTCCTGAGCGAGCTTGCGCAGTATCCACTGTGCGAGGAGAAACTCTCGGATAGCGTTGGGAGGCTCAATGAGTTTCTCGAACAGTCAAACTGTGAAGAAGCTCGGAGCAAACTCGATCAACTCGAGTCATCCCTGCAAAATCTGGTGGCTGCGGGGAGCTGTGAGTCTGATGAATACACATTCGACTATTGCAGGAGCGAGTTCGAAAACGGGAACTCGGCGGCATGGCAAATATGCGAGAAGGTCGCTTCTTCCGACCCCAACTATCATGACGCGTTGAAGATTTTCATTGTCTCGGCTGGCGAGAGTGGAGTCAACATATCGACGCCTGAGTGGCAGGAGAAGCTCAAGAATGCGATCAACACGTCAACCTCCGTCGATGTTTCGATTACCGACATGAACGCCCGAGCCTATACGACAATGGTGATAGCGTATGGCTGGGACACGACCACTCTCGACGTGCGCACATCAAGAGACTATTACAAAACAGCGCGCGGGCTTGCTCCGGCTGTGCAGGCGGTTCCATACTGGTGGAAAGCTAAGTTGATCATGGTGCGCTGCGCCTTCAGGGTCTGGCGCGAGAATCCCACTGAAACCAGATTTAGACAACAGGCAAGGATCGAAGCTCACGATTTCATCAATTATATGCAGGAGAAGAGTATTCTGGACAGGGTGCCCGGCTCACAGCGATATGTGGACGAGGCGCGGAAGTATCTGGATATGATCGAACGTCACGGCAGATCCGGATGATTGCAGTCGCCGGCACAGAAGGAGATCAGCGTATGCGTAAGCTGTCAGTATTATTACAGGTTTGCCTGCTGTTGGCGGTTACAAGCGTGGCAGCGAGTGACGTCGAGATCCGTTCCGACTGGAGGCTCCTTGCCGATACCGAGGAAATGCCCGGCCAGATTGCTCGTCCAATAATGAATCCCGCCGACACGTCATGGATTTCCTTCGAGGTCCGAAGCGAAGCCGAGGTTCAGCTCTATGTTCTCAATCTCCAGACTCGCCAGAAGCGCCGGGTAACACCGCCGCTTTCCTCCGGCGAATTCGACGATGGTCCGATAGGTCAGGCCCCGATTGACCGCGATCTTGCCTGGATGCCCATTCTCGGCAGAGGTGGGAAGCTCTGGGCGGCGTTTGTGAGCAATCAGACCGGCAATCTCGAGCTTTACCTTTACGAGGCACTCGCAGACGAATACTATATGCTTAAGCCTACCTACGACAGCGTCGGAATCAGTCGCAAGTCGGGGCCGAGCTGGTCCGAAGATGGCAGTTGTCTGACTTACACGGTAACGACATCGGGAGACGCGAATATCGCAATCATAAGGAATATGCCGGAAGTGCTCAAGAACCCGGTCTCTCCCGATGTGGCGAAATCCCACTCCAGGATTGTCACAGGTGAGGGGGACCAGTTCGGAGCTGTCTGGTGCCCTGTGCCGAATTCCGGGTACTTTCTTTACAACAACGTGCCCGAAGGACAGCACACCTGCGAGGTGATGGCCTTCGATGCAATTAGAGGGAAATCTTACGGTTTCGAGGAAGGCTATCCCAACATAGGCTACTTCGCGCCGACATGGAACCCGAATGGGACCGAGATTGCATTTTATCTATACGATGTTTCCGGGGGACTGGTGTCAGCAGATGACGAGCCCAAAGGCGATAAGTATGGGCTGGGATTGGCCAGCATCGATACCAGGGGAGATTCGCTCGTGATCGATCCGAAGGTTGGCGGGGCAAGATTCAGCAGGACGGTCGAATATGTGGCTCCCAATATCGATCGCTATCTTGGCCCGGCATGGCTGCCTGATGGAAGGAGGCTCCTGGTTTCGCTCTATGACGAGAGAACGCAGAACCCGCTCAGATCGGTCTACCCGTATGAATGGATGCTCGCTTCGGCGAAGCGCGACTGGCTCGGTCTCGTAGGGGACGGAGATTTCGCGTTCCCGCGCGATGTTGGCATAGTGAAGCAAAGCGTGGTGTTCAGCTATTCTCAGGGTCAGAAGCGCACGCTTCTTTTCGGGCGGCTCAAGCCGAAAGCGTCATACGAGACACCCTTGGACTACCTGCCCATCCGGAAAGAACGGCAACTTGAATGGAAAGACTATGCTATAGATAAGAGACCCGGTTTCCTTGCCAAAACGTGGCGGTTTCTCATGCGTCCGGTCGCGGGATCTGACATCGGAATCAACCGGGGGGTCGTGCCGGTGGCCAGCATCGCGGGACTCATTGCGTATCTTGCCACCAGAGGCGAAGACACACCCCCACCTGGCCACCGCAATTGGGACCCTCCGGATTTCCCGGATCCCTTGACAAAGGCCGGATGGATTGGAATTAGTGTGAGATTTTGAGCGATGATGAATCCAGAGAGGATAGAAGATACACACGAGGTAATGGATCATGAAGTTGTTGTATATACTCCCCATAGGTGACAGCATCAGTCTCCGGGTCATCTGGCTGGTGGGGTTTTTGTCCCTGGCTGTTGTATCTGGTGCAGTGGCGCAGGATCCTACTGTCGAGCGAACTCAGGCAACAATCGAGCTCAGCGATTCGTGCCAGCCGCCGTCAGCCGCGCTTTATATCTGTGTCAGTGTCCAGAACATGAGCAATCCCACCGCCACGCTTTCCTACCGTTCGTCTGCGTCGGAGTCATTTACAGATGTCACGATGGATAAGGTTAGCAGTGACTTTTGTGGTTCTATACCGGGCGATAGCGTAGCCTGTAATGACAGTGTCTACTACTACGTCGTTGCTGAAGACGCTACTGATATTGTGTCGACTCCGGCATCAGATCCGGAAACCAACCCTTACGAGATCGACATCTGTGCAAACACCGCGCCAGTTTGCAGTGATCTGTACGACATAGATACTTTCCAGTGTACAGGAGCAGAGATATCCCAGCAAATATCACCGACAGACGGCGATGGCAATCTTTGGAAATGTGAGATGGTGTCTGAGCACGGATGGCTCACCGGCAGCAGTGGGTCGTACAGTTGGCAATATACACCATCGGGGGATGCTTCATTTACAGTCGAGATCATGTGTACAGATTCATGTGGTGCCACTTGCACGAAATCGTTCAATGTAGATGTCGGTGTCAATGAGCCACCGTCGGTTACTGTCAATTCGACTGAAGAATTCCGCGAGGACTTCGATTCCACGTTCCAGGTCATTGCTGGCGATCCCGACGGTAATCTCGACAGCATAGTCGTAAATGATCTTCCTGCCGAAGCAACCTTTGAGGATCATGGCGATGGTACCGGTACCTTCTCCTGGAAACCATCATTCACTGATTCTGGATCATACTACCCCGAATTCTGCTCCCATGACGCATGCGGTGAAGTTGTCTGCTCCACAGTCAACGTGCATGTGGAGAACACGAATCAGATTCCCGTCCTGGACCATGTCGACAACATGGCGACAAAGGAACTCCAGGAAGTCAGTCAGAGCATAACTGCGACCGATGCCGACGGGGACTATGTGTGGCTTTGGCTTGATACCACCGGCACTCCTATTCTCGAATCCAGTCTTACGCAGACCGGCGACGGGATTGGTGAGTTCAAATGGCACCCCAGGAACGGTGAGAAAGGTACGTATTGGGTCACATTCTGGGCATTCGACTATGCCGACTCCGACTATCAGGAAGTCAAGATTACGGTTTCTGATTCCAATCAGGCGCCGGAATGGAGCAGGGGTTTTGTCGACAAGTGGAGTTGGCGTGGTGGCGATTTCAACCCGATCGGGATCAGCGTTGGAACCTCTCAGGGTCTGGATAAATGGGCATTTGACCCGGATGGGGATTATCCTCTTTATGTTTTCACACATCAGTGGCCATCGGAGGTCTCGATACAGCCTGTTTCCGATACGCTTGATGCTGGAGAGAGTCGAATCTTCACGATTCAGGCGACAAACCCGAATTCATCATTCTACGTCGACGGCCACTTTAGTTGCACCGATAGCGGCACGCCGCCACGGTCATCGGACCCCAGTCTGCTCATTAGAATGATCAGGCTCGATGTTGACAAGGATAGTATAGATTTCGAAATTGTTCTTGTGGAAGAGACCAGTGCTCCAGAGGTGTTCACAATAACCAACCCGGGGCACACGCAGGTAATACTCGATCCATTCGAGCACGTAGATGAAATCGAAATAGTGCCAAATGGCGGCACGGTGCCGAATAATGGATCGGCAGACTTCTCCGTCACCTGGACACCGACTGAATCGGGACAGGACCCGGGCAATATCGTGATCACTGCTGGTGGTGTACCCGGTGAGTTTACAATCGGACTTACCGGCAGCTCCATGGCGATGTCTTTTGATCCTGATCATATAGAACATGATTTCGGTAACGTGAACATGTCGGACAGCCGCGCGTTTGTGGAGATCACAAGCACATTCAACATCGTGAAGGACGCAAGCTTATCAGGATCGATCAACAGCGCGATAGCTCTTGCTGCTGCTGATTCGGTATCCGAGCATTTCACAGTAACTGAGCCGGATTTTCCGCTGAGTCTCGACGAAATTACTGAGTTAGCGCTGACTGTCCGTGCTCATCCGAGAGATTCGGTAGAGGTCTCCGCTGAAGTTCTGGTTTACTATAGTGTAGACATCGGTGAAAAAACCTCGTCCTATGTGGATAGTCTTATGACGCTTTCTGCGACAGGCGTCGAAGCCATGTGTGTGGTGCTGGAAGAGGCAAACGGCGAAACAGTCCCGGATACTGTTGATATTGGGAGCGTGGCTGTGGATAGTACAGAGTCTCGGCCGATCTGGATCAGGAATAACTCGTCCGTAACTCATGTCATTGACAGCATCATAGCGTTCCCTGGGAGTTACACGAGCAGTGTGAGTATGTATCAGGTAATCCCTGACTCTTTCCAATTGTACATACCTACAGGAGAGGTATCTGAGTTATCGATAGAGTTTACACCTGACAATACGTTGTTATACACAGATACACTGGTTATCTTTGATTCGGTGGTCGAGACGTGCGATACTACCCTTCTTAACGGACTTGGTATCATATATAACTGGCAAACGTATGTAATCGATAAGTTGGATCCGGTGACTCTCTGCGATACATCCGATTCGCATACGCGTACCTTTACTAATATCTCCGGTCATAATGCAACTATCGACAGTCTTGTGCCTGATAGTGCGGATTGGTTTGTCTTCGTTCCTCCACTTAGTGAATTGTCGAACGTTAGTGTGGGGCCAACTAATTCTGAAGAGTTCAGTTACAGGTTCGTCCCGCAGGATACTGGGGATGATGCGGAGTTCGGAATGACAATCTTCTACGCGCTAAGTGATAATCCAGACAGTGCTCTCGAGCAGTCGTTCGATTTCGTCAAAGCAAGGGGATGCGCAGGTATGCTCGACACGGAATCGCTGGGCACACTTGATTTCGGCTCGGTGGATGTCAATGATTCAAATGACGCTACCTTCACGCTCCGTAATTCAGGGGAATGCCTGTTGACCATCAATGAGATGTATATCACTGGTGACGGGTTTACTCTAATAGACCCGGTCTATCCGCCAGAGATGCAGGGTAACTCAGAACAACAGATCGGAGTTCGCTTTTCGCCGGATTTGCTGGGGGCTTCTAACGCCGAACTGACAATCAGTCATGACGGATATGTTGCTCCGTTCGATATCGAGAGTGACTGTGGGACATTCAGAACATATCAGTTCACGCTGACTGGCGTTGGGATCGATACGACTCTACCTGTTGTGGGTCCTATCGTCACCGGCGACAGCGGTTCGAGCGTATTTGTGTACGCCACCGATGCCGGGAGCGGCATTGACAGTGACAGTATTACAGCTTTCTGGCGGCGCGGTGATTGGAATTCAGTGGAAGGGGATGCCGCCGAACTGAATTCTATTGACGTTGGCGTGTGGAAGGTCGAACCGCCGGATGGCGCTCTCACCCCCGTTGATTTGAGAACATATGGCTGGGAGGCCAAAGTCAGGATATTGGATGTCGCGGGTAATCCAACCACCACACCGTGGATCGGTGTTCAGGGTTCATTCGATGCTGATATCTGGTATATCATTGACGACAGCCTTCTTGATTGGGATACGCTGTGGCACCTGATCTCGATCCCGGGCGACCTGAGCAGCGACAGGCGAGACAGTGTCTTTAGCGCGCTTTCAGGCGATTCCAGCACTGGGGATAAAGATAAGGACAGGTGGCGTCTCTATGAGTATGATGACAACGGGTTCTTTCAACTTTCTCGCCATTCGGATACTATAGCTCCGGGAGCCGCATACTGGTTCAAGCATATCGATCCTGATTTCACTTTGGAGCTGCCCTCAGGGTTGACACAGGAAACTGTCGACCCATTCCCAATCGAACTTGAGCAAGGCTGGAATCTCATCGGCAATCCATTCTTCTTCGATGTGTACCTCGGTGGCGATCAAGATAGCGTCACTTCATTTATTAAGCAGAAGTCTGGCGGAGAGAGCGGTTCGGACAGTTGGGCGAGCGACTCGAATTATGATTTCGATCAGTTGCCGTTGCAGCCCTGGAAGGGCTATGCCATTCATGCCGAAGAATCGAACGTGACGTTGTATTTGTATCCTCACTATACGCCAGACACTCCAGCGTCACCATCGCCACGGAATGACTGGAGCATGCCAATCGCGCTCATCGAAGCAGGAGAGTATCAGGGCAAGGTCAGAGTCGGCCTCTGTCCCTATGGTAGCGATGGTCCGGATATCAGGGATTGTCGACCGATCACATTCTTTGGTGGAAGTCCGAAGATAGTACTCAGGAGCGAAGAGCATGGCGAATTCATCAGTGACATCAGGCGGACTCCCGATCTCCAGACATTCAATCTGGAAATCGCGCCCGAGGCGGTGTCGGACCTGACATTTGCCTGGGAACCCAGGCCTCTTCCGGAGCCGGGGATGTCGATGATTCTGCGCGATCTGGTGACAGGTTCAGTTACGAACATGACCGTCGAGTCGAGATACACCGTTCCAAGCCCGGGGCAACTTCCGCCGGGAAGGTTTGTCATTTATTTGGGCAGGATTGAACATGTGGCTGCTGCGAGCAGGAATCCGGCTTCGACAAAGCCGATCCATTACAGTATGTATCAGAACTACCCGAATCCATTCAACCCGTCGACAACGATAGCATTTGACACGCCCATGGACGGGCAGGTGAGGATTGATATATTCAACATTCTTGGACAGCGAGTGGTGACCATCGTCGATGAATTTATGCATGCCGGGAGCTACCGCTTCGAATGGGACGGCAGGGATCGCGCCGGCAACCATGTAACCAGTGGGATATACTTCGCAAAGCTGTCGACGCAGACACATACGTCGTCGATCAAGCTGTTGTTGCTAAAATGATACACAGCCTTCGAACATACGCAATAGCCGTGTCCGCGGCGCTGACAATCGCACTTGCATCCGGAGTCGCGAGAGGCTCGACCTGCGGAGATCCGAAGCCAGGATGGTTGCATGCGGATCGTATCGCGGAACTCGAAGCATCTGAGAATCCGACTGCGAAGGATCTGTATTATCTTGGCAGTCACCACATCAAAATGGGACTACTCTATGATATTGCCGCAACCAGTTCAGCGCATCTGACCGTGCAGGCTGCGCAATGTTACAGTGAGGATCCGGTTCAGGTCTGGGGGGCGGAGTACTTCGGCGCTCTGGCGTTTCTCGAGCTGGAAAGGATTTCCGATGCGGATGAGGTGGCGCATGCCGGGGCGCAACGGAGTGGCGGACCGGTGGAACTGGTCGCCCTTTCGAGGCTGCTCGGCCGTATCGCAAAGCTGGAATCGGCAGGTGAGCATCCGTTCAGCATGGTTGAGCTTGAGCCGTGGTGTCGTTGGGGTGCCGATCGGGGCGGCAACAATGTCAGGGAGTGGATGGGAATCGGAGCCGCAAACTACATACTCTATGGTCTGTTGTCGTGCGTTATCGGCATCACAGGTGGCCTGTGCTGGGCCGGCGTCACGGAATTGCCGATGAGATCAAGGCTGCCTCTGCCCTTGTATATTCTCTTCGTATTGGTTTATAATGGTTAAGGATCGGGATGA
>CBDUQR010000002.1:0-108847 GCA_965369655.1 uncultured bacterium | reverse complement strand
CTGACACAACAGCATGCAACATCGCATTCGTCACCCCTCCCTCGGGGATCGGGATCGGCGACCGATGCGGAGGCAGGGGTCCAGTCAAGCTTTTCCAGTCTGTAACCTTTACGCTTTCTACAACTGGTTCTGGATTCCTGCCTACACAGGAATGACGAAGGTTGGTAACTGGCTGGTATGCATGAGATTGCCACGCTCCCTCCGGTCACTCGCAATGACGGCGACATCCAATAGTCGATCAAAACTCCAAATCAGAGGCCTTTTCCAACAGGTCTTTTTTTTTACGGGAATGGAACCTGATTCTGCGCGACTGCTCTGAAACAATCTCCATATAGATCGAGACAACAGCGTCAGACATCGCTTCCGGGACTCGATCTGCCCATTCGACCAGACTGATGCCCCTGTCGGAGTAAAAGTATTCCTCGTAGCCAAGATCAGCCAGATCCGCGAGTGTTTCGAGTCGATAGAAATCAAAGTGATATATCTCAGGTTGCCCTGGATAGACGTTGATCAAGCTGAAGGTCGGCGACGTCACAATGCCGTCATAGCGGAGTCCTCTGCAAATCCCCTTGACCATGACCGTTTTTCCGGCTCCGAGCTCTCCTGATAACCCGACGATGTCGCCTTGTTTTAACAATGCAGCGAGGCGTTCGCCGATCGACTCTGTCCTCTCCGGAGACTCGGTGACGATCTCGATTTCAGGCATCAACGCCTCTTCGGTTTCAGCGTAGCAACCGGAAGAATAACTTCGTCCATCGAGATGCCGCCGTGCTGGAATGTATCGGCGTACTTTGATTCGTAGTGATGGAACTGGGTCGGATATACGAAGTAGAAGTCCTCTCTTGCGAACAGATAAGTCGTGGACATCCCGAATCTCGGCAACCTGTACTCCTCAGGATTTTTCAGGAAGACTACATCTTTCGGGTTGCAGTTCAGATTGTCGCCATACTTGTAGCGCAGATTGGTCGAGGCCTCGCGCCTGCCTTTCACGAGCGTCGACCGCCCGGCTATTACTGAACCGTGATCGGTCGTTATCACCACCGTGCAGTCTATGGTCGAGAGATATTTCAGTATCTGCAGCAGGGATGAATGCTCGAACCATGATTTCATCACAGACCTGAATGCATTCTCGTCGGGAGCAAGTTCCTTCAGAAGTTCCGATTCGGAGCGTCCGTGCACAAGCATGTCGACAAAATTGAATACCATGGAGAAAAGCGGCGTATGCTGATATGTCGATACTTTTCGGGCGAGGTTCTCACCCTCCGCGATATCGAGCACTTTCGCGTACATCGGCTCCCCGCCCAGATCGATCCGCTTCTTCTTGAGTTGACGCCGCATCAACTCCGACTCATACCTGTTGAGAGATGCTTCGTCCCGTCCCCCCTTATGCCACAGGTCCGGATAGTATTCGTACAACTTGTCCGGAAACTCGCCGAGGAAGATCGCATTCCGTGAAAACGGCGTCGCCGTCGGGAGAATTGAATAATGGTAGTCAAGATTGACAGTAAAATACTCGTCGACGATCGGTTGAATCTTCATCCACTGATCGAGGCGCATGCAATCCACAACGATGAAAAATACCTGGTGGTCTTTCGCGAGGTGAGGAAAAACGAATTTCCCTGCAACATCGACCGACAGTGGCGGACCGTCACCCGAACTGAGCCAGCGCGGATACCATTTCTCCATATACTTCGCGAATTCTGCATTCCACTCTTTCTTCTGACCGGCATACGTCTGCAACAGGTCGGCATCGCGAAACTCAGATATCTCCAGTTCCCACGTCACCAGTTGGCGGTATGCATCGATCCAGTCCTGCCATTCCATCGGACCATACAGCTTCTGGTTCATCCTGTTGAACGACTGCACATAGTCACGCGTGACATGATCCTCTCTGATCTTCCGAGTGTCGAGCAGCCTCTTGATAACCAGCAGGACCTGCGAGGGGTTAACCGGCTTTGTCAGATAGTCACTTATCTTCTTACCGATAGCCTGGTCCATCAAGTCCTCTTCCTCGCTCTTGGTAACCATCACGACCGGCAGGTTCGGCCTGATTTCCTTGAGTTCCTCAAGAGTCGAAAGACCGTCTCGTCCCGGCATCTGCTCATCGAGGAGCACCAGTTCGTAATCACTCTCCGCCACCGCAGCGATAGCGTCATCACCCGACGACACCGGCGTCACGACGTATCCGCGATCCTTGAGAAATATGATGTGTGCCTGAAGCTGATCGATTTCATCGTCAACCCACAGTATCTTCCGGCTCTGGTCTCTATCCGCCATAGCGTCTCCTGTGTCAGCTTTGAGTCTTGTCGGCTCCGGCTATCGGGAGCTCGATTTGAAACGTCGTTCCGAGACCGGGCGAGCTCTCTCTGACGAAGATATCGCCTCGGTGGTATTTCGAGATTATCCTGTCAGTGAGAGTAAGTCCCAGGCCCCACCCTCTCTTCTTCGTCGTATAGCCGGGCTGAAACACTCTCTTAGCCTCTTTCGGCGTCATGCCTCGTCCGTTATCCGATACGTGAATGCACACCTTCTTCCCATCCCTGGACAACATCGATTTGATTTCTATCCTGCCGTTTATCGCATCACACGCCTGGAGAGCGTTCTTGATCAGATTCTCGAACGCCCAGCCGAGAAGCTCACGGTTGACCGGAACAAACTTGGGATCAGATCGCGTGAACTCGATCCGTACTCCGTTGCCCCTGTGAGGCAGCCGCTGCCTCAGATAATCGGCCGTATCTTCAATGATCTTTTCGACATCGATTGTCTTAAGATCAGGCGTTGATCCGATTAGAGAGAACCTGCTCGCGATTCGTTCGAGCCTGCCGATGTCCGCGTTCATCCTCGAAAGAATCTCGGCGGTCGGCACAGAATCCGACTCATAGCCTGAGATACCGGTATCTCCGACCCTCGTACCGAGAAGCTGCAGCCATCCCATCAGGCTCGACAATGGCGTGCCGAGCTGGTGTGCCGTCTCCCTGGCCATACCGACCCAGATATTGCGCTGTTCGGCGCGCTTGATATTCCTGAACCCGATAAATCCTACGAAAATGAAAAACGATATCACACCGACCTGCACAACAGGCATCAACTGAAGCTGTCGCACCAGCTTTGGATCGCCGTAGAACATCTTGTAGAATAGTTGCCCATTCGAGATGATATCGACCGATCGACCCTCAGATGCGAGTTGCGCAAGAATCTCTTCGACGGACGAGAGAGTAGCGCTGTCCGCATCCGATGCCATGCCATCCTCGATGCCGTCGAGTTCTTTCCAGTATTGCGGTTCGAGCATTGCATCCGCGAATATTATCGGGAAGTTGACCGAGCTTATGACTTCCTCGAAGATCAGATTCGTCGCAAGACCTGAAGTCTGATCGTTTAACGCCACCTGATACAGCCGGACATAGAGCCTGACATCCCGCCTGGTTTTCTCCTTGAGTTGATCGACGACGTCATGCGTGTAGTAGATAAACAGGACTGCGATGATAATAACCCCGAACAGCATAAAGAGCTTGTACGGTAGCGGAACCGCCGCATATCCGGCGGGGAGCTTTCTCGCCAGATAGAATCTCATCAGATGATCTCGTCCATGCCGTCGAAATATGGTCTCAGCGCAGACGGTACGATAACCGTTCCGCGCTCTGTCTGATTGTTCTCTATAATCGCAATGACGGTTCGCGGCAATGCCAGACCGGAACCATTGAGAGTGTGAACAAACTGAGCCTTGCCGCCTTTCGGCCTGAACTTGATATTCGTCCGACGCGCCTGAAAATCTGTGAAGTTGGAGCAGGAGGAGACTTCGAGATACTTGTCAACACCGGCAGCGTAGACTTCGAGATCATAGCATTTGGATGCAGCGAACGACAGATCGCCGGTGGCAAGCGTCCTGACTCGATATGGCAATTCAAGCGCTTGCAGGACCGCTTCGGCGTATGTCACCAGGTCTTCCAAGGCATCCCACGATCTGTCAGGATGAACAAACTCGACCATCTCGACTTTGTCGAACTGGTGAACACGAATCAGCCCACGAGTGTCTTTGCCGTGAGCGCCCGCCTCCCTGCGGAAACAGGGCGTGTATGCAACATACTTTTTCGGAAGCTCGTCATCGCTGAAAATCTCGTCGCGGTGTATGTTCGTCACCGGGACCTCGCCGGTCGGAATCAGATAGAGACCGCTGTCTTCGATGTGGTACATATCTTCGCGTAATTTCGGTATCTGCCCGGTGCCGGTCATGGCCTTTTCGCCGACAACGAAAGGCGGTGAGACCTCAGTGAAGCCATGTTTTTTACAGTGGAGATCGATCATGAAGTTTATGAGCGCTCTTTCAAGCCTCGCACCGGGACCGGTGTAGACGATAAAACCGGAGCCGGAGACCTTCGCTCCTGCGGGCAGGTCGAACATGTGGAGTTTCTCACCAAGCTCCCAATGCGGCGCAGGCTCAAAATCGAACGTCGGTTTCTCTCCCCACGAACGGACATCGACATTGTATGATTCGTCCGGACCGACAGGCACGGACTCATGCGGGATATTCGGCAGCCACAGCAATTGATCCCTGATCTCATCGTCAAGCTGCCTGATTTTCGCATCCGCTTCGGATATCTGATTCGAGACAAGCTTCATCTCCGTTATCGTATCGCTCGCATCTTCCCCTGCTTGTTTTACTTTTGCGATCCTTTCTGAGACCTTGTTTCTGCGCTCTTTGAGTTCCTGCACACGTGTAATGATTTCTCGCCTCTCTTTGTCGAGATCGAGAAGCTTGTCGACATCCGCCCTCTCGTTCTTGTCGACAATAGCTTTCTTGACGGTCTCCGTGTTATCGCGTATGAACTTCAGGTCAAGCATTCGATTCCCTCGAGCTTCTCAGAATCTGTCTGTTTGGAGTGAAGGATGGTACAATGCGTCCAATCTTATCCACGACATCTACGCGCCTGGTATCGAGCGCAAGAGCGTGCAGTTCGTCAATTTCAGTCATTAGATTGTCATTCTCCGGTCCGGTCGTCTGCGCGATCATGATCTTGGGATGAATCGATGGCAGCATACCTTCGCTGTCGATGAACAATTCCTCGTGAAGTTTCTCGCCCGGGCGAAGACCGGTATACTCGATTTCTATGTCTTCACTCGGCGTGAATCCGGCCAGCGTAATCATATCCTTGGCAAGTTCCACGATCTTTACCTGCTCTCCCATCTTCAGCACCATCAACTTGCCGTTCGATCCGATTGCGCCCGCCATCATCACCAGCAGGGTCGCCTCCCTGATCGTCATGAAGTAACGCGTCATGCGCGGATCGGTGATCGTGACGGGGCCGCCATTCTCGATCTGTCTCGTGAATATCTCGACAACCGAACCATCCGACCCGAGTACATTGCCGAATCTGACCGTGACGAATTTGGTATTCCCCTCGCTCGACATGGCGTTGACCATCATCTCGGCTATGCGCTTGGTCGCGCCCATCACCGAGGTCGGCCTGACCGCCTTGTCGGTCGAGATCATGATAAACGCCGACACACCATGCCTTATTGTAGTTTCGGCTATGGTCCTTGTACCGATAATGTTATTCTTAACAGCTTCTTCCGGATAGTATTCCATCAGCGGCACCTGTTTGTATGCCGCCGCATGAAACACGACATCAGGATGATATTCCGAGACTATCGAATCGATTTTTCTCTTGTCGCATACGTCGGCAACAACTGCAACCTTGTCAACGTCCGGGAAGCTCGACGAAAGTTCCAATTCAAGCCTGTAAAGATTGTTCTCGGCGCGGTCCAGCATCACCAGGATTTCCGGATGGAACCGCGATGACTGCCTGCATATCTCCGAACCGATCGATCCTGCTGCGCCGGTCACCAACACGCGCCTTCCCGATATGAACTTGCGTATCACTCCCTCGTCAAGGCTGATTGGATCACGTCCGAGGAGGTCATCGACGCTTATATCTCGGACCTGGTTCATCGATATCCTGCCGTCGAGAATATCTCTAAGCGGAGGCGAGGTCTTGAAACTGACCTTGGCATTGCGACATCTCTGGATAATGTTCCTCATCTGCTTGCTCGATGCAGAGGGGATCGCGATGATTATCTCAGAAATATGTTTCTTCTCGACGATATTCTCCAACTCGGACTGATCGCCCAGTACCGGGATGCCGTGGATTCGGACGCCTCTCTTGGCCGGATCGTCATCGATAAAACCGACCGGCTGACAGTTCAGCTCTTTAGTCGAGCGTATCTCTCGCGCTATCATTTCGCCCGCGTCGCCAGCTCCGATGATCAGTGTCCGCTTTCCGGGCCGCAGTATGGATGGCATGACCTCACGAATGGCGCGCAGACCGAATCGCAGCGCTCCCGACAGGAAAATCAGAAGCAGCCATTCCAGTATAAATATCGACCTCGGAAACAGCGGAATTTTGAAGAAGTAGACCGGAATCACGAGCAGAATCGACCCGACGGTGACCGCCTTGATGATCTGTATCAAATCGTTGATCGATGCGTAGCGATACAGCCCGGTATAAACTTTGAAATAGGCGAACATTGCGAACCTGACGACCATCACGACGAAAATGGTATTCGTCATCAGGCTCATCTCCGTACGCGGAATGTTCCCGCCGAACCTGAGCAGGTACGCCCCCACATACGAAACAATGATTGCGAACAGGTCGAGGAATATCAGAAACACGCGGCGCTGAGTCGCCATCATCTTGTGAAGCTCGTCACCGGAAACGCGTTCCCCGAATTGAATGTACCTGTAGTAATAAATGCGATTGCCGACCAGAAGCAGGAGGATGACTCCCCAGTAGATGAAAATCGAGTACTTCAACTCTGCTAAGGGATCGGTGAAATCGACCAGGAGCACGACGAGGATCAGCATGCCGAGACTGGTGGCGGATACGACCCTGGTTACTTCCTCGAACAACCATTTGATCGGCTCTTTCCTGTAGAACCCAAAAATCGAGAAGAGAGCGAGCCAGCAAATAGTCACCGCCAGATCCGGCAGCAGGTATGACAGCAGTCCGACAGATTCACCAGGGCCACTGCCACGATACCGCAACCAGAACACCAGAAAAAACGAAATCTGCAGCACGATGACATCGAGCGCAAGCAGCACAAGCCATCCCGGCAGACGATCTTTCCAATTAACATTCATCAGTTTAAGATAAAATACGTTGTCCCTGCGTGCAACAAGTATAAGCTACAGACCGAGCACAACCGCCACCGTTCTGAATACTACAATGAGATCAGTCAGCGGATTCCTTCTGTGCTGATAATCGAGACTGATCCTGATTTTGGACGGCGCGATCTCATCGATATAGTACTGTTCAGGGTCCTCAGCTGTTTCAAGCAAACCTCCCTCGTCGCGGAATTCGAGCGAGGCAGGATCTGTCAGTCCCGGCTTGAATTCGAGCACCTTTCTCATCCACGGTTGATACTTCGCAACGTATATCGGGACCTCGGGACGCGGCCCGACAACCGTCATATCACCTCGCAGGACATTCAGCAACTGGGGCAACTCGTCAAGCCGCAGCCTTCTCAGGATTCTGCCGATTCCGGTGATCCGACTGTCGTCGCCAACAGTGATCTGTAAGCCGGTCTCCGAGAGTATCATCGTACGGAATTTGAAGAGTCGAAACAACCGCTCATACAGACCGACCCGTTCCTGAACGAAAAAGACCGGGCCGCGTGAGAATACTTTCACCAGAATCGCGACCAGAATCAGAAGGGGCAGCGCCAGAATCAGGAATATGATCGCAAACACGATATCTATAACTCTTCTCATCACCTTCCGCATCCGGAGATGATCTGTTTCATCCTGCGCACAACCTCGCCGACCTCGCTTTTTGTGATACCGGGATAGAGCGGCAGAGTGATTACGCTCTTGTAGAGTCGATCAGCGTTGGGGAAATCGCCCGCTCTAAGAGAATACGTTTTGCGATAGTACGGCTGACGAAATATCGGGATGAAATGCACGCTCGTGCCGACGCCCGCTTTCGAGAGTTCGTCGATAAGCTGATCCCGATTCATGGAGCGCTTCCTGCCGTCGAATCGAACGATGTATATGTGCCATGCATGTGTCATGTGCTCGCTGCGAGGCGGGATTTCGATCTCGTCGACATTCCGCAAAGCGGCGTCATACCATTGGGCGACTTTCGCGCGCCGCGTCTGCATCGTTTCGAAATGCTCCAGTTGCGCGATCCCCAGCGCGGCGTTTATGTCCGAAAGGTTATACTTAAATCCGAGATCACGAATCTCGTAGTACCAGTTTCCGGTCTTGTGATAGCGCTTCCACGCCTGCCTGTCCATGCCATGAAGCGAAAGCATACGGACACGGTCGGCCCATCGTCCGTTCGATGTCGTCACCATCCCGCCCTCGCCCGTCGTGATGTTCTTGGTAGCATAAAAACTGAAGCAGGTAAGGTGTGGCGTCGCGCCGATCTTCTTTCCCCGATACTCTGCTCCGAACGCGTGAGCAGCGTCGTGGACGATGACGAGCTTGTTCTCTCTCGCTATTCTCTCGATGGCCTGGAGTTCGCAGGGAAGTCCGGCGATATGTACCGGCATGATTGCTCTTGTTCGCGATGTTATCAGTCTTTCGACTTCATCTGGCGAGATGTTAAATGTATCAGGATCGATATCCGCAAATACCGGGCGCGCGCCGCTGTGGATTATTGCTTCAACCGATGCCACGAATGTGTACGGAGTGGTGATGACCTCGTCGCCCGGTTTCACTCCGGCAGCAATCAGCGACAGGTGAAGAGCTGCCGTGCATGAATTAAGGGCGACAGCATGCTTCGCGCCTGTGTATTCCGCGATCTTCTGCTCGAACTCACGGCACGCCGGGCCGGACGTCAGCCACCCGCTTCGAAGCGTCCTGGCGACCGATGCTACCTGCCGGGCAGTCACCGGAGTCTTGTAAAACGGTATGTATTTCTCTTTCAGTCGAACCATGAATGACAACCGCTCTGGTATTCCTGCTGTCTCTGAATATAGGCGCGCGCCTGCATCTCTGCAACAGGTTAAGAGACCTGATCTCAATTCCTTATAGTGACAGGACCTGCCTGTAGACAGACAATTGCTTCTCAGTGGCAATGGTCAGATCATAGCTGCCTGTCGCTCGATTGCGACCTGCCATAGATAATCCGGCTCGCTTCTCCGAATCCAAAGCAAGATTCACGATCGCTTCTGCAAGAGTCTCCGGCGATTCCGGTTCCACGAGAACACCTGCTCGACCTTCGCCTAGAACCTCGATCAGACCACCGGTTCGTGAGGCAATGACAGGGACGCCGCACGACATGGCTTCGATGGCAGACACGCCGTAACCCTCCTCGCGAGATGGAAGAACCGCGATATCGATGGAGTTGAGAAAAGCAGGCATATCACTGGGATCGACATGACCAGGGAATTCAACACGCTCTCTAACGGCCAGTCGATCTGCCAGCATCTCAAGACTGTTTCGTTCGGGGCCGTTACCCGCAAGCTTCAATCTCGCTCCGGGAATTGCTATCAGTACATGCTTGAAAGCCTCGATGAGCAGATCGATGCCGTAGACACGCTTAAGATTACGGGCCGCGCCAATCACGACGTCATCATTGTCGAAACGTCTGCCCTTATGCAGAGCATACAACGCGGTATCGACTCCAAACGGCACAACCGTCAGCCTGTCAGCAATAGAAGGATAGAGTTCTGTCGTAGCATCCGCGAGGTACCGGCTCGTGGCACAGATCGCATCCGCCTTTTCGAGGCTGTATCCTGTCAACCATCTGGCAATTGCTGAATTGCGCGGCGTCAGCGTGATGTCGCTGCCCCAGACTGATGTCACCAGTGGATGGAAACGAGATCTCGCACCCCAGTATCCATAGCTCGTCGCGTAGCAGGCATGCACGATGTCGGGTTTCAGACTCTCTATGATCCGTCTCACTCGTCCGGACGAAATGACGTATCTCCATCTGCCATAACTTTGCCGCCCGACGACTATTTGCTCGATCTCCCCGTCAGGCACAGGCGCAGATGTGATCAGAGACACATCGACTCCGGCGGTCTCCAACTGCCTGAGCCATTTCAGAGTGTGCTCACTCGACGCCGCAGCCAGCATAACGACTCTCATCAGCCTCTCCCCCCTGCCTTTCGAGGAAGTACCGACATCACCGATTCGTAAACATGAACAAGGTCACGCCTTCTGACCAGTAAGAAATCGCTCAACCGGGCACCGGAAAATCTCATGTAATATCCAGCCACGACAGCAAATGCCAGGAGATTCGTAACAGATGTCGCCAGCGCAGCGCCGATCATTCCCATTTTCGGGATGAGCAGGTAGTTCAATGCAACGGTACCGATTAGCGCGACAATGGAGGCGTACGCTCCATATTCAGGCTTGCCCAACCCGTCCAGGCCGCCCATCAGCATCCTGAAGAGTCCCATGGAAATGACGCCCGGCATGATGATCATGAGTGGATATATCGCTGAGGAATAATCAGGCTTATACAGCAGCTCTTCCATGAAGGGGAACATCAGACAGACTGCTCCGCCGATCACGACCAGCACAATAGCTGACAATCGTGTTACTCGATTCGTCAGGTCGATCGACTGCTCCCTCGCCCGTTCTGACACATATGGGAACAGGACAAAGTGAAGGACCAGCGGCACAAAAAGCACGAGTTCCGCCCAGTTGAGCGCGACAGAATAAACACCCGCATACGCAATTGTGAGGAAGAAGTTTGTCATCATCAAATCCATCCTGCTGGCAATCTTGCGGGTCAGAGCGCCAACCTGGCTCCGAATCCCCCAACTTGCGAGGTCTTTGATCACAGCAGCATTGAACTCGAACCCTCTCCGGCTCCTGCTCTTGCTCCAGTTCATCGCGATACCGAGCGCCGATGCCCCTGCGAGTGCCGCTGTGAACGAAAAGAGAACAGCCCACTCGTCCGCCCTGAAAAGAAAGACGACAGTCAAAAGGACAAGAAGATACAGCGCATTGAATGCAAGCCCGACTTTGTTCCCTCGGCTGATTTCACCCGTCCCTGACAGAATGCCAATCTGGATGTCGAGAAGGATGTCGAAAGGAGCTATGACAAAGGCCGCACCTACAAGGATAAAGCCGATCTCACCAAAAAGGCCCTGCACATGCAGAAAGTAAAACGAGGGAATCAGAATCGCAGACCAGACGACGAACAGGACCGGATAGGCAAGGTTAAGATTCCTCGTCAATGTATCGAAATCGTACTTACTCCTTCTCAGATAGTAGATGACCGCTGCCTCAAAACCCATCGTCATAATCAGTTTCAGCAGGCCAACGACAAAGAGTACGATGGCGATCTGTCCCTTGATCTCCTGCCCGAGATTCGAGACGACGATCGAGATCACAAATGCAAGGGGCATAACGCCACAGCGAAGAATGAAAGTGTTTATGCTGTCCTTAACAAACATCTCGCAAACTCACGTTCATGGGCTTGTTGAAAAATCCATTTCGGGCGCAGGTCCTCGCAGTCGTCATCACAAGGAGCGGTAACGACGTGGTGATCTCGATTCTTGTAGTACGCTGTTTGACATGAGATCGCCACGCTCCCTGTCCCTCGGGGATCCCCTCGTCCCTCAGGATCGGGATCGGCGACCGACGGTTGCTCGCAATGACGGCGGAATCCATTGGCCGCTCGGGATTCCATCTCAACTGCCTTTCTCAACAAGCCCTTAATGTCGGAATGTCCGACCAAATAGCAAAGCGCGGCCCGCAACGGCCGCACTCATGATTTGCTTTTCTGCTGCACACTGGATCGATCAATCCAGAAATATATGGAGTCGCCTTACCGACTGTAAAACGCCTTGATTATTTCGATCACATACTGCTGCTCATCCTCGGTCAGCTCCGGGAAAACCGGCAGCGAGATCACTTCATTCGCCTTCTGCTCCGAAACCGGCAGCGCACCGGGCCGGTATCCGAGTTCTGCATAGCATTCCTGGGCATGCAGGGGGACAGGATAATATGTCTCACACCCGATACTCTTTTCCCGCAAGTGGTCACGCAGTTCATCGCGGTTCGGTACTGCAATCGTATACTGGTGATAGATGTGACGATTGCCGTCCATGACGCACGGCGTCGTGACCTGCTCGACGTCGGCGAAAGCTTGATCGTAGACAGCTGCTTTTGCACGTCTCGCATCAGACCATTCCGGCAGGTGCCTGAGCTTCACCGAGAGTATCGCGGCCTGAATAGTGTCCAGCCTGCTGTTATAGCCAATATGCGAATGATAGTATTTCGGCTTTGCTCCATGCACGCGAAGCGTGCGAGAGAACTCCACCTCGCTCTCGCGATCCGAGACAATCATCCCGGCATCGCCTGCGGCGCCGAGGTTCTTCGATGGGAAGAAAGAGAAACAGCCGAAATCTCCGATAGTCCCGGCCTTCCGGTCTTTGTACGTGGCCGACAGCGCCTGTGCTGCATCTTCCACGACCATCAGATGTTTTCGCTTGCAGATTTCGAGAATCGCATCCATATCGACGCACTGCCCAAACAGGTGGACCGGTATAACTACCTTCGTCCGGGATGTTATCGCATCCTCTATCGCTGCGATGTCGATATTGTAATATGTCGGATCGATGTCGATGAAGACAGGCTTCGCCCCAAGACGAGAGATGACGCCGGCGGTTGCGAAAAACGAGAATGTACTCGTTATGACTTCGTCGCCCTTACCTACTCCGCAGGCTCTCAGCGAAATGAGAAGAGCATCCGTCCCTGAGTTCACTCCGATTCCATACTTCACGCCACAGAATGCGGCAACTTCTTCTTCGAATTGCTTCACTTCGGGACCGTTGATGAAACGACAGTGTTCCAGCACCGTCATCACGGCATCATCGATTTCTTTCTTGATAGTCTTATACTGCCTGTTCAAGTCCAGGAGCGGTACTTGCATTCCGGGTCCTTTCTATTCCTGATTTTCGAGGAGCTGTTCCTCCGGCACATCCCGGAAGACTTTCGCAGGTACGCCGGCAACGATCTTCCGTGCGGGCGTGTCGGCAGTCACCAGTGCTCCAGCCGCGACGAGCGTATCCTCGCCGATCACCTTGCCGGGTAGAATCGTCGCGTTCAGACCGATTCTGCCGCCTTTCCTGATTGTTACACCTTTGAAGTATTTGAATCGTTCCTTTGTGCGCCCGACAAAATTGTCGTTCGATGTCGCCACACAGGGCGCCACGAAAACTCTGTCTTCGAGCTCCGAGAACGCCGTGATATATACATTGGTCTCCAGTTTACAGTAGGAGCCGATCTTGCAGAAATTCTCAATCGCGACACATCTTCCGACGATCGTGAAATCGCCAATCGTTACATTTTCGCGTATTGTCGAGAGGTCCGCCACGAGGACCTTCTCGCCTATGATCGAACCGGCATAGATTACGACATTAGTCCCGATGATGCAGTTATCACCGATTCTTGCAGGCTCAAGTTCCTGGTCTTTAGTGACCGCAGAGTTCGCAGCCCGCATCGGCTGCTTTCCGATCACAGTACCGTCGTCTATCCTCACATTGTTTCCGATAGTCGCGCCCGGATAGACCACGACATTGTTTCCCAGGATGCAGTTCTCACCAATCGTAACGTCATCATCGATCACGCAGAAACGTCCAATGATAGTCATCTCACCGATCTTAGCTGTTGGAGATACATATTTAACCATAAATTCCTCTTATATCCTGGCTGGAACGCCACCGTTCTCCATGGACTTCTGAGCAGCCGCGAGAATCTTCAGCACCTTGAGTCCCTCCACGCCATCGGACCTCGGTTTGGTTCTATCCTCAACGCACTTAATAAAATGTAAACACTCGCTCCGCAAAGGTTCCGACGAGTCGATTTTCGGGATCACAATGTCGCCTGTCCGAAGTGACAGGAACTCGCCGTAGGTCTGAAAATCAGTCGCTACTTCTACGCCCTTGTCATATATCCTGAGCTTCTCCGACGCGCTCGCATCGTCGAGAACCGCCATCTTCTTTGATCCAACCACAGTCAGCTTGCGAACTTTATTGGGGTCAAGCCACGACACATGGACATTCGCCATTTTGCCGTCTGCAAAAAGCATAGTCATAAATGACACATCCTGAATACCTTTCGACCGCTGCAGATACGACTGCCCGACTGATGTAACACTGACAGGCTCCTGCCCGAGAAGGAACAGCGCTATCGATATGTCATGCGGAGCAAAACTCCAGAGAGCATTCTCGATCTCCCGTACCTTTCCGAGATTCAGCCGGGAGGCATAAACGTAGTATATCTCTCCGAGTTCGCCCGAGTCGATAATCTTCTTTAAGTGAAGGATGGCAGGATGATACACCATGATATGACCGACCATCAGAATTCTCTGGTTGTTCTTCGCCAGCTTGATCAGGTCCTCCCCGTCCGCGATCTTCAGAACGAGCGGTTTCTCGACATATACATCCTTGCCGGACCCGAGAGCCGCAGCAGCGAGCTTATAGTGCGTCTCAGGCGTCGTAGCGATCACGACCGCGTTGATCTCGGAATCAGACGTGATCTCCCCGAAATCCTCAACCGCTCGCACGCCGGGATACGTGGCTTCGACAGTCGATCTTACTTTTTCGCTCAGATCACAGACAGTTTTCACGCGACAGCCGGGCAGGTTTGCGAAGTTTCTCAGGAGATGCCTTCCCCAGGCTCCCACCCCGACCATACCGATGTTTATCATATTAACCTCAATGCCTCAGAGCCTTCAAAAGCTGCGTTTTCTTACTCTATTACCTGATCGATCACAATGTAGACAGTGGCCAGGTTTGCAAGAAAGATACCGACATCCTTAGCCGTATTCCACCAATTGCGTTCACTCTTCTCCGGAACGACTATGGCGTCGCCGACCTCGATCGGAACCTTGCCTGACGGCTTCACAATCGCACCTGATGCTGCCTTGATTATTCTTATCTTGCCCTTATTCGCCCGCCAGCCGAACCCGCCAGCCTGCTCTATGTAGTATTTGGCATTCATGCCGGATATGTGAACCACAAGGCCGGGGCGCGTTATTTTGCCTATCACTCGAACCGTACGACTCAGCCGGGGTATGATAATCATGTCTCGATTCTTCAGCGCGATGTCGTGTCGCCCTTCTTTGTCGACAAGCAGCCTCTTGAAATCGACCGAGACACGACCCGGGTTGCCGATCGACTGAGCCCTCAGGTATTCTCTTTCTATGTCGTTGAGTTCCTCCGCCGAGAGTTTCAACTGGCGCTCAAACTCCCCCTCTTCGATCGATTCATAACCTGCTCTCTCCATCCTTGCCTCAGAGAGCGAGGCGTTTTCCGTAAGACCGCCTGCCATCTCGATCACTTCACTGAGTTTGGTGACATCCTCAATTATCGGATACGCGCCCGGATAGACGACTTCTCCATAGATAACGACCTGAGCTTTCTTGTGAAACTCAGGGATGGACCGAAAGTAAATCCTGTCATCGGGAAGCAATTGAACATGTCTAACGCTATCAAGCCATTCATCGCCAGCGGGCAGTGACACGATCATCGTCCTCGTCGTAAGCCTGTCCGACTCGAATCGTACTATCTCGCAGGATAACGAATCGGCGTCCGTCGTGAGTCCGTACGCCAGCATTATCAGGTCGAGCAGATTATCACCGGACGCGAATTCGTGATCACCCGGCGAACGGACCGCGCCGTAGATGCCGATCCTGTTGATCACACTTTCGGATATCGGCACAAGAACGATATCCCCCTCGCGCACATACGGATTGGCGTCTTTCACATCAACTCTGAAATACTTCTGCAGATCGACCATGAGCTGCCGGTCGCCACGAAAGAGAATGATGTTTCTCTCAGACGAGTGTTCCCCCGCTCCTCCGGCCATCCTGATCGCTTCGCTGACTCTGTCGCTGGCAGACAGGATATATACACCCGGAAACAGCACTTCACCGGAGACCGTGACCTTGACCCTGCGCAACTGCACGAGGAAAATCGAGATATCCACATCTCTGTACCTGCTGCGAAGCGCTCGCAGGATTCTCTCTTTGGCTGTCGAGAGCGAAACACCGGCGACATCGACAGGGCCGAACTCCGGTATAAGCAGGACGCCTTCCGGCGTCACTTCGAGCGTATAGCGATTCACCAGTTTGCCGCCGAAGACGATTGCGAACATGTCGCCGGGACCAACATAGTATTCGTCGGGATCAACAACTTTGTCGAGAACCGAGGCCTCCAGTCGGTCCCTGGCAAGAACCGGCTTCAGGCTGTCTGATGGCGTCCCGGAATCAAATCCGGGATTACAGAAGGACGATTCAACTGCAAGCAGGGCCACGAGAGCCGCAATGCTCAGATACTTAAACAACTTTATTCGATCTCCCTTGCAAACAGCCACAGATATGACATATTGGGTCGAAGTATATACATGCCGGAAATACAAGTCAAGGCATTTCAGGCGCGGCGCAAGAGCCTGAATGACAACAGATTATAGTGCCCCCTAAGCCTCAGATTGCCACTCTGAGATGTATGAACTGTACTCCGAGAGCGTCCTGGCGGTCAAATCCTCGTCCCTCGATTCGGCGATCACCCAGAACGACGCCTTATTGCGATCCGGCGTCACAAGCACCCAGTGATCATCGAAGTTGATGCGGACTCCATCGACGAGATCCCGCTTCCTGTCGGCTGAGTGCTCCATCAGGCGGCGCATCACTCTCCCCTTAGCGGCCCAGTCGCAGTACACTTCAATCTCATCCATGAAATAACCCTCGTACTCCGAGCGAATCTCAGCGAGCGTGGCGCCGCTCATAGCCATCAACTCGAGAATCTTGACAGCAGAGAACATAGCGTCGGTGCCTCTCTGGAATCCGGGATAGATGAACCCGCCTCGCGTCCCGCCAACAAATCCGGGATCGAGATTAATCAGCGCGTGCATCATCGCGAGGTGATCGTTGCGTACCCTGACCACCTTGACGCCATACTCCGAAGCGATCGCCTCGACACCCATCGATGCCGTAACCGGTACGGCGATGGTCTCGGTTCTGTGAGTCCGCAGGAACAGCGATGTTACAAGCAGCAGCAGGAGCATGTCGGAAATCCTGTTACCCTCCCTGTCCACGACCCGGAGTTTCTCCGAGCTGTTGTCGATCAGGAACCCGACATCTGCGTTCAATGATCTGACAATCGAAGAGAGTGTCTGAAGCGAGCTTTCGGTCCGCTCCGGAGCCCTGCCGATCTTCGATGGATCAATAAACGCGTTCAGCGAAATAACCTCGCAGTTCAGAGCGGCGAATATGACCGGAAACACTTCCACAGCGCCGCCGTGATCATAATCGACGACCACCTTGAATCGCCTTTTCCTGACCAGATCGACATCGATAGCTTTGAGAAAGTCCTGCCTGTATGCTTCGAGTATCCGAATCGGGTATTCGATCTGGCCTATGTCATCCAGCTTAGCTCGCGGGAAATCTTCGGAGAAGAACAACCTTTCGAGCGATTTGGCTCGCGAAGTCGGCAAATCGAGGCCGTCCCCATCGACAAATATTATATCTATTACCTCTTTGGCCTGAGGCGAATGCCGCACATGTATACCGCCAGCGTGACGTCCGGTCTTGAGCGCATATCTGACGAGCGGAATCGGAAGAGTCCGAATATCTTCTGTGTTTACGCCTGCGGAAAGTATGCCGGTGATTATCGAACGGGCTACCATTCGGCTCGCGTTCCCGGCATCCCTCGATATGACAATGCTTTGTCCGGTCGGAATCGATGATCCGTAAGCGGCTCCGAGCTTGGCAGCGAACTCGGGCGTGATCTCGATATTGGCCAGCCCCGATACTTTGGCGTCCGTGAACAGTTCCCTGTTCCACTTCTCCCCCCAGATCAGGCTCGTCGATAGTGTAGCGCCATCTTCGACTTCCTTACCGGGCCAAACCTTGCATCCGGCTTTCACGCGAGCGCCCTTGCCGATGCGGGCGTTCTCTGAGACGATCGAGTTCTCTTCCAGAATCGCATCGCCCCGTATCGTTGCATTCGACAGAACCATCGCCTTCGTCACACTGGCGCCCTGAGCAATCCTCGCACCATTCCAAACGACCGACTCGGAGATAGTCACCGACTCGCCAATAGCGGTCTTCTCGCCGATCACGCAATTACTCAGTGACGCATTGGGACCAACGGTGACTCCATCGCCAAGGATTACCACACCATTGAAATCGACGGAGTCATCGACCTCCTGGTTCTTGCCCACCCAGAGAGTAGCTCCCTTGTGCGCCAACTGATTCAGTGACAGGTCGAGCTTGACGATGCCATCGAGAATATCCATGTGGGCGCGCATGTATTCCTGAATGTTGCCAACATCACGCCAGTATCCGTCAGCCGTGTATCCATACATCGGAGAGTCGTCTTTGAGCAGGCGGGGAAAGAGATCCTTCGAGAAATCGTAGAATTTCTGATGCGGAATCATATTGACGACTTCAGGTTCGAGAATATAAATGCCGGTATTGATCTTGTCGGAGAATACCTCTCCCCAGGTTGGCTTTTCGAGGAAGCGAGTGATCCGGCCGCTTTTGTCAGTGATTACCACGCCATACTGCCTCGGATTCTCCATGTGAGTAAGGAGCATCGTTGCCATCGACTTGCGATCCTGATGGAACTTGACAGCTTCAGTCAGATCGAAATCGGTCAGCACATCTCCCGAGATAACGAGAATTCGATCTGACCCGATAAAGTCTGACGCGCTACGTACGCTGCCAGCCGTCCCGTAATCATCCTTCGAGAGAAGATAATCCATGCTGACGCCGAATTCGGAGCCGTCGCCGAAATATCCCGATATCGCCTCCGGCTGAAAATAAAGCAACGACCGTATCTCATCGAACCCGTGCTTGCGAAGCAGGGCAACAACATGTTCCATCATCGGACGGTTTGCTATCGGGACCATCGGCTTTGGCAGCCCGAGTGTCAGCGGCCTCAAACGAGTACCGAATCCCCCCGCCATTATTATCGCTTTCATTTCCGGGTATCCTCTCTTTCGGCGGAAACACTTCTAATCGGCAAGAATCTTTCTTCTGATTCGCTCTGTGACATCACAAAGGTTTTCATACGGTATGAACTCCCTGCCTGATTGCGCAAGATAGTTCGCCAAATCCGCCTTAGCAAACAAATAATCGGAGACATCGATCGCACAGAGATCAGAGTAGCCATCGCCGATGAAAATCGATTTGTCAACGTCGCGAGTCAGCCGCCTGATTGCCGAACCCTTGCAGTTTCCGCAGAATCCGCAGGAGTGATCCAATTGTGGAAATTCGATCCTGAGCCGTCCATTCTCGAAGACCGCTCGATTCGACATCACCGGTATGTCGCCGAATCCGTGCCTGTCCAGTATGGCGTGTATGTACAGATCGAGACCGTCGCTTATTACCATGACGGGAATATCGTTCTCCCTGCACAGGTCGCAGAGTCCTCCGAACCCCTCGTCAATCTCAAATTGGGAAACGAAGTCGACAAGTTCCGACCGGCTCGCCGAAATCAGTTCCGCCTCCTTGGTCAGGCAGACCACCGAGGTTACTTCGCGGCGTTTCCACCTCTCGACAATATCATAGTTCCTGCCGCCGCTGAATGCGGTGAACAGTCGGTTCCCGACATCCTGAACCGCAATCGTACCGTCGAAATCGATAAACAGCGAGAATCCCATAATCAATCCATAGCCGATCCTCAATCGAGTGAGTCGCGTCGGCTAATCCCCCTTCAGCAGTCTGTCGTACAGTTCGCGATTTTCGAGCAGGTCAATTGCCGTGAGTATCTGAGAGTCATACCTGAGCCTGCACGAAAGATACACTTCCTCGATACCTCCACTCTGCCTGGCGAAACGTTCCCTGAGACGCCGCACGATGAACGGTTCAGCCTCAATCCATTCCTGCTCGACGAAAGACTCAGCCGTACGCTTCATGGCATTGATCCTGTCACGAATCAATTCCGAGTCGATCCCGTCAAGCTCATGCTCAAGATTGTCTATCGCCCTGAGGAATGGATTAGGAGGAACGAATCCCTTATCGTTTACATAGTCGCGGAAGTCCTGCAGGACGGTGTTGCCTACTTCGATGGGAATCGAGTCGCCATGCAGCACTCGATAATCCACAGAGAATCTAAAGAAATAGCTGCCGTAGGCCAGCGCGGATGAGAGATAGTTGATGCCGGAACGGACGGACGGCACATCGGGAGCCACTCCACCGCCGCCGTAGACACTCCTGCCCCCTGTTGTCCTGTACGCGGCATCTAATTCTTCAGACGACACAGCGATGTGACGCCCCCAGTCTCTGTCCGAGAATCTCTGCACGAGCCTTCCCGATGGCAGGTAATACTTCGAGGTCGTCACTCTGAACGCATTGCCCCCGTCGAGCATCAGATTCGTCTGAACGAGTCCCTTGCCGAATGTCGTGTCACCGATTATTACCGCACGATCGTGATCCTGCAGGGCGCCTGCGACAATCTCCGAAGCGGACGCCGAGCCAGCATCGATAAGTATTGCGAGCGGCAGATCGACAAGCAGGCCGTTGTCAGTAGAACGCACAGTGTAGTTCTCCCACCGACGCGCGCTTCGCGTCGCCACGACCACTTCACCCTCAGGCAAAAACATTTCCGCGATATATACGGCGGACGACATGAACCCTCCGGGATTGCCGCGAAGATCGAGAATCAGCGAAGATATCCCCTGAGCGGTCAGTTTGTCGATTGCATCGTTGATCTCATACGGTGTGCCGAGCGAGAACCTTGTCAGACGAATGTAACCGACCGAATCGACAACACCGCTGAACGGCACACTCGACAACCCGATACGCCGTCGCTCGACCGCGACTTCGATATCGTCTCCGAAGCCGGGACGACGAATGCCGAGGAGTACTGTCGTGCCTGCCGGACCGCGTATCATCCGGGTCACTTCTTCCGCAGGCATCCCGGCGACATCCACCGAGTCTACAGAGATTACCTGATCTCCGGGTCTCAGGCCGACCTCCTCGGCGTGCGATCCTGCTATCGGGCTGATTACCGTGACAAGGCCGTCTCGAACGGTTATCTCTACGCCGATTCCCTCGAAACTCCCCCGGTTCTCTTCGTCCACATAGCGGTATGACGACGCTGGTATGAAACTGGTGAACGGATCGAGGATATCTTTCATTCCCTTCCACGACGCATTGAATATATCCTCCGGTCCGAAATCTTCGCTCGAATTGGCGCTGACCAGGGCGATAGATGCGGCAAGAAACCGCGCACTTCGATATCTCTGGTCTCCGACAGCGATCAGGACACACAGTATCAGCAGTATGAGAATAGCGGGGCAGAAGATCGCCCTGAGCATCCGAATGCGGTTGACGTTATCCCCGGAGTGCAATGCCCTGTCGCTCCAGCAAATGTCGCGTTAGTTCCCATGTCTTGGCAGAGATGCTGTCAACATCAACGGCAGCGTCAATAACTTTGATCCTGTCAGAATGCTCTGCGGCAAGCGCAAGGTACCCGTCTCTGACTTTCTGGTGAAACTCCCGCTCTTCCCGTTCGAGTCGATCAGGCGCATTGTTGGAATTACGACCTCTTTCCCGAGCGGCATCGACAGGAAGATCGTAGAGCAACGTAAGGTCCGGGTCGAGGTCCTTTGTCGCGAAAGAGTTCATCGTCCGGACGAGATCGACCGGGACACCTCTGGCATAGCCTTGATATGCGATCGTGGAATCGAAAAACCTGTCGCAGATTATGACTTCACCTGAGTCAAGCAATGGTCGCAGTTCAGAATCGACAAGCTGCGCGCGGGCAGCCAGAAACAGGAAAAGTTCCGCCCGATGATTGATTTCTATCTCGCCGCGACTGAGCAGGATATTGCGAATTCTCTCGGATAGATCAGTGCCTCCCGGTTCTCGAATTAGTATGGCATCCACGCCATGATCGCGAAGCCGTTTGACGAGAATATCCGCCTGGGTCGACTTACCCGAATAGTCGATCCCCTCAAGAGTTATCAGAGCGCCTTTCCGCACAATCCCTCAAACGAAAGGCAGCGGTCAAGCTGCCTTTCCTGATTCCTATTTCTTCTTTGCACGAGCCGATGTTTTTTCCCGGGTCGTCTTCCGGGTTTTTGGAGTTCGCTTCTTCGGAACCGATTTCTTAGTCTTTCCGCTGTACTTCTGGATAAACTCCTCGGTCATGTTGCGTGCCTCGTCATCGTAGAACTGAATCGGCGGGGACTTCTTGAAATATGACGACGGAGCCTCCATCGCGCCGGAAAGACCGTTGTCAAGCGCAAGCTTGCAGCATCTGACGGCATCGATGACGACGCCGGCCGAGTTAGGTGAATCCCATACCTCGAGCTTCAACTCAATATTCAGTGGGACATCACCAAACGTGCGGCCTTCCATGCGAATATACGCCCACTTCCGATCGAGCAGCCACGGGACATAGTCTGACGGACCGATATGGCAATTGTCTTTCCCGATGTCATAGTCGAGCTGCGATAACACGGCATTCGTCTTGGATATCTTTTTCGATTCGAGGCGCGAGCGTTCGAGCATGTTCAGGAAATCTGTGTTTCCGCCAATGTTCAACTGGCTCGTCCGTTCGAGTTTGACTCCACGTTCACGGAAAAGTCTTGTCAGGACGCGATGCACGATGGTAGCGCCGACCTGCGACTTGATATCATCGCCGATGACGGGGAGTTTTCTCTTCTTGAATCTCTCCTGCCAGTATGGCTCTCGGGCGATGAACACCGGGATACAATTCACAAACCCACACCCGGCGTCGAGTATCTGCTCTACATACCACTTGGTCGCCTCCTCAGATCCTACAGGCAGGTAGTTGACCACAACGTCGGTGCGTGTGTCTTTGAGAAGCTTCACAATGTCGACCGTGTCTCCGGGAGCCTTCTCGATGATCTCGGATAGATACTTACCGAGACCGTCGTGCGTCATTCCGCGCTGCACCGTTATACCCGTTTTGGGTACAGAGGTGAATTTGAAAGTGTTGTTCGGCGCAGTGAAAATCGCTTCGGAGATATCCTTGCCGACTTTGTTCTTGTCTATATCGATCGCTGCCGAGAACTCGATGTCGGAGATATGATACCCGCCAAGATTGACGTGCATCAAGCCCGGGATAAAGTCGTCCTTCGACGCGTTTCGATAGTAGTGCACTCCCTGCACGAATGATGAGGCACAGTTTCCGACGCCGATTATAGCAACCCGTACTTTGCCCATCGAATCTCCCTTCCCTAATTCAAAGATTCAATTTCAGTGTTGAGTCTCAGGAGCTTCTGCTGTCTCTCCAGAGTCTCGTCCAGAACAAGTGGAAAATCGGGACCGGTATGTTCGATCATCACGCTGGCAACAGCCGCTCCCATGCAGCCGCACCTGCGCAGATCCCAGCCCTTGATATATCCGTATATAAAACCTGCCATATATGTATCACCGGCGCCGGTCGAGTCCTTCGCGATGGTCTCGTACGCCGGTATCGGGATGAAATCCGCCCCGTCATATACGACCGAACCGAGTTCCGCGAGCGTTATCACGACAATTTTCGGCCCCCACGATTTGATTATTTCAGCCGGTCTTCTCGCATCGACACGTGGATCGATTCCGGTCAGAACCTCGCATTCGAGTTCGTTCGGCTTCACGATGTCGCAAAGCCCGATCAATTCCTCGGTCTCGTCCTTCTTCTCGTGAAATATAATACCGTTCCGGTGATTCCTCAAAATCCCCTGCGGGTCCAGCACGATCTGCGCCGATGACACGGCCTTCACGTTCTTGATATACGCAAGGTCCACCTCGCCGAGAATCGGTCCGAATACCACGAAATCGCTGCCGACACATTCCTCCGGGAAACTGTCGATCGAACCCGCATCACCAAGAAGCTTCAGTTCGCGCTCGCCATGATCCCCAAAGTATCGCAGGCCAAAGCCTCCGCTCTCTGCAGAGTCATACAGTGTGCGTACGATATCGAAACCATCGAGATCGGATACGATCTTATCTTTGAATTCTCCACCGATATTGCCCACCAGCGTCGAACCGACTCCGAGTTTTGCGAGCGCAAGGCAGAAATTCGTCGAGCATCCCGAGAGCACCCTGCCATCGGTCCTAATAAATGGAGTTTCGATTGTGTCGTAGACCGGATTTCCGACAGCGGTAATCATCGACCATCTCCCTTTTCACGCAACGCCTTCTTGGTGAATCTGAGCCTCTGAATCGATGTCACGTATGAAACGGCTCCGACAATAACCAGAGCGCCGGCAAGGATAAAGTATCCTGGGAACAACTCTTCCATGATAAGCCCGACGATTATCATAGTGAATTTTTCGAGCCTTCCGACAGCCCCTACTTCGCAGTTCTCGATCTTGCCGATCGATTCCGCTGCCGCTCTCGTGTACGATGCTATTATCATTCCAAAAAGAGCGAACAACGCCCAACCTGCATGAACACGCTGTGAAAGAAGTATCCCGGCTATAATAAAAAACTCGGCGTATCGATCGGAGACATGATCCAGTATGCCGCCGTACACGGTCCCCATTTTGCCGGCTCGCGCGGTAGCGCCATCGAGCATGTCGGCGAAGGAGGTGAGCAGGATAAATACAGCGCCCCATATCAGGTAATCTTTCCAGAGGACAATGCCTGCAACAACACTGAGAGCAAGGCTGAGAGCCGTAAGCATATTGGGCGTCAGCCCGAGTTTCAGACAGAATCGTCCGAAATACTGCGATTTCAATTCATATGCTGCTCTTAAATCAGAATTCATACTAGCTAACACCACTTCCATTAAGTTGAGAAATATACGAGCCTCAAAACATAACGTCAAGCTGTTTCGCCGTCCCGAACAACCCATGTCAGTTCTCATAACTATTTAACGTCTTGACAGTTGAGTAGGTCGAAACCTTTACCTGTCCTGAGCCTGCGAAGGGTGGTTTCGACATCTTGCGCGAAGCGCGAAAAGGAAAAAGGATTGTCAAGTCTCTCCGTTCGCTTCGCGGACTCCGAGATTTGACCTCAACTTTCAAACTTGTTCTCAGGACGTGAAACAGGTAACCTGCTTCTGTGTTGAAACAAACCCGACAGTTCGTTCTCGCCGTGTTCCTGATCTTGACAACTCTCTTGCTGGTTAACTGTTCTTCAGAATCTGGCAAGGAATCTATCCATACAATTGCTCTACCCGACTCATCCGGTATCTCAGTCTTCGATCTTCTCAGATCAGATCACGAAGTTGAATATGATTCATCTCCCTCAGGCGTGTTCGTCAAAAGCATCGATAGCACAGCCAACACGAGATCAGCATACTGGCTCTACTTCGTGAATGACACTACCGCCACAATAGCATCCGACAAGTATATGCTGCATGGCGGAGAGAAAGTCGAATGGCGGTACATCTCGGGTTATTAGATTAGGTCGCAGAGTAGTAGGTCATGCCCACTCGGGGCATGACGTGTGAAGTGTCAAGCTCCAAGTGAGCTTGACCTACTTGTGCGGGGCAGATGTCCACATCTGCCGATGTCAACGCTGGATGGGGCAGACGAGGACGTCTGCCGCCCACAAACATGCCCACTTGCTCTGTCTTGAGTTTGACGAAGAGGGGCGTGACGTGTGAAGAGTCAAGCTCCAAGTGAGCTTGACCTACTGTCTAAACGGCAGGTGTCTTCGATCCGACTCTTGCGCGAAAGAATAGAAGCAATCCCCAGCCAGCCAGGAACATCAGAATCGCGACAATGTGATTGTAGGTAAACATCACACCGAAAAGCTCAACCTTCATCTGATACTCATAGTAGCGAACGTATTCTATCGCGTATCTAAACACTGCCTCGATTATGAGAAACAGAGAGAATGTCAATCCCACAAAAGTCTTCTTCTTTTCGACAAAAGACAGAATGAAAAACAACAAAAGCCCGTAAAGCGACGAATACAACTGCGCCGGATGTATGTAAACATCGCCAAGGTGCGAATTCGGAATACTCCCCTCCGGGAAACGAACCGCCCACGGCAAATCGCATTCCGTACCAAAGCAGCAGCCATTGAGGAAGCATCCGATTCGGGTGATGAATATCCCAAGGGCGACCGCCGGAGCAAACAGGTCGAATACTACCGCAATCGATTGCTTCCTGATCAGGCAGTAACCGACAGCCGACAGAAATGCGAGCAACAATCCACCCTGCATGTTCAGACCGGCAATTCCAAAACCTTCAGATGATCCGAAAGGATTGAAGATATCAAGCATATCTCCGGCAAAATCCGACCAGTGATAAAATGCGTAGAACAGCCTTGCCCCGATGACTCCTGCAATAATGACGATAAACGATAAATTCACCACAAACTCGGGATTGACGCCGATCTTCTTTGCTCGATATCTCACCAACAGCACACCAGCAAAGAACGACAACGCCAACATCAATCCATACGAGCGGATAACTATCGGTCCTAATTTGACTATCTCAGGATACATGCGGTCCTTTCAAACAGGCAGGATGATACTCATGTTATATCGATCGATCAACAACTTTATAGCAGTCGGCGCGCTCCCAACCATCCTCTGGCAAATATGAGCCTCGTCAGGCATTCCGCGAGAATCGCGATGGCGATCCCGACAGCGACATCGGATACATAATGAAATCGCCCCCAGACACATCCGATCATCAGACCGAGGAAGACAGGCAAAAGCAGAATTCCAAGCCGTCTTGACCGACGAAACAGTCCCACAAGCACGATCAGCGCGGTTGCTGTATGAGACGACGGCATGGCACCGCCATGTACTGCCGCAGTATCCATGATCTGTCCGACCAGTGGCACGAAGATGTACCCGACCATGTCTCTTTCGAACAGACCTGCAAGATGGTATCTCGGCCCCTCGACCGGGTAGAGAACGAAGGTCGCATATGAAATGAAGAATACTATGGTCGCCGCCGTGAGAACCTGGTCAGCGGTATTCTCATCACTCCTGATCAGAAAGTACAGCAGTCCCACAGGCAGCCAAAGGTAGTACGAAACATAGCACCCAATTATGACATCATTCAGGAGCGGGCTGAAGTACCTCTCCACCACAAGCGAGGGCTGCAATCCGAGAAGCTCAATCTCGAACTCGACCACCTGAGCATCGAGCCATCCTGAACTGAACGCGTCAATTAAGGGCTGGGTCTGTTCATAGAAGAATGTGAACAGCAGGACGGGATAGTATTCTCGCAGCCATCTGACGCCGCGTCCGGATGCTCGCAGGTCGATTCTCCTGAGAATCAGAACAAGCACTGCCGCTGCTGCATTGAATCCGAGCCATACAATTCGACAGGAAGCAGCACAATCTGAGACGATAAAAAGTGTGCTTGTAAGAATCAGGTAGCCAAGGACCAGATAATCTACCGGGATGAGTCCGCGGCTGCTGCTATTTGCCGGTGTTTCCTTCGACAATGATGACGAATTCCCCTCGTGGTTTTGACTCGCTGAACCGGTCTAAGATGTCGTCGAACGTCCCCCTGATAACCTCTTCGTGGATCTTGGTCAATTCCCGCGCGATCGCCACATTCCTGTTTCCGAATACTTCCCTCATAGCGGCGAGCACCTTGACAAGCCGATGAGGCGATTCGTAGAACACTTGCGTGCGCGGATCATCCTTGACACTCAGGAGTCTCGTTCTTCGTCTACCAACTCGCACAGGCAGGAAACCCTCGAACGCAAACCTGTCCATCGGCAGTCCCGAGATGGTGAGCGCTGCGATAGCTGCGCAGGCGCCTGGAATGGTGATAATTTCTATGTCATCGGCCAGCGCGAGTCGCACGAGTACAAATGCCGGATCAGAGATGCCCGGCGTGCCCGAGTCGGTGATTAGCGCGACATCGTGTCCTTCGAGAAGCATCTTGACGATGCCGGGCGCGGAATGATCTTTGTTGTGATCGTGGTACTGAATCAGTCTCGCAGAGATACCGTGATGTTTGAGCAATTTGCCAGAATGCCTTGTATCTTCGCATGCGATGATATCGACTGAACGAAGCGTGTCCGCAGCTCGCTGAGTAACATCAGAGAGATTACCGATAGGCGTCGCGACTATGTATAATTTTCCATCACTCATAACAGAAGTATACCGAGGCGAGCATTCAAGTCAAGGAGATTACAGATATCCGCAGTCTTGTAGGTCAAGCGGCCTGACCGCTTGACATCTTTTCTAATCGTCAAGCGCGAGCGCGCTTGACCTACAAGAACTGAACCATTCACTCCGCTGCGAGCTCACCCCTACTCATACCGTGAACGAATTTCGCACCAATCGCTTGACTACCAAAGCCACTTGCAATATACTTTTAATTATCTGGATTCCTGAAGACGGAGCTATTGTTTTTTAAAATTACGATTTCGATGAGGCGAAAGTGAGGAACTACTAATGAAGCGTATCCCAATATACGACTATTTTGCATTCGGGTACAATTACAACATCCTTCGATTCTCGAAGAAGGGAATGACTGTGCATGGAGAAAGTAATTCCCTTCTGGATCGGATCAACGAGTTCCTTAGTTATGCTGACGGTCTGAATCTTCAGGTAACGAATCAGGCAGCAGGGATGCTTCGCTTGATTCAAAGTCGAGTCAAAAAACTGCCTGTAGATTCGAAAATGGATGGCGATCTAGAGACAGAGGTCCACGAAGCTATCGAACAACTCGACAAGACTCTTGATGCTGAGTTGCAACTCCGTTACGCGTATATTGTCACGCCGAAGCGTTTTGACTTAGACAATTTGTTATATAGCCCAGGGAATCTCTTCGCCAAAGGCGTCTATTCAACATTGCCTACAATTACACAGTTTGACTTTGCGCAGGCCTGTCATTGTATTGGTTTTGCACTCTCAACAGCAGCAGCGTTCCATCTTATGCGTGGCACTGAAGGGGCACTCCGGTATTACTATACGACGATTGTAAAGCGTGGTCGCACTAAATCACTGATGTGGAACGCGATGATAATGCACCTTAGAAAACGCAGTGACGTCCCAAAGAAGTCACTATTAGATCATCTCGATAACATCCGGATAAATTTCCGCAATCCAACTCAACATCCAGATGCGCGGTATGACTTGGATCAAGCACAAGACCTGCTGTCTCTGTCAATTGACGCAACAAATCAGATGATGAAAGATCTTTTCGCTAGGGAACTAATAGTTGAGTAGATCGAAACCCCTTCCTGTCCAAAGCGCAGCTTCGGGTGGGTTCTGAATATGGTCAAGACTTTCAAATATCGAGCAACTAATTTGACAACCAACCTCTACTGTAGTATATTCCCACAGTATCGAACAAAACAGGAGGTTACATGGCGTCTGTCAACAAAGCAATTCTGATAGGCAATTTGGGGCGCGACCCGGAGATGAGATACACTCCGAACGGCACTGCGGTCACCAAGTTCTCGATAGCGACTTCAGAGAAATTCAAGGACAAGAGCGGCGAGCTGCAGGAAAGAACCACATGGCACCGTATCGTCGCATGGGGCCGGCATGCCGAAGTCGCAAATGAGTATTTGTCCAAAGGCAGTCCGGTCTACATCGAAGGACGCATCGACAACAGCAGCTACGAGGATAAAGACGGCAACAAACGGTACACTTCCGAAGTGGTGCTCCAGAAAATGGAGTTTCTCGGACGTAAAGGCGATTCATCAACGTCCGGATTCGACCAGACAGCTCCGGCTGAAGCCGACTTCCCCGAAGCCACACCGGGCGAAGATGACGATCTGCCGTTCTAAATCTTAAAGGCGGATGAACTCTAAAGCCGCAAAGCTTGCAGTCGGCGCACTGCTGTTGGTGAATTTCGCCTGGCTTGTCAGGACATCCGCCAACTACGTAGGATTCGTTGATTCAGGCGAACTTGCCGTCGCCTGCAGCACACTCGGTATCGCGCATCCGCCGGGATATCCACTCTACACGCTGCTGGGAAGACTGTTCTGCATTCTCCATCCCGGTGAGGTTATTCAGGCAGTATCGTTCCTGTCAGTCGTTTGTGGAATCGGCTCAGCTATCTTCTTTTTTCTCACATGCCTAATTCTTTTCGGCTCACTGCGTCCGGGAAACAGAAAATCGTCGTTGACTCTTGTCGCGGCAGCAACATCCGGCATGCTTCTTCTCTACTCGCCTCAGGTATGGATTCTGTCGGTCACGAATGAAGTCTACGCTCTTCATCTTCTCTTCCTGTCGGCGATCACTTTTCTGGTAACTCGTGCCCGCTTCACCCCCGGGCGATCCGACATCCGGATATTTGCATTGATAGCATACATTGTCGGGTTGTCGTTCTGCAATCACTCATCGACCGTTTTCGTCGCGGCTGCGATCATGCTGTGGGTCATCGCCGACCGCAATCTTCGCCGTCAGTTTAGCAGACTGGCAACGACTGCTGCAATCATGCTGCCGATCGCGATCAGCGCGTATTTGTATCTACCGATACGAGCATCTCAATCGCCACTACTCAATTGGGGTAACCCATCGACATTCGAGAACTTCATAAGGCACGCTTCCGGCTGGCAATATCGTACATGGATGTTCAACAAGCCATTCGATGAGCACATATCGAGCATGTTCGATCTCATCCGAATGACAGTCACTGAATTCCCAATCGCGCTGATTATCCCCGCTCTGTTCGGACTGATTCATTTGTTCAGGAGAGACCGAATCCTGTCGGCCTGCCTGCTGGTGATTCTCGCTCTGAACATTGTCTTCGCCGCCGGATACACGATCCCTGAGATCGACACATACCTGCTCCCGATGATATTCATCTACGCGCTGTTCTGCGCCGTCGGCATCGCAGCATTGGTTGACCTGGCATTCCACAAGCTGCCGAGATTACCGAAAATTGAAGCCCCTGTTGTCGTCGCTGTAATCTTTCTCTTATTGGGGACACACTTAATTGTCACAGGACGATCCTTCGCAGATCGAAGCCGTTATGATTTTGTCGACAAGCAGACCGACATGCTGCTTGCTTCAATAGAACCTAACGGTATTTTTCTTACCACCAACTGGAGCTTCTACAGCCCACTCCTGTACAGGCAAAACATCGATAAAGAAAGACTCGACATCACTGCTATCGATTATGAATTGTTGCGGAGAAGTTGGTACTATGACTATATCGAAGCGATCGATTCTGCTCTTTATAGGAGTATCAAAGAGGAGCGGGAACGTCTTATACCGCAATTGAGACTGTTCGAACGTGGACTGGAGTTTGATCAGGCAGTGATCGAGGATGCCTTTCAGTCACTCATTTCAGCAATTATGTCAGTACCTGACAGACCGAAATATTTCATCATGATACACGACTTCCGTGACAAAGCGTACTTCAGACCGGCTCCACAGGGGATAGTCTACAGGCTTATCGAGCCGAACGAAATATTCCAACCTAAGCCACCTATTGATTTCTCGTTTGGAGATATCGATGCTGATCTTTTTGAACGAGATTATATGCTAAGACAACAGATTCAGATTATCAAACATCTGTACAGTGAATCGATCAGTTTCTGGGAATGGTACGGGAATCAGAAAGATACTACTTCCGGCTCTTGACTTCCACACCTTTTCGGAACGCCATCTCCGCCTTGAATTCGTAGTCTTCCTCGAGACTGAGCAGCCACAGGCCAACAAGTTCGTTCACGAGGTTGACATCGGCGAGAATGTTCTCTGCGATCTCGAATGTCTTGACATGCCGGTCCTGAGAGAAGCATATATACAGCAGGTCTTTCTTCTCGTTTGTGAAGTACGACTCCCCCGATATGTCGAGCCGGTAATCGAGGAAACGCAGCTTGCTCATCTCGGCGCCGACAGGTACGACAATGCGCGGGTCAGCCGTCCAGTCATCACGAGGGAGAGAGACCTCCACGTTGAGCAGGAACCCCTTCTTATCAATGTCTATGGATAGATACTCGCTCTGGATATAAGAGTGGAATTTCCCCCTCGCTTTTATCGGGAAGTTGAGGAGATTCTCCATGAGATCATAGAATCCCCTCGCCTGCGGGATATTTTTCGCACCGGCGACATCGACAGATATCCGGCAATCACCCAATTGTTGGCCTTTCTCTATCCGCCCAATTTACCCTTCGCCAGTTCCGCTTCCTGGGTCTCAGGAAACTTTTCTACGGTCAAATTGAAATACTTCTTCGCCTTCTTATCGTCGCCCAACTCCTGGTAACATCTTCCCAGTTTATAGAGAACGGTCGGCATTCGATCCGAATCAGGATATGACTTCTCGGCATCGACATAAGCGCTTTTAGCCCGCGCGTAGTCGCTCTGCCGATAGTGAGCCTCGCCGATCAGGAATTGAGCGTCATCAGCCTGGTCAGTCTTCGGATAGAGTTTGACATACTCCGTAAATCCAAGCACCGCCAGCGCATAATCGCCTGCTGTCAGGTCCTTGAAAGCTCTGTCGAATAGCTTCCTCGCATCGACATATGTGAACGTATCAGTAACAATGTCTCCAGGGGCGGCCGTCGAGTCCTCGACCGGCGTCCTCACCAGTCCGAGTTGCAGTGCGGTAAGCGAGGCTTGCAGTCTCTCAGATCGATCGAGCACATCGTTGAGTTTCGCGCTAATCTCTTCGAGACGCGCATCGCCCGCCTCGTCGGCGAACTCGGTCCGCGCCTTGAACACAGTCAGCGCTTCAAGCAGAGTCTCCGAGAGGCTGTCGAGTTCGATCAGCTTCTCCTCGATTGCCCGGTTCTGCTGCTCGATGACAGTCATCCTGAGCGACATCTCGTCCAATTGGCGGGACGACATACATCCCGCCAACAGGAGAATGGGGATCAGGAATGAAAGAACAAATGTCTTCAACATACTTATCTACTACTGCGAGGTTATCGTGAACTTCGCGCGACGGTTCTTGCTCCAGGCGGATTCGTCGTGACCCAATGCCATCGGACGCTCCTTGCCGTAGGATATGATGTTCAGGCGATCAGCATCGACTCCGAGACTCTTGATATAATCCATGGCGGATTTGGCGCGTTTCTCACCCAAAGCAAGGTTGTACTCGACCGTGCCGCGCTCATCGCAGTGCCCCTCGATCAGTACTGTAACATCAGGATTGTCCTTCAGAAGTCTTGCATTGTATTCGAGCGCGTCTCTGGCGTCGGAACGCAGATTGTACTTGTCGAAATCGAAGTACGCAATCCTTAACTGATCCTCGGTCAGCCTGACAACGGGTTTATCCTCCGGTATATCCGGTTCATCGATTACCTGCCCAGTGGTGTCAGGCACATCTGGAATTACCGGCTTGTCTTCAATTGCAGGCTTCTTTCCGCATCCGGCAACCACAAGTATCGATGCCAGCGCTATGATTCCCAAAATTGCCAATACACGTGAAAACATGTCCCTTCCTCCTTCTATTTTCTCAAACAGTAATTCTTCTACTCCACTACCTACCGGCTAAAGAACATATTATTGTTAGCCGCACCGGTCAACAATAACTTTTGATCTCTACCTCGATGCTGGCCCCCAGTATGGATTGCTCGATTTCATATCGCCAGTGATCTTGCGCTTATTCAGCCCCAGAAAATCGGAGATATACAGGTCGCTGACATCCCCTCTCCTTGTAGAATAGATAAGGTGATAGCTGTCAGGCGCCCAGTGGGGGTTCTCGTTGGAACCGGTGTTTGTAATCACCCTGAAATTCTCACCGTCGACATCGACGACGCATATATCGAAATTGCCGCGAGCCGTCCGGGTCACGAATGCAATTTTGGAGCCATCCGGGGAAAGCGCCGGTGAATCGTTGTATCTGCCTTCGTATGTCACCCTGTGCACGTTCAGCCCCTCTCGATCCATGAGATACACCTGCGGCGTGCCTGTCCTGTCGGATGAGAATGCTATGACATGAGCACCGGGGCCAAACGACGGCGATGACTCGATTGCGCGAGTGCGAGTCAGCCTTCTCTTGATCTTGCCAGAGATTTCGAGAAGATAAAGCTCTGCATTGCCGTCTTTCGAGAGTGTCAGGCATATCTCATCGTTCTCGGGGGAAATCGCCGCGGCAGAATTCAGGCCGCGAAACGAAGCCACCTTCGTGTGCTTTCCGCCCGAAAGATCGACCCGGAACAGATCCGGTGAACCATCTTTATACGATGTATAGTAAACAGCCTTGCCCTGCGCGTCCCATACCGGCGAAATATTGATTGAACCGTTGGCGGTAAGCGGATAGGCGTTGGAACCATCGTAATCACATACATAGATCTCTTTGTTACCCGACTTCGCCGAGACATATGTTGTCTTAGTGTTGAATATCGGATCATACCCGGCCACCCGCCAGATTACGTCATCGGAGATCGAGTGCGCGAGCGCCCGGTAATTGCGCCTGTCGGTCCGGAAACCATCCGACCTGACCTCCATCATTCTGTTGAGATCCCAGATCATATACCGCACGGAGATTTCATCGTCGGTGAACTCGAAATCCCCGGTCACAAGATACTCGGCGCCGAGGTGTTTCCACGCCAGCCGCGTCATCTCAGTCATTTCGAGGACAGTCAGGAGCGACGAATCCATCGGGATATTCTTGAACGCGATATGGAAATCGAGGTCATCCCGCACGATCTGAGCGATGTCGAGCGCCAGCTTCATTTCTTCGGGAGAGACGACAAACTGTGATGCCTTGAAATCCTCAACTGAGGTCCGATACTGATCGAACCCGCTCCTGTGCAGCTTGATGGTCACATCCGCCGCAGTCTGAGCGGACACCTGCACAGTCAGGCAGGCCAGCATCACCGCTATGACAAGCAGGAATCTCACGGCGTGTATTCGAACTCCAGATGAAAACCGAGGATATCATAGTTGAATGAAACCGGCAGCGGCGGAAGCGTTTTCGTTCGCATCACCGCGTTCAGGGCAGTCATATCGAACTGGCTGTTACCGGATGACGTCTCGATCGTGGCACCTCGAATGTTGCCGCTTCGATCGATCTGAAAATAGACGACACACGCGAGCGTCTTTTGCGACAGCACAGGGTTGTCCCAGTTGCGATCTATCAACTGTGTCACTCGCCCTATGTCGTACGGGAAATCACCGACACCGAGACCGCCCGATACGCCATCGGAACCGATCGATGTCTTGACCTCGCCATCGCCGATCACGGCCTTCTTCTTCGCCGGTTTAGATGATTTGGACTCCGTATCTTTGGGTTTGGGCTTCGGGGGTTTCCTGGCTTCCTTCTTCTCAATTTCGTACGGAGTCTCTATCGACGCGATCTGCACCGGCTCCTCCTCAACGAAATCTTCAACTATCTGATTGACCGCCATATCCGGTAGCTTTGACTCGACTGGCTCAGGTTCAACAGGTTCAGGCTCTTGCTTTTCAATTGCCTTCCCTCCCATCGGCACCGACTCGAAGAGCTGCACATTTGCGATATCCTCCGGATCAAACTGCCGAGCGCGACCCCTCGCGGCTGAGAATATCACTATCACGGCGAAAAACGCCAGATGAAGCAGTACTGATACCAGAATATCCTGGGTCTTCACTTCGATTCGGCCTCTTCGAATGGTTTCGTAACCAACCCGACATCCGCGATGCCCATCTTCTTGAGCCTCGCAATGACATCGATCACAGAGCCGTAGTTCACATTCTTGTCACCGCGCAGGTATATAGCGCTGATTCTCTTGCGTCCGATATACTCAGTCAGCTTCTCTTCGAGTTGCTCAGGCCTGCAGAATATATCATCGATGAAAATCCCGCCCTTCTTGTTGATCGTGATGACCACTCCTTCGGCAAGCTCTTTATCGACATAAGTTGTCCTGGGCAAGTCAATATCTATCCCGGACTGCAAGAGAGGCGCTGAAATCATAAAGACTATCAGCAGCACGAGGACAACATCAACGAGATTCGTGACGTTGATTTCCGCCATCATCCTGTATGTCCGGGCACGTCGCATCAAAATTCGTTTTCTTTCTGCACGGCGGAGAGGAATTCAAGCGAGAAATTGGAGAGATCGTCAGCGATAAATTTCAGTTTATTGTTGCACCAGTTATAGGCGATAACCGCCGGAATCGCGGCTCCCAGCCCGACGATGGTCGCGATCAGGGCCTCGGCGATTCCCGGAGCAACGACCGCCAGCGAGGCGGAACCTCTCGCACCGATACTCATGAACGCATTCATAATTCCCCAGCAGGTCCCCAGCAATCCAAAAAATGGCGCGGTATTCGCAGTTGTCGCAAGGAAAACCACGAGCTTCTCCAGATACGCATGCTGTTCGGTCGACGATCTCTCAAGCGTTTTTGAAATGGCGTCGAGATCATGCGAATCGAGCTTGACCAGCCCGGCCTGCAGATTCCCCTGTCCTTTCTTCTTCTCCACGATAAGCGACAGATCGGACAAACCATCTTCGAGCACCGTAAAAAGCGGACTCGCCTTCCGTGGAGCGCATTTCGCCTGGGCATCCATAAGCCTTTTGCGCTCGCGAAACAGCCTGATAAACTCCTCGTTGTCCCGTGAAACAGTTCTGTACTGACGGAACTTAGCGATCACAATCGCCCAAGAAATAAGCGACATGACAACAAGAATCAGAAGTATCAAACCTGCGAAGAAGCTTGACTGGCTGATCAGATCGAAGAAACCGAGATTACCCATGTCTGCGGGCATTGTAACAACAGGCATCAGCCGCGTCCTTTCCCGATAGCCTTAAGAATTTTACCGTGCGGCATATCCAATTGTTTCATAAACCGCCGCAAGTCGAAAATATCCGAGTTTAAGGTCGCCAGCAAGCAAAATCAGCCCAGCGCGGGATCGTTTTTTTGTTGACTATGATCGCCGTGTCCGCAAAGCTATGGTAAGAAATCTTTGAAGGGAGAAGCGTATGAGGCGCACGACTCTGGTTTTTTGTCTCGTTCTTTTCATGGCTGTGCTAATCATCGCCGCATGCGGACAGAAGAAGGAAGAACAGCCCGCAGAAGAGACACCGGCAGTGACACAAGAGGCGCCGGCCGAAATCGAGATCTTGGATGACACCACTGTGGTGACCGACACTACGATGATGGAGGAAGTGCTCGACACTGCCGCAGCAGTGATAGACTCCGCCGGACATTAGATCGGCACAGACCAGTCAAAATCACAAGATGGCTTGGCAAGGGAGTCGGCACATGCCGCTCCCTTCTGCTTTTCTGTGGAATTTCCCTCGATGCGGTCATCGTGAGCGACCGAAGGGAGCGTGGCAATCTCATTTTGTGGCTGGTAGACCTCCCGAGGTTGTCCCAAAAGATTCGAAAGGCAGGTAATCATGTTTGCGAAAGAAAATAGCGTCATTCCCGCGCAGGCGGGAATCTATTGAATGCGTTATCGTTAAATAGGCTCCCGCCTCCGCGGGAGCGACAGAGTCAGCTTCTCGCTCAAGTCAATCAGACCGGTAGCCCACCCAAAGCGAAAGCGTCGGGTGGGTTTACTGTGAGATCACCACGTCGCTCCGCTCCTCGTGATGACGACAACCAAGTTTGAGTTGACACCATATCCTCACCCCGGTACATTTGAGATATGGATGAGAATGCGGCCTCAGAAATTCGAGACCTGACCGATAAAATCAACTATCACAACTATCGATATTACGTTCTCGACAGCCCGGAAATACTTGATTCAGAGTTCGACTGTCTATTCGATCGATTAGTAGAACTTGAGAAACAGTATCCGGATCTCAAGTTACCTGATTCTCCGACACAGCGCGTGGGAGTTGCGCCATCCGAGAAGTTCGACCAGATCAGGCATTCGATCCCGATGCTGAGCCTGAACAAAGCTTCGTCAAAACCGGAGTTCATTGACTTCGATAAGAGAATTAAAACTGATCTTGCCGGCGACAAGGAACCTGTACGCTACGTGACCGAACCGAAGCTCGATGGCCTCGCAGTTGAAGTTGTCTATGAGAACGGCGTCCTGACAGTAGCTTCGACGCGAGGCGACGGGATCACCGGCGAGGTCATTACCGGGAATGTCAGGACGATTAAGAACGTCCCCCTTCGTCTGATGACCGACGATCCTCCCGCTCTGATCGAAGTCCGTGGCGAGGTTGTAATCACCAAGGCCGACTTCACCGAGTTGAACAGATCGAGAGAGACGCGTAGCGAGGACCCGTTCGCAAACCCGAGAAACGCGGCAGCCGGTTCTCTCAGGCAACTCGATCCAAAGGTGACCGCATCGAGACCGCTTGTGATGTTCGCCTATGCTGTCGGACAGGTGCAGGGAATTGATATGGAAAGTCATTCGGAGAGACTCGAATACTTGAAAGAGATTGGCTTTCGAGTCAGCGACCTGATCGAAGTCAGTTCCTCGGCGGACGAAGTGACTGATCGATACGGTGATTTCCTCGACAAGCGGGCTTCGCTACCATTCGATGTCGACGGAATGGTCGTGAAGATCGATTCATATCGGCACCGCAGGAAATTGGGCGAACTATCCCGCTCTCCGCGATGGGCGATTGCCTGGAAATTCCCGCCCGAACAGGCGACCACGATCATTGAGGACATCAGGGTACAGGTCGGCAGGACCGGTATTCTTACGCCTGTGGCGCACCTGAAATCTGTACGGGTAGGGGGAGTCGAGGTGAAACGCGCGAGCCTGCACAATGAAGACGAGGTGAAGCGCAAGGGAGTCATGATCGGTGACACAGTAATAGTTCAGCGAGCCGGTGATGTCATCCCCGATGTAGTCAGACCGATTCTCGAAAAACGAACCGGCGTCGAGACAACATTCGACATGCCCCGGGAATGCCCGGCGTGCGGTTCGACAGTGACCAGAGACAAAGACGGCGCCTATGTCAGGTGCCTCAACCCTCATTGTCCGGCGCAGGTGGTGGAACGAATTATCCATTTCGTGTCGAAATCCGGAGTCGATGTCGATGGACTCGGCTCCCGGCTCATCGAGAAGATGGTGGAGTTGGGCATCCTGAGCGATCCGGCTGACGTATTCTCGCTAACATCCGAAAAGCTGCTCACGATGGAGAGGATGGGAGAGAAGCTGGCGGATAATATCCTCGCATCGATAGAGAAAAGCCGCACGCCTGATCTTGCGCACCTGATTAACGCGCTTGGCATCCGAAATGTCGGAGAGCATCTCGCATCAGTGCTGGCTCGGCGTTTCTGCTCCCTCGAAAAACTCTCCGCAGCAACCGTCGATCAACTGGCCGAAATCGATGACGTCGGTCCGATCGTGGCTGAATCGATCAGGGAGTACTTCGACCGTCTGGAGACCGAACACCTGATTGAAGCGCTGGTACGGGGAGGAATGATATTGCCACGAGAGAAACCCACGGATCGCCGAGAACCGCTCAAGGGCAAGACATTCGTGATAACCGGAGCGCTCGAAAACTATTCCAGATCTCAGGCGAAAAAGATGTTGACTAATCTCGGAGCAAAGGTAACATCAACAGTGTCGAAAAAAACCGATTTCGTAATAGCAGGCGCCGATCCCGGCTCCAAGTACCGGAAGGCGCGAGACCTCGGCATTATGATAATCGACGAGCAGGAATTCCTGAGAATCATTTCGGAGAAAGAATAAATGGAACAGCGAATTATCAAGATACAGTCAATTGCCATACCGATCATATCGCTGATGATTATGTCGGTGTTTCTGTACTACGCGAAGCCGATACTCCTGCCGGTCCTGCTCGGAATAGCCTTCGCGTTCATTCTCAATCCGGTTGTCAAGCTGCTGATGAGACTCAAGCTCCCACGTGTGGCGGCAGTCATAATCGTGGTACTGACAACTCTCATACTGTTCCTCAGCATCGCCGCCCTGATAGCATCCCAGGCAGGTGAACTGGTCGTCAAATTCCCGCAGTACTGGACCGGATTCCAGAAACAGCTCTCAACCTGGCTCGATCAGTTCCCGTCGCTGGCACAGTACCTTCCGGGAGACGTCTCGGACGGGACGATCAATCCACTGCAAGACATCAAGTTCAGCGAAATCACATCTATATCGAGATACTTCTTCGCGGGACTCGGGTCTGCATTTTCCATTCTATGGAAGACCATTCTTGTGCTGTTGATGACTTCGTTCGTGCTGATCGAACAGGAAGGATTCAAGGACAAGCTGGCCAACCTGTTCGGAAGCGAGCACAGTGACGCATCGAGGCAGATAGTCGACAAAATATCGAGTAATATCTCCGGATTCATGGCTGTGAAATTCGCCACGACGACTGCCCTTGCGGTTGTCGTAACCATCGGACTGCTGATAATGGGCGTGCCGTATGCGTATGTGTGGGGACCGCTCGCCGGAGCGTTGAATCTGATCCCCTACATCGGCGCGGTCATGGGGGCGATCCCGCCCATGATAGTTGCATCTATCGAGAACCAGTCGATGTGGTGGCTGATGTATGTCGGGATATTCTTTCTCGTATTGCAGTTCCTTGAAGGAAACATCATAACCCCGAAACTGGTCGGCGACCGCATTAACATCAATCTGACATCAGTCCTGATCGCAACGGTCTACTGGGGCTGGCTCTGGGGTGGAGTCGGAATCATACTGGCGATGCCCATCACGGCAGGTTTCAAGGTTATTTGCGATCATATCGAACCGCTGCGACCGATCGGGAACCTGCTCGAAGGTGGATACAGAGGTTGACAATATCTTCTGCACGGCGTACTTTCGCAATTATTGCGCCGGTTCATCCGGCCAGATATCGGTCCTGGAAGTCAGTCCCAAAACGCCATCGAAAGCTTCCGTCACGTTTTTTTTGGGCAAACAATTGTGTTTTTTGCCTTGACTTTCATGGCCGTGTCTATTAATCTAAACATGAGCAGAGCTTCTTCTTTAAATAGTATTGTTGAATACTACAATTGACCCGGAACACAAAACATAATAGGAGGACGCATGCCGGTACTTCGACTTAGCTTCTAACGAATTTGAAACAGCAACTTATGTTAGAGGCTTTCTCTTACTTTGAACCAACATCACGCGCAACACCAGTGATGAAACCTTGAGGAGAGGTAGAACAATGACAGAAAATTCAAAAGTCTTTTGCCTTGCGGTGGCGATCCTGCTTATGCTTGCCGCACCTGCGATGGCAATCGAAAGTGAAATCAGTAACGTCCGTCCAGAGAGCCAATTGACCCCTCAGGCTGTAACTGGCGGATCCGATGAACTTATCGGCGCTGACGTGCCGCGTTTCGGCCCGTCACGCTTCGGCCCTGTCCCCCAGCCTCCCGGTGATACCGCAGGTTTGACATACTACGACTTCCAGCACAACGGCTCAATGGGCAGACAGATTGCTTACACCCCAGATCTAAATGGGCATCCATATATTCACTTTGTCTGGATGTGGAGGAACGCCCCTGGCGCGACAAGGTATATCCGTTACAACGCAAGAAAGTTGAGTGCCCCGCAGGCATGGATTCACAGGCACGGCGATGATAACGCCGGCACATCATTCTCCGGCGCTAATGGCGGATATACGACAATCGACGTCAATAGCGAAGGCGCCGCAATCGCCTCCTGGCATGAGGGCCTCGCCGGTTTTTACTTCACATATGCTGGCAAGGACCTAATGCCGCCGAACACCCCGTTCTCCAAGCTTCAGCAACCGGCTCCGCCAAACTGCGAGGGCGAAGGTGAGGATGGTTATGAGTTGGAAAGCGAATACCTCTGGCCGGTCATAGAGTATGACAATGTCGACGGAAATGACGTCTATCACGTCATATCCACCGAGAACCCGGGTGGGGATCCTATACCCCCGGCAGCCACGATACAGTCTTTCATCTATTACCGTATTGTGAACGATACCACGGACGAGTGCACGGGTACATCTACGGATACTCTCGGTCGCTGGATGACCGAGGACCAGAACATCACCCCGGTAGTCCGATCCGACCCGGGTTCGGATAAGGTCGCCATCGTGTATCTAAAGGATATGTATCCTGATCCTAACCATCCCAATAATGATTGCGAGTACACACAGTGGCAGCACGACGTCGCTTACTTCGAATCCAATGATGGCGGCGTGACCTGGGATGCGACACCGACCAACATCACCAATTACTCAGACGGCGGCACTCTCGCGATCAGTGAGATCAAGTACATGGCGTATACAGATGTGACTGCGCTGTATGACCATCTCGGCACACTGCACATTGTCTGGAATACTCCGGTATGGCCCGCTGCCGGTGCGTGTGAAGGAAGCTACTATACCACCATGATGTGGCATTGGGATGATTTCAACCAGGAAATCACCCCGGTCTACGACGCCACGATGCCCTTCCTCTTCAGAGGACCCGGTGGTACTTTCTCGAACACCGGTGTGTGGAACATAATGACCAGCAAGCCGAATATCTCCGAGTGTGACGAGAGGCTCTATGTTTCGTTCACCCGTTTCGGCGCTCATCCTGACACAACAATGGACCCTGCCATGGTTATTCATGACAGTGTTGGTGGAGACTACTCGGATCTGATGTTTCTCAACGGTGACATCTTCCTGACAGGTTCCAGCGACGGTGGTATCACGTGGGGTCCGGACGCTGCCGCTCCTCCATACGACTACCTCACGACCGGAGGAACAGGTACCGCAGTGAAAACTGGCACGGCAGTCAACGTGACCAACACTCGCACTGACGATTGCGTGGCTGGCGATTGCCACAGCGAACACTGGTCAAGCATGGCCAAGTACTCGACCGACGTCGTACATATCGCGTACATTGACGACAACCATCCCGGCGCAGCCGTCGTTGTGGATGCGGAAGGTGAATACACAAATAACGCATATATGTACATGACATATCCGTGCTTCGAGCCGGAAGGTACGTTCGATTACAGAGTTGATCCATCAAGCGCGTTCGTGCCGATCGCACCGAATGGCGTACCCGACTGTACTATCGAATACACCGACGACTTCACTATTACGATCACGAACGCAGGAAACGTTCCGATCAACTATACGTTCACATCCGACCAGTCATGGTTGAATCCTGCTTCCGGTAGTGGTACAATCACTGCCGGCATCAATCCAACGGCTGATGTCGTCATGACAGTTGGTCCGATCGGGGCCGAGGGCGAATACCCTGGGACGGTAACAATCGACCTGACCAGCTCCGCTGGCAGTGCATCGGGAATTGTGGTTGATGTCACGGCGCATGTCGAGTGCCTGTACTATGTGCCCGAATATGCCCTGATCTCGACACACTGCTGGTCAGTCGGCGTCTGGAACGTTCCGAGAGCCGGACTCGCTCAGAGAAATGACGAGGGCAACATGTGGTGGTTTGTCGAGGATGTTGCTCCGATGTATGACGAGGGTCTCATCTTGACATACGCTGAGGATGTCTCTCAGACATTCTTCTCGATGTTCGACGGCTCTGACAGTGATGCCAGCTTCATAGCCATGGGACCATTGACTGTTACAGACCATTCCACCTATGAACAGGCCAATGGCCTGTGGGCCACTCCGGACTCTGTCATCACCGGCACTATCGACTGGTACACGCCGAAGCACCCGGTGTACTGTGTGCTGATCGAGCGCGTCGTAGTCTGCAACAACTCTGATGCTGCTATCACCATCCATCTCGGTGAAGGTATCGACTGGGACTTCCCGGATGGAGATGATGGATCTGACAACAATTGCGGAGTCGATACCGACAGACAGATGGTCTACCAGCATGGTCCCACTGGCAGTTCGCCTTACGAGGACTACCACGGTGGTGCATCCTTCTGCGTTGACATCGTCGGTACCATCGTCCTCGAAAACGATGTCTGGGTGTATCCGAACTCCGGTTACATACCTGCCGACATAGGTAATCTGCTGGCTACACATACCGGATTTGTCGCCCCAAATCCGGACCCAGCCGAGGACCTCAATTCGGTGTACGTCATCGCTCAGAATCTTACCCTCGATGCACAGGCCTGCACCACGTTCTGCAAGGTGAAGGCCTCGAGCCTTACAAGCCTTTTGGATCTGCAGAATCTCATCGATAAGGGCAAGGAATTCATCGCCGACACACCGGAAATCGACTGTCCCGGCTGTGTTAGCAGTGGCCCCGACTGCGTGCCTGGTGACGCAAACGGCAGTGGCGGTGTCGACATCGATGACGTAGTCTATCTGATTAACTACATCTTCGGTGGCGGACCTCCGCCTGTGCAGGATAATTGCTGCGGCGACGCAAATGGTTCTGGTGGCGTCGACATCGATGACGTAGTCTACCTGATTAACTACATCTTCGGTGGAGGACCTCCGCCCGTTGATATCTGTTAGTTGATTTCGAATCAGGCAACAGATGAAGACCAAATGGGAGCGGCCCTAACAGGCCGCTCCTTTTTTTCACTGCCTGGAAACAGGCCTGTCCCCAGCGCACCGCCCACTGAGCACACGCCGCAACCGCTCCCCTGTGATGTTCTTTTTGTCTTGACTTGTAAGCAGTTGCAATTATTATACTAATAGTAGAAGAATACTCACCGCTCTCTTAAGTACGCCAAACTGTTTGTAACAGAGGAGGGAATATGTTCAATCGGATCAGAGATTGCCCCGAGGAATCTTAATCCTCAATCAGTTCCGGTGATGAATTAAGTCGCCGGAGTCGATGTTATGAAAGTAAGTAACTTTTCACTTCAACAGAGGGAAAGAAGCTATGATTTCCAGCAAGAATTTTGTACTGGCTATCGCGATGATCACACTCTTGATCTTTGCGGGTTCGGCCATCGCCAATGTCGATGACGCCACCAGCCAGTCCTACAAGATGAAACCTTACAAGAGCATCGCCGGTGATGACACACCGAGCGGCCCGAGGCTCGGCCCTTCAGGCGCTGCTTCGCGTCAGAATCCAATCGGCGACACAGTCGGCGTGACCTACTACGAATATCAAAAAAACGGCACGATGGGGAGGCAGATCGCTTACACGCCGAACTTCCAGGGTAGCGGTTTGGAATATGTTCACTTTCTCTGGATGAGAGGCCATCCGACTGATCATAGCGGTTTTCGGAGAATATATTACAACTCTCGCAAAATCACTACTCCCAGCGCATGGGTGTGGGGCCACACCGGGAATTCAGCATCTGCCAACAATGGCGGATATACCACTATTGACGTCACCGACGCCGGTGTTGCGGTCGGATTCTGGCATGCAGGCCCGGGTTCGGCGCTCTATTCCACAAGGTCGGGCATAGATATGATGCCACCGTCCGGCTACTTTCCTCAAGCCCTTCCTGACGTGAGTCGCTGGGCGCCGGGTCCACCGAACTGCCAGGGAGAAATGTCCGGCACAAATGAAGGTGATGCATACATTTGGCCGGTAGGTGAGTTCCAGAAACTGACAACCGGCGAAGAGATACTGCACATAGTCTCAACCGAGTCGCCGCCGGTGGCTCTTCCTGACGAGTCGATACAATCGATCATCTACTATCGGTATATTGACGGTGATCTCGCTGAGTGCCCCGGTACCTCTACCGACACGCTCGGCCTCTACATCGATGCTTCCCATACGGTCAATGCTACTGTTCGCTCTGATCCCGCTCCGACATCGGACGACGTGGCCCTCATCTGGTGCAAACCTTTCTACGAGCAGGGTGACCCGAGAAACAGTTGTGATGGCGATGGCAACCCTGCCGGCGATCTCAATAACTTCCAGTGGGTACAACACGACATAGTCTACATGGAATCGACTGACGGCGGCGCCACCTGGGGTTCGGAAGTCAACATCACTGACTACACCGAGGGAGGAACACTTGACCCCATCAATTTTGTGCACAAGGCTCAATCGGAAATATCAGCCGTCTACGACTCTGACGGGGACCTTCACATCATTTGGCTGACTCCTGATTTCAGAGAAGATGATCCTTGCCAGCCGCTGTTCCGCGGCAATATGTGGCACTGGGATCAGTCCAGCAACGTCATATCGCGCGTTCTCGACGCTACCTCCCCGACTGGATTCTGCAGCGGCGGTATCGGTGGTGGTCTCGGCGCCATTTCCAGAATCAACATCTCCGAATGCGACGGCAACATGTACGTTTCGTTTACTCGTTTTGGAACCTGGCCCCGTGGTGACAACAACGGTGATTGCTCCGCAAATGGTTATGCAAACGGCGAATTCTGCCTGACTGCATCGAGCGATGGCGGCATCACATGGGGTCCCGACGGCACCCTGGACGAATTCGACACACTGACGACCGCTGGCAGCGGCGTCCCGGTCAAGCTCGGCACTTATGTCAACCTGACCAATACATACTCCGACGGCTGTGTGGCCGGTGCATGCCACAACGAGAACTTCGGATCGATGGCCAAATACTCGTCTGGTGTACTGCACCTCTTCTACGTCAGCGACCATGACGCTGGCTCGTTCGTTCACGATGAGGGAGAAGAAACCGAGAACGAGGTTCTCTACGCCACGTACCCATGCTTCACTCCGGAAGCCATTTTCAGCTATTCGGTCGCTCCTGAGGACCAGTCTGTGATAATCTCTCCCACGAGCGGTACCGACTGCACGATGCCGACTACGACGTCGTTTGATGTCGTTATCGTCAACACCGGTAACGTCGAGATCGGCTACATTGTAAGCGAAACTGAAAGCTGGATGAGCATCACCGGCGGTACCGGTACGGTGACGGCTGGTATCAATACCGTAGCCACTATCACCGTGGACGTTGGCCCGGTGGCCAACGAAACCGCCGAAATCGGTAACGTGAGTGTCAGTCTGACCAGTACTGAAGGTTCCGATCAAGTCGACATTCCTGTCAACCTTCTGGTCGCCTGTAAGTACTTCCCGCCGGAATACGAAATTCTGTCGACCGCTTGCTGGTCTATCGGCGTCTGGAACGTCCCGAGAGCCGGTGTTGCTCAACGCAGTGATCTCGGCAATATGTTCTGGTTCCTCGAAGAGTTCGCGCCAATGTACGACGAGGGTATCATCGTGACATATGCTGACGACGTCTCTCAGACATTCTTCTCGATGTTCGACGGCTCCAACAGCAAAGTCAGCTTCGTCGCTTTAGACTCGCTGATACTTGTGGATGATGTCAACTACGACTACGCTCACGGCGAGTGGGCTACTCCAGACTCAGCCATCACCGGTGTGATTGAGTGGTACGTGCCGAAGCACCCGGATGTCTGTGTACTGATCGAGCGCGTTGAAGTCTGCAACAACACCGATGCCGCTATCACCATCCATCTCGGTGAAGGTATCGACTGGGATATACCGGACGGCGAAGACGGCAGTGACAACCAGTCCGGAGTCGATGAAGACAGACAGATGGTCTACCAGTATGGTCCCGCCGGCAGTTCGCCTTACGAGGACTACTATGGCGGCGCATCCTTCTGTGGTGATATCGTTGGTGCCATCGTCCTCGAAAACGACACCTGGGTGTATGATAACTCCGGTTATGTACCTGCCGAAATAGGCAATCTGTTGGCTACACATACCGGATTTCTCGCCTCGGATTCAGTAGAGGACCTCAATTCGGTGTACGTCATCGCTCAGGATCTCACACTTGCAGCAGAGGAGTGCGTCGTATACTGCAAGGTGAAGGCCTCGAGCCTTACAGGCCTTTCAGATCTGCAAAATCTCATCGATAAGGGTAAGACCTGGATCTGTGCTAACATTGACTGTCCGGGTTGTGAGCCTGTGTCCGATTGCGTTTCGGGCGATGCTAACGGTTCTGGTGGTGTCGACATCGATGATGTGGTGTATCTGATCAACTATATCTTCGGTGGCGGACCAGAGCCTGTGGATCATATCTGTTGCGGTGATGCCAACGGTTTGGGCGGTATCGACATCGATGATGTAGTGTATCTGATCAACTACATCTTCGGTGGAGGACCAGCGCCCGATCCGGCTGCCTGCTGCTAATAACATGTCCACTACGGCTCTGATACTGACTGTATCAGGCTGAGTAAATCAAAGGAGCGGCCCTAACGGGTCGCTCCTTTTGCTTTATCCGGACACTTCTATACTGGGAAGACAAACTGATCCGGAGATCAATTCAGGCATTCATTCTTGATGGATTTAAGGGTCAATTGAGACCGAACATTCGGGACAATGCCTCACGCGTACCGGTAACATCGGCCACAAACGCCAGCAGAATCAGCGCCACTGCGGCCACCAGACAGATTATCAGAAGGCCGGGGAACCTGCGAGACTTCGGAGGAGCAGAATCGGCGTCATCTGCGCCGGACGAATTCCCAGCCATGCCCTCGGGCATCGACTCCAGCGCATCACTCACAATACGTTGAGCGGCAAGCTCCGAGTCCCTCTCCTCCGGCACCGTCAGAGTTGTCATTTCCACATCATGCACGTCCTTTTCCGTGACACTGGTCACACGAGCGAGAACGCACGTAATGTTATCCCCACCGCCTCCCTCATTGGCGGCGGCAATCAGCCTGTCGGCCATCGTATCGAGGTCGCCATCGCTGTCAGTGATTATGCGAAGAATCTCCGTCTCTTTCACCATTCCCGTCAGGCCGTCACTGCATAGAAGAAAGAGATCACCAGCCTCGACACATTGCTCGCGTACGTCAACCCTGACTCGTTCCCTGACACCGAGCGCTCGCGTGATAATGTTGCGATTAGGATACTCCCCTGCTTTCTCCTGAGTGATCCGTCCTGACGCCAGCAACTCACTCACGAGCGAGTGATCCACGGTCAGTTGGCTCAGACTGTTTTTCCTGATCCGGTAGGCTCGCGAATCTCCGACATGACTAATCGTGATCGATCCGCCGCTGAATACGGCTGCGACAATAGTCGTACCCATGCCCGCAAGTCGCGGGTCCGCCTCCGACATCAGATATGTGCGTGTATTCGCGATTCGTACGGAAGAAACGAGGAATCGAGCCTCCTCGCTCAGTTCGGGTGACAATTCGAATGCGTCGCCTGCAGCATCCGGAATCTCGGCGCCTTTGTACAGACTCAGTAATGTATCTACCGCGCAGCGCGAAGCAACTTCGCCAGCTGCATGACCGCCCATACCGTCACACACGACAGCCAGGCGTTTGGATTCGAGAATGCCGAACGAATCCTCATTCGCATCACGCTGCAATCCCACGTCGGTCTTTCCAATGATCTCAACTTTCATAAGTAACCTAAAAAACAGATCGTGCAGATATAGCAACAACAAAATCGACGCACGCCGCACGCTGCCGACTGTGTGCAACAATTGGGGACGACTCAGTTCGTCTTGAGCAAAATGTCAAACCATTTGGTCTGGCCCCGCTTCACGGTATGTTTCTTCCTGACCTGCTTGTATCCTTCCTTGACGAGTCTGAATTCATACTTACCGGGTGTAAGATCGACAGCCAGGTAACCGGCGCTGTCGGTTACTCCTAACAGTACAGTCCGGTTCTCGCTCTTGAATCGCGCAATGACATCGACACCCGGCAGCCCGGACTTGCTCCTCTTGTCGCGCACCAGGAACTCTACCCGCTCGGCGCCAGAGACCGGAACCGCTCCCGACAGATCTGGAGCAAGTCCCCGTCTCTTCATTTTCACCTTGATTAACGTCTGGCTTGCAGATATCACCACACAGGTATCAACGAAGCCATCAGCCTGAAGACAGAGTCGGTATTCAACCCCCCTGAGTTCAATATCTGCAGGCGTCCGCTCATTGACGGACTCCACAATCGATCCACTTTGAAGCGTGGTGATCATCGCACCAATGTCGTCGCCGTCGGGCGCTTCGAACGAGACCGCGCTTACACGGAGAACGTGTGTCAATTCAAACAGGTTGTCCCATGCGCCCTCGGCACATGCATCGAGTTCGATTGTCAGGGTGTTGAAATCATCTTTCGTGAGCACATATTCCCTCATGCCACAGGGTAATTCAATTGGCTGACCGGTGAGGCCGAGGAGGCTGTCGGTCTCTTGCAGATAAATATAAGCAAAAGTCGGAACCGTCCGAAGAGTGCACATTTTGCTGAACAAACCGTGAAGGACCAATGGGTCACCGTTGTCGATCTCCCATCGCTGACCCAGCGGAACGATTGCCGATCCGTCGGACGGGTCTACAGCGGAAAGCCAGATTCCTCCAAGATCAGGGTGAGCGTATGAAACAAGGAACGTGTCGCTCGATGGCTGGCGAATTTCAATTGGTGTCACACCGGACAGCTCCTCGCCATTCAGAATCACGACTGCTCCGGATGGTATGCTTTCGAGACGAATTGTCCTCTGGAGTACGAACAGCGGCAGTTCAACGCTGCCTTCATCAGAAACCAAAATGATAGTATCGACCGCATGGAACCGCTCGCTGCGAAGAGATACCAGGTACTGACCAGCCGGCAACTCCACCAGCGAGAGAGGAGTTTGTCCTACAAGCGAATCATCAAGCAGAACCTCCGCGCCCTCGGGAAAACTGTTGACCCAGAGACGAAACTCGCCAGATGGCTCAGCGATACCGAGCCGTTCCGAGAGAGACATTTCCAGATCATCGGCTGGAACGAGAAACAACAGGTAGGACGTCACACAAGCGGCAGCCAGTGCGCAAACAATAATGATTACAATCGTATTTCTGCGAGTTAGTCTAATCATTCGCGATTATCAGCATAACTGTTGAGACAGCGCTACTTGATATGGCAAAAACTCGGCAGCGAATCTGCACCTCGGGCCTCCAGATCATACTTTGATTGAGCCGCATCCAGCCTGACCCCGCAACCAATGCGACGCTCGACAGTCTGGATATGTGCTGCGCTGTTGCGACTCGCGAAATCCTCTGCGAGTCTCTGTGCATCCTGAAACACGCCATTAGACGGCAGAGTTCTCCTTGCGTATTTTTGCAGAAGATGATCAGCGAGCATCGGCGCTCGAGCGGATGTATATGTAACCTGTCCGCCCTTATCGACGGGATCCGGCATGTCGGAAACACCCGTAGCTATACTTCTATCGGTGAGTTTCCCGGCATAGCCGATCAGTTCGGCTGAGATATACGGCGGTGAGGATGAAATGGCTGAGGGTCCGAATACCGACCGGAGACCTTCAACGCCGACCCATTGCTCGGTCATCGATTCGAGGTCGCAGTCGAAACTAATATCTGCATCAGGCAGCCCCAGAGCAAACGCCGCCATCTGAGCGTAGCGCCGATCGAGTTGAGCTTTTATTGCAGCAAGTGTGTCATCTTCGGCGTGCCGTATCTTCAGGCTGCGATATTCCGCAAGATCGTTCTCCAAACGCTTTGCGGTCTTGATCCAGGATGTGTCCATGCGATTAAGAACGGCCCTCCCCGACACATAACGCTAATCGAATAGAGATAAGGCCATGCACCGCCGCCTGTGAAATCACTCACCTGAAGGAGCGGCGAAGCACAGCCTTTCTATCAAAACACAAACAGCCGCCGAGTGAAACTACTTCGACGGCATCATGATCTGCATGACTTCTGTCTCGGTGTATTCTTCAGGTACCGAAAACAGCGCTCGGTCGATCGCATCAGTGTTTGTCTCGATCATTTCGAGCCTAGTGTTCAGGTCAAAGCTATTCGGCAGACCTTTGTTCAATGTGATTACGAGATCACCGGAGAACGGGAAACCTTTCATGGCAGCATACAACGAATCGAGGTTCTCACGGCTCATCCCGAATCTCGTCAGGAAATCAAGGAAACCCCCGCTCTGCATCTGGCCGGACGGAAGCGCATTCCTGGTCTTCTCCTGGAACGCCTGATATGAGGCGTAGCCGGGGAAATCCTCGCTGGTCCAGAGCGTCCCGCTCATGGTCGATTTCACAGGTTGATCCTGAGCGACGAATGAGATTTCCAGCGCAAGATCGATACCGTCGCACTCGATACCCGCAATCGTATCCACCTGCCCGTTAGGCTCGACGCTGATCGTCATTTCCGGTGAGGTCATCGGCGGCGTGCTGAGCGAGTCGGGGAAAGGTACGGTCGCAAACGTTTTCGAGACGTCATTGACATAATGCACGACGCGGTTATCGACGTCGATGATAGTGCTGAACTTCGAGGTCTTCGTATCCTCTCCGACAGGAATGATCGATTCCATTTCAACTCTGCCAATCGCGCCATCGGTAAGATACTTCTGATTGAACGTCATCTCAGCCATCATCGGTATTCCGGACACCTTCATCGTGTACGCAATAGTGACGTAAGAATCCGACTGCGTCGTTTCGGCGTCGGTCTCTTCCGATGGCGAACATCCGAGGATCAGCAGACTGATCGTCAATAGAATAGCCAGCTTCTTCAACATGTCTTCTCCTTTTCTGTTACTCCTCTGTGGCCGACCGCGGTCGCACCGTCAGCCATATCGTGTTTCATCCTTGCTTTCATGTCGACCTGTTCTCGTTGATACGACGGTTTATTCCCGAAATCTCCTCGATGAACCTGTGCCGTGTCCCGTGGTCCAGAACCATTATATCATCGAGTCTCCAGTGAAAGTGATATGCGATAAAGGCCACCTCCCGAAATATCTCTTCACGGGGGTAGCCCGTCATTTTCCCAGGCATTTATACTCCACCTCAAACGCATGCCCGCACGACGGACATTTCGCCGGGACAACCGCATCGCCATCGGTATTGATCTTCTGATAAAAGTCCTGAAGGTATGAAATGTCAGCCGAGAACAATCGTTCGACTGTCTCAGGCGTGACGATTTCGATTTTACCAAGACTCGTTATCACTCTCGACAGAATCAATATCACCAGATACGCTTTGTTCTCCCTCACTAAAGGATCAGAAAGCGGCGCTATCTCGTCCTTCGCGTTCGCAAGTCTCATTCTGCCGACTCGATGCACGTTTCCATAGTCGTCGATGTATCCCTTGGGAAGTTCAAACTCAAACTCGGTCGCAAACGGCGATACGACCATGTCCTGTTGCTGCGTTGCAGCTTCATCCATTCATGCACTCCTCGGGTATTCCGGCTGATACGGGATTGCCAACAATAAGAGATACAGCATCCCGTCATCAGACCCGTGCCTAACTACCCCCATAAAAGGACCTGCGGGCATCCCTGTCAATCCAAAAAACGTCTTGAATGATTCGAGATTGATGACACCGGTTCTATATTGACGACAACAGAGAGCCGCCCGATATTGTCCTTCAGTTGTCGTACAATTAACAAATGGACATGCACGAACACATATTCGCCAAGTACAACTGCTGTGATTCTCCCGATTGGGGGAGTCCCAATTCCACCGATCACGGACTCATTCTCGCCCAGAGTGACTCAGTCTGCGATTCGGACAGTGACACGCCGGCAGAAGAAAACATCCGACAGCGTATGGTTCACTGCTCGATGCCGCGAATGCTCTGGCGTGTTGAACTGGAAGAAATGAACCCGAACGACATACAGGCTGTACAGGCTCCGATAGTATTCGGACATGATGAACGCCCCAATCCAATGAGCTTGAGATCATTGAATCCGATTGTCAGCTCGGGTGCGGTCAGATTTTTCGCGGACTCCCGAAAGTTTCTGTCGACAATTATGCTCATCTCGATGCCGGATTGCGGAGAAGACACAACCTGAAAAAAATGAGCCCCTCCTCATGGGAAGGGCTCCGACTCAACAACAGGACAGGGTGAATTATTTCATCAGCATCATTTTGCGCGTTCTCGCGTACTCATCAGTGATAAGTCGATAGAAGTAGATTCCGCTTGCAACTTTCTGTCCACTCTCATCTGTGGCATCCCATTCGAACTGATGCATGCCTATCTCCAGATGACGGTTGGCCAGCGTTTTGACCTCCTGCCCGATAACGTTGTAAACGATCAACTCGACGTCCATCGCCTTTTCGATCGAGAACTCGATTGTCGTCACAGGATTAAACGGATTCGGGAAGTTCTGGCGAAGATGAAACACGCCCGGAATGAGAGGATCATAGGGATCCCCTGCGGCGCTTTCGATCACCGAGGTCGTCACTGTACCGCTCTCAGATACGGTGGCATCCATAGCTGAACTGGCGGTCAGAGTCAGATCATCGGTATCGCCATCCTGGGCAGTGCCTGGTACATGGACTCGCACGACTACATCTGTCTCCTCCCCCGGATTCAGGTAGCCTGTGGCGTCGCCGCCGAGAATTTCGACTGTCCATCCACCGGATGAAACAGCTTCGAGGTTGAAGAAATCGATCCCCTCACCGGTATTCTTCACCTTGTACGTGTAATCGACGAAACCGTTTGGCGCTCCCACGTCGTCAAGTGGAGTAGTCAACTCGAGCGCAAGATTGATCAGAACGCCCAGGTCGATGTTCAGAAATGCGAAGTTGAACGTCCACTCGGGATCGTCAGGACCAAGAACATCTGCCAGTACGCCATTTACCATGATTGTGATCGTATCGCCGGAAAGCGCACCCTCATCGACACCCGGCGTGTAACTATCATCATGGTAAACTGAAAGGTAACCGTACTGACCGGTAGTATGGACGATGAACCGACCGCAATGTACGCCGTCCGGATCATATGTGTCAACAATCGCTCCAATCGGCAGCGGCTGTCCATTTAAGGTCGAACTCGGGCTCCAGAAATGCACCCACTGGTCTGTCGGAATTACCTGAGCGCTTGCGGATGACGCCATAAGGACTGACAACAACAAGAGAGGTAACAGCCTCGCGATATTACGTTTGAATTTCTTCAAGAGTCACCTCCGAGAAAGGGCAGGGCGGGTTCTAACCGCCCTGCCGTTAAAGGGCTGTTACTTCATCAACATCATCTTCCTGGTCTCAGTATAGTCGCCGGACGTCAGCTTGTAGAAGTAGACGCCGGAAGAGACTGTGCGTCCGCTCAGGTCGTCACCGTTCCAGTCGACCGTGTAGTCGCCGGCGGCTCTGAATTCATCGACCAGAACATTCACAACTTCGCCAAGAAGGTTGTATACGACCAGATTCACATAAGCATCGTTACCGACGCTGAACGAGATGCTGGTCTTCGGATTGAACGGGTTCGGATAGTTCTGCTCCAGTACGTAAGCATCCGGAAGCGTTACGCCGCCGCCACCGAGAGAGCTCAGGGCGCCGATCTCGACACGCTCGCCGTGCCCGGTCCACACGAATGTCTCCTCTGTCGCGATGCCGTCCACCACGAGGTAAAACGTACCGCCCGTAGTCGGACCTTCGTACGTATCTGAAGTTGTCATGTCATCGCCATAGACCGCCATGAAACCGAGTCTGCCGGAGGCTTTGATCTCGAACGCGCCACAAACGGCGCCGTGTTCATCGACAGCCTCGACGATCGAACCGGTTGCAAGCGCACGACCGTCAATCGTGACATTGCCGCCGAAGATATCCACCCACTGAGTCGTAGGAGTAACATCTTTCAGCACGGCAAGCTTGGCCGATGTCTTGTCCGGCTCACCGGAGAACATCGCAGCCCACGGAACATCGCTCGGATAGGTCAGCATGACATCCTGAGTGACCTTGTACCAGTATCCAAATCCTGGGCCAAGGAATTCGAGGTCAGACATGCCAGGATTCTCAGGATCGTACACCATACCGCCCTCTTCGCAGTTGAATCCGAGAGCGACGATCAGCACGTCAAGAATCGAAACCAGAGCTTCCTCTGTGGCCATAACGCCATCAGGCAGATAGGACGCAAGGTTCCAGCCTTCTTCGAGAGAGATTGGCGTCGATGGATCGACCGGCAAACCTGATACGCAGAACTCGGCAGCCTGAGTCATCTTGACCCAGTAACCGTGGTAGTGGTCGACAAACTCGAGCGTAGAGAACTCAGGATAATCGGGATCGAACGTCAACGCACCCTGTTCGAATCCAAGCATGACGTCAATGTAATCCATGATCGGAAGCATAACGACGTCGATGTCGTCAACTTCCGTATCGACATTCCACGAGATCAGGTTCCAACCCTCGCAGAGATCCATGCAAATCTCGTCGATGATGTAACCATCGAAGCATGCTTCGATCCTGTCACCATTCTGGGTCCAGAATAACGGAGCACCGAGGTACGGAGTCATATCGAAGCCGTTGAGCATCACCGTGATCGCGTCACCCGGATCACAACCTTCGTCGATACCAGGTGTGAAGTCGTCGTCGCGGTAGACCGGCATGAAGCCGTACTTGCCAATCTCGGTGACGAAATACTGACCGCAGAGAATACCGTCCGGATCGTAAGCTTCTACGACATCACCCGGGAGGATCGGATAATCCTCGAACATGGCCATGTCACAGTAGAGATCCACCCACTCGTTGGTAGGAGTTGGCGTGCCAGTCGGCGTCAGGACTATGACAACAGCCTCGTCTGGCGCGGTCACATCCATGAAATTCTGATAGTAACCGTTCTTGTACGCACGGACCACATAATAACCTGTGTAACCAGTGAACATGAACGAACCATCGCCTGCTGAAGTTGCCGTCTCGAGGATGGTACCAGTGGGGAACACATCCCAGAGCTCGACAGTCGCGCCGTCAATCACTACGTCGGCAGGATCCTGCACGACGCCTGAGATGTACTGTGACAACGGCGGGCCAACGTGCAAGTCAACATGTACGTACTGCGGTGAATTGTCGGCATCACCGGCATCAACAGTAATTGAATCGATGTAATCACCTTCCGGAAGACCTGTAATATCGACTGAGAGAGTCACCGTTGCATCATCCACTCCCGTTGTTGGATCGATGCTCAGCCACGTACCTACATGAGTCCAGGCATCCCAGTTGAGTTCCACATCACCACAGTTGATGATGTCAAGGTACTGATCGTAAGGATTCGGACCGCTTACAATCGCCTGGAAATCAAAGAAGCCATCGCTGACCTCGAGGCAAGCCGTCGAAGGTGGTTCGAGAATCTCAATTGTTCCATAGAAGAACTCCGGATAGATCGCGCCACCAAGGCTGTCAGCGAACATCAGTTCGTTTGCAGGAAGGATAAACGTCGAGTCTATCGGAACGATTCCCGGTGCGGCGCCCGGAGCGATCGAGAAATACAGGTTCGCCATCAGGCCGTTGCCTGCCGGAATTAGCGGCTCGCTAATAACTATCACACCTGCCAGTACAGTCTTGTTGATATTGTCAATCGTGACTGGCTTCGCGCCAATGTAGTCGACCCTCGACCCGATGAACGAGACCGAGTCACAGGTAATACCATTGTCGATTTTCGCCAGCATATCGTCAAAGATAAGCGGCAGTGAGATGCCTGACAGATATACACTGTTGGCGAAAGTCACAGGAACGATAACCTGCTCGCCGGGAAGTCCGCTTGTATTTCCAACCCAGACCGTGTCGTCGTCAAGCACCGGCGGTTCGGTCACTTCAAGCTCGACAATCGCAATCTCGAGCGGATTGATCGCATCAGCACATTCAACTACAATCGTGTCAACATATATGTTGCCGGCTGTAAGTGATGGACCAGTGTCTATCGAAAGTGTCACCACCGATGGCGCGGTACCTGAAAACGCCGACGGATCAAGCCAGCCAATCAGCTCGGTATCATAGAGAGTCCAGTTCAGGGTACCGGAGCCTGTGTTGGTGATATTCATATCCTGGTCATCAGGAACAATCGGTGAACCCTCTTCCCAGGTGAAGAAGAAGTAATTCGGAATCAGATCGATTTCCGGAACACCAGTAACCGTCAATTCAGCATAGACAGTCACCGTATCGCCGATATCGTCCTTGTCCGGAACATTCTTCGTAAGCATTATGCTGTCGTTGTAAACACCCGCAGACAGCCCATCCATATTTACACTGACAGTCATAACCGAAGGGGTGGTGCCCAAAGCCGGATCATAACTCAACCAGGCGATAGGCTTGCCAGGCTCAATAACGACCCACTCAAGCTCCGTATCAGGCGAGTCGGTCGATGTAATATCAACATCCTGAGAAGCAGGATTCGGTCCGCCATCCGGAGCGGTGAAATTGAGCTCGCTCGGCGCAACCATCAACAGCGGCTCTGTACCGATTGTGAGCACAACAGGTATGGTGTCAATTTGACTGCCATCATCGAATACGACAATCGTATCGTGGTACTCGCCAGCAGTCATGCTGGTTATATCAACCATGACATCGATATCAATGGGGCCAGTTCCAGAGTAATCAGAAAGCGTGAGCCAGGGCTGAGAATTACTTGCACCCCAATATAGTTCACAAGTCCCACCATTTGTAATGTGCAGGATCTGCGGGGTCGGATTTGCGCCATCCTCCTGAGCATCAAAAGCGAAGCTCGATGGTGAAGTCTCCAACTCTGCCGGAATGCAATTAACATACAGCGTCACTGGAACTTTAACGGGACTTTCATTGATCCCATCGTGTGAAATCACGATAGTATCTTCATAAGTACCGGCGTCTAATCCCAAGATGTCCACAGAAATATCGACACTCGACGCCGCAGTTCCGGAATATTCAGAAAGTGAAAGCCATCCAGCTATAATCGTTGCAGTCCAATTGACGTCGCAAGAACCACTACTTCCAATTAACATATTCTGTGCCGGTGGATTCGGTCCACCTTCGACAGCATCGAATGTGAAACTCAACGGAGTCACCTCTATCTCAGATGGGTCGCATACAATATTCAGTGTAACATCAACCGTCTGAGGAGTATTGCTTGCGGCAGGATCGGTGACAAAAACAGTCGCAACGTGAGTGCCGACTTGCTGGCCTGAGACATTCACGCTCAGGACGGTGTATCCGTCTCCGGTACCCGCAACGGGAGTAGTGGTCAGCCAGGTTGCATCATCGCCAACCGACCAGTCGAGCGTTCCACCACCGCCATTTGAGATCCAGAGAGTATCATCATCCGGATTCGGTCCACCTTCAATTGCATCGAACGTAAAGCTCGTCGTATCGAGCACGATCTCAGGTGGAGCCGGTGCAATGATAAATGTCACTGATGCTGTCTGCGGATTATTCGTCGCCGCAGGATCAGACACTGTCACCGTACCATTGTAAGTGCCAGCAGTCAAACTACCTCTATTAGCTAATACATTTACTGCACCATCTCCTGTACCACTGTATGCGGCAAGAGTCAACCATGTCTGATCAACTGATGCTGTCCAGTTCAGTGTTCCAGAACCTGTATTAATGATACTGAGTGATTGCGCGACCGGATTGGAACCATTCTCGACAGCGTTAAATGTAAAGCTTGTCGGATTGAGGTAAATTGTCGGTTCCTCATCAGGAATACAGATATTGTTCACCACATGAATTGTCGCACCTACATACTCAGGCGCGTAGCCTGAGCCGCCAGAGGGAGAGAACTTGAAAGCCCCAGCAGGCGGGAAAAAGACCGAGTCGATAGCTATGTCGAACTCACATGGCAGCAAGGTGGGATCAGGGATATTGATGAACAGATCACCAATCTTAGATGATGTATTCGCAGGGAAGGTCGGCATGATCCGTCCGAGCAGGATGCCATTGTACAAGCTGTGCCGTAGAAAATCATCTGCGAAGCGCGCTGAATCCACCGCGCTCCAGGCCCATGGTACTGGAAAGCCCGTCGACATAGTGAAATTAAATGAATCAACCACTATCAGCGAATCATCATGACCGGTGCCGCCACCGGAGCTCGTCGGGATCTTGAAACCGAGTGAAAGAGCTGTAATACTCTGGTCCGTCCAGCCAAAGACCTCGATCGAGAAGAGCGAATCTCCTGCGGCATCGATCGTCCACGTCGTACTCTCCGGTACCCAGCGGACGGTGTCCAGAACGCCAGTATCCTGCGCGAACGCAGGAACGGCAAAGAGAACCGCAAGTACCACAAAGATTGCTAAGAATTTCGCAGATTTCATTGAAATCCTCCTGTTGTCAAGTCTTAAAAAATAAGTGTGGTCCTCAGACCAAACCCCACATAAACTCCTGTGCTGTTTCACCTCCTTATCAGCAATTTGGAATCCTACATACATTGTATTCTTGAACAAAACTTTCGAGCCTCAAGCACATGCAACTCGACGAAGGGTACAGACGAAGCGAGTAATTACGAACAACTGCGGCCGTCAGTCAGCCGCTATCCGCCATCCCCCGAGAGCGGACCATAATCAACATGCTCAATATAACAGGTACACGCAATGTGTCAAGAGAAAACTTGGATCAACTATTTCCATGAGCGTACTTCAGGACAATGAGTTACGTGACCTGCTCAAACTAAGTGCAGAAACGTAGTCGCAGCCACCTACCCCTCATCGCGACATTATCGTCAAGATTTTCTAATTGACTATTCAAGTATTCGGCGGTATCGTGCGATACAAGTATTGACGTAACATTGTACTGATGAAAGGATTAGCTTGAACATATCGAGATACATGAGGCCGGAACGCATCAAGTTGCGGATGGACAGCGATTTCGAGCCCCCGGATCCCGATAATGGCCATACAAGAAAAGAAGTCAATTCGATGAAGGAGACAATAATCCGTGAACTCGTCGAATTGCTTGATACTTCGGGTAAGGTTTCGAACAAGAACAAGTTAACATTGGACCTCATCAACCGCGAGAAACAGGCCACGACAGCAATCGGAAATCATATCGCAGTCCCCCATGTCAGGACAATGCAGGCCAAAGAATTCGTAATCGCCATCGGGCGACACTCTGAAGGCTACGAGTTCGACGCCCCCGACGGTCTGCCGGTCAGGCTTTTCTTCTGTATGGCTGCCCCCCCGTACGATGACACTCTCTATCTCAAAGTCTTCAAGGCGCTTGCCGAAAAGATGGAGCACCCCGGATTCATCGACAGCATCATGCAAGCCGATTCTCCTCACCTGATAATCAGAGCTTTCAAGGAATTGGAATAAGGGGTTTCATACTGCAACTTTTGACGACGAATCACGGGCCGTAAAGAATCTTCTCCTTCTGCCGACAACATCATTATCAACAACAAGTTGTAGCAAACCACTCAACAGCGGGGTTTGGAATTGGCAAAAGGCAGTTTTCTCGAGGAAACAATTCGGGATATAGACACGCAGAAGGTTGTCAGACAACTCGTGGTCGAGTCCGAACAAAAGTACAAAACTCTCGTCGAGAACGCGCTTGTCGGGATATACATAATCAACCAATCCCATCTTCTCTTCTATAATCCATACATCCGCGAAATGCTTGGTTATGACGATGATGATCTCAGTCCTATCGAACTCAGGATGGTTATCGGGCCGAGTTCCTGGGACGAGATGCAGCGAAGAGCTCGCAAACGGCTCACTGGCGAATCGCAAATCGAGGAATATGAACTGAAACTCGTCAGGAAAGACGGGAGCATCATCGATGCACTTGTTCGAGGAGTACGTTGCACGTACGAAGGCTCTCCCGCCATTCTCGGAACACTTGTCGAAATCACGAGTCTCAAGAATGACAAGGCGAGAATTCGGGAACTTGAAGACGTGTTACAGGAAGTCCCTTCGGCAATAATTAAAGTTGATAATTCCGAGAGAATAACATTCATGAACACAAAGGCGGCAAAGCTGTTCCACGTCGACGAACAGGCTCTTATCGGCGTGCCGCTGGCAATGATACTCGATGAAAGCAATCCGGAAAAAGCGGTCACCAAGCTGATGCTGAACAGCCACAAGAAGAGATTCAAGGGAACTCTGAACCTGCGCGGTAATGGAATCAAGCCCCTCAACGCCAGGATTCGCACAATCCCGGTACTGGATAAAGACGACAAATTCGCGGGAATTACGATGTTTGTCGAAGCTGACGAGATGTAATCTGTGTCCAAGCGTCCGAAGACACTCGACTCGGCCACCTATCCGACGTCACTGGTGTCATGCTCAGACCAGCATCACATGCTGAGATAATACTCGTGAATCGCCGTATCTTCAGTTAATTCCGGGTGAAATGCCGTCACTAAGATTCTACCCTGCCTCGCCATAGTGATCTCATTGCCGCACCATCCGATGACATCGACGCTTTCTGAGATACTCACGATCTTCGGCGCGCGAATAAACACCATCTCATACGGTTTTTCGGATTTGTCGAGCCGGAGAACGCCGTCGGCAACGAACGATTCGATCTGGCGACCATAGGCGTTTCTGGACGCGCCTATATCGATCAGACCGAATGGTGATATCTGAGGATCATCGATTCGCGCCGCCAGCAGAAGCAGCCCGGCGCATGTTCCCCAAATCGGCCTGTCGGACGCGAATCTGAGAATGGGCTGCATCAGGTCATACCGTTTGATCAGTAGAAACATCGTACTCGATTCACCGCCGGGGATCACGAGCCTGCCCACACGATCCAGTTCATCGGAGGTCCTGACAAGCGATACCGACGCACCGATGCGCTCGAACATCTGTCGATGCATCTCGAAGTCACCCTGCAGAGCCAGTATGCCGACCGTATCTTTACTCACAAGTTGTCCAAAATCAGATACCGGCAGAAAACTGCCGGTATCGAATAACAAATATCATCGACCCCAATACTATCTTGTCTGGAGAAGTTTGTCTTCAGGAATCTCTCTGATGTCAAGTCCTTCCATCGCGTCACCGAGCGGCCGTGTGGCATCGAGCACAGCTTTCGGATTATCCCAGTGCGTGGTCGCTTCGACAATAGCCCTGGCTCGTTTGGGCGGATCGGAGGACTTGAAGATGCCACTGCCAACGAACACTGCCTCTGCGCCGAGTTGCATCATCAGCGATGTATCCGCCGGAGTAGCGATTCCACCCGCTGCGAAATTGGGTACCGGAAGCTTACCGAGTTTCGCGGTCTCAGTTACGATTTCAATCGGTACTCTCATCTCCTGAGCTTCGTTCTTTAACTCTTCAGGATTCATTGCCTGCAACCGCCTGATATGGGACATCACCATGCGCATATGTCTGACAGCCTCGACGATATTGCCGGAACCTGCCTCGCCCTTTGTACGAATCATCGCTGCGCCTTCGGAGATTCGTCTGAGCGCCTCTCCGAGATTCCTGCAACCGCACACGAATGGCACCTTGTACGGCCACTTGTCGACATGGAACTGCTCGTCGGCGGGCGTCAGCACTTCGGATTCGTCCACGTAGTCGACTTCGAGTTCCTGAAGTACCTGCGCTTCGGCGAAATGACCGATCCTGCACTTGGCCATGACCGGGATGGAAACAGTTTCCTTTATTTTCTGGATGACCTCGACGTTTGCCATCCTCGCAACGCCGCCCTGTGCGCGAATATCGGAAGGCACGCGTTCGAGCGCCATGACCGCGACAGCGCCGGCATCCTCAGCGATTTTGGCTTGCTCGGCATTCGTGACATCCATTATGACGCCGCCCTTCAGCATCTCGGCCAGCCCGACTTTCAATTTCCACCTGGGATCTCTATCGTAATACATAATTCACCTCGCTTCTCAAAATACCATACCTAACCATTATATATAACTAAATACCGCCGCGAAATAAACCGAAAAAACATCGTCGCGCGTTCATGCGGTGTATATCTCAACCGTTTGCAGGGCGCAGCAGGTGTGACTTGGACCGGAGCGAGTGTAATTATCGCACAATCTGCCGATACAAACAAAAGAGTTTTCTCCAACGCACTGACATCGAGAAGCGCTCCGGGAGCATGCCATCCTGACTTCGTTGGCGCCGCGCTAACTGAGGGGGAGTAGACAACCGGTGAGTAAGACAGAGTCATTTGGCCGAAGCCTTCCTCACGCTGAGAACCACGAGGAATATCCACGACCCGGTCGCGTGCGGCAGAATACTGCAGTGTTTGCTGCGCTCATCGGAATAATGTTGTCCGTAATAGCATGTATACTGGTGGGAAGCTGGGAGAGGGAGCTGCGCAAGTTCGATTTCGAACGACTGGCCGAGACACGATGTTTGCTCTTTGAGAATAAAGCTAATCGACACCTGGACGAACTCAAAGCTCTCGGGCGATTCTATGACGGCTCGCAATTCGTGGACCGTGATGAATTCATCCAGTTTACCGCACCTGCACTCGTGAATCACCCCGAAATCGACGCTTTTGGCTGGGCGCCCCGCATAACTCACGCAAACCGCAGCGACTTTGAGCGAGCTCTGCAAGTTGAAGGGTTGGCTAACTGCAATATCCACGATGGTTCTCATTTGGGTGACACAGCAGTCGCGCCTGCTCGCGAGGAGTACTATCCGGTTCTGTATCACTTGCCGCAGCTCGATTGGGCGATGGGCTTGGATATGTTCTCGAAACCGAGCCAGCGCAAAGCGATTGAGCGAGCGCGTGATTTAGACCAGTCTACGATCACTGGTCCGATACTAATACCATGCGAGCAGAGTAACAAACTGGCAGTCATCGCTTATCGACCTGTTTACGAAAAGGATTTGCCCATCTCGACAATTGAAGAACGCCGTGCGGCTATCAAAGGCGTTGTCTTCTCTGCTGTACGAGTTATCGATATCCTTACGGGTATAATTTGGAAACAGGACCCCAGAGGAACAGATATTCAGGTGATTGATCTCTCCTCACCTCCCGGTGAGCAATTTCTTTGCCAGCACTGGGCGCGCTTGCGCAACTGGGAGACGAGTGATTCCCTGCTCAAAATTGATAATAGTACAAACCTGAGATATGTTACTTCTTTCAAAATAGCTGACCGGACCTGGGAGATACGCTGTACGCCATCGCCTGGCTATCTCGATGCTTACTCCCTATGGATACAATGGATCATCCTGCTCGGAGGCCTCGCGCTCACTGCGCTCGTAGTTTCTCAACTTATGCTGATGCGAAACCGCGCCAGTTTCGTTGAGACGCTTGTAGATGAGCGAACGGCGGCCCTGCGGGAGAGCGAGGAATGTTTCCGTGCAGTCTTCGAGACGGCTAAGGACTCTGTCTTTATCAAGGACAACTCTCTGAGATATACACAAGTAAACCCAACCATGGAGAGGCTTTTCGAACTTTCGGTCTTTGAGCTGATCGGTCGGACAGATGAAGATATCTTCGGAACGGAAGCAGGCTCCCACATCAGGGAAGTGGACTCTCGCGTTCTTGGTGGGGAGACCGTTGAGGAGGAACACACCAAGCCTATTCAAGGGGTTCAGATAACCTTCCATACCATCAAAGTGCCGATGTACGACACCTCCGGCAAGATCATCGGTCTGTGCGGAATTGCTCGCGACATCACCGAGCGCAAACAGGCGGAGAGGGCGCTGCGTGAATCGGAATCGATTTACCGAAGCACCATCGAGAATGCGAGCGGAGTTCCATATCAGTTCGATCTGGCCAGCGGCAAGTATGTCTTCGTCGGAGCCGGGATTGAAAACCTGATTGGTATTGCGCAGAAAGAGTTCTCCCCACAGGCTTACAGCGAGATAATTATGGAACAGGTGGTAACGGATCCTGACGGTCCGGAAGATCACGCCACCTACGGCGAAGTCTTCCGGCGGGGTGAAACTGCGCAGTACAGAGCCGATGTTCGCATCCAAACCTCATCTGGGGACGTCAAGTGGATCAGCGACTATGCCGTACCTATTCGCGACGATTCCGGTCAGGTTGTCGGCTCCATCGGAATCCTGCTGGACATCACTGAGCGCAAACGGGCGGAGGAGGCAATACGCGAGAGTAAGATCAAGCTCCAGGTCCTGTACGATTCGTCTAGCGATTCGATAATGCTCCTCGATGAGAAAGGTTTTTTTGATTGCAATGATGCGACGCTGCGACTTTTCGGTTGTGCCACCAAAGAGGAATTTTGTAACAGGCATCCGGCCGATTTCTCGCCTCCGACCCAGCCGGACGGCACTGATTCGATGAGTTATGCCAAGAACAATATTGCACTTGCCATAAAAGAAGGCAGCGCGCGGTTTGAGCATTTACACCGACGTTTGGACGGTACTGATTTTCCTGCCCAAGTGTTGCTTGATAAGATGGAGCTGAATGGTAAGGAAGTGCTTCAGGCGAGGGTATTTGACATCACCGAGCGCAAGCGGGCGGAGACCCTGCTGCAGGCCGAGCGGGATTATTCATCCAACATTATCCAAAGTATGCCGGGGCTCTCTTATGTCATTGAAAAAGACAGCGGACTTCTCCAGTCAAGAAACGACAATTGGGCGCAAGTTACTGGATATTCAGAGGAAGAACTCCAACTGATGGCGTTCTTGGACTTCTTCGAAGAGGGACCGGAGAGGGATAAATGCGCGAGAAGAATGCAGGAGGTTTACGATAAGGGTTGGAGTTCAATGGAGAACCTTCTTGTTACCAAGGAGGGAATGAAAACTCCGTATTACTTCACCGGTAGAAGAGTGGTGATCGAAGGGAGGACTTATCTGATCGGGTTGGGCATCGACATCACCGAGTGCAAACAGGTGGAGGATGCACTGAAGAAGTCGGAGAGCCAGTACGACGAGTTGTTTTCTTCGCTGCTGGAGGGAATCGTTGTCGTAGATGAGAACGAAAAGGTCACCTTCTGCAACCCGGCATGCGCGAGTATCTTCGAGGAAGATGATCCTGAAAAGATGATCGGAAAGTCTCTTCTGGACTATGCTGATTCGGACCAGAAGGAGATAATCCTGCAACAAACCGCATGCCGACTGAGAGGGGAATCCTCCAAGTATGAACTCGAAATCACCACCGCAAAGAACAATCGGAGAATCCTGCTTGTATCCGTCTCTCCCCGCCTCGACGAAAACGGCAGATATATCGGTGCGTTTGGTAATGTTATCGACATCACCGAGACCAGACGCCTCCGGGCACTCGAATCTCGCGCTGAACGTCTTGAGACAGCGGGAAAGATTGCCGGGCAGGTAGCCCATGATTTCAACAATCTGCTGGCTCCGTTAATGGCATACCCGGATATGATTCGCGATGAACTCCCGGACAACCATCCAGCCTTGATATACCTTGATGATATCGAAAACGCGGCGGAGAGGATAAGTGATATCAACCAGGACCTCCTGGCCATGGGCAGAAGAGGCCATTACAATCAGGAAGTAATAAACCTGAACAGGATTGTGTCGCACGCCGTCAATGTGATAGATACCCGATCCGGCACGATAAGCTGCGAAACTGACCTCTGCGACGATTTGATGAATGTCATGGGAGGCGCTGCCCAGATTGATCGGTGCATTTCGAATCTATTGTGCAATGCTCAGGATGCTTTGCATGGCGTGGGAACGATTACCGTGAAGACCAAGAACTACTATGTTGATGATGTGAGCATAGTCTACGGTCGCGTCCCCAAGGGCGAGTATGTCAAGGTAATCATATCCGATACCGGCTGCGGCATCCCGGACGACATAATCCAGAAGATATTCGATCCTTTCTTTACATCCAAGACTGCTGACAAGAAACGGGGCTCAGGACTTGGCTTGAGCGTTGTCGATGCAGTCATGAAAGACCACAATGGATACCTGGACTTGAGCAGCAATGTCGGAGGAGGGACATCGTTCTACCTCTACTTCCCTATCACCCGAAAGACCGCTGACGAGCAGGAATCTGTGCAGATCGTCGGTGGTACCGAAACGATACTGATTATCGACGATGATGAGGTCCAGCGTGATGTCTCCACCAGAATCCTGAAGAAGCTTGGCTACGCCGTCAGCGCAGTCGAGAGTGGCGAGAAAGCAATTGAATTCCTGAAGGATAATCCACAGGACCTCCTGATTCTTGATATGATCATGCCACCCGGAATAGACGGAGCCGAGACCTACAGGCTGATTTCCAGGATTCACCCCGGCCAGAAAGCGATCATCGTATCCGGGTTCGCAGAGTCGGGGCTGGTGCTCTGGGCTCAGGCGCTCGGCGCTGGTGCTTATGTCAGGAAGCCCTTTACCAAGGCAACCATCGGAGCGGCAATCAGAACTGAATTGGATCGAGTTAAGCTCCAACCCGCGTGATACCGATCGCGATCCTCTCGAACTGCTCCTCGCTGAAGATATCCTCGACTGCGCAGCCGAATCTGTAATGTCCAAAACCGGACACTTTTTCCCTTTGAAAAAGAGAATTTTCGTGTATAATATGTGCTGGCAAAATGTGCGCATATAACGTGCGCCTGAGACAACAGTCTATAGCCCACCCAGAGCGCAGCGGCGGGTGGGTCAATGTTGGAGTAAGATCGATGTCAGGCAGGTTGTATCCATATTCAGAAACAGTGATGGAGCATTTCACCAACCCTCGCAACATGGGTGAGATCAAGGATGCCGACGTGATCGCCGATGTCGGCAACCCGGCATGCGGGGATATGATGAGGCTGTACCTTAAGGTCGAGAACGGTATAATAATCGATGCGAAATTCAAGACATTCGGTTGCGGCGCCGCAATCGCCGCATCATCTATGCTCACGGAAATAATCAAGGGCAAGACCATCGAAGAGGCCGAAGAAATCACCAATCGTCAGGTTATCGATGCTCTCGGAGGCCTGCCGCCTGTGAAGCACCATTGCTCGGTGATGGCCGAGGAAGCTCTTGCGAAAGCGCTGAAGCAGTTCAGGGAATCGCACGAAGGAGATGAATCGAAAGAAAATTGACTCCCCAACCGAGTAGTGCAGGTGTCCCCGACACCTGCCATCTTGTTGCGGCAGGAGTGAGGCACTCCTGCCCTACTTGACCATCACGAATATATTAAGCGCATGAGAAATATATACTTCGACCACCAGTCCACGACGCCGGTCGACAGGCGCGTTGTCGAGGCAATGCTGCCATATTTCTCAGAGTTTTACGGCAACCCGTCGTCGCACATCCACAAGCAGGGTGTTGCGGCGGGGCAGGCGCTCGACAAGGCTCGCGAGCAGGTCGCAAGTCTTATCAACGCCGAATCGGATGAAGTGATCTTCACTTCCGGCGCGACCGAATCGAACAACCTTGCGATCAAAGGCTTTCTGCAGGCCAACCGGGACAAGGGCAGGCATATTGTCGCGTCGTCGATCGAACACTTCTCGGTACTCAGCCAGTTCCACGCACTCAGGCAGGATGACTACGAAATCACGCTCGTCGAATGCGACAAATACGGCAGGGTTGATCCGATTGCTGTTCGCAAAGCGATTCGCGCCGATACCGCGATGGTGATCGTACAGTCTGCAAGCTCCGAGATCGGGACCGTCCAGAAGATCGGTGACATTGGGAAGTTTGCATCTGAGATGGGAGTGTTTTTTCACACCGATGCTGCGGCGGCTGGCGGCAACATCCCGATCGATGTACGCCTTCTCGACGTCGACTCGATGACGCTCTCGTCGCACAATATGTACGGGCCGAAGGGAGTCGGCGCGCTCTATGTGAAAAGCGGAAACCTGCTCAAGTGCCAGCTCGACGGCGGAATGCAGGAAATGGGCTACAGGTCCGGCACCGAGAATCTGCCCGGCATTGTTGGAATGGGCAAAGCATGCGAAATCGCCATAGATGAAACGCCGTCAAGAACCGAGCACCTCGATAATCTCCAGACAAAACTCTGGGACTGGCTCGACAACAATGTCGAATTCCTCGAATTTACCGGCCATCCGATGTACCGGCTGCCCGGACATGTCAGCTTCTGGATCAGGTACATCGAAGGCGAATCACTGCTTCTGATGCTCAACATGAAAGGCGTCATGTGTGCATCAGGATCGGCGTGCGCATCCAACCTGCGGGGTAAGGACGAAGAAGATCTCGTCACATCGCATGTGCTGACGGCGGTAGGCGTTCCGGCGGAGTTGTGCTCGGGATCGCTCACAGTCTCGATGGGCAAGGACAACAGTGAGGAAGAGGTCGACTACATGATCTCGGTCATGCCTGAGATTATCGAGAAGCTTCTTGCCATGTCGCCGCTCTACGCTGACAAGCTCCAGGGCAAAGATCCATATTCAAGCTAACAGACAACTGATCGGATATAGCAATCGCAACCGGAAAGGACGGGCTTGTTAAGAAAACCCTCATGGTGTGAACAGGAATCGACGTCATCGCGAGGAGCGACAGCGACGTGGCGATCTGTTTCCTGTGGGCGGCAGACGTCCTGAGGTTGTCTCATAAGTCCTGGTCTCCAGTAGGTCGGCGTTCCGCAGCAGGCGAAGCCTGCCAGTCCCTCGGGATCGGGATCAGAGACCGAATTACATCAGGTTCGGAACACGACCTACTTTTGGGACAGCCTCTCCTCGCGAGTCCTGTGCCTCGAAGAGTCTGCCCCACCTTGAACGCCATCGGCACATGTGGAGAGGTTGTCCCAAAAGGTAGTTTCGGCAGAAATGCAACTCCCTCAGGATCCCCTCTCCCACGGGATCCCGGAGGGAGAAGATCGGGGTCAATGACGGGATCTGCGACCGACTCGGTCCCGGTCTTGACTGTTTTGGTGGTCTTTCCATTACGGGAGTTGCCCGTGTTCCTGCCCTCGGGGGCTCTGGGCGGGTAACCCAGATGATGCGTCATCTCCACCTCAAAAGCCCGTTCGTAGACCCGTTTGGTAAGGGCTTGCTGTAGACCACCCTCGCCAACTATCTCCTCGGGAACTTAGCCTGCGATCAGCTCATCAATGAGCTTGTCTGCATCGTCGCGCTTGTCGACCATGTGTATCCTCCTTCAAATCAATACACATCATGGCCGCTTACATAAAATACTTACACGCTCTTCAATGCCGGAAATCGGATGGCGAAACAGGATGGATACCATCGAGCGTTGCCAGGATAATCCAGGAGTAACAGGTCAGGACCCCTGTTCGTCCTGAGACGAGTGACAGGCAGTCCTGACCCAGGTATTTTGCTACCAGTAACAGATCGGCAAGCCGGAAAAAATGTAACCTATCATTCCAACAACATCGTCAATATCCACGGAGTATGAACAGTCAATATCGCCAATAGGCCTTTCGACAAAGCCCGGATAAAGCACCCGTGCTCCATCATCACTCACAAAATCTTCCGGGAAGAGCAGCGGCGATACCCTGTCGGTCGATGTCTTGAGAAGCGCTACAGCGTTCCCGGGAGCATTCTGGGTGAAGTAGACAGTGGCCAGAAGTCCAATTGTCCCCCCTGTAAGACTCGGCGGAGCAAGTGGATCATCATACAGCATGAGAACCTTGTTCGAATCGTCAATAACCGCTACTATCGATCCTTCAAGAAGGGAACCCGTAAAATCGACGCTTGTCAGGCTTATATCCGCGTCGCCTGCCAGTGAAGCGTAAGAGAACGGTATCAGAAATCCGTTGATGGTTTCATTTGGCTCGACTGCGATGTGGACAGTTATCCTGTCCATGCCCGGAAGCCCGGTAGCCCGTCCGCCTGTGAACATCGTCGATCTGGAACCCCTGGTCAGTTTTGTGCCAGTCGGCGGGAACAACTGCTGACCATTGAAGATGCTTTCTATAATAAACGCTGCATCAGCCAACGAGATTCCAGGGTTATTGTCACAGTCACAGTTCGATCTTGATTCCGGTGTCGGAACTTGGTCCCCTTCCAACAAGTAGGATGTGATTAAAACCACGTCGTCGATGTCGATTCCTCCAGATCCGTTGCAGTCCCCCGGTAATTGTGCCAATGCCGTACTGCCAATAAACGAAATCGACAGCAGGATTGTCAGGATGATACTGGTCGAACACTTCATGGCGTCCTCCTTATGAAGTTGTTTGTTGTTCTGATGCAATCAGGTGCACCAGTACACCTTGATACGACGGTGATAAAATAGGAGGGGTAGAAGCTATTACCGCGCTCTTGTATAGAAATTATACCACAAGTCGACAGATTAGTCAAGATACTTTCTTTGCTGGTGGAATAGAATTTTCGAGTTGTGTTCTACTTAGCTATCGAGTCAGGAATCTCTTTCTCAGCGATCTGTCTGTTACATCGGATTTGAATCTCGACACCCCGAAGTATCTCGATATGTCGCTGACTATCAGATACAGCGCTGGAATGATAAAGAGCGTCATCAATGTCGCGACTGAGAGCCCCCAGACGATCGTGTTCGCGAGCGGTGACCATGTCAAGGATTTACCGCCAAGACCGAGCGTCATCGGCAGAAGACCAAATATCGTAGTGATCGACGTCAGGATGATTGGTCGCAGCCGGATCAGGCCGGCTTTCATGACAGCGCGAAGCCTCTCCGCTCCTGTCACACGACGGCTGTTGACGAAGCTGATCAATACGAGCGAGTCGTTCACCACGATCCCCGCAAGTGCCACGATGCCGTACATGGTGGCGATCGAAAACGGATTGCCCGTCACGAACAGTCCGAGCGCCGCGCCGATCACAGCGAACGGTATCGTAAACATGATAATGAGCGGCTGCGCAAACGATTTGAACTGTGCGCCGAGGATAGCATATATCAGTATCATTCCGACCATGAAAAGCATTATGATATTGTCGAACGCTGTCTCGAATTCTTTGAATTCTCCGCCGAAGTCGATCCTGTACCCTGGGTATTTTGGAGAGATCGCTTCGTATGATTCGACAATTTTGTTGATAGCAACGTCGATAGTGCTCTGCGCCTTGTCGATTTCAGCCGAGACGGTGATCGCCCTGTCGCCATCGAATCGATGGATGTCAGCGTAGCCCTGATCGGTCTGGACCGTGGCAACATCCCTGAATGCGATCAACTGACCGAACCTGTTCATGATCTTGAGATTCTGAAGATCATCAAGTTCGTTCCTGCTTCCCCTATCATACTTGACGATTATATCGACCTCGTCGTCGCCATCCCGGTACACGCCAGCCGGGATCCCGTCGAATGCGCCGCCGACAGCCGCAGCGACCGTTGCGACGTCGAGACCGAGCATCGCCGCGCGCTCGATATCGACCTCGACCTTAAGCTCCCTCTTGCCAAGCTGGAAATCGTCGTTGATGCTGTAGACGCCCGGAACTGTCGCGAGCGAGTCTTTGAGTTCATCGGCAAGCTTTTCGAGTTGATCGAAATGTTTCCCCTTGATCTTGAACTCGATTGGCGCTCCCACAGGCGGACCGGTATTGATAGTTGCAACTCTAATGTCCTCGGTTCCGGCGATCAGCGGCCTGATCAGCGAATCCATCATCGCGCGCAACTGCGGCCCCGTATAGAGTCGCTCTTTCTTGTTCCTCAGATTAACCACCACTTGCCCGACATACGTCCGTTGCAGCCACTCCTTGTCCGTCTGCATAACACCACCGGTGCCAATAACGGATTCGACCTCACCATCCGGGAGTTTCCAGACAAGCTGTTCGATATCCCTGAGAATTTCATCAGTCGTTTCGATTCGTGTTCCCGGTGGAAGCTGAACGAATATCTGCATCATATCCATCTCGTCTTCGCGAAACAGCTCCACACCCACTACCGCGACGATGAATACGCCCGCTACGAAGAGTAGCACCACAATCGAGGAAACCGCGACATAGCGACGGCGGATCGTGAATGCCAGCATCTTTATATACCGGCGACGCAGCTTTCCGAACCAGGGTCTGTGCTTCTTCTTCCTTGACCTAAGTTTGCCGCTCCACTCCGCGAAATGCGACGGGAGTATCACGAATGACTCGAAAAGAGAAGCTATGAGCGTCAGGCAGACTGTAATCGGTACGATTCTCATGAACTTCCCGATTATGCCCGGAACAAACATCAGAGGAAGAAATACTGCGATAGTTGTTGCTGTGGCTGCTGTAACCGGGCCGACTACCTCTGCCGTACCGAGTTTGGCTGCCTGATGTGAGCTGTAACCCTGTTGAAAATAGCGATAGCTGTTTTCGATTATGATGATCGCATCATCGACAACGACTCCGAGGACAAGCACAAGTCCGAAGAGTGAGTTCCCGTTGAATGACTCCCCGCTGGCCCAGAGGAATATGAACGTCAGCATGAACGATATCGGGATGCCGATCGCCGCAAACAGCGCATTGCGCCAGCCCATGACAATCGTCAACAGGATCAACACGAGTATGAGGCCGAAATACGCGTTGTTTGTCAACGTGGAGAGAATCTCATCAATCATGATGCCGGTATCGCTGGAGATCGAAATCGTCACACCGGGCGGCAGCTTCGTCTCGTAATACTCGCATGTCTGCCTGATCTGCTTTATCAGCGCGATCGTATTCCCGTTCGATTTCTTCGATGTCGAGATCGTCATCGATTTCTGGTCGTTGTATCTCGAAGTTGTGGTACGTTTCTCGAAAGTATCAGAGATTTCGGCGATATCCGAGAGCCTGATGAATCCGCCGTCCGGCGTCGAGGCCACGATCACATCGCGCATCTCATCGACCGAATCGAACTGACCGACCGTACGGAGCAGATACTCTTCGCGCCCAACGTCAATCCTGCCGCCGGGTATCGACACGTTCTGCGAGTTCAAGGCCGTCACGATATGGCCGAGAGTCAGTCCATAATACTCTAACTTCGAGGAACTGACCTCCACCCATATCTCTCGTTCGCGCAGGCCATAGATGTCGGCCTTCGAGACATCGTCGATGTCCTCGATGACGTCGCGGAGATCCTCGGCAATCGCTTTCATTTCGGCCTCGGGAATGTCGCCCGAGATGACAACCGAAACCATCGGCAGCATTTCCGCGGTACCGAAATCGATGATGATCGGATCCTCCGCCCCATCCGGCAGATCACGCATCGAGTTCACTCTCGATTCGAGATCCTGGAAACGCTTGTCGAATTCATCATCCGACATCGTCTCGAATTTCACAGAGACTTGAGAAAGACCCTCGGAACTCGTTGAGGTAATCGTCTCGATCCCGTCGATACCTTCAACCTCGTCTTCAACCGGGATAGTCACGTATTGCTCGATCTCGTCAGGAGCAACACCCGGATATGGGACGATAATGAACCCCCAGTTCATCGACATCTCAGGGATAAGCTCTCGGGGCAAGCCCGGCATAGCCCAGAACAGGCCGATGACGATGATCCCGATCATCAACAGGTTCACGACGACCGGGTTATTGACAGCGTAGTTGGATATCTTGCTCATGACTACTCGGTGATTGTGACTTCCTGGCCGTCCCGAAGGCTGTGCTGTCCAACGACAACAAGTGTCTCCCCGGCCGCAATTCCTGATGAAAGCACGACATCGGTAGACTGTTTTGCAACGATGCTGACTTCCCTCATTACAGCCACTCCGTTTTCAACGACAAACACCACTCTCTTTCCATTGCGATTGAGTATGGCATCAAGTGGAACAATAATCGCATCCGAGATGCTGCCGGTAATGATTCTTATCTCAGTATGCATGCCGGGCAGAAGAGTCCCGCATTCGTTTGGAACCAGTACTCGAACAGGGTACCTCTTTGTTACTTCGCTCGCTTTGACTGATACCGAATGCAGAATCCCGTAAAAGACTGTATCCGGAATTGATCTCGAACGGATATCAGCGTCCATACCCGGCCAGAGAGACAGGGCATCCTCAACCGAGACTTCCACGTTGATCTCAATCGTATCTGTCCGTACAATAGTGAAGACAATCTGTCCGAGCGCAACCATCTCTCCCGGGTCAACATATACGGCCGTGATTTCGCCGTCAAACGGCGCGGAGATACGAGTGTCGTCGAGCACTTTCAAACCAAGAGCATGGGACGCAAGTGCAAGATCAAGCTCACCCTTCGCGGATTTCGCCATCAGCCTGGTTAGCTCAAACTCCGACTCGGAAATGTCGTGAGAGGCATAAAGATCCTCTATCCTCACGAGGTCCTTCACGGCCTTCTCGTGCGCTGCTTCAGCGATATCGAGTTGCGCTTTGCAAATATCGAGCTGCAACATCTGCGTTTCGTCATCGAGTATGACCACTGCATCGCCGGAGAAAACCCAACTGCCCACATCGCTCGCGATGCTCAAGAGCTGTCCGGAGGTCTCCGCACTGATGTCCGCGTCATAGAGGGCCTCGACCGTGCCAACCGCATCGACATACCTGGAAACGTCCCCGCGCTGCACAATCATTACCTCGACCGGAACGGCTTGCGGTCCATCGCTCACATTATTATTGTCAGAAGATTCGCCGCCACACGCTGCAATCAGCAACGTGATAAGCCCGGCAGTTATCGCCTGCGCCACATTTCGCATAATTCCATCCCTTCGATCGACAATCAAAGACCAACACGCTCACGGCCAAGAAGCTTGTCCAACTCGGCTCGCACTGTCAGAAAACCGTACAGCGACGACACGTATTCCGCTTCGGCCTTCGTGAGAAAGATTTGTGCATCGATAAGATTCAGGTTATCAATCAATCCGTTGTCGAATCTATTCTCGACAACATCGAGGTTTTCTCTCGCCACGTCCCTGCCGATTCTCGATGTCTCGACACGCTGCAAAGCCGCACGCAGATTAAATATGGTCGACTCGACCAGCACCATGTGCGATCGTTCAACATCTCTTTCCATCGCCTCGCTGCTCTTGAGGTCCGCCCTGGCTTCTCTCAGCCCTGCGTAATCACCAAAGCTGGAAAACAGCGGGAAGCTGAGTACCACTGAAGCGCGCCATGTCTCGATTCCGTCAGGCACGACATCGTCATCCGTCTCCCACGTATACGAGTAGTTGAAATTCAGGCTCGGCTGAAAGAGAGAATACTTCTGCCGATACAGCGCGCGCTTCACGGCGGTGGCGGCATGGACCGATTCCAGCATTGGCGATCCGGACGCAGCTTCGCGCTTCAGTCTGTCCGTCAGGAGATCGCTATCTCCTCCCAGTGAGTCCTCTACAGATGTCAGCACTTCGGCAAGCACCTGCTCCGGAATGCGTTCGAGATCGTACTTTTCATCGAGCATAGCGCCGATAATCCTTCGGAACGCAAGCTCCGCCAGATCGAGGTTTCTCTCTGCGTCTATCAGCTCTGCCCTGTTCTGTGCAAGCTGCAACTCCCAGCGCAGCGCATCAACATTGGATATCATTCCGAGCGACAATTTCTTCTTCGCTCTTCTGAAAAAATCTTCAGCCAACTCAACAGATTCCTGCCGGATACGAACAAGATCCTCAGCCCTAAGGACATTGAAATATGCCTGTTTGGTTTCGAGTATTGTGCTCAGACGCGATTCGAAATACGCGTACCGGCTCGCCTTCATGCCGTTTTTCGCGGCGGAGAGATTCGCCCACAGCGAACCGCCGTTGAAAATCGGCTGAGAGACAGTCAGCTCGGACGAATATGATTTCCTCGGAATCAGCTTGATGTCCGGCACAAACTCTCTGAAGAATTCAAGCGGGGCGTTCTGAGTCCTGTTCGTGAACTCATCGACCTTGCTGTAGGCCGTGCTGAACGTAACCCGTGGAAGAAACTTAGTGATGGCTCCGCGCAATCCCCACCGCCTGGCATCGACATCGTAGAGCTTTGATTTCAGTTCGTAGTTCTCCCCCAGAGCCTTCCGGACCGCCTGATCCAGCGTGATCTTCACAGCCGCCGCAGTGCTCCCGGTACAAATCAGCAGCACGAGCGCAATAAGTGTGAACATCATGCATCTCATCGGTGATGAATCATACGAATATTTACTACTTTGTCAATCACTATGGACACTTCGATAGAAGTTGCAAACTCCGCTACCGAATCCTATGCACATCATTTTAGCGACTACGTCCTGAATGCTAAATATGTTCCAACAATGAATCCTGATGCGCCGAGTAACAGAAACGCAGGCTGAATGCCCAGTACCGGAAGAATCGCGACTGATGTCAGAATACCGCCAAATGCAGCGCCGATCAAATCCGCAGCATAGAATCCGCCGGGAGATTCAGTATCGCCTCTGCGCTCTCCGACTCCTGCCGACAGTGCGAATATCGCCCCCGGAATGAAACCGGCTACGGCAGAGACAACATACAGGAGAGCTTCCACCATAAGGCGAGCACCCGGGTCTGACAGAAGCCACGGCGTCGCAAATGCAGACAGAACCGCCAGTACAACCCCGGACCATACGGCATAGCGCAGTACCGTGAGAACATTCGCGATCCCGGACGACACGACCCTGCCGACATACGCTCCCGCTCCACTCCCGATCATGAAGATCCCGACGATTAGTCCGAGTCTCGAAAAGAGGCTTCCAGCCACGGCCTGGTATATCATCATGATATTGATCTCGAACGAAAGCCCAAACCACCCTGCGAAAAAAACCGGGATGAGCGTACCAACTGTTCTCCGGCGCACCGACACGAACAGCGTCAGGCCGCCGAGAGGGATCAGACAGACTCCGAAAAGAATCCAGCCCGGCATACTCTCGATGAATCCGAGCAGATCCGAATCGATCCCCTGATGCATGTCCATTTCGAGTATCGTATTCGCGAGTATCTGAGCAGGTTTCTGAACTGTCAGGACACTTCCCTCTGACTGGGATAGCAGGTCGTCGAGTCTCATACGCCTGAATTCGGAGAGCCGATCCGGAAGATACGCATCGCCGTAGTACATCAGGTGATTCACATAGGGATCGAGCGCCGAAAGTATCTCGCGAGAATCAACGGTGAGCCGACTTCCGTTCTTACCGCCGATCAGCATGGCCTGTTCGCCGGGAATTACAATAGTATGTGGAAACACTTCCTCGAGCGTTCGTCTCAGATCCCGAAGATACTCCAGCCTCTTCGGTTGCACGAAATTCTCGCCACACATCGCGCTGAACGCCAGCACTCCCCCCGGTCTCAGTGCGCATCTGGCGAGATCGAGAAACTCGGCAGTAAATAGGTTCGCCGTCGACGCGCCGGTCGGATCCGTATAGTTGATGAAGATCACGTCGAACAAGGGTCCCGTGTTTGAGAGAAACCTCGTCGGGTCCTCCACAACCAGTGACAGGCGGCCACCGATACCGGAGAGCGCGATCGAATCAGAGTAGATCGTATGAAAGATGCACAAAGCTATCGGGTCCGGTTCAATCTGGACTACGTCAACTGCCGGATCGATCAACGCGAAGAGAGCTTTGCCATCAGTGGCATTGCCGACAACACACACACGCGTCAGGTCAGCGCACATCGCAAGAGGAAGTACGATGGCCTCAGCACTCTCGCGGCCTGTAGTACTCGAAAGAAGCCTCGAATTCAAGAACACAAACGATTGTCCATTGTCGGTCTCCAACAGGAATCGACCGTATGGACTCATCGCCTGTCGATACTGCCCTCCGGATGCGTCGAGTCCGGCATAACGCGAACAGTCGTCACGATCTATACGAAGTATGGCGCGGCCGGCATCCATCGCCGGATCATATAGAAGAACAATGCACGCCACCGCAGACACGATCAGCGCCGCCCATCTCCACAGACCACGAAGACGCAGCATCGCATTGACCGCAAGTCCCATCGGAAGCAGCAGGATAAGCAAACATGCATCGCTGCCCGACACGACAAGTATCGCAGTCAGGATCAGCCCGCCGACTGCGAAACCGAGCGTGTCCAGGTAGTACGCCCGTCCGACCCCGCCCTCGATCCGTTTTCGCAACAGGTAGACTGCGGGAAATGCTGCCCCCGGAAAGAGAGTCGACACGAGCATCACCGCAGCGGCAAAGACTGCACATGTCGAAAGCGGGACAGATCCATAGCTTGTGAAGATATGCTCCCTGATCATCGGCACTGCTAAGTATACCGCAATGGAGAAAGCGAGAGCGGTGTATGAAATCGGCAGTAACCATCGATGCAGCCTGCGTCGTCGCGACATCAACTCCGCTGTCCAGCTCCATGCTCCTGTTTCGACCAGCCACACGGTGATGAAGATTGCATAGAGAATATCTGAACCGCCGAAAAGCCCGACGAGTAGTCTCAGGAGTAGCACCTGTGTAAACACCGACGCGACGCCGATGAAAACGAATTCGACTCTGATCGCATTCTCTCGGATCATGTAACTAAGTTATGGATATTCAGACCGGATGACAACCTTTGAGATGCTACTTCCAAATACCGGGGATCGGCTGGCCACAGGAGCCGCATTTGCCTTCCGACAGGCTATTCTTCACTATCTTGTATCCGAATCGTTCAATAACTGTTTCGCCGCAATTGGGGCAGTATGTATGCTCCCCCGTGTGGCCTGGGACATTTCCGATGTATGGATATTTCAATCCCTCGGCGCGAGCAATCTCATACGCGCGCTCAAGCGTGGATGTTGGCGTTGGCGGCAGGTTCGTCATCAGATATGTCGGGTGGAACCGAGTAAAGTGAACGGGCACATCGGCAGACAACTCCGACATGACCCATTTGCAGAGAGCGCGGAATTCGTCATCCGAATCATTAAGTGTCGGGACAACCAGGTATACGATTTCGAGCCACTTATCGCTTTCGTGTATGATCCTGATCGCATCGAGTACCGGCTGCAATTCTCCGTTGACGATGTCTTTGTAGTACTGCTCGGAAAACGATTTCAGATCGACCTTGATCGCATCGACAACTTCGAGCAGTTCACGCAACGGCTTTTCCTTGATGTAGCCGCCTGTGATGACAACATTCCTGATCCCATCTTTGCTTGTCCTGACAGCCGTGTCATACATGTACTCGTAGAAGATCACAGGTTCGGAGTATGTGTACGCGACTGTCGGAATGGACTTCGCAACACACTCAACTGCGATTTCGTCCGGCGTCAACTCCAGATTTCGGACTTGTTCCGGCCTGACCTGCGAGATGTTCCAGTTCTGGCAGAACTTGCAGTTGACATTGCAGCCCGCGGTGGCAATCGAGAACGCCGAGGTACCGGGAAGGAAATGAAACAGCGGTTTCTTTTCGATCGGATCGATATTCAGCGCACAGACCCTGTTATACACGAGCGTCTTGTAAACGCCCTTCTGATTCTCGCGCACTCCGCAGAAACCTCTTTCGACATCCGAAACAACGCACTCCCTCGGACAGAGTTCGCACCGCACGACATCCTCAGCGAGTTTCTCATAGTGTCTTGCTTCAACATCCGAAAGCGTCTCGACATAGCCGAACGCGTATGCATTTTCGAGTGATCCGCAGATCATCTCGTATGCTGTCCCGCCGACGCAGATCATGCCTGTTGTCGCGCCGACTTTTCGTATGAATGACCTGCGGTTCATGCCACCTCCACCTCAATGAAATCTATATTCTCCGGCGACGCATTGCCGAGTCCGATTTTCTCCGCAGTGACCAGCCATTTCGGCGGTCGCCCAGTCTCATCGAGACTCTTGAGATCATGCGTAGCGCGAAACTCGTTCAGGATTCTCTCGCCAGTCGCATCGATAGCAACCGGATCGGTTGACATCATAATACTGCGCGGCGCAACGGCATACGACGCCCTGTAGCCGGGGCCGCCATTGTATTGTACTCGTGTCATATCCATCACGACAAGGATGTTCTTCTCTCTGATCACCGGCAGCGCGTTGACCTCGGCGACGTATGGATCACAGTTGTTGTCATGGTATTTGTTCGGATTGTGAATCGCGCCGTAGTAGTTCTTCATCGCGCCGCAGACACCTGCGAGCGAATGGTCTTTTAGTATCGGGATGTTTATCAGATGGTCGCACTCGCTTTCAACGATTCGACTGACCAAACTTGCCACTTTGCCGCTGGCATGAAAGACCGTACCATAGCCGACACCACGCGTATCTGTGCCATAGCATCTAATTCCCGATAGCGATGCGTTGAGACCAAAGCCGGCCTTTTCTAGCTCCCTGTTCGTACGCTCCCAGATGACGAGATCGCGGTCGCGTTTCCCTGCGGCGATCAGCAGATCACACAGCGCGTATGTCAGGAAAGGCGAAGTCGACATGTTCCTGCCAGCTACACAGTTCGGCTTCAACCCAATCCGACCCGTATTCTTCGCAAGCGACATCCATGCCTCGTTCGCATCAACACCGTGCAGCAGCGAGATACCGCGCGAGAGCATCCCTTTAAGCGTATCGAACTGCCCGTCACCGACGCCTTGCAGCGACTTCGATCTGATCAGAACAACCTTGCTTTTCGATTTCGAATCCATAATATTCCATCGACAGTAATGCTACTTAGATATTATACGTCGCGATGGACTGAGACAAATGAAATTTCTATCGTTTTCCACTATTATGCTAATCTTGCTGATGCCGGGCTGTAACTCAACCGCTGCTGATAACATCAGGCCGCCAGCAGTCGCAGGAGCATTCTACCCGGACGATCCAGCCGAACTCGGCGCCATGCTCAGGGATATGCTGCAAAAAGCGTCAACGGACACATCTGTCGGGCGACCTGTCGCGCTGGTCTCCCCGCACGCCGGATATGTGTATTCCGGCAATACCGCCGCTCATGGCTACAAGCTGCTCGAAGGTCTGAAGTACAAGACTGTTGTCATAATCGGGCCATCGCACCGTATCGCATTCGAGGGGTGCGCTGTCTACAACCGTGGAAGCTGGCGGACGCCGCTCGGTGATGTCCCGATCGATACTCTACTCGCCGATAAGCTATGCTCTAAAAGCGACGGAATCTATCCCGGCCTTCGCGAGCACAGCACGGAGCATTCCATCGAAGTCCAGGTGCCATTCCTGCAGACAGTCCTGAGCAATTTCAAGATCGTGCCGGTGGAGATGGGTCGTCAGACTGTGGCCACAATCGAGATGCTGGCCGACGCTCTCGTGAAAACGCTGCGCGGTCGCGATGATGTGCTCATGGTGGCATCGACAGATTTGTCACACTTCTTTCCGCGGGCCGCAGCCGAGAAACTCGATGCGTACTCCATATCCCTGATCCGAGAAATCGACGGCACGACAATGGCTTCCAAAATCCAGACCGACGAGGCTAAGATGTGTGGCGGAGGACCAACCGCGGCGGTTCTTATGGCATGCCGTCAGATGAGTGTGTCAGGCGTCAGGATTCTGAAGTACGATGATTCCGGCACGGCGTCGGGTGATCTCAAAGGCGTGGTCGGATATGTCTCGGCCGTGTTATACGAGGAGGACAAGGTGGACAAGAAGGACACGAGAATCGAAACCGAGGAGTATCTCGATAAAGAAGAGCAACTTCGCCTCATAGAAATCGCGCGCAAATCAATCGAAGCCGCTCTCGATAACAAACCGGCACCGGAATTCGATGTACCTGATGGCAAACTCTCGGACAATGGCGCGGCGTTTGTGACATTGACGATACGCGGGCAGCTTCGCGGCTGCATCGGCTACACCGAGGCGGTCATATCTCTGAAGCATTGCGTTTCGGAATGCGCTATCAGCGCGGCTTTTCGCGATCCAAGATTCAGGCCACTGACGAAAGAAGAATATGAGAATATAGATGTTGAGATATCGGTACTTACGCCGCTCGTGGATGTCTCCAGTGTCGACGACATCAAGGTCGGGCGCGATGGATTGATGATTTCTCACATGGGACGTCGGGGATTGTTGCTGCCGCAGGTCGCTACTGATTACGGCTGGGACCGCAAGACATTCCTGGCCAACACATGCCGCAAAGCCGGACTCCCCGATGACGCCTGGAGCCAGGGCGCAAAGATTCAGAAATTCACCGCATTTGTGTTTGGAGAGAAGTAGATCGGCGTTCCGCAAACCCGTAAGGTAAGAGTTGTAGGGCAGAACCCCTTCGCAATGCTCAGGACTCCGCCTTTAGCGGTTCTGCCATCCTTTTTGAATAGTTGAACCACTCCAATTCGCTACCCTTCGCAGGGCTCAGGACTTCGCGGGTTCATCCCTACTCAACTGGACTGTGCTTGCTGGTCAGGATGCAAGCCCCTGCATAGATTGTCCGCCTGAGAGTCATTTGCAGCAACTCATAAGCGAGCCATCCACGCTCAAAGCCGTTGAAGCATCTGAAGTTGTCGTTCCGCGCAGCACTCGGCACAACGATTGCGCTAAGGTCTCCTCAAATAAGTATCATTCAGGAGGCCTGCCCTATGAGGAATTCAAAGGGATTCACATTGATCGAACTGTTCATAGTTGTCATAATAATCGGTGTTCTCGCGGCACTTGCAATTCCGAGATTTATGAACACCACCGCCAGATCAAAGCAATCGGAAGCCCAGGGCATTCTGAAACAGATATATACCCTGGAGCGCACATACTACCAGGAATATGATGTCTATACGGCTGATATCGCTGCTCTCGGTATTGAGATCATAGGACAGACGTGGTACACGTACACGATTCAGATTCAGGGCACGAATTTCATTGCTACGGCAAATGCGGCGGATCCTGGAATCGATGATGATCCGACGCCGGACACCTGGACAATTGACGGCACCGGTGTGATGGTTTGCGTATCGAATGATGTGACAAACTGAGCGGAGAACAGCACTGGGTGGCCTCGGTCATTGCGAGCGGAGCGTGGCAATCTCATGTCGGGCAGCGTATTACAAGAGCCGAGATCACCACGTCGCTGTCATTCCTCGTGATGATATCACCGACTCGTGCCCGACATAGGATTCTTCAACAGGACCTTGCACTATGGTGACGTCTGGTGCGTGCAGAGCGTCGGCAATCAAACAGATTGACAAGCGAGCACGTCGTCGTTAATTATCCCCTCGTGAACAGAAATCCTGCAACTATCATTCTGTTTCTGCTGTTGTTGCCAGCGGCTGTGATGGCGCAGAGTGATAGTATTGACTTGTCAGAGCTTCAAATCATTCCGGACAGCGCCCTTGCTCAGGCGCTTCGTGGCATCAAATTGACGCCATCCGACCTCTCATTCAGGACCGACTATACAGATATCGATTCCTTCAGGCTGCCGATAGTCGATGCGTTGCTGCGCGATCCGCTATCGATGATTGTCTTCGCTGACGATCTGACGGATACGCTGTTGGGAGCGCTTTCACCAGGGCATCCTCGACTCATTAAGCTGCACGATTACCTGCTGAATTTCGAGACAGAGAAATTCATAACGCAGAATCCACTCACGTCCATAGATGGGGCGATCCCCTGGATTCGACCAGAGGGCCTGAAAGTGCCGGCGGAAGCTGAACCATCGAATATCCCCTGTTTCACAGAATGCTCGAAAACAGGTTCCGGCCTTGATCCCAACAGATCGATTGAATTCAGATTAGCCCTTTTGCGCAAGTCGATGCAGGATCAGAAACAGGAATGCGATTGGCTGTTCGGGCACTTGTTGCCGGAGGAATTAGCTTTCCTGCGTGATACGTTTCCTGCGCTGATCCTCGAAGACATCGAGGATGAATTCAAACCGGTTGACGAACTCGACAGTATCCAGAAGTATAAAGATAATCTCTCAAAACGCTTCGTTGAAATTGCCGAGAAACTGACTGAGCCCGACAGTGTCACGATCGTGTCTGATAGATTCAAAGACTCGCTATTCGTACGGTGGAGTTATTCGCGATGGCTGTTCCGGAGCACCGAGCGGGGACTGAGGCAATCTGTCTACCCGCTGCTGGATCACCTGCTCCATGGTTGCGACTGCGCCGATGCCGATTTTCTCTATGAAATCACAAGCCCGATGGGCAAGTTGGCAATCGGCGGCGCTGGAAGGAACACCTATTACGGCAAGTACGCATTCATTGTCGATATCGGCGGTGACGACGTCTATAATCTCGAAGCGGTCGATGGTCTACAGATCATCTATGATGTCTCCGGGAACGATCAATACAACGCTCTGACTGATTTCGCGATCGCATCGGGGTTCTTCTATCCTGCGCTCCTGTACGACCTCGAAGGCGACGACATCTACAACGGCAAGAATTTCTCGCTCGGCTCCGGTCTGTTCTCCTTCGGCATGCTTGTCGACAGCTCCGGCAATGACATCTATCGTGGAGACACCCACACACAGGGAGCAGGCACATTCGGACTGGGATTGCTGATAGACAAGGGTGGAACGGATAGTTACAATTGCGCGCTTTTCGGTCAGGCATTTGGCGGAATCAAGGGACTTGGATTCCTGTGTGATGTCAATGGTAACGACATCTATTTCGCAGGCGGGAAATACAAGGACTTTCTGCGCTATGACGATCACTATCTGTCGCTGTCGCAGGGGTTCGCGTACGGTCTCAGGCCATGGATGTCGGGCGGCATCGCACTGCTTGTCGATTCATCCGGGCACGACACATACATCTCGGATATATTCGGACAGGGATCGTCATACTGGTACGCCCTCGGAATGTTAGTCGATCTCGCGGGCAACGACAAGTACCTGTCATTCCAATATGCGCAGGGTGTGGGGACGCATCTTACGCTCGGAATCCTGCTCGACAGGAGCGGCGATGATTACTACTTCTCGAAGGGTGTGTCACAGGGTTGCGGCCACGACCTGTCGGCGGGAATCTTAATCGACTACCTCGGCAATGACACATACCAGGCGCACGATCTCTCTCAGGGTGCTGGTTCCGCCAACGGTTTCGGCTGGCTCGTCGATTATCGCGGCGATGACTCGTATCAGATCAAGAGTCGCCACAATACCCAGGGCTACGGCAATCCACGCAGGGATTATGGCTCGATCGGGTTGTTCATGGATCTGATGGGTAAGGACGAATACATCGGCAATGGCTCGAACAATGACTATTGGATCATTGACTCGAAGTGGGGCATCGGGATGGACGTCGATTTCTGGGAGGCTGATTCAGTCAGGTTAGACAAATGATCAGGATTATCGCAGCAGTAGTGTCTATTATCCGTTCCGGCAGTTCTTGCGACCGCCGAAGGTGGGCGTGTCCCTCAGGATCGGGATCAGCGACCGATGAACTGCCGGAAAATGGAGACGATGACAAGCAACAGCTTGCAGAATATCGACAGGTCACACCGACGACTTCGTCGTCGCCAAGACCTGTCGAAACAATCTATTGTGGCAGCCTCATTAGGATTATCGCAGTGGTATTATGTTTTGCTCTGATGGCAGGAGCTGCGAGTGCAGAGCTGAGTGAGACTGACCGCATTGTTGATTCGCTGTTTCTCAGGGCGTCTTCGGCAGAGATCGCCAACCAGCATATGGTCGAACCATCTCGGCAGGCATTGGCCGATATGGGCATGGAGGCTGTGCCTCGCCTCGTGACGAAGCTCTCCACCGAGGATGCACGAGAACGGCACGCCATAGCGAACATATTTGGCAGGATCGGCTCGCCCGCGGTTCCTGCGCTGATCGAGGCTCTCGATGACGACGACATCCATACGCTCAAGAACGCGTCGCGGTGCCTCGGTGAAATCGGAGACAAAAAAGCTACACCTGCGCTGCTCACGCTTTTCGACGTCGATTATCATCCGTTGCGCTCGACTGCCGTAACGGCTGTCGGAAAGTGCCATGACTCTTCAGCCGTTTCAGATTGCATCCGGTTGCTTTCAGACAACGTGGAGACCGTACGAAAATCGGCGGCGGTTGCGCTCGGCCGCATCGGTCATGCGGATGCTTCGACGGCTCTGATCGACGCTCTCGATGACGGCCATTTCTCAGTCAGGATGTCGGCTGTCAGGGCTCTGACCGATATTGGCGATGAGGCAGGTGAGGAGTTGATCGAAAGCTACGACAACCTGAACGACATGGCGAGATCACTGGCATTCGAAGTATGGGCTGCCACGAAGTATGAGAAAGCAGCCGCAATCCTCGCACGCGAAGTCAAGTCAAAGGACGGCTATACGAGAGGTTTCGCGGTTATCGCCCTGGCCTCGGTCAATCCAGCGAAGTGTCGCGAAATCATCGACAGTGACCTGACAAACGAGGCTGATCCATTCGTGCTCTCCTGCATTCGTGACGCCAAAGGGATCATCGAAGAATAATTCCTCACGGTCAGTCCCCACAATCGTGGCTGGCAGATGTCCAGAGGCTGTCTCAAAAGCCTCATTCTTCAGTAGGTCGGCGTTCCGCAGCAGGCGAAGCCTGCCAGAAACCCGACTCCTGGGCAACAAGATAGGAGTGTCGCGTTTCTCATCCCGCTCTGCGGGATTCAGAACACGACCTACTTTTGGGACAACCTCGGGACGTCTGCCGCCCACAGGAAGCCGGGTGCCCCACAGCTTGCCCAAATGGGCTTCTCAACATATCCCTGAAGCTGTTCAAATCTTGATCACACGTTTCATTCTGGATTGCGACAAAAAGCGACTGCCAACAAACTGCTTGTGTTTCACTATTTTGACTCCACTTGTATAGAGTTCTGCCGATAAATCTGTTGAGTGGGAAAAACTATGGACGAAGCACAGGTATATTCAAAAGTCGAGAGGGAGAACAAACTGTTCACCCTGCCTGAAGTTCTTGCCCAGGTGCTGCAGGTCACCGAGGACCAAAGCGCCACTGTCGGCAGCATAGCGGAGGTGGTCTCCAAAGATTTTACACTGACAGGAAAACTCCTGAAAGTCGCCAATTCCTCGTTCTATGGCAGGTCATCGGAAGTCCGATCAATGGACGAGGCGGTCAACATTCTTGGCACACGCACTGTCAAGGCGATCGCGCTTTCTGTCTCTGTGTACGATATGTGCAACAGGCTCAAGACACGCCTCGACATGAAAGACTTCTGGCGTCATTCACTTGAAATAGCAGTTTTGTCGGAGCATATCGCAAAGGCTGTGAAATACAGTCATCCTGAAGAGGCTTTCGTTGCGGGACTGATACTTGATATCGGAATCCCGATTCTGGACGCCGCATTTCCGGATGAGTATGAGCAGGTCTGGCAGCATATCCAGAAGGGCAAGGATCTGCTGCAGGTTGAAGAGTCATTACTTGGAACAAACCATGCCAGGGTCGGCGCGTTTCTCCTGTCTAAATGGAGTTTCCCGAAGCTCTACGGTGAGTGCGTCGAGAATCATCACCGTGCGTACGAAACCGCCGAAGCATCAGATACCGACGAGTTGATCAGAATTGTCGGACTCGCATCGAGAGTCGCCAAGTTCTCTATGTATGGTCCGATATACAGCGGGGTGAAGGATTTCGACACGCGAAATGCGCTGCTGGAGAGTCTTGGGTTATCACACTCGGAGCTGGCCGAGATAGATGCAAAGTCGATGAAAGAATTCATGGATACAGCGAAACTTCTCGAAATAGACATCGGTTCTCCGCTGGACCTGGTGCAGCAGGCCAACTACAAGCTTTACAGGCTGTTCAGGGAGTACGAGTATCTATACCGAAGGCTCGAAGCGCGTGAGGAGGATCTGCCGAAGGACAGGGTGGACGAGATCGCCATTGATGTCATGTTCACGGTTGTGGCGACATTCTCACATTACTTCAACAACGCGTGTGCAACCATTCTGGGTCGTTCTCAGCTAATAGAACTCGCGCTCAAGAAAGGCGAGATATCCGACAGCAAGGGTGAGATTCTGGGTCACTCGATCAATGTGATCCAGCGCGGGGTCGAGAGTATAACCAACGTGCTCTGCGTGATGAAAAGCGTCGAGTCGTTTCACACGATCCAGTATCATGAGAGCGCGAAGATCATCGATCTCAAGAATCATCTCGAGAAGCTGGCAGCACGCGAACTGGAGACGACAGAACAAGTGTAGACAGCAGATACTATCATTGGGGATACATGTAGATGGAGGGGACCGACTGGTCCCCTTCTGGCATTCTGGATAGATTCTATATGTTCAGCCAATAGCTTGCCTTGATTAGAAATACGTTGTCAGCTGGAGTCTCGCTGCTGAAGATTCCTCGGAAGTCACGGTCGAACTCGATGTTGTTCGGCGCGGCAAAATCCTCTCTTGCCTGCGTCCAGACGATATACAGTGTCGACCCCGGTCGGTATTCCCACCTCATCACCATCGTGGAGTTGAACGCGCGATAGTTGCCATCGCCCCAGTCATCGCGCTCGTCATCCGAAAGATCTTTTTCGAAGTGATTGTCCCGGAGTCTGAAGTATGTCTCGTTTCCCGCATAGCCTTTGTGATTGCGATAATCGAGGGCGGAGATGAGCATCTGCCCGGAGAACTGAAAAGAAAGATCACGAGTAAGGTTGATGTTGGCTGTGATCCTTGGTGTGATCTCATCCTGATCGAGATCCGCAAATACCGACACCGGTTCGCCGGTGATCGTATCAGTCAGGTTATCGATCCAGATTGTCTGTCCGAAACCACGCATATAGTTGACGCCGATATCCAATTCGATATTGGAACGGGGACGTACGCCGACACCGATATAGTTGGCCCACCAGCTTCCGTAGCGATTCTCACCGCTGCCGGGATTGATATTGAACCAGACAGGCTTTCGACTGTCGGTATTAAACGACGACCACCAGGACCAGGCTGATGGTTTGTTCCATAAGCCGTTGTCTCGCGTCTCATGGTCGTCCCAAACTTCCATGTTCTGATTGAAGCCGCCACCCAGACTCCAGCCATTGAGAAATTCTATTTGCGTATTGAAATTCCAGCCAAGATTGAGATTGTCGCCATTGTAGTTCCAGCCTGAGGATATGTTGAAGTTGTTCCATGTATTCCTGATGACAAACCAGTCCTCCTGGGTACGATACTGGACCCACAGCCAGCCCTCACGCCAGTTGTTCCTTCGGAGGAACCCGAGTTTGTTGAGGTCGAGATGCGGATCATATATCTCGATTCCAAGAGTACCTCTCACATGTTTGCCAGCAACTTTCTCGAACATCCCATCGAAACCGAAACCGGCTTTTTCATCGTTGATTTTGCTCGTGACGATCTGTCCGCACATGCCCCAAACGCCATCGTTTGTGTACAAGCGCCAGTCGAGCCCTCCGGCCGTAGCGGGATGATACTCGTTCTGAGCTGCCAACGTACCCATGAAACCGACACTCGAACTCTTGAGGATTTCACGCTGAACTCTGAAGACAGTATAATTGGCGAACGGTTCCACGACGGTTTCTCTCGATAGAGTGTCAGTCAGCGTATCGATTGAATTATTATCTCTCTCGATAAATCTCAGTTTTTCGATCGAATAATCAGCACACTCTTCCTGAGTGAACGCTGTCAATATCGCCAGTGATGTTTTGTTGTCGAGCTTGCCGGTTATTTTTCCTGCGCCGAGAATAGTGGTCGATTTCGGTCGGTCTGTACAGTAGAGTAAGTCTTCATCCGGATCGCCTCGCGGTGGGTGACCGATTCTCCTCGAATAGAAGAGTTCAAATGGAGTACTGAACAAGTTAGCGCCTTCAAGGAAGAAAGGCCGCTTCTCTTCGTAGAATGTTTCAAAGCTCGATAAGTTCAGCACGGGTCTGTCGAGTTCGACCTGACCGAAGTCTGGATTTATCGTGGCGTCAAGAACAAGATCGGATGAAATCCCATATTTCGCATCGATACCCAGATTTCCGAGAAAATCTTTTCCGTCAGTGTTGCCCGCGTGTTTGGGCTCGGTATTCAGAGAGGATACAGCATATGGGAGAATCTCGAAGTGTCGAGTTGGCTTGATGCCTTTCAATCCACGGAGATGTCCGAAAGTGGAAACAACGCCGCCTTCGGTCGATGGTGAAAACGCCCACCACGCCGACTCTTGTTTGCGAGCAATATACCGAGTAACATTCAGCCCCCATGTTTGGTCGTCTTTCTCCGAGAAGCGAATACAACTGAATGGAATTTTGTACTCGGCGCTCCATCCCCATGGCTGAAGTTTCGCGGCAGCATCCCAGACGCCATCCCATGAGCAATCTAAATCTGTGTCGTTGTACAACCTGTCGTCGACAAGCACTCCGGCAGAATTGACATCGAACCTGTAGCCGGTCTGATGGTCGTGATACGGATCGATTCGGACCGTCACAAGGTCTGAATTTGTGCCTCTGTCACGTCTGACAAGTTGCTGCACGATTTTGTCTGGCTCTGAATCATAGCACCAGAAAGCGACATAAAGCGCTTCATCGTCGTAGGCGATGGCTACCAGCGTCGATTCGGTCGCAGCCTCGCCCTCGTCCGGTTCTATCTGACGAAAACTCCGAGCGTAATCGAACTCGTGATCTTTCCAGACGAGATCACTTAGGTCGCCGTCGATAATTGGTACGTGTGGATTAATCCTGGTCGCAGTAATCTCCGGTCGATCTTCTGATTCGCCGGGGATTTCTTCACCGAGCAGACTGACGCCTGAAGCAAGCAACGTCAGGATTGCAGTCAGGTAAACAGTCCTGCGAAGTTTCATTGCATCTTCCTCCTGAAATGAGATCAGGTATGCTATGAACGGTGCATGGCATAATGCTGATCAGGCTCTGTTCATCTTCACTCATTGTGCAAGTCTCTGCAGCTTGCTCCAGTTGTAGCTACGTGAATCCGACCATCAGGTTTCACGCAATCGCCAATTCGGCCAGGCAGGTGATTTCACTGCGGCCCAGATGGTTAGGCTGACGGTGTGGGGGAAGGGGCGGATTGTTTGCATGAGGCATATTCGTGAGGGCTGCGATCGGTTCCTAAAGCTCATGAACGGAAATGCAAAAGCCTCGATCGGTATGCTTGTCTGCTGTCCACCAAAGCACCCGATAGTCAGGCTGTTTACTTTTTGCTCAGCGTATGCAAGCGTCTAACCGACTGTGGGATAGCATGGGTGCATGACGGGTGCAAACTGACGCGCAGGAAGCACAACCTGCATGGCATACGGTTTGCGGGAACATGATATGACTTGTCACAAGCTGAGGTGTCCATGAGAGCATTTGTTTGTTGTTTGATTGTTCTCTCATTCATACTGACCGCGAGCTCCGAGATCGACGCGGCAGGCGGTCTGGATAACTACAAGGCACGCAGAGCCGAGAGGCTTATCGACCGCGCTATCGACCGGGAACGTGTGATCGGTGAAACGGTTCAGGATTCGTGGAATCTGAAATCCTCGGCTTTTGCCGACACGAAACTCAACACCGATTCCGATCCGGAGAGGTTCGACCAGCGATATGCAGATGTCGCAGTTTTCCCTGATGGCGGTTTCGTGGTCGTATGGGAAGATGATCGAAATGGCGATTATGACATTTATGCTCAGGTATTCAACTCCGAGAACTCAGCCGTTGGCGGCAACGTTCGATTGATATTCGACGATGCTCACGGGGACCAGCGCATGGCATCATGTGACACTTACTCTTCGGGGAATCTGGTCGTTGTATGGATCGATTCCGACGGCAGCTTGTATGGTCAGGTGTTCGATGGAGACCTCGCGGAAGTCACCGAATCGTTTAAGGTCAACGACAATGCGGGCGAAAACGTCTGCAATCTCCCGGATGTCGTCTGGCTTCAGGGCGGCGGTCTTGTGATCGTATGGGAGGACAGCCGTAACAGTGACAATATCTATGCACAGATATACACTCCGGCATTCGATCCTCTCGGCGGGAATTTCCGGCTCAACGTGCCGGCGTCGAATTCGAGTTTCTGGTCGCCGAGTGTGGCATTGGGCGGCGCATCCGGATTCGCCGTAGCATGGGAAGAGATAACGTCAATAGGCGCGAGTGTCGTGATGAAAACATATACTGCGGGCGGTTCCGAAATCTCCGGGCTGATATCGCTGCCTAATCCGGCACACGGCGCGGAAGATCAATTCCAGGCGTCGGTGGCGCATCTGGACGGGTCCGGGTATGTCGCAAGCTGGATCGACGCCAGAAACGGCGCGCAGGCGGCCTACGCCCAGACAGTCGACTACAACGGAAACAAAAACGGATCAAATTTCATCCTGAGCGACAATCCGGACTATGTCTGCTGGGATGTTACGAGTATGGCTGCGGCTGACGGCTCGATTCTGGCGGCATGGGCAAGCTATGGCGAGCGTGCCGAGATTCTCGGAACTCGACTCGACAACTATGGCGACCGCGACGGTGTGAACATAACGATTTCCGATCCGATCGTATTCAACGATCGATATTATCCACAGATGGACATAGGCGACGACAATCTTCCGGTCGTCGTATGGACAGATATCAGAGACGGCGAGCAGGATACATACTTTCAGCGTCTGAGTGATTCCGGAACCGTCGAGGGTTCCAATGTGCTCGTGCCGTCTTTAGCGACCGGCGCACAGCAGGTGAAGCCCGACATTGCGCTTCTGAACGGCAGTGACGTCGTTGCGGTATGGCAGGATGCCAGGTATGACTGCGGGGATATCTATTTTCAACGAGTCGACGGTACAGGCAGTTTGCTCGGTTCGAATCAGAAGGTCAATCAGGATATCGGCGCGACTTTGCAGTCGCAGGCAGCAGTCGGCGGATCAACCGATGGACATTTTGTCATCGTGTGGCAGGACGCTCGAACATCTGATGGGTTAGCCGGAATCAATATTTTCGCTCGCAGATACGGTTCATCCGGCACACCGCTCGACGTGGAGATAATTCTTAACGACGACACCTCCACAGCAAACATGATAAATCCAGACGCTGACCATTCGATTACCGGCAGATCAATCGTGGTCTGGGAGGATGGCACAAACGGCGACATATATGCTCAGCAGATCGCATCAAACGGCTCGCTGTATATGACAAATGTGAAGATCAACACGGACCCATCCATATCGACCTGCGGCTCTCCTGAAGTCTGCATCGATGACAATACCTACAGCGTGGTAGCATGGTTGGGAGAGGTCGGAGAACGAAAGCTCGCGTTCTTCCAGCGGATCAATCCAGACGGGACTCTTGCGGGTGGCAACACTCTGATCTCGACTGATACTGCTGACGTATCTCATAATGCAGTAGCGCTGGCAATAGTACCGTCGAGCGGCGACTATGTGATGGCGTGGGGGAGCATGTCAGACTCAGGAGTCAGATCAATATTCGCGCGGCGTTTCGGTTCGTCCGGCGATCCGCAGGGTGGACTCATCACCATCACGAGCTCGACTGATCTTGTCTTCAGCAATCTTACTATCGCAACGGATGCCTCGGGCTACATTGTAGTCGGGTGGACAGATTCCCGGACTGGCGTCGAGCAGGCGTACATGGCGATCGTAACTCCTGACGATAACGCAGGCTCGATCATTCCTGTCTCGCAGTCGACCGCACAAGCGAAAGAGGGGCACCTCAGGCTGGCGATAGATGCGGACGACGTGTATGCGGTCTGGCATGATAACAGAAACATGGGTTCCGGCTTCGATATATTCGCCAACACTTACTACTATGGTACGACTGGCGCCGACGATCCGGGAGAGAGCATCCTGCCGGGCGAATTCACGCTTGCACAGAATTACCCGAACCCGTTCAATCCAACTACCACGATCCGTTACTATATCCCGAATTCTTCGCGAGTCACGATAGACATTATCAATCTGCTCGGCTCCACAGTGGAGAAGCATATCTGGGAGCGTATGCCCTCGGGCTGGCATGAGTTTGAGTTCAATGCGAGCGGACTTGCTTCAGGCGTCTATTTCTACCGCATATCCGCAGGCGACCTGATCGACACGCGGAAGATGATTCTTCTCAAATAGGCCTTGTCAATCATCCCTTCTCACTTATATTTGAAATGTACTCTCGATCCGCCCGACGGGCGACTACTAATGCATTGAACAGGTGCCGCGTCCGTGCGTCAAATGTCACAGAACGAAAGGGCTTTTGGTAGATTGTCGATTCGGCACAACACAGAAAGGACACCGCGATGAGATTCACAATCAAATATGTTTATGTGCTGTTCATATCCCTGATGGCGTCCAGCGCACTGGCGGTCATGCCAATCGAGACCGAACCATTCTGGCAGAATTCCAACGGCAACGGCAAGTACCACACAGGCCTACAGTGGCATGACCTCGACAGGGACGGCTATCTCGATCTGTTTATTTCCAATGGCAACGATATCGAGATGGTTCGCAATTACATTTTCAGAAACAACGCAGGCAGCGTACCGACATATCCGACATGGCAGTCGCTCAACTACGAGTATTCGGGTCACTGTGCGGTGGGGGATATCAATTTCGACGGCTATCCGGAACTGGTGGTCTCGAATTTTCTCGGCTCGGGAGGATTCTCCACCCCGAACAAGCAGGACGCATATATCAACAACGCCGGGACCATGCAATACGCTCCGTGGTGGAGCTCGACCGATTCGACCTGGTCATTTTCATGCGCCCTGGGAGATATTGATGGCGACGGTGATCTCGATCTGGTGAATGCATGCGGTGAAGGGTATTACGGGCACCTCGATCATCAGCGGATTCACTATAACATCGGCGGCGTGTTTGAGACTATGCCATCGTGGGAGTCGGATGGAATATACTCGATGATCGATGTCACGTTAGGCGATGTCGACAACGACGGCGATCTCGATATTGCGTTCTGCGGTGATAACACGAAAGTCCTGCTATATGAGAACGTCGGAGGCACGATATCAACATCGCCGGTCTGGCAATCGAGCGATGTCGAGTCGTCGAACACATTGGCGTTTGGCGACATTGATGGTGATGGATGGCTCGATCTGGCTGTCGCCGACAATGATCAGCTTGGCGGTGGAGGCAAATTCAAAGTCTACCGCAATCTTGGCGGGATTCTCGGTACGACACCCTACTGGCAATCGAGTACGGGTGGATACGGATCGTCCGTTTGCTGGTGCGATATTGACTACGACGGCGATATGGACCTCGCAACGGGCAGATGGTGGTCGAGAGTAATGATTTACGAAAACACCGGCTCGACACTCACGACCAGCCCGGCATGGTACAGCAGCAGCGGCTATTCGAGCGTGATCGAGGAGATTCAGTTTGCCGATGTCGACCGCGATGGAGTCGGATACTACACTGAGAGTATCGCAACGACACCGGGGCGGCATCTATACTATCTGAACAGAAGTCCCCTGCATTCGATAGATTCGGTGTTTGTCGATGATGTGAAGCTCGGATTCGACGAGTATTGCTATAATCTGGTCGATGGCTGGGTTTCTGTCGGCGTCGATCCATCCGTGTCAATGACTGTCTACTATCAGTGGTCATACAAGCCGGATATGGGCGTCTCCAACTGGGACCTGGCGAGTTATGTGTTTGCCAATACACTCGTGCCTGATTTTGTGGCGGGGAATGCGGATGGTGAAGGTATTGTCGACATAGACGACGTTGTATACCTGATCGAATACATATTCGGAGGCGGTCCTGCTCCTGATCCTATTCGTTCGGGGGATGCCGATGCGTCAGGCTCGATGGATATCGATGATGTAGTTTACCTGATCTACTACATATTCGCCGGCGGTCCACCGCCGTATTACCCGTAGGCGTTGTTTCACTGGCATAGAATAGTAGGTCATGCTTCGCGTGTCCGCAGGAGCTATGCTCCTGCGGACTTCGTCGGGGCATAGCCCCGACGAGCACGGAATAAACGTCACGCCCCAAGAGGGCATGACCTACATACTCTTCAACACACCCAATTTTGTCTTGAAGAAACCTGCTCTATAGTTGTATTATTGGAAACAGAAACAAACAAACGATGGGTCCGTCCATCATTGACAAGGAGCGATCATATTGGAACAGGCTGAACAAGCACAAACAAAAAAGAGACACGGCTGCAGGACTGCGCTGATAGTCGTTGCTGTGGTTCTTGTCGTTGTCGTCATCGCGAGCTACTTCGCGTGCCCGCATCTCGCTAAGTATGCCATCAATAAAACGGTCGGTGCGCTGGAAAATGGAATGATCGAGAAGCTTCCTGAAGGTTACGATGCAGAGGAAGTCCGTCAGGTCTTCCGAGAGGTCAAGACTGCATTCCGCGATGGGAGTATCTCCGGTCCTGATATGGCTCCCAAGATCCAGAACGTGGGCGAATACATTAAGAGCGCGCTCGAGGATGAAGAGTTGACGACTGAAGAGGTCGATGAAATCCTCAAGAGACTGCGGGCGTTGGCAGAGACCAGCAAATAATATTGAAGTTTGTCTCTCAGCGCATTAATGTCGTGGAGAAAGATTCTCCTCGACGCCCGAAGAGTTTCGTGTGGAATGGAACTGAATATGTGGTCGAGGAGATCACGGCGCAGTGGCAGGATTGGGGATTTTCGTCAGGCGCTCCATCGAAAAACTGGAGGTCGAGGAGACATCGCAACTGCTTCAGAGTCAGGACGGTCGATGGATGCGAATTCGAAATGTATCTCGACCGGGGCGCGAAGCTGATCGGCGGCGATTGGTACCTGCTATCGAAACTGAAATAAATATGCAGAATCAATTGTATAGAGGTTGTCCTAAAAGACGCGAAAGGTAGGTAATCATGTTTACGAAAGAAAATAGCGTCATTCCCGCGCAGGCGGGAATCTATTGAATGCGTTATTGTTAGATAGACTCCCGTGGTATCCTGAGCAAAGCGAAGGGCCTTCGCGGGAGTGACGTGCCCAGCTTTCCACTTGAGTCAATTGGCACTTTTGAGACAGCCTCTATACATCTGCCGCTTCACATGCGCGATCTTGTTGGGCAGAACCCCTTTGCAATGCTCGGGACTCCACCTTCAGCGGTTCTGCCACTCTGTTTGAATGGTAGAATCACTCCGTTTCACTTCCCTTCGCAGGGCTCAGGACTTCGCGGATTCTGCCCTATTCAACTGGACAATCTATGCGGGGACTTGCATCTCGAGCCGCAAGCACAGTCCAGCATATCAGATGCAGTCACAGATCTCAGACTTGAGAGACAAGGCCTGCGTGAACCCTGCCGGATTCTGAAATCCGGCTACAATGTTACGTCGTCTGAAACAGCGACCAACAAGCCCTGCTGATCTATGCGCCATGTGTCGGGAGCCGGATCGTCGTCTACGCCCGGATCGGGTGCGTCCGCTTGCGCCGTGAAAGCAGTTCCGTTGACCTGAATGGTGTAGTTGTATCTGGCGTTTGCCTGGATTGTCACTCCGAGATTGACGAGGTTGTTCGTGTAGGCATCGTGTTCATGGAAGTAGGCGCGCTGCATGACGTATATCTGTTTCAGGATCGTCAGGGCTTCCCGTTGCTTCGCTCTACTGCTGGCTGGAATGAATCTCGGTATCGCCAGGGCGGCAAGAATACCGATAATCACGACGACAATCATCAGTTCGATCAACGTAAAGCCCCTGTTGCTTCTGCGCTTCACTTTTCACTCCACGTGTTATCTCTTCGTACTATAATATACTATGCAAGCCGGATGCCAGCTCGCACAGAGACATGCAAGTCCCGATGTGGTCTCATGTTAGATATTGCGATCGAGAGACCACCGGTGCGCCGACCTGCGATTGGCAACGCGAATTGCGGTCGTTGTGTTGCACTTTGCAATGCCTGGTGATATTCCTGAGTGAAGTCTGGGAGCACAAAGAAAAGCGGCGGCCGAGAATCTCGACCGCCGCGCTGAACACGTTCGCAGAATAGTATCCTTACGACGTTGCGTCGTCAGATGTGCACAACAGAGCACCCGCATCATTGATGGTCCAGGTATCCGGCGTTGCGTCATCGTCGATACCCGGATCCGGCGCGTTCGCGGTAGCTACGAATGCGGCACCGGTAACTACGACAGTGTACGTATACCGGGCATTCGCCTGAATCACGATACCGAGGGTTGCCAGGTTAGCAGTGTAAGCGCCGTTCTCCTGGAAATAAGCACGCTCCATTACATATACTTGCTTCAAGATCTGTTTGGCTTCCGACTGCTTGGACTTGGTCGAGGCAGTCATGAATCTCGGAATCGCCAGTGCGGCGAGAATACCGATAATGACCACGACGATCATGAGTTCGATCAGCGTGAAACCCTTCTGAGACTTGTGGAACTTGGACAGCATCTGAACCTCCTACAGGTTTTTGTTTAGCTGTTTGTTGCTCTCTTCATTGAATCTCTTTGCAATATCTTTCTCATCTGCCACGACAACATTGCAAAGACCGGGCCGCTGCGTGCCGAATCGCATATTCGCGGATCGTTGCAGACATATCTACAGGCGGTTCATCCAGTTATAGCGCTGTGTAAAGATTGACTTGCGGAAAATCGTGGTCTCCCCACGTCCTGTAGCTTCCCGAATCCATGTCGATATGCGAGCACGCCGTTGCATTTTGCACGATATGATCTCGACTCGAATAGACAGAGCGTTGGTCAGTCATATCTCTCGCTCACAATGTTAAGCCCCTGACCTGCTCAGCTTTCGCCAAGTCGATTGAGCCCGTACTTCTCGATTTTGCGGTAGAGGGTCGACGGATCGATTCCGAGCATTCTTGCGGCTTTGGTCTTCTGCCAATTCGTCTGGTTGAGAGTCCAGAAAATGTACGCCCTCTCGATCGATTCGAGCGTGGGGGTACCCGCAGGCTCATCGACATCCGACTCCACCCTGTTAACTGAAGTTACGATCTCATTGGGAAAGTCGGATAGCTGCAGCACTTTATGCTTCGAGAGAAGCAATGCCCGCTCGATTGTATTTTCCAACTCCCGGACGTTGCCGGGCCAGTGATACTTCGTCATGGCCACAAGGACCTGAGGATCGACCTGTTTCGGCTCACATTTCATTTTCTGAGAATGAGTAGATATGAAATGCTTAAACAGTAGCTCGATGTCCTCTTTTCTCTCGCGGAGCGCAGGGATGAATATCGGCAGCACATTCAAGCGGTAGAACAAATCCGCTCTGAACCTGGCCGCCTCAACCTCGGCTTCGATGTTGGCATTGGTCGCGGCGATCAGGCGAATGTCAACTTCGATCGGCTTGGTAGCACCAACCGGAATAATCGTCTTTTCTTCGAGCGCGCGCAGGAGCTTGACTTGAATGCTCGGCGATGTGTTGCCGATTTCATCGAGGAAGAAAGTCCCCGTATCGGCAACCTTGAACAGCCCGTCCTTGTCCTTCAGAGCGCCGGTGAACGCCCCCTTGACATACCCGAACAACTCGCTTTCGAGAAGTGTCTCCGGCAATGCTGCGCAGTTCAGAGTGAGAAACGGCTTTCCCGCACGATCTGAATGGTAGTGAATCGCCTTAGCGATCAGATCCTTTCCTGTGCCGCTTTCGCCGCGAATCAGAACAGTACTGTCCGACATCGCGACCGTCTGAGCCATCTCCTTCATCTTGAGGATCTTCGGGTTGTTGCCTATGAAATTGTCGAAAGAAAACTCCGAACTGAGCCTCTTTCGAAGATGCTTGTTCTCCTCAGTCATCGATGTCAGCTTTACGAGCTTCTTTAGGGTCAGCTTTATCTCATCAATCTTAAATGGCTTGGTAACATAATCATACGCGCCCTTCTTCATCGCTTCGAGAGCAGTGTCGACAGAGGCAAAAGCAGTCATCACTATGACTTCGATTCTGTCATCGATATCTTTCACCGCCGAGAGCAACTCCAGACCCGACATCTCAGGCATCATCAGGTCAGTGAATACGACATCCGGTCTGGTGCGGCTGATACTCTCCACGGCTTCCTGACCGCACGGAGCGCACGAAACATCATAGCCTTCCTTGGAAAGCATAATCTCCATGAAATTCCGCATGCTCTCTTCATCGTCGACGACAAGTACTCGAGCTTTGCTCATTCGAAATCTCCCGTGGAACGCGTTCACTACTGATTATCGGGCTGATTCTCGCATTTTGAATCAATCGAGACCGGATTTAGGCGCAGAATGCAAAGATTGATCAGAATCCGAACATGGATATAATGGGTGCTCTTGGATCGGTTTTTACTTGACCTTGACCGTCTGATATGTTTATCTGTGCCGCCTGTTTCAAACCGGCGGTCTGCTATGACAGCGCGTGAGCAGAAAAATGACTAAGAAAACTGATTGCGGAGGCCGAAATTATTAAGTATAGTAGATTATATTCTGACAGATTGTCGATAGGTGGTGGATGCCAATGGAATCAAATTGAGTCCGACAACAGAATCCGTTTTGGATTGGCAATAACAGTAAGGAGTTGATGATGCAGGACAGAATAGGTGCGGCTGCAGGCAACATCTGGAGCCATCTCGAGAAGACTGGAGAGATGAGTCCAAGAAAGCTTGGTATAGCTGTCAAAGAGAAGTCCGATGTTGTCTACATGGCGCTCGGATGGCTCGCCCGCGAGAACAAGGTCGAGTTCAATGCGATGAAAAACACGTTCAAGGTCAAACTGAACAAGAGTTGATCATCTGTCAGAGCACCGGTACGCGCACCGGATGGCTTTACGTGGGCGGCAGACGTCCTCGTCTGCCCCTTGAATCAGACCTGCTGCGATGCGGCAGACCCGGAGGTCTGCCGGCCACATTTTTTTCGCTCTATGAATCGAGAAAGCACACCCTTCAGAAGGTGTGCTTTTTCTTTGCTGCCTGAACAAAATGGTTGATTTCCTGTAGCAGTAAGCGATCTTTGCTGCCACGGATGGTACGTGGGCGGCAGACGTCCCCGTCTGCCCCTTGAATCGGACTTGCTACTATGAGAACTGATTTGAAAAACAGAATGGAATTCTTGTATGGTTAGTGATTTCAACGGCTTTCCGAAAGAGTGTGTGAGATTCTTCAGAGAGATCAAGAAGAACAACACCAAAGCGTGGTTTGAGAATCACAGGTCCGACTTCGATCAGCATGTGATGGAACCATCGCGTGAGTTCATACTGGCGATGGGTTCGCGGCTGCGAAAGATTGCTCCCGAAATCCACGCCGATCCTCGCGTCAATAAATCGATTTTCCGTCTGTTTCGGGACACCCGTTTCAGCAAGGACAAGACTCCGTACAAGACTCATCTTGGCCTCTGGTTCTGGGAAGGCGAAGGCAAGCGGATGGAATGCTCAGGATTCTATTTCCATCTCGATCCGCCGAATCTCATGCTCGGCGTCGGTATCTATATGATCCCGAAGCATATCATGGAAGAATGTCGGAATTCAGTCGTGCACGAGAGGTATGGCAAGGAATTGTCGAAAGCCATCGCCAAAGCCCGAAAGGTACCCGGCTGCGAGATCGGCCGCGAGCATTACAAACGAGTACCGCGCGGATTTGATCCGGATCATCCGAACGCGGAGTTCCTTCGGTATAGCGGTTTCTACGCGGGTATCGAAACGAAGATTCCGAACGAACTGCATACGCCGGAAATTCTTGATTTCTGTTTCACTCAATTCAAACAGTTCCTACCGGTTCACAAATGGCTTGTCGGAGTGATCGATCGCGCTACACTATGAATTCAACGTCAGGCGGGCAGGCCACTGGGTCTGCAACTTTACTTTGCTAGGCGGCTAATGAAATCCGTACCATCTCTTGGAGTGTGGGAGCAGTCTCGAAGAAATTGAGTAAGAGATCTTCTAACCTTCCCCTTATCGCGGCCAGTGTGTTGCTGCTGCCCCGTTCTCTTGTCGCAATAGGTTACAAATAGGTGATGCATGGCACGGGTCAGAGAGACGTATAGAAGTCGACGTTCGTCATCCACATCGTCACCTTGTGCGCGACCTGGGATGTATTGGTCTTCACAGGCGGCTACAATGACGGCTTTGGCTGTGAGCCCTTTGGCTCGGTGCATTGTCAGGATGTTGACTTTACCCTCTTCAAGTTCCTGCTCAATAGCTTCGCTTGCCACTTCCGTAGCCCGAACGAGTTCCTCGATAGACGTAGTTTTAGCCACGTGCGCTGAGCGTTCGAACTCCAACAGCACAGATTCACGTTCATCACTGTCTTCAATCAGGACTTCTGCTGCTGCACTTACCACATTCATCAGGTCATCGCAGGATTCATACTCTTCCTGCGCATCACTGGGAAACAAATTATCCAGTTGATCCAGCACGCTCTGAATAGCAGTTGAAAGGCGATATCGATGGTTACTGGGTAAAATGCTGGTGTCATCATGGGCAGCGAGTACAGCCTGAGCAAAGGTCATCCCACGACTGTAGGCAACATCGTATATCGCACCAACCGCTCCCGAACCAATGCCGTTGCACCAGACCATGAAAAGCGTGCGCCATCCCAAGCTATCCTCGCGTCTTGCAGCCAATCGCATAAAAGACAGGATAGCTCTGCCAACTCTTCCATTTAACGGACCTGTCGTAGCCGTAGCCGCCGCAACCGGTATGTCTGCTTCGTCCAGCTTCTCCCGTATCGGGCGGGAAAACGCACTATAGCGGTCGGACCGAAGCAAGATCAAGATGTCGTTTGGCTGTAACTCGTGACACTCCAAAAGGTGAACACACAGCCCAGCAATGCCTATGGCTTCTGCATCCTGATTGTCGAAACGGAGGAGCGCGACTTCGCCTTCTTCTCTATCGGGTTCTGGTCTGATATTCTTTTCGATTCGTCGGGGGTCCTGTTGAGCAACAAACAAACCGATGTCAAGAATCCCGCGGTCACAACGCTTGCATATCTCGAGTGAAAGGGATTCAGCTCTAATGTAATCAAGATGAAACCTGCGTATGCCATCCGGGTGAGCTTTGCGAAAACCATATATACTCTGGTCGTCATCCCCTGCAATGAATAGCTCGACGTCGCGTGAAGCGATTTCATGCACTACTGCCAGATCGCAACGGTTCAGATCTTGGTATTCATCCACGAGTAGGTATTCAATCGGGGCTTCGAGTTCGAAATCTCCGCGCTGCTCGAGAGCCTTCTTCAGTTGGTAAACAAGCTCTGACCTCAATGTGTAGCCGTAGATCTGTCGATGTTCTCTCCACAAGCCAAGGAAAGGAGGGTTAGGGAAGCGTTTGTCCCAGTCGACTTCATCCGCAGTGAGGCTCTGCCAATCAGCGGAAAGTTCTGTTAGAAGATCGCGCGCTTTACTGATCCTCTTCAAGCCAAGAATGGTTTTCACGTCTTCCAGAATAACATAACGTTCTTCCCAGTCATCCGCAATTCTGAGTGGTTGTGGCAAATCCGTGATGCGTGTCGCGTTCTTGAGAAGCTGTCGGAGTGCAAATGAATGAAGTGTGGAGATACGAGGACTTAGGTCTTCTCCTAACTCATTTTCGACACGTTGCCGAAGCTCCCGTGCAGCTGCTCGCGTGAACGTGACAGCAAGAATACTCCCAGGAGAGACATTCTTTTCGGCAATAAGAAAAAAGACATGACGTGTCAGAGTAAGTGTCTTACCAGTGCCTGGCCCAGCCAGCAATCTCGCGTGATTACCTGCATGTGCAGCGGCTGTTCTCTGGTCGGGTAGTAAATTATCATCCCATGCCATTATTCGTTTTCCCCTTGATTGTCAGTACTTATAGCTGATATTGACACTGACATACTAACCTGCACAAAATCATGACAGCGCCGTCCTGATCTCTTTCGTCTCGGCGATGACTGCTGCGCCGACTGAGTCGCCCCAGACATTGACCGCCGTGCGGAATCTGTCGAGGAACCAGTCAATCGCGAGGATCATGCCGATTCCCTCGATCGGCAATCCGACCGATTCGAGCACCATGACCATTGTGACAAGCCCCGCCTCAGGGATTCCCGCAGCGCCGATTGCTGCAAGATTCGCGGTAAAGAAAATCACGATCTGCTGGCTGATAGTGAGATCTATGCCATAAAGTTGCGCAATGAATATCGCTGCGACAGCTTCGTACAGCCCGGTGCCGTCCATGTTGATTGTGGCTCCCAATGGAAGCACAAAACTGGCTGCCTTGTGGCTGATGCGATTTTTCTCTTCAGCGCACTCCATCGTAACAGGCAGTGTCGCCGATGATGACGCGGTCGACCAGGCGGTGATGATAGCCTGCATCACATTGGCGGCGTACTTGAGCGGCCGTCGCCTGCCGAACCATACGAGAATCAACGGCAGAACAATAACAGCGTGTATGCTCAATCCAATGATGACAGTGATGAAATACTTACCGAGCTTGAGGAGTTCAAGCCCGAAGTCAGCTCCACCTGCGGCGGCAAGTTTGCCTGCAATCAGCCCGAACACACCGATCGGCGCGAACAGCATGATTATATGGACGAATTTCATTATGACTTCATTGCCCGCCTCGAACAACTCTTTCAGCGGCTTGCCGCGTTCGCCCATAGTCGTTACGATCCCACCGAATACGAGCGAAACGAGAATGAGTGGCAGCACCTTTGTCTCGGACATCGCTTTGACTATGTTAGGTGGGACCATCCCGAGAATCACATCTAAGAAGCTGTATTCACCCGGCCTTGTCATGGCCTCCTGTGCGGCAATCTCCGACCCGGATATGACGCCCGGCTGAATGACGTTGACCAGTATGATGCCTATTGTGACCGATATGCCGGTGGTGGCGACATAGTAGAGAATAGTCTTGATGCCGGTCCTTCCGAGCTTGCGGACATCGCCGAGTGAGATCACGCCGGTTATCATGCTCGTCACGATGAGCGGAATAACGATCATTCTGAGGGCGTTCAGAAACAGAGTTCCGAGGAATGACGCCCACATCATCCCTTCGCCGAAGTACCATCCCAGGATGGATCCCACTATTATCCCGACGATGATCCCTATGATGATGTATCTGTTGGTGGCGGCAGACATATTGTTCACTCTCTGCGTTGAGCCGATTCAGATCAGGTATAATAAACTCACTGCCGGGCATCAACAATAACTTTGGCATGCATCGTGGGTCATGCAATGCCCGATGCCTCGCGAACGGTGAAACGCCTTGACAATCAATGCCATTTACGTAGATTAGGCGCGAATTTTGTGCGAGGACAAGGCTGAATGAAATCTGCAGCAGAGGTAGTCATCATCGGAGGCGGGATCATAGGTTCCGCTATCGCGTTTCATCTGGCAAAGATGGGCATGAAGGAGATCATCCTGCTCGAAAAAGGGCAGTTTATCGGAGCCGGTGCGACAGCTAAATGCGCAGGCGGAATCCGCGCCCAATTCTCCTCTGAGATCAATATTCGGATGTCGCTGATGTCTGAAAATCTGCTCGAGCGTTTCTCTGATGAGACGGGTGAGGACGGCATATTCGACCAGTGCGGGTACCTTTTCCTCATATCCACTGACGAGCAAGAAGACATATTCCGGCGCAATCTCGAACTGCAACAGGCAAATGATGTTCCCGTAGAATGGCTGACGCCTGACGAGATAAGAGACCTCGCGCCCAATGTGCTCCTCGACGATATAATCGGCGGCACGTTTTGCAGCAAGGACGGCATCGGTGATCCGCATGTCTTTACATACGGTTACGCAAATGCCGCGAGGAAACTCGGCGCGTCGATAGAACTCGAAACCGAAGCGACCGACATCATCATCGAGGGCGGCAAGGTCAAATCTGTCGTCACGGACAAGGGCAATATCGACTGCCAGATCGTGATAAACGCCGCCGGTCCGCATTCAGCCAATATCGGCAGGATGGCGGGCGTTGATCTGCCGATCGAACCGATCAAACGCCAGATCAGCACCACCTCTCCCCTGTCGTGGCTCACGGACAATTTTCCGATGGTTGTCGATGTATCATCAGGACTCTACTTCCATCGCGAATCGGGCGGACTGTTGCTGGGCTGGGCAGATCCCGGCACGCAGGCAGGCCTCGATGAGTCGCTCGACCCCGACTATACCGACGAAATCATCATGAAAGCGATTGAACGTTTGCCGATACTCGAGGAAGCCGGCATCGCATCGAGCTGGGCTGGACTCTATTCGGTCACACCGGATCATAACGCAATCATCGGTAGGATTTCAAGCGTCGAAGGCTTTATAGTCGCAGCTGGATTCTCAGGGCATGGCTTCATGCATGGCCCCGCTGCAGGCAAGCTCGTAGCAGAAATGTTGATCGATGGCAAGCCATCGCTTGACCTCGGACCTCTCAGCTTCGAGAGATTCAAGGAATCCCCAAAAGAACACGAAGACATAGTAATCTGACATAATAGTAAGGAGAAGTCATGTACAGAACGATCATTCTGTTATCCGCAATGCTATTATTTCTGATCGCATCGGCGCTGGTCGCCGAGGAGAAAACCGAATGTACGCACGGCGTTGACATAAGCTGCATCCAGACTTTCCATGAGGCGATGGCGCCGTCATGCCACAAGTATGTCACTGAAAAAGATTTTGCGACCGTTCGCAAGCATGTTCCGAATATGCTCGCGCAGGCGAAGCTCATAGCCGCCTTCCAGCCAGACTCCACTTACGCCGACGTTATGGAGGAATTCGATCAGAAGCGCAAGGTGTTCCTCACATCGATTGATGAACTCAAGATTGCCGCCGACGGCGACGATGACGCTGCGCTCAAGAAGGCATTCGACAGGATGCATGATGCGTTCGCAAGGATGTCCGGCTCGCTTTCTATGACTCCGCAGGAGATTGAGGATTTTCACTCAGTCCTCGCGAAGGTCTGGCACGAGTATCTTCCGGAGAAAGACTACGCCGCGATAGAAAAAGCGATCCCGGAACTCAAAGAACGCTGCGCACGGCTCATGGCTGTTAAGCTGCACGCATCCAGGCAGGACGTCAAAAAGGAATATCTGGAAGCTGTGAAAGGCATTCGCGCATCGATTAATGGCATCGAGGAAGTGATAGGCTCAGGTTCCGACGAGAAAATCGCGATAGCTGTCGAATCATTGCATGAGAGCTTCCATGTCGTAGCGGGACTCTTCTAAATTCGATTTATGCTGAATCAGGGGTGGATATTCACCCGCCCTTTTTCATTGGGGATTATTCGTTTTCTTCGGTCGATGATCCGTCAATGTCTACCATGTTGATGCCGTTTGTGTACTCGGTTATCTGAGGTTCGACCATACGCATCAGCTTGCTGGTGACTTCCTTGATCCTGAGAGCCGCAGTCTCGATCCCTTCGAGCATTCTGATTGTTTTCGCATCAAGCTTGTCGCGATCGACCAGCAGGAGTTGTGTATTTCCGAGTACTGCTGTCAGCGGGTTGTTGATCTCGTGATTGATCGTGACCGCTGTCTCGACTATAGCATCCGCCTTTGCTTTTTTCAGACTGGGAGTTGACGTCTCACTGTCTCTGCCGATGCTCAGCGCCAACGCAAGTTGTGACGAGATCGCCTCGATGAAATCCTCTTCCGCAGAAAGATTCCGATCTCCCGGAGTCACGCCTGATATGGTTCCCAGGTTCTTTCCACCGATCACGAGCGGATACGAGAACAGGCTCTGCTTGCCATTGCGGTTCAGCGTAAGGAACATATTCTCAACCGAGAAATCGAGCCTGAGCACCGCTATCAGTTTCTGCTGCAATTCCTGCATCAACGACACAAACTCATCTGCTCCCGAGACGTATGTCTGAGTCGGTTTGCCCTTAGAATCGTAGAGCGTCACAGCCCCGGCCATCACACCGACAATGCGAACGGCTGCCTCGAGCGCCTGCGTGCATATCTGCTCCAGATCAGCACCCTCAGCGGCGCTGACTGCCACATCGCGCAAGGCCTCGTATTTGAGCCTCATGCGGTCGAGCGAGTTCGTTATTTCAGTCTTGTCGTTCACGTCTCTCTTATCGTGCAAACCCTGTGCCATCGATGAATTCTGAACGCCAGAATTCTCGTGGCACGATCTACCTGCGCAGTACAATAGTCACAGAAGTAACCTTTGCAGTATCAGACTGTTAGATAATATACGAATATAGGCGTTCGATGCGAGTCAAAACTCTCCAACCGGCCCGGAAATCGCATTGGCGAATTCCCCTCAATTGCGGTGAAAACGGATTCACATTTGATGCATATGGTGCGCTTGGATGCATACTATGCGCGCAGATACCGTGGGCGGCAGACCCTTCGAGGCTCAGGATATACGTCCCCGCAAGTCCTGAGCTTCGAAGTATCTGCCCCATGTTGCGCTGGAATCGGCTGATGTGGAGAGGCTGTCCCAAAAGTGTTGATTGACTCAAGTGGGAAGCTGACTCTGTCTCTCCCGCGAAGGCCCTTCGCTTTGCTCAGGATACCACGGG
>CBDUQR010000001.1:0-284216 GCA_965369655.1 uncultured bacterium | reverse complement strand
GCCTGTCGGTCGCTGATCCCGATCCTGAGGGAAAGGTCCTGACCTGTATGCTCAAACCGATATGAAAAACAACCCATAATCACCCACTCACTTTGGAGATGAGCCACAATTTTATCGGCAGGTCTCTGCGGAACTTAACCTCCTTTGCAAGTTTTTCTAACATTTAATTGTGTGACTGCGATGTCCCCTTGAGATCAGTATAGGAGCCATTTCAGCGTTGGTCGAACGTTTCCCCTGGTGCTCGCCCTCATCGCACCCAAGCAGAATCAACGCGTTGAGGATTTATTGCGATTTGTGCTTGCCCCTGGAAGCCAATGCGCTAAGGGATTCACGCTCTTCTCCAGTAAGCGTTACGATGTATTTTTTCATTTCCAATCCTCTCAGGTTGAATATGAAAGAACATATCATGTCTTATACGACATCGCAAGCTTGACATACCTGAGCGTCATTTACCCCTCGTTGCGTGATCGACGCCACAAGACAAACGGGGTCGAGGTTCGTGTGATTGAATACACCCTGGAGGGTGTTTCGGGGGCCGAACCTATGTACCGTTTGCTCACTACCATCCTGGAACCCGAGAAAGCGCCGGCGAATGAACTGGCTGCCCTTTACCATGAACGATGGGAAATCGAAACCGCTTTTGATGAACTCAAAACTCACTTGCGGGGTTCTCGAGTGGTCTTGCGCAGCAAGACCCCCACCCTCGTCAAGCAAGAGTTTTACGGTTTGCTGCTGGCTCACTATGCCATACGTGGGTTGATGCATGAAGCGGCCCTCAAGGGTGATATTGATCCCGACACCCTCTCGTTCACGCATGCTGTCCGGGTCATTCGCCGCAAACTGTCCCATTTCGTCTCTATTCCCCCCTCAGGCGAGGAGAATGTTTCATAAGGCCGTACTCGATGAAATCCTGGAAGATCGTGTGGTATCGAGCCGGGGGAGACGAAATCACCGGGGCGTAAAACGCAAAATGAGCAACTATCCCATACGTCTCAATTGCGGCACATCACCTAATCGTATCGACATCGAAAAACAGATAAAGATCCTTATGTGAACAGTATTGGGGCTAAGCTGCGATTGACAACAAAGCCCTGATTGGCTATCTTCATACTATCATAGCAAGCCGTTCAAGCGGAACGGGGCATGTGTTTACCAGTTTGACTTAGGAAGGAAACATCGGAGGATCTGCCTTGAGTCAGAAACTACCTACCATCCTCGATAACCGTAGTGAAAACTCGCTTCTCTCAGTTCTGGAGAGGCTTCTACAACTCACCAAGACATTGGATGTTGCTACCGGGACGTTTGAAATAGGTTCTCTGTTGTCTTTACAATCACACTGGCAGAATATCGACAAGATCAGAATAATCATGGGAGACGAGACAACCAGGTGAACGTTCCAAAAAGAAAAAAGTTATGAATGATATCCGTCTCAATTTCCTCAATTACTGCAGAGACTATTTGACAACCCAATGTGGGTTATCTATTGAACAATCTGAAATATTGGTTCTGGATCCGGAATTGGGATCAGATATGGATGAAGCAAAGCAGCAATGGCTATGGCAGGATATGGATACTTGCACGGATCCTGACACTTTTCTGGTCTCCAGATCATATAACGCTCCTGAAATGAAAAGGATCAACAGCATTCTTGACAACTATGCAACCCAGTTTCCTGAGAGGGAACAGAGTATCAAGGAATACCTAAAGTCCATAGGGCATCCTCTTGGAAAAACGCGATATTGGCACTTATTGAAGCTAAGAATAGCAAGCATTGTTAAGAGATCAAGCAAGTAGATATCCAGCTGACAAGAGCGAAGGGGCGAATGGACGAGCCACATACAATCAAGAAATGTTATCTCTGCGGATCGATTCACAATTTGACAAGGGATCACATTCCTCCTAAGGGCTTCTTTCGACCTCCACTCCCGACTAACCTGATTACTGTACCCTGCTGCAGGTCATGTAACGAAGCACACTCTCTTGATGACGAAGCGTTCCGTGCATTCGCGTCAGCTTTGATGGGTAGGTCGAAGCAGGGTAAATGGATTTGGACCAATAGAGTAGTGGGGTCTTCATTCCAGAGGAGTAAGAAGTTCAAACAGAATTTTGCGGCAAGCTTGATCCCAACTGAAATAAAGGGTACTGCTGGTTTGATCAAAACTCACATGACTTTGTTCGAGGAAGAGCGAGGAAACCGTTTCTTGAAAAGAATAACTAAAGGGCTTATAAAACATTTCCATCCTGAAGTCGATTACACAAGTGCCTACTATGATGTTGGCAAGTTTGATCCTACTCCAGAATTAGTTGAATCCCTGATGAAGGTTCTTCTATACGACGAACGTGGTACTAGTACTTTCAGGTTTTGGCGTAGCATTCTTAACGCTTCCAAACCAGATAGTATATGGGTATACTTGTTCTACGATGCAGCAATGTTCGCTGTAGGAGTAAATCTCAAGCTCGATATCGAAAAACCATAAGGCAATCTGATCAAGTAGATCGCCACGTCGCTGCCGCTCCTCGCGATGACGCCCGCGGAACACGTCATTGCGAGCGAAGCGTGGCAATCTCAGTTTGTCGACAAACATCGAGACGATCACATGGCAAGACAATCCTACGTATATATCCTAATAAACAAATCTAACCACGTACTTTATACCGGAGTAACGAGTGACTTGAAGCGTAGGATTTATGAACATAGACACGGCCTTGCTCCTGGATTCACCGCAAAATACAATGTCAAGAAATTAGTCTACTACGAAGTTCTCGATGATATTCGTAACGCTATTATACGCGAGAAGCAGGTAAAGAAGGGTAACAGACAGAAGAAAGTCGATCTGGTGAATGGTATGAATCCAGAATGGGGAGACCTCTACGACGAATTGTGACAACCCTGAGATCGCCACGTCGCTGCTGCTCCTCGCGATGACGCGATTTACGTTGTCACAGCAAGGGATAATGTCCGTGTGCATCGTCATTGAGAGCGATCACGGTGGGAGATTCCTCATTTCGAGCGATGATGCCCGGAGATTCCGTCATTGCGAGCGAAGCGTGGCAATCTCAGTGCCGCAGGTCAGGAGCCCCGCGAAGTCCTGAGCACTGCGAAGGGCATGTCCTGAGTCTGGCGAAGGGCGCTCCTGACAGGGCAAATGGCAGAACCACTCCGCTTCGCTTCGGGTTCTTCCCTGCTCAGCTACCAATTACACAAAATAAGTTGCAGAATCAAAATGCGTTAATGGCTTGACCTGAAGTAGCTCTTGTGCATTATTTATCAAATAGATGTTTGAGATTTCCAAGAAGCTCAGGGAATTGCTCGCCGCCGACCTGCCGGTGGCTGTCCTTACCGGTGCGGGCGTATCGGCAGAAAGCGGAGTCCCCACATTTCGGGGTGATGAAGGGCTGTGGAAGAAGTTCAAACCAGAAGAACTCGCCAATGTCGATGCATTCCTCGCAAACCCAGACCTGGTCTGGAACTGGTATCAGTACCGCCGCGAGATAATCGGGAAGGTCGAACCGAATCAGGGTCATTTCAGCCTGGTTCGGATGGAGGAGCGGCTCTCTGATTTCACTCTTATAACTCAGAATGTCGACGATCTTCACAGGCGCGCGGGCAGCCGCAATATACTCGAATTGCACGGCAACATTGTCCGCAATAAATGTATAAAGTGCAGCAGAAAGTATGAGACTCTGCCGGATTCGGAAGAGGTACCGGAATGCGAATGTGGCGGGCTCATCCGTCCCGATGTCGTGTGGTTCGGCGAAATGCTGCCGCAGGACGTGATCCATCAGGCTTATCTGGCCGCAGAAAACGCGTCGGTATTCCTGTCGATCGGGACTTCTGCTCTCGTTCAACCGGCGGCGTCTCTTCCTGTGATGGCAAAGAACAGAGGTGCATACCTTGTGGAGATCAATGTCGAACCAACCGTTCTGTCCTCACACGCTGACGAGTTCCTGCAAGGGAAATCGGGCGAGGTCCTGCCTGTCATTATCAGGGAGTGCGGGTTAGAATGATCAACCCAGCAGTATCACCGTACATGAGTGGAGCGCAAGTGAGAGCAGAGACTCTTATGAAAAGACTTTCAGATTGTGATCTCTGCCCGCGAAAATGCCGTGTCGACCGGACCGCAGGCGAACTCGGAACATGCGGAATGGATGCCTCCGTCAGAGTCTCATCCGCCAATCTCCATTTCGGCGAGGAACCGCCGCTTTCCGGGACAAACGGATCGGGCACCATTTTTCTCACGGGATGCAACCTCGGTTGTGTCTACTGCCAGAACTACCCGATAAGCCAGCTTCGACATGGGAGCGTACTGACTCACGACGAACTCGTCGCAACGATGCTCGAACTCGAAAATCGCGGCGCGCACAACATCAACTTCGTCACTCCGACTCACTTCTCGGCACAGATCGCCATGGCGATAATCGATGCAAAGGCGAAAGGACTCGCCGTCCCAATCGTCTGGAATTCATCCGGATATGATTCTGTCGATATTCTCAGAGAGATCGATGGGCTTGTGGACATCTACCTGCCCGATATGAGGTATTCTGATCCCGCCGAATCGAAGCGATACTCGAAAGTGGACGATTACCCAAATATCAATCGTGCAGCAATCCGAGAGATGTTCAGGCAGGTAGGATTGCTCAGAACCGATAGCAACGGTATTGCAGAACGGGGATTGATCATCCGGCATCTGGTACTCCCTGAGAATATCTCAGGTACGAGAGAAACTTTCAGGTTCATCGCCGAGGAGATTTCGAGGGAGTGCTCGATCAGTCTCATGTCGCAATATTTCCCGGCTCACCGAGCACATAAATACGATAGTCTGTCGAGACAGATCACCGCTGAAGAATATCAAAGCGCTGTTGACTGGATGAAGGAGTTTGAACTTGAAAATGGCTGGTATCAAAATGACAAGATTTAAGATAGCTGCATCGCTGCTCGTTTGCTTACTCTGCGGGTGCGTCTACTACAATACGTTTTTCCTCGCCAAACAGAACTTCAAAGAGGCTGAGCAGATCAGGAAAAAAGCTGGCCAGGAAATCGCAAGGGGCGGAGCAGTAAGCAAGTATCAGAAGACGATCGAGAAAGCCTCTGCGATTCTCGAATTTCATCTGGATAGCAAATACGTCGATGATGCACTGTACATGATCGGACGGTCGTTCTATCATACGGGAGAATTCAGCAAGGCAGAGACCAAGTTCCGCGAGCTTCTCGCGACCTACCCGGAATCCAAATACTCCGAGGAAGCGATTTTCTATCTCGGGAAATCCCATTTCTGGCAGGAGGACTATGTCGGCGCTCGAGAGGTATTTGAACGGCTCGACACATCGAGTACCGACAAGAATATCAGGTCTGAATCGATGTTTATGCTCGGTGATATCCTCTATGTGCAGGAGGAGTACGAGCGTGCAATACCTGTGTTCAGGGAGTACCTCGAAGCGCACGGTGATGACGATCTCGCCGCCCAGACACAGTTCAGGATCGCAAACTCATTCTACACTATCGAGCAATACGACAGTGCAAGAACAGAGTACTTGCGAGTCATCGATTTGGATGCTGAAGACTCACTCAAGTTCCGCTCACGATTCAATGCCGGTGACTGCTTCTACCAGGTTGAGCAATATGACAGCGGATTGACATTATTCCGAGAGCTTGCGGAAGATGAAAAGAATTTTGTTTACATGCCGGACCTCTACCTCCAGATCGCCGATGGTGAGAGACTATCCGGCAGTTTCGATTCCTCAATCGAGACATACAGAAAATTGATAGAGGAATATCCGAGGCTGGAACAGACGGCAGTCGCATTCTATCATCTCGGCACCACGTATCAGGAGCAATTCCTTGATCTCGAGACTGCCAAGGCTATGTACGACTCTTCCACCACAATTAAACGCAATTCGTCGGTCAGTAGTGATGCTTTCGCAAGATCCGCCGATATCGCAAACCTCGATTCATACAGGGCGGGAAAATCCGCAGAGGCTGTGGAGGAAGCGATTGAGAGTCAGTATCTGCTGGCGGAACTTTTCCTGACGCATTTGCATGAGCCCGATTCTGCGATAGTCGAATATCAGGCGCTCGTGGACAGTTTCCCCGAAAGCAGGTATGCCCCACAGGCGTTGATCGCGCTCGGGTGGATCTATGACAATATTTACTTCGATTCTACCGAAGCTCTCGCATACTATGACAGGTTTCTTGAAAGATACCCGAATTCTGATTACATTCCCCAGATACTTGAACGACTCTCAATTCCACTCGATTCGACTGATTATGATTACCCCGCTCGAAGGTATATCAAGGCGGAAAAGCTGCTGATCGAAGACGGAGAGTATCGTGCCGCAAAAGAGATATTCGAATCGATTGTCAGCGATTTCCCGGAGAGTGAGTATGCAGCCAAGGCTGACTGGGCTCTGGCCTGGTCTCTGTCGAGATACCAGAATATCGCAGACCCCGATTCAGGCGACTCGGGCGAATTGATAATCGATTCGACATACATCCTCGCTTTCCAGCAAATCGTGGATACTTACGAGGACACGAAGTATGCCGATGCCGCCAGCAATCTATTGCATGGTCATGGCGTTGTGAAGAAGGACCCGGATCAGAAGCAGGGTGAAACTCCAGAAGATGTCGAGTTTGCCGAGGCAGAGTTCGACTCGATTGCATATTTGGATTCGATAAACCAGGCTATCGAAGCGGAAATCGCTGAACTCTTTCCTGCTCCGGATCATCCGACTTCGACAGGTGAGTTCACATATCCTATTTCAGCATATGACGAAATGTGGGAAGGTGAGATCAAATTCAAGATATTGATCGACTTCACCGGCAAGGTGACGGACTGGGTAATCCTTCGTGGTTCGAGTATTAAAGACATGGACTTTGCCGCTACAGAAACACTCAAGGAAACATATTTCAATCCGGCCGACATCGACCCCATCAATTACGGAAAGTGGCTCCTCTACCGGTATTTCATACGGCTGCCGGAAGAGCTTCGGAGCAGCAGAAGCAGAGAATGATAATTCAACACAGTAGCGTCGAGTTGATTGAAAAACAGATTCTCGGCGGTGATCTGGTCAAGGAGAAATTCAGGTCGAAAGAGATCGCGTTGCGGCTCATACCGGGCAATTTCGTACATATCAGGGTCTCCAGGCACTACGATCCACTGTTCCGCAGAGCTATGAGCATTCACGATTGCGACGGGGATACGTTCACGATATTCTTCAGAGTAGTCGGCAAAGGCACCAGGATTTTATCTCAGGTTCGAGAAGGGGAGACTATCGATATTCTCGGACCACTCGGAAACGGTTTTGAGCAACCACTGTCGGGCGAGCGAGTCATCATGGTTTCCGGCGGTACCGGACTGCCTCCGCTGCATTTTTTCACAAGGCGCCTGATTGACAGCCATAACTTTGCTGATGATAGCATTTTGTTCCTGTGTGGGATTTCATCCTCTGCCGATTCACCGCTCGTTCATGATGCCGAATCGCTCGGCGTACGATGCAGGATTTCGAGCGACGACGGGTGTATGGGACACAGAGGATTCATCACCGATCTGCTCGCTGAAGAACTGGACAAGGCTGACATCGAGAATACACGGGTCTATTCATGCGGTCCCGACAACATGCTGCGCGCCGTTTCGGAACTGTGCAGGAGTCGAGGTGTGCGCTGTCAGGTCTCTCTCGAAGGCCACATGCCATGCGGTATCGGAACATGTCTCGGATGCGTGGTTCAGTCATCAGAAAGCGATACAGAGTTCAGGAGAATCTGCAAGGAAGGCCCTGTGTTCAACAGCGATGAGGTGGTAATTTGAACGACGTGGACCTGTCTGTAGAAATAGCGGGCGTCAGATTCCGCAACCCGATCCTGACCGCCTCCGGGACATTCGGCTACGGTGAGGAATTCGACGAGTATATTGATCTATCACGTATTGGCGGCATAGTCACCAAGTCGGTCACAAGGTATCCACGCCCGGGACACAAGCCGCCTCGGACATTCGAGACCTCGAGTGGCATGCTCAATGCCATCGGCCTCGCAAACGTCGGAATCGAACGGTTCATCGAAGAGAAAATACCGTTCCTGCGAACCCTTGACACGAACGTCATAGTCAATGTCGCCGGATTCTCGCTCGATGAGTATGTCGATGTCGTGCGAAGGCTCAACGATACTGACGGAATCTCGATGCTTGAGATAAACATTTCCTGTCCGAATGTCGGAGCGGATGGCCTCGAGTTCTCGAGCTCTGAGACTTCCGCCCACAAACTGACTGCGGAGTTGAAGAAAATCTCACGGTACCCATTGATTATCAAACTCTCACCGAATGTCACGAATATCGCGTCAATCGCGGCAGCATGCGAAGATGCCGGCGCTGACGCTCTCTCGTTGATAAACACGCTCGTCGGGATGGCAATCAATCATTACACGTTTGAACCGATGTTGACCAACACGACCGGCGGTCTTTCGGGACCTGCTATCAAACCGGTCGCGCTCGCATGCGTAATGAAGGTGTATCGGCGGGTGAGAATCCCGATAATTGGAATAGGCGGCATCATGGATCATTTCGATGTTGCCCAGTTTTTCATCGCAGGTGCGACCGCCGTCCAGTTTGGGACAGCTAATTTCGTCAATCCGAACTGCACCGTAGATGCCGTCGAAGGACTCAGGGATTACCTGCGCGAAATGCGCATACCCAAAATAACCGACCTTGTCGGGAGACTTAAGGACTAACATGCGATTCAAGGAACGACTCGCCGAACTGACTATCGACAGAAAAACTGTCATCTGTGTCGGCCTCGATACTGATATCGAGAAGATTCCTCACCATCTGAGACAACTCGATGATCCGATCCTCGAGTTCAATCGCCAGATCATAGAGGCTACCTCCGACCTTGTCTGTTGCTACAAGCCGAACATGGCGTTCTATGAGAAACTTGGTGCTCAGGGCTGGGAGATACTCAAGAAGACGATTGAATCGGTCCCCAAAACGGTGCCGGTTATCTTAGATGCCAAGCGAGGTGACATCGGCAATACATCTGCGATGTACGCCAAAGCTGTGTTCGAGAACCTCGGTGCAGACGCAGTGACACTCTCACCATATCTGGGTGAGGACTCACTAATGCCATTTCTGGAGTACAAAGACAAATTCTCTTTCGTGCTCTGTGTGACATCTAATGCCGGAGCACAGGACTTCCAGTTTCGTGAGATCGACGGCAAGCCACTCTATGCCCATGTTGCAGAAGCGGTGCTCCGATGGAACAGAAACGACAACGTGGGGATCGTGGTGGGAGCATCGTATCCACAAAAGATCAAAGAGGTTAGAGCGATTTCTGGCAATCTGCCGTTCCTTATCCCCGGAGTCGGAGCACAGGGGGGAGATCTCGAAGCTGCAGTGAAATACGGGTCGAACGACGGCGAGAGCCTTGTGGTGATCAATTCCTCTCGTGGTGTGATCTACGCATCCGACGGTCTCGATTTCGCAGAGAAAGCCCGGGAGCAGGTCCAGCAACTCAACCAGATCATCCAGGATATGGAGATATTCTGATCGCCTTGCGGATAATCCGACATCGAGGTCTTACTGGCATTGACAACCCAGAAGGATTTCTTGTGAGATTCGGGATATCTGCGGCATGTCGAGGCGGCGATCTCGTTTGAGCGCTGAAGAAAGCGAGTGAGTACTACGATAATACTAAGTGAAACCTCGACTTACGAGAACGGCTGTGATGTCCCGATTGCATCACGCCGACACGGAGCATTGATGAGTGGATGAAGGAGGATTTCTCTGTGATAGATTCGCAACTTAAGGAAGAGGTCGGGAATTCCGGCGATGCCGGTGCGCAGTCGATACCCATTCTTCCCCTCAAGGGGATGGTGGTGTTTCCTTATGTCATAGTTCCGCTGATGATAACGGATCAGAAGAACGCGCGATTCGTCGATGATGCCCTGATGGCGGGGAAGACTATCGGACTGGTTGCTCAGAAGCCGGGTGATCATGACGAGGTCGGACCCGATCAGGTCTACCGGGTCGGAACATCGGCGAGCATTCTGAAGATGCTGCGTTTTCCAGACGGCAGCGTCCGGTTCCTTGTGCAGGGACTAGCGCGATTCCGCATCGAATCATTCATTTCGACGTCGCCACACCTCGAAGCCGAGATAGAGATTATCGAGGAAGATACCAGCGTTGACCTGGAAATCGAAGCGCTGACGAGAAACATCCTCGACATTCTCAAGCAGGTTGTCGAACTTGCGCCGAATCTCTCCGACGAGGTTCACATCTCCGCATTGAATCAGGACGGCCCATCGAAACTGGCTGATTATATCGCCACGAATCTCAACATCTCGATCGAGGAGCGGCAGGAACTGCTAGAAACACTGGATGTGAAGCAGAGACTCGAAAGGATTCACGGATACCTGATTAAAGAGCACGAAGTGCTCGAGTTGTCCAGGAAAATACAGACCGATGCTGCAACCGAGATGGGGAAATCACAGCGCGATTATATACTCAGGGAACAACTGAAAGCAATCCAGCGCGAACTCGGAGAAACGGACGATCGCACCGCCGAGGTCGAGGAATTCAAGCAGAAGATCGCCGAGGCCAAGATGGGTCCGGTTGCAGAAGAGACTGCCCTGAAGGAACTCGATAGGCTGTCGCGAATGAACCCGTCATCCGCCGAGTACACCGTCTCGCGGACATATCTCGAATGGATGGTGATTCTGCCCTGGTCTGTCTCAGCCGAAGACGATCTCGACATTAAGCGCGCCGAGAAAATCCTCAATGAGGATCACTACGATCTGGAGAAGGTCAAAGAGAGAATTCTTGAATACCTCGCCGTTCGGAAATTGAAGCCGGATGTCAAGGGTCCCATCCTTTGTTTTGTAGGCCCCCCTGGAGTCGGCAAGACCTCGCTTGGGCAGTCCATCGCGAGGGCGATGGGGCGCAAGTTCCAGCGAATAGCTCTCGGCGGTATGCACGATGAAGCCGAAATCAGGGGGCATAGGCGAACATACATCGGGTCGATGCCCGGCAGAATCATACAAGGCATCAAACGTGCCGGTTCAAACAACCCGGTCTTCATGCTCGACGAGATCGACAAGGTCGGCAAGGACTTCAGGGGAGACCCTTCATCGGCTCTGTTGGAGGTGCTCGATCCCGAGCAGAACAACTCGTTCTCCGATCACTACCTCGATGTGCCTTTTGATCTGTCGAGAGTGTTCTTCATCACTACCGCTAATATCCTCGACACGATCCCGGATGTTCTCCGCGACAGGATGGAAGTGATCAGGATTCCGGGGTACACCGATCTCGAGAAAGTCCAGATCGCCCGGCGTTATCTGGTGCCGCGTGAACTCGACAACCACGGACTGACCGGCTCCAATCTCGCACTGAAAGATGCCGCGCTGAAAAAAACGATAAACGACTACACCCGCGAATCAGGCGTTCGGAACCTGAACAGGGAGATCGCTGCTGTCTGTCGCAAGGTCGCCCGCAGAGTGGCGGAGGGACTCAAACAAAAAGTCACAGTGACAAAGAGCAATTTGAGCGACTATCTCGGACCGGCTAAGTTCGTGCGCGAGTCTGCGGAGAAAGTCGGGCAGGTCGGAGTTGCTGCGGGACTCGCATGGACCTCTGCCGGGGGAGAGGTACTGTATATAGAAGCCACAAAGATGGCGGGCAAGAAGCAACTTATCCTGACCGGCCATCTCGGTGATGTGATGAAGGAGTCGGTGCAGGCTGCTCTATCGTTCATCAGGTCGAGGGCGGATCGACTCGGCATTGAGGATGAAGCGTTCGAGACCTGCGATATTCACGTGCATGTGCCAGCGGGAGCCGTACCGAAAGACGGACCATCCGCCGGAATCACGATGGCGACAGCATTGGCATCGTTGATGACACGCAGAGCGGTCAAACCGAGGATTGCGATGACCGGCGAAATCACTCTGAGGGGTAATGTTCTTCCAATCGGAGGATTGAAAGAAAAGCTGTTGGGTGCTTACCGTGCCGGTATAAAGACTGTGATTGTGCCCGAATCCAATCGCAAGGATACTCAGGATATTCCGAAGGAACTCGTCGATAACCTCGAACTCATGTTCGTCAAAACAATCGACCAGGTCTTTGAAATCGCCCTGGAGAAAAAGAAACGCCGGAAACAAGCACAGTGATCTGACATCTTGTCAGTTTCAAACATCCTCAGATACTCGCCGATGCTCGGCAAATCTGTTTGCGGACAGGTTGAAAAATGCTTAGTTTTGTTGCCATGATACTCGTTACAGCAAAACAGATGCAGGCTATTGATCGCGAGGCAATCGATGGCAGAGGCATCCCGGGTCTCGAACTCATGGAAAACGCCGGAAAGGGCATTGCCGAATACGTGCGCGAACTGACGGGCGGTGATGTCTCATCGAAGCGTTTCCTGATATTCTGCGGGAAAGGAAATAACGGTGGCGATGGATTCGTGATTGGTCGATACCTGCACGGCTGGGGCGCGGGTGTTACGTTCATGCTGATCGGTCGAACCGTTGATCTCAAGGGCGACGCCAAAGTCAACTTCGAGCGGGCACGCGATCTCAGCCTCGAAATTGTCGAGATACAATCCGAATCCGATCTGTCCGACCGTCTCGATGCGGACATGCTTGTGGACGCTGTTTTCGGAACCGGCTTCAAGGGCGATATTCGAGGCATTGCAGCCTCTGCCGTATCCCTGATGAACAAGAGTGGAATCCCGATTCTGGCGGTAGATGCTCCATCCGGACTCAACTGCGACACCGGAGAGGTCTCCGGAGCATGCATCTGGGCTGATGCTACAGCGACTCTCGCACTTCCCAAGACAGGTCAGTTTATCTTCCCCGGTCGGGAGCATGTTGGTGCTCTGAAAGTGATCGACATCGGGATACCGTCAGACATCGTGGAGCAGGCAGGCATAAATCTCAATCTCATAGATGAAACATTCGTCATGTCGCGGCTACCGGAGCGTGCTCCCACCGCGCACAAGGGAGCATGCGGTAAGCTTTTCGTCCTGGCAGGTTCGCGAGGATACACCGGAGCAGCGTGTATGGCATCTGAGAGCGCGATCCGATCCGGCGTGGGACTCTGTTTTCTTGGCATACCATCGAGTCTCAATCAAATATGCGAGATGAAACTGACCGAGGTGATGACACGGCCTTTGCCGGAAGTCAGGAAACGAGAGTGCCTTGCACTCAGGGGACTGGGAGAGGTACGCAAAGAGTTCGTCGGCATGAATGCCGGTGTCATTGGTCCCGGACTCGGAACGCACCACGAAACGAAAGAACTCGTCAGGCGCCTCTTGAAGAGTGTCAAACTGCCTGTATTGCTCGATGCCGATGGACTGAATGCGTTCGAGGGGTATGCGGACGATCTGGCATCTGTGGAAGCTCCGTTGATTCTGACTCCTCATCCCGGCGAGCTGTCCCGACTCATGTCGGTTGACACAAATGTAATCGCCAACGACAGAATGAATTATGCCATGAATTCTGCGCGAAAATTCGGCTGTGTCGTGCTTCTGAAAGGCGCGCCGACATTCATTGCTGACCCATCCGGACAGCTCTACCTCAACCCGACGGGAAATCCGGGCATGGCTACCGGAGGCACAGGAGATGTACTCTCCGGAATCGCCGGTTCATTGCTGGCGCAGGGACTCGAGCCTGTCGACGCTGCCTGCCTCGCTGCGTATCTTCACGGTTATGCCGCCGATCTGGCCGCAGATGAGATCGGAACGACCTCGCTGATTCCGACCGATATCATTGCTTACCTGCCGGAAGCGTTCCTGGCGCTCGATGGGTAGGGAAGAAACTTTCCGCCTGAGCAGCTTCACACAAAAGACATCATAGCGGACTGAGCCATCAATTCAGGAACATCTTATGCCAGGCTGGTTTATAAGATATGAAAGGCGTTATGATGAGATCGGTGGATTTGAACATATTGCTCCGACAGATAAGAGAGCTTCTCGCTAAAATTTCGTTGGTTTTTCTTCCTCCTCAGCCGGTACCCATAGCGGTTCTGGCAGTTCCACCGGAGGGGACGCGGTTCCCTCCGACTCAGTGGTAGTAGGTCTGTTGCTTGTGTGTTGTAAGGGAGAGGCGCATTCGTCTCTCCCTATTTCTATTCTTCTGCGAGAATGAAATCCGCAATGTGAATGCTGTATTTCTCCGGATTGACACTTCGCAGCACATTTCGTTTGAAGTCATGCTCTTCTGAGCGGTCAACAAGTTCGACAACAAAAGATTGGTCAAGCAACCCAGATGTATTCGCAATGATCCTGACTCTCGGCCTTGCGATCTGTTCCGGGTTGGTGGAAATGACAATCGCCAGTTCGCCTGTGTCGAGCAGGAGCAGAGTTCCGGCAGGGTAAAATCCTATCAGGTTCAGAAAGACCTTTACCAACAGCGGATCGAACTTGGATGCCGACAGCTTCATCATTTCCGAGAATGCAGTCTCCATTCCAACGTCTTCACTCTTGTATCTGCGCCTCGATGTGATGGCATCGAAGAAGTCACATATTGCTACTATGCGTGAGTAGAGATTAAGTTCACACGTTCGATCTATATATGGGTATCCGCTGCCATCCAGATTCTTGTGGTGCTCGAACGCAACCAGCATAGCTCGCGCAGAATAGGTATCAAGCGCCATCGAGTTGCCGATAAGTTTCACTCCGTGGATCGGATGCTCATGCAACTGTTCCCAGTCCGAGCTGTCGAGTCTCCCCGGTTTGTTAAGCAGATCCCTCGGTATTCTCGTTTTGCCAATGTCATGGAAAATAGCCGCAAAGCCAAGTTCTGCAAGCTGCGGCCTCGGCAGCCCGATCCTCAACCCCATAGCTATGGCGTAGATGCTTACATTTACACTGTGAACAAATGTGTAGTCATCGAAATCTTTCAGCGCGGTCAGTTCCATCAGGTATGTCTCGTCGGACAGAAGCTGATCGACCAAAGTATGTACTGTCCTCTTAACCTTCGAGACCGGCATCGGTCTGTTTGCCGCTGCGTGAGAGACCATATCTCCCACCTTATTGATCGCTCCGAAGAAACACTGCTTCGCCAGGGATTTCTTCTCTTTGATACTCTTCGGATTTTCAAGTGATGACTGCAGTGTTGTGACAGGCACAAGCGAGAAGCCGGGCAGCTTGCCGCTGCCGAGCAGTTCCCGCATTTCCTGCTGATGCCCGGCGTCATCCCTCTGTGAGTATCGGGACATAATCTTGAAGAAATCCAGGAGAGTCTCATCTGTAATGCCTCGAACAAACTCGAATCCGGAGGCGTCGAGTTGATCAAAGAGCTCCTGCAGGTATCTTGCCGCCAGGTAACCATCGAGGTCGATCCTCAATCGTTCCTCTCCGAAGAAAAGATATCCGTCGACACTGCGAATGTCGGCAGTATCGATCAATCTAAATGCCCTGTTGAGTTCTTCGCGGAAGGCTGCAAACCGGCTTCTAAAGCTGTCATTGTCAAAATCGTAGAGGCTACATGTCCGTAGCATCACATACAACTGGCTGGCAAGCTTCTTGCCAAGCTGCTGCTCCTGAATTCCTCCCGTCTGGGTTCTTGCCGGGGTTGTTTTGGTCGTCTGTACCTCGACCATCAATTCCCTCCTAAGCGCTCGCAGCCTTTGACTGTCTTTTCAATGCCACCCGTGCCCACTCCGACAGACCCGATTTCGAGCCTTCGGCCCATTTGTTCAGCAGTCGATTTGCTTCTTCGGTCTCCTGCAACGCCAGCGCCTGAACAGCGAGTTCTTTCACTCGGCGTACCGAATTGCCACCAAACAGATGCCAGGCTGTCGCCGTTTTCTTCAGGAATCTGATCGCGCGGGTTCCACCAAGCACCGAATATGTTCTCAGGAGTTCTCTCAGTTCGACCACAGGAAACGATTCGATATCGTTGTCTTCGAGAATGGAATTGATAGCGTCGAACGCCGGTTCCCATTTCTTCTCGCTGAATCTCTTGAGGGTTGCAAGCCTTATTCGCTCCGAAGAATCATTCATAGTCTGCTCCAGAGCTCTGAGCGCGTCATTAGATTCAATGCGGACGAGTGCCGATACAGCCTCCCATCTCACACGCTCATCTTCGTGTACCATGGCTTTACACAGGGGCGGGATGCATTTCTCTGATCCGATCCTTCCCAGTATCATCGCTCCATTCCGGGCAACATACCATCTTGAATCGTAGATGGCTGGCGTTATTATATCCGGCTTGCTCGACCCTTTCTGCACGAGAAGATCGCAGATCATCCACCTTGCCGGAAAGTGATCCAGTTCGCCCAACATCCAAACCAACTGGGGCAGGGCGCTCCAGTCCAGTTCCTCCAGATACGATCGGATCGGATCGACGTCCTGATCTTCCGATCTATTGAGGATTTCGGTCATGTTCGAAATCCTGATTCTGTCTCCACTTCGTTGGTAGCTTTCGCGCGTTCGTTCGGCTCGCTGCCGTGACTCCTTGGCGATGCTATCGCTCGTCAATCTGAACTTGCGGATCACATATACGAGAAGAGGAAAGTTCTCCACTCTAAGCAGATGGCTGAAAAGGTTATCGAGCGTGTCGCACGTTTCCGCAAATTGCGCGTAGTCCTTCTCGGCTAACGCAATGTCAAACAGCAGGTCTACAGCGCAAAACTCTGTTGCCACCTCTTTATCTTTCTCGAGAAGATGCCAGATATCCTTTTTCTCTTTGTCATTGAATTGCTGTACGTTCTGGAGAAGGTTGGTCGAGGAACCGAGCCGCTGAGATAGTCCGTCAAGCGAATTGTCGCCAGAGTAGTCATCCTGACTCTCGGCTTGTTCAGCGGCATCGGCAGCGGATTGTTCCGCCTTGATGACGGAGGCATAGTCGAGTAGATTGCTGCGTGTCTCTGCCTGACTCTGTACCAGTTCAGAAGAGACTACGAAGTTGTCGACTGCGTGGTATTCAATGTAATCGAGGTCAGTTTCCCACAGAAGGTTGACGACATCCTCGTTTCCGTTTCTATCGACAAAGGCAACCAGGAGAGCCTGAAAGAAGTCATCGAATTCTCTATGCGGCAATCCACTGCGAAATCTAAGATATCGAAGCCCATCCCTGTGCATGATGCGGGCAAGGTTGCTACCTATACCATCGCCTGTGAGCGCCGATTCACCCTCGAACAGAATACTCTCGCTGTCGATCTCGAGGTCGAGAGATTTGATGTCACCGAGCAGTCCGTCCAATCGTTCCCAGCACAATCGCCTTAGCTCTTTCGGTACGGCACTGTTTGGTGGATACAGGACAGATGTCTTTAGACTACGGCTGAGAGCCGTCAGAAATTCAGAGACGCCAGTCTGGAGATATCGGTCGATTTCCGTATGCATTGGCCCCGCCAATTAACCGTCAAAACATGCTGTGTTCCATATATATGCGTATATCGGTAATCAGGACTATTTATTGACTGCTCATCAACTCGAATGGACCAGAATTGGGAGCGACAAAAAGAAGTTACATCATAAAGCGCTCGAATGGTGTGGGGCAGGGGAGACCATAGGCTGATGCCTGGGAATATCCGGATCTACTGATTGTCGGCGAGTAGTATCCGAGACTTTTCACTGAACACTTGGATCTCAGCGCCATCTTCGAAAAAAACCGGCTCTGAAAGGTATTTTGAAGTCTCCACGATTGAGAAGAATCGCCCAATCTCATCTAACATTATCCAGACTGATTCGGACTCAGGCTGGAACTTTCTCTCGTACAACGGCTCCGGAGATCGATTCCTGCTGTCTATCATTATGACTGTCGATATCCGGCAGTACTCGGTCAAGCCGAAAATCCCGAATGGAGCAGCGAATCGGATAGTCTCTACCTCAAGCACAGCCGCATCAGATCGCATCAGGATTTCGACTGGCATCATTCTGTCTGAAGAGATGGATCGAGATGTAACAGTCATAATCCTGTCGGATTGACCCGACTCGTGGAAACTTATGGTGCCCAGCGGAAGCGCGAATTCAGCAATTGAATACGCCTTTAAGCCGGAGTTCATCCAGAAGAGGAGTTGAGACAGCGCTATTAGCAGAATGCCTGATACAGGTATAACTACTCGCCAGATTGCCCTGCCCTGCCGATGAGTTACCACTCCTCTTCGCCTGATATTCGCCACGACAGAGACAAGAATCCAGGAAACAAGCGCCAATCCAACTACGAAAAGAAACGCGGCAAGAACAGCCAGAATACTAATCATGAAATCAGTCCTCTCGTCTATAACTTATAGACGGACATTCTGAACTATTCTATAGCACAAACTGACAAGATGTTGTGGATAACCATTAAATGAATTTCTTAAGGCAGCAACTTAAGACGTAGCACCGCACTATGTTGTGAGCTTATCCACAAATCGTCGTAGATTCTCCACATTATGCCTTTACTGTCTGAAGCTCCTTTTTCGGGACCACAACATCTTCTTTCATGCGGCATGCTCCCTGAAAGACTGCTCCCTGCTCAATAACCAACCCTTTCGTACGGAGATCGCCCTGTAGCAGAGACTTCGCCTGCAGTTCTACTTTGTCATCAGCTACAACATTGCCGAGCACCTGGCCGGAGATAACCACCTGTTTGGACCTGACATCACCTTCCACTTTTCCGGTTGGTCCAATGACGACAGTCTCCTTCGAGACAACCTCTCCCTTGACTAAGCCGTCGATCCTCAGTGATCCGGTCACTTCGATAGTGCCGGTCAGCGATGAGTCTTTTCCGAGAACGGTGCTTGTGTTTTCAGCCATCTTCACTCCATCTGTTCCAGTTTACTTGTTTCCATGTATTCGTCGGGATCAACAGGTTCTCCCATGAGCCTGATTTCATAGTGCAAGTGAGGGGCGGTGCTGCGCCCGGTGTTCCCCGACAAAGCTATCAATTCGCCTCTCTTGACTGTCTCTCCGATCGCCACGAGCAGCGCCCTGTTGTGCCCGAAGTGAGTCTTGAATCCTTCCAGGTGGTCGACAATCAGGTAGTACCCAAAAGTCTCATCCCAGCCTGCGAATTCCACGGTTCCGTCAGCGGTGGCGAACACAGGTGTGCCTTCCTTCGCGGCAATGTCGATACCGAAATGCCTTCTGGCGCCAAGAGACTCATCCGGGGCAAATCCCCTCGACAATGTGCCCAGCATCGGCAACCCATAGGGCGTGGTGCGAGGGATTGTATCGTCCACTCGATGAGAATGCTCCCACGCGGGACTTGCTCCGACATGTCCTGCCCCCACAGTGGCATCCCGTGCTTCCGACAGCAATCCTCCGGATGTGTCGTCGTCGTTTAGAATGCCAGCGAGTTCCATCATGCGATTCAGCAGGAGCCTGTTAGTTTTAAGATCTGTCTCGAGTTGATGAACTCGTCCCGTATAGTTTCGGAGAATCTCATTCTCGCTCTGGAGATCCTCTGCGAGCGAAGCTTTGTCGAAGAGCTGTAAATAGCTCAGAGCTACCATCGCTCCGAGAATGACGATTGCAACGAGCACGACAGCAATTGCGCGTAGTGTCCATGAGGGAATCCGTATTGACTTCGGCTCCGCCGCCGTCTCACTTATCAGCATCAGTGTGACGTATTTCGTGGCATGCTCCCGTCATGACGCAGAATCAAATCGACCAGGCGAGAAAGATCATCCTGAGAATAGAAATCGATCTCAATCCGTCCACCCTTGAGACTTCTCTTGACACGAACTGCCGTCTTTAGATGCTGCTTCAGGCTGGTCTCGGCCTCGTATATCTCCGCCGGTGGACGCTTCAACTTCAGGCTGCGACCACGTTTCTTGCGCGGTTTGCCATATACTATTTCCTCCAACGCCCGCACTGACAGCTCCGACTCGAAAATCCGTCGAGCAACATCGATCTGCTCCGCTTCATTATCGAGCGCAAGTATCGCCCTCGCGTGGCCGGCAGAGACTGAACCATCGCTAATCATTTCCTTGATCTCGTCCGGCAGCGACAGGAGTCGCAAGCTGTTTGATATTGTGGATCGGTCTTTGCCGAGTTGTGACGCCAATTGATCCTTAGTCATGCCACCCTGTTCGAGCAGTCGCCTGTACGCTTCAGCTTCTTCGATCGGTGTCAGGTCCTCTCTCTGGATGTTCTCTATCAGGGCGAGTTGGAACGAGTCCTGATCCGTAAGGTCCTGTTTTACAATCACGGGAACTTGCGCTATGCCAACAACTTGAGCGGCTCTGAGCCTGCGCTCACCCGCAATCAGTTCATAGCTTCCATTCACGCGGCGAACCAGCAGCGGCTGAAGCAATCCGTTTTCTCTGATCGAATCAGCCAACTCATCGATGCCCTTATCGGTGAATTTCTTTCTCGGCTGCGTGCGTGCGGTTGCAATCCTGCTCAGGTCCAGCATCATGAATCCCGAGGACTCTTCCACCGCTTTTCTCGTCGGTATGAGAGCATCGAGTCCTTTTCCCAAAGCTAATTTAGCCATGACTTAAAAACTCCTCCGCCAACTGCAGATAGTTCTGAGCGCCCTTGCTCAGTGCGTCGTAAAACACGATCGGCTTTCCAAACGAAGGCGCTTCCGACAGCCGGACATTTCGACTTATTACCGTATTGAATACCTTGCCGTTAAAGTACTTACGAGCTTCCTGCTCGACCTGCTGAGACAGCCTCAGCCGTGAATCGTGCATTGTCAGGAGAATCCCCTCGATATCGAGCCCGGGATTCAGGTTGCCCTTGATGAGATCGATCGTCTGCATGAGTTGCCCAAGCCCTTCGAGTGCGTAGTACTCGCACTGTATCGGTATCAGGACCCTGTCCGACGCCACAAGCGCATTCAGAGTCAAAAGACTCAGAGAGGGCGGACTGTCAATAATGATATAGTCATATTCCTCTCGAACAGGGGCGATCGCATCTCTGAGCTTGCTCTCTCTCGAATACATTTCTACAAGCTCCACCTCCGCGCCGACCAGATTGATCGTCGAAGGCACAAGCTTCAGGTGATCGAGCTCGGTCGGGATAGTCACACTTGCAATATCCACACCGTTGATAACAACATCATATACCGATTTCTCTAATAACTGTCTGTCAATTCCCATCCCACTGGTGGTATTTGCCTGGGGATCGAAATCGACAATGAGGACTTTTTTTTCGGCGACAGCTAAGCAGGCGGATAGATTGATCGCAGTAGTCGTCTTTCCGACTCCGCCTTTCTGGTTGGCAATTGCCACCACTTTCGACATGAACGACTCTCCTATCTGCCTAAGACACTATTAAGCAGCAGCTTGAACCTTCTTATAACAACATGTTGAACAGGGTTCAACAAAAACTTTCATTTTTTGCAAATCATTGCAAGGTGGTGGGTCGTATCGAACTCAGGGATGTAATAAGGCATGCCGTATATTTCTGAAAACTCCGGGTAGCGCTGTACAGACGACAGGATTCTGTTGTCGATATCGCGCCCCTGAAAGATAACCAGCCAGCCACCCGGTCGAAGCCATCGCCTCGATCTCCTGATGACCACGTCGTGAGAACCAAGCGCCTTTGCTATCACGATGTCCGCCTGCATAGCGAGCTCGACTTGCCTGAAGTCTCCGGCAATGAATTCCGCCTCGATACCAAGCATTGATGACGCTTCTCGCTGGAACGCGATCTTGCGTGGGGCAGAATCGAGGGAGATGAGATGTATGGCAGGGAAGAGCACCTTGAGGACTATGCCGGGAAAACCGGCCCCGCTCCCGACATCGAGAAGCCGACACCCGGGGAGCAGCGACAGGATTGAGCCGACCGATGCCGAGTCGATGATCTGCTTCACGACTTCTCGCTCAGGAGACCGCTGAGAGACGAGGTGCAGAATCTCGTTCTTCTTGAGAATCAGTTCCGCGACTAGCTCAAGCTTTTCTACGGCGGATTCAATCGGTGGCGCGGGCAGTTCTCTCAACAGAGTGCGGAGCTTATCCCGCCAGCAAAGTTTCCAGTCGTGCGTTTCACGTGAAACGGGCATAGTCTCTAAATCGGTAAGCTCTTGAAATTCAGATTATTCAGATGGCGGCCAGACGCTTCAAATGCACCATCAGAACACTAATATCACCGGGGCTGACACCGGAAATCCTTGAGGCCTGCCCGAGAGAACCCGGCTTCAGGCGACTTAGTTTTTCTTTGGCCTCTGTCTTTAGCCCGGTAAGGTCATCGTACGGAAATGAATCAGGAATTGCGCGATGTTCAAGCTTCCTGAATCTCTCAATCTCGCGTTCCTGTTGCTTAAGATAGCCGCTGTACATGATCCTGATCTGGATCCCCTGCTTGACTTCCGCCGGCAGTGCGCTCAATTGCGAGTCATGCTTCTCTATATCAGCAAGCTTCGTGGACGGCATTCTCAGTGCGGTAGCCATGGATATCTTTCGCCTTCCGTTTTCGCTCCGGTCGTCGAAAAGCTGCCCGACCGACACAAAAACAGATTCGAGACGTTTGGATTCCTCTCTAACCATCTGTACCCGTGCTGTTTCCCTGTCATAGATATATCCCGAAATCAAGCCGAAACGGAAACCATGCTCGATCAATCTCTCCGCAGCATTGTCCTCGCGCAGCGCGAGTCGATACTCAGCGCGCGATGTGAACATTCGGTACGGTTCCTCGGTCGATTTGGTCGCAAGGTCGTCAAGCAGGACTCCTATGTAAGCCTCCGACCTGTCGAGCGTGAATTCCGGCTGCCCTCGCAACTTGAGGACAGCATTTATGCCGGAAATGATCCCCTGCGCTGCGGCTTCCTCGTAGCCCGAAGTGCCGTTTATCTGCCCCGTGAAATAAAGCCCATCGATCAGCTTCGTCTCGGTGGTTGGCCTTATCTGATGAGGGAAGAAGAAATCGTACTCAACCGCATAGCCGGGGACAGTGATCTCGGCAGATTCAAGTCCGGGGATAGTCCTGATCGCGCGGAGCTGAATATCTTCCGGCAGGCTCGTCGCAAATCCATTCGGATACACCTCGTCAGTACCGTTGCCCTCCGGTTCGAGGAAAAGCTGATGCCGTGGCTTGTCGCTGAATCTGACGATTTTATCCTCGATAGACGGACAGTAGCGGGGGCCGATGCCCCTGATGCGACCTGAGTAGAGCGCCGATCTGTGGATGTTGTCTCGAATGAAGCTGTGCGTTGTTTCATTAGTATATGTAATCCAGCAACTTGCCGTGTTGTTGCCGGGGGCAGTCGATCTCACAGAAAACAGTGGAAAAGTCTTGTCACCGAATTGCTCATCGAGAACATTGAAATCAACCGTTTTGCCATCGAGCCGGGGCGGGGTTCCTGTCTTCAGCCTTCCGGCTTTGAATCCGAGGCTCTGGAGTTGATCGGAGAGACCGAGTGACGGTTCCTCGTCGATCCGGCCCGCCGCTCGACTATCCGCGCCGATATGAATAATGCCGTTCAGAAATGTGCCGCCGGTCAGGACTACGGCTCTGCATGGAATCGTCTTTCCGCCCGCCAACTCTACACTCCTGACACTGCCGCCCGATGTTCCGACCGACACGACCGCATCCTCGATAACTTCGATATTCTCGTTGTCTCGGATCGTCTGACGCATATAGTCTCGATAGGCAATCCTGTCGGCTTGTGCCCTGGAGGACCAGACGGCGGGACCTTTCGACAGGTTGAGCATTCGGAACTGTATCCCTGTGCGGTCGATTGCCAGCCCCATCTCTCCGCCGAGCGCATCCAGCTCTTTGACGAGTTGCCCTTTTGCGAGTCCTCCGATGGCGGGATTGCACGACATCTGTCCGATGCGATCCTCGCGGAGCGTCACGAGCGCCACGGCGCAGCCCATTCGAGCAGCGGCTAAGGCTGCCTCGATCCCGGCATGACCGCCGCCGACAACGACAATGTCAAACGATCCAAACATTACCGCAATAACCTGACATATAAGAAGATGGCGTTATTTGATTCACTCATGTTTCACGTGAAACGAAACCTATTTACCGATACAGAATCGGCTGAATATCTGATCCAGTATATCGTCGGGCGTCAACTTGCCCACGATCAATCCGAGCTGATCTGCTGCAAGTCTCAACTCGAATGCCACCAGTTCCGGTCCGCGACCCTCCCGCAGTGTGTCGATAGCCGAGCGTAACTGCGAGCGCGATCTGCTGAGCGCGTCCCTGTGACGAACCGACGATATCCTGACCTCGCCCTTATCGGAGAGTTTGCCGTCAGGAAACGCATGTCGAATCAACGCTCTCTTCAGGGCGTCGGTTCCCTCGCCAGTGACCGCAGAAATATATTGAACATCGTCAGGAAGTAAAGACCTGATTGCTTCGATCTTGTCGTCATCCATGACATCAATTTTGTTCAGCACACGAATTGTCGTCTTGTCAGGCGCAAGCGTCGAGATTTCTCGAAGCTGTTCATCGACATTGTCTGAGAGACCGTCGACAATGCCGATCAGAACATCCGCGCCGATAATCTCACTCCTGCTGCGCTCTACTGCTGCTCTGTCGATAGGGTCCAATGTATCATGAATTCCCGCAGTGTCGATCAATTCCACCATCAATCCGTCAATGCTGACTGTTTCCGAGACAGAATCTCTGGTGGTGCCGGGCTGCGATGCCACGATTGTTCGCTCATGGTCGAGAAGGTAGTTGAAGAGAGATGATTTGCCCGCATTGGGAGGTCCGACTATGGCGATAACGAGACCATCCTTCAGTATCCTGCCACATTCAAACGACTCGATAAGCGATTCGATTTCCTCGCAAGCGGCTGCCATTGAGCTTTCGATCTGGTAAAAATGCGAGCGAGCGATTTCCTCCTCGGGAAAATCGGTGTATGTCTCGATCAGCGCAAGTGACTGTAACAAGTTGTCGCGTAATGAATTGACATGTTCAGAAACTCTGCCTTCGAGCTGCGACATGGCCACCCGGTGGCTCAACTGCGTATCGGCGGATATTAGATCCGCAATCGCTTCCGCTTGTGAAAGATCAATCCGTCCGTTCAGGAAAGCGCGCAGAGTGAATTCGCCCGGCTCCGCAAGTCTCGCACCGCATCGTACCAGCAACTCGACAAGCTGAATCGAAATAAACGGGCTGCCATGAGTGGAGAATTCGACAGTATCTTCGCGGGTGTACGATCGAGGTTCCCACATGGTCACCGCGATTACATCGTCGAGATGGATTCCCGATTCCGGGTCGATGATCTTCCCGTAATGAGCCGTGTGCGTCGCCGCAGTCGAAAGGAGAGTCGAGCCATCGAAGACCCGATCAGCAATAGCCCTCGTCTCGGGTCCGGAAAGGCGCACGACATGAATACCTCCCCTTCCGAGAGGAGTTGCTACAGCAGCGATAGTCTCGCTATTTTTTTTGTCTGGATGGTTTGACATCGGCTACCGGTACGGCTTTAGCAGTGACGGGCAGATGCCTTTTATGAACAAAGACCGCTTCCAACAGACCGAATATATTGAAGACGGTCCAGTAGAGGACCAGCCCGGATGGGAACGTGATTCCCCACCAGAGAAAAAGCGCGGGGAAAATGTATACCATCATCTTCTGCTTTGGGTCTTTCATAGTAATCTTTTGCTGCACAAACATCGTGACAGCCATGATGACCGGGAGAATGTAGAGTTCATCCGGCTGCGAGAGGTCCTGCATCCAGAGGATAAACGGCGCACCCCTGAACTCGATGGTACTTTGGAAAACTGTGAACAGCGCGAAGAAAATCGGAATCTGAGGCAGCATCGGAAGGCACCCGCCGATCGGGTTCACCTTTTCCTGCTTGTACAGCTTCATGACTTCCTGATTCATCTTCTGCGGGTCTTTTTTGTACTTCTCCTTGATTTCGTTCATCAATGGCTGGATTGTCTGCATCCTGCGCATCGACTTCATCGACATCAAGCTGAGCGGAGAGAAAATCAGCTTGATAAGAACGGTAAAGAGAATTATGACCACGCCATAGTTGGGAATAGTCTTGTGAAGCCAGACCAGGAACCATGTTATGAACTTCGAGAACGGCCGTATGACCGACCAGCCGAGATCGAGAGTATTCTCGATGCTGTTGCCGTATTCGCTCAGAATGTTATAGTCGAGCGGACCGACGTAGATCGTGAAGGCGTCGAATAGATTGTCCCGCTGGCCCAGTCGCATCTTGAGGGCAATACCGATGTGGCTGTATCCGATAACGCCTCTGTCCTCGTCGTGCGATCTGCGGGAACCCTCGAGGCGCATGCCGGAAGCATCACGTGTCTGCGGCATCAGCGCAACGGTAAAAAACTTCGAACGCGTTGAAATCCAATCAACTACGCCATCGAGGTCCTCTGTGATCCGGCCACCATCGTCGAAATCATCAAAGCTCTCGATGTCATCGCCGAGGAGCGCGTATGCCTTGAAACTTCCCAGGTCATCCTCGATTTTCTTCTCGGTCGGTTCGAGCCCCGGTTCGAAATATATCTCGTAATAGTCCCTGAGATCGAGCGTGCCAATGCCATTGATCTCCAACTCAAGATCGAACGAGTACTTGTCGCCGAAAAATCTGTAGGTCTTGGTCAGAGTCTCGCCGGTCGGAAAAGTATATGAGAACTTCAGTTTCTCAGATTCCGTTCCGGAGAGGCTGATCATGGATTTATCAACACTGAAGCCGACCTGTTCGAGGTTCAGTTCCCCGCGATTGAATCTGAGATTGGGAACTGCCAGCCCGTCCGAATGAATCATTTCAATCGGCTCACCCTCCGGATAATCGAATTTCCTGAGGATGAAACTTGTCAGACCAGCTCCGCGACTCGATAGCCTGGCCGTATAAACATCGGTCTCCACGGTGACAAACTCTTCAGGCAAAGTATCCGCAACAGCTGCTAGCGTATCAGGCCCTGATCCGATGCGAGGTTCGGTAACTTCGTCTGCATATCGCACCGTGTCATAAGCAGTTGTTAGTGTATCAGTTGCCATTGTCGGCTCAGGCTGACGGGACTGCGGCGACATGAACACCATCCATGCAACAAACACAAGCCCAATGAGAATCAATCCGATTGTGTAGTTTCGATCCATGATTACCTACTTCACAGGGTCATAACCACCATCGTTGAGAGGATGGCACCGCAGAATTCGGCGAACAGCCATCACAGATCCCTTCAGAGGACCATACTTTGTGACAGCATCGATAGCGTAATGCGAACAGGATGGCTCGAATCTGCAGACAGGTCCAAACAGCGGAGAAATCGTGTACTGATAAAGCCTGATTATTGCTATGAGTGGCAGACTGAGCACTTTACGCATTTTTCAGGAATCCCGTTAGATCAGATTCAACAAGTGCGGAAACATCCCGATCCGGTGCATATTTGACTCGAATTACGGCGCGCAGGCCCAAGTCGAACATATCCAAACGCAACCTGATAGCCTCCCGCACAACCCTCTTGAGCCTGTTTCTCGTGACAGCGATTCCGATTCGCTTTGGAGTCCTGACGCAGAATTGTCTGCGCAGGTCATCTCCGGTCACAAACCTTATGTCCAACAGCCGTCCGGAATACCTCGATCCCGTCGTCACAATTCGTCTGATCAGGGGACTCTTCTTAAGGCTGAATTCCCGGCCGAATCTGAGATTACCTGACTTTCTTGGGGACACTTGGCGTCAAGCGTTTACGGCCCTTAGCGCGACGGCGTTTAATAATCGCCCGCCCACCCTTGGTCGACATGCGCTTTCTGAAACCGTGATCATTTAGTCGCTTTCTACGCGACGGCTGAAATGTTCTTTTCATATCATATTCCTCATCATCAAACCGAACAAAATAGCCACAGCTAGCGAATTGTCAAGCGAAAAGCCAGGCGATTTTTCTGGGGCACGATGTCAGTTCGGCTTATTTTCCACCTGCGCCATGCCGATACAATAGAAGATGGTATACAAACGGTACATACTGACGGTCCTGATTCTCATTGTTCTCGCGCCTTCGTGTGGCGATGATACTGCAACACAGCCGACCGACAAGGCGTATGGCGTAAACGGCCTGCTGTTCTATAACTCGGATGACAATTCGAGTGTTGCGTATTTCGAGTTGACCGAAGATGGGGAACCGTTGACGAACGCCATTCTGAAGGTGAAATCATTCACCGTGCCACACACCGGTGGAGGCATTTACTCCCTCACGAATCCAGTGCTTCATCTGGCGCCCGGTAGTTCGCACAGTGTGACGATTACGGTCTCGGACGAGGAGATACTCTCCGAGGCATATATGCTGCCGGATACATTCAGCGTGGACGTCATGATTCCCGCCAACAATATCTATGAATACACCGGTCCGAGCGTCTCCGTGACATGGACCGGTTCGGCAAGCAGTCAGGGGTATATCCTGACAGTGGTCAAGCCTGACTCGGCTGCAGCCGCGCCCGACATTGCGGAATTCGTGACAACCGGCACAACTGCAGCAACGGTTCCGGACGGAGCGTTCCGCAAAGCCGACGGCACGGATGATCCACTCCCCGGAACGTATCGCATTTATGTTCTTTCTTATCGCGAGACATTCAATTCGTGGCCCGGTCTCTTTTTTCCATTGACAATGCAGCTTCCAACCGGCAATGTAGATGGACACGATATCTCCGGCACCATCGGCGTCGGGACATTATCGAAAAGCGATACACTGGTAGCGCGAATAAATCCGCAGTAGATGTCAAAACGAGTCTTTAACGAACTTCAGAATCTTATCACCGAAAGCGTACTATCCTCCAGTTCCGATCTCGATAAGCTCTCCATCAGGGAAATCCTGCGTCTAATCAACACGGAAGATCACAGGATCGCGCCAGCTGTCAGGAAAGCAATCCCTCAGATAGAGCAGGCTGTTCGCCATGTCGTCGATTCGCTACGAGCAGGAGGCAGGCTTTTCTACATAGGCGCGGGAACATCGGGACGATTGGGTGTGCTCGATGCATCGGAATGTCCACCGACATTCGGAGTGAAACCGTCGATTGTCACCGGGATTATCGCGGGCGGCAGGCGCACGCTTGTGCGATCCCGTGAGGGCGTTGAAGACGATCGTGCCGCAGCCAGGGCGGACATCAGGAAAAACGGCGTACGGAAGGGGGATATTGTCGTTGGCATCGCGGCATCATGGCGGACACCCTACACACTGGCCGGAGTCGCTGAAGCCCGAAAAATCGGGGCAATGACAATATATCTTTGCTGCAATCCGGTCGAGAGCCTGCCTGTGAAAGTCGATGTGCTGGTCAACCCGATTCTCGGTCCGGAAGTCGTGACAGGATCGACACGGATGAAGGCTGGCACGGCGACAAAGTTGATCCTCAATATGATAACGACGACAGCGATGGTCAGACTCGGCAAGACATATGGTAATCGCATGGTCGATCTCGAAGCGAGATCTGAGAAACTGACCGAGAGATCGAAGCGAATCCTGATGGAGGTGACCGGCGTTTCGTACAGAGAGGCAGGGAAATATCTGTCGCTGTCACGGAGAAACGTTAAGACCGCGATCGTGATGATTCTTAAAGAAGTCGATTCTTCAACAGCCCGCAGACTGCTTCGAGAGGCGGACGGCTTTGTCTGGAAGGCACTGAAATAAACGTCATCCGAAGCCGGACCGTCAGGCTTACATAAGATCCTTAGCTGACAGATAGCCTTCGAAGCCGATCATATCATCGGGATCGATGTTCACGAAACGTGTTGCGATGCTGTAATCGTCGCCCGATTTCTCACAGCGCAGAACCTCGCCTACAGCGGTGAATGGGCGGCCTATCGAATCCTCGTAAACCCTGATAAATCCAGGATGATGTTTCGTCCAGCCCGGGAGAGTCATATTGAGTTGCACCAGCGAATTCAAGTCGAATTCTTTGCTGCAAGTGAACTGAACGCCGCCGCGCGACAGGTTGACCATAGCTCCTTCAGCAGAGACTACCAGACTCATCGGATACTCGATCCGGGTAGCTTTGATAGCCATGCTTCGCTTTATGCGAGACGATTCTCTTCTCTCCGCGCCACCAGCACGATCAGCATAAGTGGTTTTTTCCATCGGGAACTCCCTGTTCAAAGTTTGACCTTTTCTCCCATTTAATCGGTCGGATGTGCCGGAAGTTAACACTGGCGGCTCAGATTGTTTCTAATACAACGATGATTGATTCAAACTGAAAAATATACGCGCGGGAATTAGAAGGAGGAGAGAGGGGCACTGGGCGTTTGGAAGAACACCGTTTACATACGGTAAAGGGTTTTCACAGCCACCGCAGTATTTGAGAGACGCTGCTCCATCCTGGAGGTCACGGCATCCCTTTCAACTCACAAGGGGCGACCTTCATTGGTAAAGTGTTAGTAAATCAAACGACCACCCACTCTCTCCAATGTGTATATAACATACGGCACATTCGCTGTATTTGCAACAAGATTCTTGTATCAAAGATGTACATTTTCCGCACATTGCCAGAGGGTAGAATCCGAAGTGTAACGGAGCGGTTCTGCCATCTTGTTAAGACGGCTGAACCACTCCGCTTCACTACGGGTTCATCCCTACTCGACTGAAGAAGTATAGGGGTGGGTCACCTGTCGCACTGGCTCCGAATTTGAGCTTGCTTTTGTCTCAATATTCAGGGATAATTGCACCGTTGCCAGAGCATACAGGACATCTGTCCAGAATATGGAGCTGACCTGGAATGACGAAAGCGAATAACGAAGCTGGGGCTGTCGCTCGCTACTTGAAGAGCATTGGAAGCGACTTCCGTACTGGCAATGCAACTAAACATACCTACCGACCTGCTCTTAAGGAACTGATCGAATCATTCCGGACAGGGATCAAAGCTACCAACGAACCAAAGCGCGAGAAATGCGGCGCACCGGATTTTATTATCACTCACGGTCAGACACCGCTCGGCTATATCGAGGCAAAGGACATTGGCAAGTCCCTGGATGCCATCGAATCAGACTCCGGGCGGGTCAAACCTAAAATCCGAGATGGCGAGCAACTCAAGCGATATCGCCAGGGGCTCGGCAATCTCATCCTCACAGACTATCTGGAATTCCGCTGGTTTGAGGGTGGCAAGCACAGGCTGACGGCCAGAATTGCATCGGTAACTGCGGACAGAAAGTTGCGCGAGGATAAAAGTGGCATCGAACAGTTCTTTGATCTAATGAATGAATTCCTTGTTACACGTGTTTCCACTGTAAGCGATCCGAAGGAACTTGCAAAGCGAATGGCGGGTTTGGCGAAAATCCTCAAGAGCACCATTATTGAGGCATTCGGTGATGAAGATAAGGGAGGATCGCTTCACAGCCAGTTGGAGGGTTTCCGCGAGGTTCTGCTCCACGATCTCAAGCCCGATCAGTTTGCCGATATGTACGCACAGACAATTTGCTATGGTCTGTTTTCGGCCAAATGCAACCATCCTGAATCCAAGTCCTTTCGACGCAAGGATGCCGTTTACGCTCTTCCGAAAACCAACCCCTTCCTCATTGAGATGTTTGATTATATCGCCGGTCGTCGTCTGGACGAACGCCTGGTCTGGGCGGTTGACCATCTTGTTGAATTGCTGAATCGAGCTGACCTGCACGCAATCCTCAAGGACTTCGGCCAGCGCACGCGACGGGAGGATCCGGTAGTTCACTTCTATGAGACATTCCTTGCAGCATACGATCCGAAAATGCGCAAAGCCCGCGGCGTCTACTACACTCCCGAACCTGTGGTTTCCTATATCGTCCGGAGCATAGACCACATTCTGAAGACTGATTTCGGGATAGAGGACGGACTCGCAGATACGTCCAAGATTCCCGTATATAAAACTGAAAAGAACAAGAACGGCAAGCCCCTACGAAAAAAAGTTGGCGAATGTCACAAGGTTCTGATCCTCGACCCTGCTGTAGGCACCGGCACATTCCTTCATGGCGTGATCGATCATATCCACGAACATCTCGTAAGCAAGGGACAGAAAGGTACGTGGTCGAGCTATGTTTCCGAACATCTGTTGCCGCGTCTTTTTGGATTTGAACTCCTCATGGCGCCATACGCGGTGGCACATATGAAGCTCGGACTGCAGTTGAAAGAACTTGGATACGATTTCAAATCGGGCGAGCGATTACGTGTGTACTTGACTAATACCTTGGAGAAAGCCAGGGACAAGCAGATCGGCGTTCCTTTTGCAGACATTATTGCGGAAGAGGCTAATCAGGCTGTCGAGATCAAGTCAGAAGCCCCGGTTATGGTCATTTTGGGCAATCCGCCGTATTCGGGGCATTCTGCCAACAAGGGCGAATGGATAAGCAGGTTGCTCCGGGGCAAAGACACGATGACGGGGGAATCAACAGCCAACTACTTCGAGGTAGATGGTAAGCCGCTTGGAGAACGCAATCCGAAATGGCTGAACGATGATTATGTGAAGTTCATCCGATTTGCACAGTGGCGAATAGAAAAAACCGGCTACGGAATTCTCGCTTTCATCTCAAATCACTCTTATTTGGATAACCCAACGTTTCGCGGAATGCGTCAGAGTTTGCTTACGACTTTTGACCGGATACACGTACTCGACTTACATGGCAACACGAAGAAGAAAGAGATCTGCCCGGATGGGTCGAAGGATGAGAACGTCTTTGATATTCAGCAGGGTGTTGCCGTAGGTATCTTCGTCACGGGAGAAGACAGAAAGAAATCAATCAAGGTGAACTACGGCAGCATGTGGGGTCTACGAGAACAGAAATATGGACAACTCGTGAGTGAGAATGTGCAGAACACCGACTGGCTCACTCTGAGTCCGTCGCACCCACACTATCTCTTCATTCCGCAGGATGAGAACCTTAGACCCGAATATGATCGATGCTGGTTAATAACGAATGTGTTCAGCCTTTCCGGAAGCACGATGACTACGGCCAGAAATCGCTTCTCGATAGCATATGAGCCGGAGACGTTAATGCACAGGGCCAGTGATTTGGTAAGTGAGTCGATCAACGATGATTGGTTGAGAAGTGAGTACGGTCTCAGAGATGTCTCGTACTGGAAACTAAGCTCAGCCCGCGATGAACTGCGTGAGGCGGATGACATCGAGAATTTCATCAAGCCGTTGTGCTACAGGCCATTTGATTTCCGATATGTGCTCTATCATAAGGCTGTATGCGAACGGTTACGTCAAGATGTCCTGGGTCATATGGTTCCCGGGAATCTAGCCTTACTTACTCATCGCCCTCAGTCACCCAGAGATTTCACATTTGCCTACTGTACTAGAATGATTGGGGACCAATGTGTTGCGGCAAATAAGTCTGCCGGTGGGGGCAACAGCTTTCAGTTTCCCCTTTACAGGTGTCTTGCGCACAAGAAGCATGACCTGTTCGACGGTGATTCGTCAACTAATGCACAGGGTGCGCGCCGATCCAACTTAAGCGCAGAGTTCATGGAAGACTGTGCGAAGGGACTCAGAATGACATTTATCCCAGACGGTAAAGGTGATCTGAAAAAGACATTTGGTCCGGAGGATGTCTTCGACTACATCTATGCTGTTCTTCATTCCCCAACCTACCGCAGCCGCTACGCCGAGTTTCTCAAGATTGATTTCCCGCGCATTCCACTGACGTCTAAGGAGAGGTTGTTCCGCAATCTGTGCGCCCTGGGCGAGGAACTGGTCGGTCTCCATCTTATGGAGAAACACGGTCCGAACCTGACGGCTTACCCCGTAGACGGCGATCATCTCGTCGAGAAGATTCGCTACTCCGAGCCGGGTGCCAAGAATCCTCTGGGTCGTGTCTGGATCAACAAAGAGCAGTTTTTTGAAGGCGTAGCTCCGGAAGTTTGGGAGTTTCATATCGGTGGTTATCAGGTCTGTCAGAAGTGGCTCAAAGACCGTAAGAGGCGCAACTTAAGCTGCGATGACCTGGATCACTACCAGCATATCGTATCAGCACTTTCGGAGACGATCCGGCTGATGGCCGAAATAGATGAAGCCATAGAGAATCAAGGCGGCTGGCCAATCAATTGAGATTCACAGCCAAGTGGCAGGACCACTCCGCTGCGCTTCCCTTCTCAGGGCTCAGGACTTCGCGGGTCGCTGCCCTACAAGACTGGATTCCCGTGATATCCTGAGCATAGCGAAGAGCCTTCGCGGGAATGACGCCGCCCAATACTTCTTGCCGGAATAAGCAGAACAGGGCTATATTGATAACAAGTCAGAAGGCAATGCCATGAGATTATCAGTCGGTACAGACATAATAGACATCGAGAAGTTGCGGGGGTCGTATGCACGGTGGGGGCAGAAGCTTCTCAACCGCCTGCTTACAGACAAAGAGCAGCAATACTGCAGGACCAAGGCGAATTTTCTGCAATCGGTGGCGGGGAGAATCGCATCGAAAGAGGCTGTCTACAAAGCTCTCTACAGGTACGGGGTCTCAGGTTATTCATGGAAAGACATTGAGATACTCGACGACGCGTCGCGAGCGCCGGTAGTCCATATATCAGACAGGGTGTCCGGAATCACCCCGGAAGTCCAAATCGCTATCTCGATATCCCACACAGAAAAACACGCCATTGCTATGGCGCTTGTCGAACTCACAGGCGATTCTAATCTGATCGAGTGAATCTTATAGCTTCACTCGAATAGATCGGATGCTTTCAGGATCGTGATATCGTCTGCGGTCAATTTCAGATCATAAGCCCTGACTTCCGCGTCGGCAGTCTCAAGGTTGTCGCTGGTCGTTCCGGATGGGTACTCGATGAATGTCGTGTCATCCAGCAGTTCCGATTTGAACTTTTCGCCATCGGAGACAACAGCCACGAGCAGAAAGTTATCCGCGGACCAGCGCCGAGATACGGCGGATCGAATGTCATCCGAAATCACACCTGATATACGGTTCCCGTAATCAAACAAAAACTGCGGATCATCGAAGTAGATTTGTTCGATTTCGATACTCAGCCTGCGCTCAGGCATTTCATGGATGAACGGGAAATGATTGACGAGGAACTGCTTCGTCTTCTCCAGGTCGCTCTCGATTATAGAGCCATCGATAATCTTTGACCATTCAAGCACCGCGAGTTTCATCGCGAATTCAGCATTGACCGCTTTGGGATAGGTCCAGATCGAGAAATACGTCGGGTTCCACGGGATCAGCAGTTCAGACATCTTCGACCAATTGTACTGATCGAAGTGCTCGTGATATGCATACGCCCCGTACGCCAGCCCCCGCTCGGACCTGATCGTCCGGTAGAGTCTCCCGAATGCCTGCCTGTGCTGCCCGAGATACGCTCCGGCAACCAGCAGAGGGTAGTAATCGCTGCTGTTGCGATCATATTCGACGATGTTGCCTATGCGAAAATGAGTCTGCGCCCTGTTCTCTTTCTCGACAAGAACGACTTTGCGGCCCTTTACAGGCGCCACTGGCTGATGCGTCTCTTCAACCGATACGGCGGACAATATGCCGAAATCGGAACTGATCGAGTCGGCGAAACCGTCAGGGTAGTCGCCTGCTATGCCGATGATAATGTTGTTCAGATCGAAATGCGTCTGATAGAACGAATCACAATCTTCGGAAGTGAACGATTCAACAGACGACCTCAGCCCCGCCGTCGGGTGAGCGTACCGATGCCCGGAATAGAGCGTCTGCTGAAAGACAGCTAGCGCCAGTTCGGCGTCATCACGTACGATTTCATCTATGTCATCGACTTGCTCAGATACAAGCAACGCAATTTCCTGCTCCGGAAACGTCGGGCGCAGGAGAATATCGGAGAGTATCTCATACGTTCGAGCGATGTTCTCTTTCAGCGACTGGCAGCTAAACAGAATGGTCTCCCTGTCGACGCGGACACTGATCTCGGACCCGAGCTCCTGCAATTCAATGTCGATTTCCTCGCGAGTCCGATCACCCGCTCCCCGCATCATCAGGTTCGCGGTAAAACGCGCAAGTCCTTCTTTCCCGACCGGATCATCGACGGAACCGGATTTCACGAGTACCTGGATGTCGATCAGTGGTATGCCCGGTTTCTTGAACTCAACCAGAGTGCCCGGTTGCTGATCCTTCGGTGTATCTCCGGGCGAACATGCCAGAAACAGAAGGATCATCGCAGCGGTCGAGATACGCACAAAGAGCATACAGTCAATTCTCCGACAAGGGTGAGAGAGTTACGATAGTGGAGTTCGACGGCGTAAGATATGTTTCGACCGCGTTCCTGATGTCGTCGGTGCTGATCGTGCCGAGCATATCATAATGCTGGAACAGCATCCGGTAATCGCCCCCCACGAGATGATAGTATCCGAGCATGCCACCCACGCGAAACGGAGTGCTGAGTCTTCGAAGAAATCTCGACTTCATCGGATTGACCGCCCTTGTCAGTTCGGCTTCCGAAACCGGCTGGTTTGCGAGGGTTGCGATCTCGCCTCTCACGACGGCAACGACCGAATCGAATGCAATATCAGACTTGAGTGTGGCATCTATCACGAACAAACATGGGTCTTTCCTGCCGTCGATCTCCCCCCTCACCGACTGGACGAGATCCAATTCCAGTTTCAGCTTTCGATACAACCGTCCCGTTCTGGAGAACAGAATGTTGTCGAGCGCTTGCAGCGCAACCAGGTCGGGCGAATCCAGATTCAGATCAGGCGCCTTGTATCCGATCAGCATCTTATTCGGCGTATGAGTATCCTTGAATTCGAGGTCGCGCCTGCGCGGTTTTTTCTGCACCGGTTCATTCCTGACGCGCGATGTCGGCGGTAGTGATTGTTTCCAGTCGCCGTAGTGTTCAAGTATCAACTCTCCAGCCTTGTCAGGATCGAAATTACCGCAGATCACGATCATGCAGTAGTTCGGCGCGTAGAAAATCCTCTTGAAGTCATACGCGTCCTCGTAGCGAAGAGTCTTTTCGAGATCCCGCTCCCAGCCGATCACCGGGTGATGATACGTATGCTTGCGGAATGCGAGCCGATAGAGTTCCTGATGCAGGTATCCGCCGGGATCATCATCGACCCCTCTCCTGCGCTCCTCTCTGACCGGTCCGAGTTCGCGCCGGAAGGCATCGCGCGTGAATCTCAGGTTCCTGACTCGATCCGATTCGATTTGGATGATTCTCTCGAGGAACCCGGCTTTGGCGTTCACGTAATAGCAGGTATAATCTTCCGATGTGTAGGCGTTGGTCTGCGCGCCCATAGGCGCCACAGCATCGCTGAAGCTCGGATATTTCTCGGTCCCGCGAAACATCATGTGCTCAAAAACATGGGCTATTCCAGTCGCTCCGGCCCTGGTCTCGTCGCGGGAACCTGCGTTGATGAATGTCTGATAGGAGACAGTCGATGCTGTCGTGTCGACACAGGTCAGGACGGTCAAACCGTTCGGAAGGACAGTTCTTTCGACGTCGAGCCCGATATCCATCGAGGCATGAGAAACGCCCGACAGCAGTAAGACTCCCATCAGGAACAGGCATTGAGTCACGAAGAATGTACGTCGGAGAAACATATCATACTATTAAGCGAGACTGAGCCACGAAATCAAGTCATTTCGTGCATCGCGGATGTCGAAAATGACGATATCGATTGCCGATCTCTGATATGGAACGCCGCGCGGCAATTCGCGTTGATTCTAATGAGCGCTACGAGTAAGAGAGTGACATGCACGGACATATGGCTTATTGCCCATAACGGTAACTTGTGTTAGATTGAATCTGTAAATTGACAAACGTTGAGTTGTCCCGTCTTCTCATTATGTGCCCGGCAGATGTCCACATCTGCCGCCCAAAGAAAGTGAGGTTTAATATATGAAAGCAATAATGAAACATATTGTCATCGGACTGATCTATTCAGTCCTGTTCCCGCTCGTGGCAGTTGCCGGACTAACGGAGAGTGCCGAGCCGCTCTATCGGATCAGCATATCGAGCTACGCGGATGCCCGACTGGTCAATTCATCCGGAGTGAGAGGCATTCTCGCCGAGGGGAATGAGTATCTCGTTTCAGGTAGAGCCGAATCCATAGAGAGGATTCGCGCTGCTGGCATCGAGATCGACTTGATGCATCATGAGTTCAATCCTGATGATTGGGTGATCGTGACGTCAGAGAATCCCGATGTCGAACATGCCGTACGTTCCATGAGTCTTGGAATGACTGATCGGATTGTGTTCGGTTCGTATGTACTCGTCAGGAAGACAGACATCCCACAGGTAGGATTCCGCGATGAACTCTGGACGCTGTCGTTGCCATCGAGGGACGTTCCGGTCCGATATTATCCTGACGTTCATCCTGATGTGTCTTATCCAAATCTCGACCTGATCGATTCGCTCGTGAGTCTGGTATCAAAAGATAGTGTTGAGGCTTATGTGCGGAGGCTGGAGGGTTTCTATTCCAGAAACACGATGTCAAATCTTGTCATTAATGCTCGTAACTGGCTGATGGAGAAATTCAGCTCTTTCGGATATGAAGTGACACTGGATTCCTTCCTTCACGGACAGCCTACACAATATGGTGATTACGGTCATAATGTAGTAGCATCCCATTTAGGTACATTAGCACCCGATATTTATATTATTGTCGGCGCTCACTATGATTGCAGAGCAAGAAGTTTACTGGATTCATTAGGTCTGGCACCGGGCGCAGATGACAACGCGAGTGGAACAGCATTTTGTCTTGAAATCGCAAGGGTTCTTCAGCAGTTCGAAACACCCAAGACAGTTAGATTTATTTGCTTTGCAGCGGAAGAACAAGGGCTGATAGGGAGTAAAGCATATGTGAACAGTCATCTCGACCAGAATATTGAAGTTATGATTAACGCGGATATGATCGGCAACAACCTGCCTACGAATTCGACAGTTAAAATTTACAATACGCTGGCTTCGAAACCGTATGCTGATGTTATCTCCAGCGAAATGAATACGCATACCTCTCTTTCTGGAAACGTGAATGTCGGCAACTCTGGACGCTCAGATCATGCACCATTCCAACGGTATTGGCCCGCACTGTTCATCCATGAGCAGAATTTCTCGATGCACTACCACACAATATTAGACATCGCCGATTTCCTCGATTTCGAATACATGACAGAGATCGTCAGAGGATCTGCAGCGGCGACATACAGGATCGCGGTTTCGCCGCCGAATATCAAGAATGTCGTGATTACTGATGCCGGCAAGGGCGATCGGCTTCTCGTCGAATGGGATGAGCCTGAGGATTCTCGCGATTTTGAATATAAGATCTTTGTTGGAACATCATCAGGTCACTATACCAGCTACCACATGGTCCAGAAGGGATCAACATCAACTGAAGTGACCGGACTGACCGAGGGAACCAAATACTTCATCGCAGTTACGGCGGTAATTGATGACACGCTTTTCAGCATCGTGCAAGTTGAGGAATCAGGCGTTCCCTACTCAATACCATTTGCTCCGGATACACTGATAGCTGCTCCACAGCTTAGGTCGATACATCTTGACTGGCCTGCATCAATTCATCCTGATGTGACTTCATACCGGGTGTTCCGATCATTCGCCAATCTGGGTGATTTCTCACTGGTAGCAGAAATCGCAGACACAGCATGGACAGACGAACTTGTATTGCAGGAAAGCTACTACGATTACTTTGTCAAAGCGGTCGACGAGGATAATCTTCAGTCTGCTGCAACGGATGTTGCTTCCAGTAGGGGCGTATTTTTCAACCGCAATCTGCTGGTCGTACTGGAGAGAGATTGGGGATTCGACACATCAATTGTAATGCCTCGGTATCGCTCGATGCTGGCCGACATCCCACATAACGAATTCATCGTGGCACCGGGTGACTCATTCGTCCTCCACATGGAAGAGATCGGACAATACAGGTCGGTTTTCTGGATAGCAGATGCGATCGTAACTGTGGCCCCCACGATGAGCGAGTTGAAATGGTTCAAAGAGGGTGGCGGCAACATCCTGCTGATGGGTCCCAAGCTTGTCGGGAAGCTAGGCGGACTTCTTGGGTTACTCGGAAACACGCTGTCACTGGAATTTGACTTCGCATCCGCAGATGGAATCGAGGGCTGGCCGGATGCAATACTCGATAATTCAATCAACTCGGAATGGAATGGCTATGGAAACAGTGAGTTTCTTCGGAGCATGTCTGCGCTCGACTATGACCCTGAAATCGCTGTGCCGATATACTTGTATCAGGCAGTTGATGCAGACACCGCTTTCCACAACAAGCCGTGTGGTATATATGCCGAAATCGGAGAGTCAAGACTCGCCTATCTGAACTTCCCGCTATACAATCTCGAAATTGATTCCGGCAGGAGGATTCTCAATCATGCAGCCGACCAGTTTGGAATTACGAGGAGCGGCGCCGGTGATCTGGACGACGACATGCAGCACACACTTCTCGATGCGGTGCTGATGATCGGGATGTTGTATTCATCGATGCCGCTGCCAGATGATGTGAATCGACTCGACGTCAATGCAGACTGCATCTTCGACTTGCGAGATGTGGTCTATCTGTTCGCCTACATCTATCTCGATGGCGATCCGCCGGGATATGGCTGTGTGGAATCCGACTGAGTCAGCCTGATGTCGGGAACGTGATATGGAACACTGTCCCCCGGCCTTCGGTCGACTCGACTGCAATCTGTCCGTTGTGGCTTTCCACAACTTTCTTGCACACCAGGAGTCCAAAACCATGGCCGCTCGTCTTCGTGGTAAACCGGTCGGAGAACATTGTTTTCTGAAGGCGCTTAGGTATACCGCTTCCATTGTCTACCACATCGATTTTTACATCGGAGCCGGAGAGTTGAGTAGTTATTGAAATCTGCCGCTGTTCTTCGAAGTCCTCCGGAAATGATTCAGCGGCATTGTTCAGCAGATTGTAGAACAGTTGCTGCAACTGCTGCACGTCCGCTGTCATCTTCGGCAGATTGCCGCTCTTGTCGTGAATCAATTTGATCTGGCGGTATTTTTTCTGAGGTGACAGGAAAGAAACTATGTCTTCGATCAGATCATCAAGGTCGAATTCAGTTTTCTCAGACTTGAGCTTGGCGGAATCAACCAGACCGGTCGTGAACCTGGTCATCTGTTCAAGACTTTCCTCTATCCCTCGTACATACTTGTCGACATCATCAGAGTTTGTGATCTTTGCTTTCAGTTTTAGCAGTTCGAAGTTGGACTGGACTATGTTCAGGTAGTTGTTCAATTCATGCCCGATCTCGGCAGACATGATGCCCTGCGCCGCGACACGTTCGAGATTGACGATCTGATCGTGAATGGTCGCCAGTTCCGCAAGGGCTGCCTGCGATTCTCTCAGCAGAAGGACATTTTCCACGACCACCATTGCCATATTCAACACAAGATTCAGAAGTTTCAGGTCTCCATCCGAAAAGGGCACTTCAGCCGACTCATTCTGTGTGCAGAGAGTCATCAGGAATTCATCGCGATGTATCACTCTCAGCGTGGTGCTGCCCTTCTTTGAATCGAAGTATTGAATCAGGCTGTTGGATTCCGGGATGATATGCTGCAACTTCGTGACGAATGGATGTTCGGCCAGATCACCAATCCGCAGCGGGGTGACGAAATCAAAACAATCTCTTGCGGCATCAGCTCCGAGGTATGCCGAAATCTCTCTGAAGTCGCTTTCTTTGACATTGTCCGTCCAGATCAGGTCCAGAACTTCCGACTTGCTATCCCAGCACGACATGAATCCGGTGGTCAGACCGGAATTAATCAACGCCAGTCCGAGTGACAATCTGAGCAGACTCTTCTTGTCGCCCACGGTGTAGAGAACTTCCACCAGATCCGAGAGGCGGTCGAGACGAGCTCCCTCGGTTTTTGACATCTCCTCACGTCTTTTTTCGACTGCCTTGGTAACGGCCGCTCTGAGTTCGACTAACTCGAACGGCTTCATAATATAATCATAGGCGCCTGTCTTGATGGCCTCCTTGGCTGTTTCGAGATTCGCATAGCCTGTCATGAAAATCGCTCCGATATTCGCGTCGATCTTCTTGATCTGCTTGACCATTTCGAGGCCGTTCATTTCCGGCATGCTGATATCGGTCAGGACGAAATCGAATGTTTCCTCTTTGACTCTCTTCAGAGCTTCGAGCGGATTAGTCTCAGTTTTGACCACATAGCCTTCACCTTCGAGGACGTCTGTGGCGACGCTCAGGATGATTTCCTCGTCGTCGACCACGAGCAATTTGGTGGGAGTGTTACCGTGAGGTGATTCGTTCGACATTCCGGCCTTTCGAATAGAGAGCTTCTGCCTGCCGGACACTGCTGCGAATTTCATCGAGGTCGAATGGCTTGCTGATGCATGTAATCGCCCCAATCGATTGAGCAGCTTTAGCCATCTCATCCGGGAGACTGTCAGTCATCACAAACAAGAGATCCGGCCTGATCTCCCTCGATTTCTTCAGAGTATCGAGACCATTCCGCCTCGGCATGTGGATGTCACAGAATACCAGATCCACCTGCTTCGATTTTATCACATCCAGAGCCTCTACACCGTCGTTGGCACAAACGATATCGTAACCATCCGACTCGAGAAGCTCGGTCAGCAGATTCCGAATGACTGCCGTGTCATCGACAATAAGGATTGTCTTTACCTGTTTGGTATCTGCCATATATCAACTGCTCCGTATCTTCTTATCGGGAGCTCGCGAGATATTCTGAACAAGAAACTACTCGGGATTATTCCTGTTCGTGACGATGAATTTCCTGGCGATAATCATTATCCGGCTCTATGCTCAGGCTGCGCCCGTTTAGATATCATTGCTCGGATTGAACCTTTCCGCTCAAAACCTGACTTATCTTGCCGGTCGATCCTGTGGAGGTGTTGTCAAGCGGCAATATGACAGTAAAACGCGTCCCCACACCGACTTCGCTGCTTACCGTTATATCGCCCCCATGCTCCTTCACAATTCCGAAGCTGACGGATAGTCCGAGTCCGGTGCCTTTGCCGCTTTCCTTAGTCGTAAAGAATGGCTCAAAGACCCTGTTCAAATTCTCAGCTTCAATGCCATTGCCGCTATCTTCGACAACCACTTCGACACATCCGGAGAACTCACCCAGACTCGGCAACAACTGTGTTGTTAGAGTGATCCTGCCCCCATCAAGCACCGCGTGCTGAGCGTTCAGCAACAGGTTCGTGAACACCTGCTGCAACTGGCTCGTATTGCCATAATACAATAGCAGATCATCTGAAAAGTCCTTTTCCAACTCGATGTTGCTGAGGTCGAACTGATGTTGTATCAGAGATATGGTATCGAGCAACATCACATTGAAGTCAAACTCTTCCCATTCCTTCTTGTCGGACGACCTGGAGAACTTCAGAAGATTCCTTATTATTCCTCGGCATCGACGCGCCTGCTGCTCGATATCCGTCAGATACTTGACTTGAGACTTGATATCCTTCTCGGTCAGATTTTCAGGAATAGCCATCGACATTTTTTCGAGTGCGAACTGGGCGTAGCCAAGTATTCCTCCCATAGGATTGTTCAACTCATGTGCTACGCCTGCCGCGAGTTGACCTATCGCGCTCATCTTTTCAGACTGGACAAGCTGCGTCTGAGCCTCTTCCAGTTCTCTCGTGCGCTCGGTGATTTTCAATTCAAGGGTGCGATTATACATCTCGATCTCATCTCGAGATTCCCTCAGAGATTTCACCATCACATTGAATGCTTTAGCTAGTTTTCTGAGTTCGTCAATGGAACTCTCCTCTACCGACTGTGACAGATCTCCTTTGGATATTCGCTCGACTGCTCCCGCCAGTCTGTCGATGGGTTTGATGATCACGTTGACCAGAACGGCTGTCAGCGCGATGACTGCAGCCGCAACGAGCAGTATGATTATCGAGATAAGTCTTGCGGCGGCATAGATGCGGCTGTTCATCTCCTTGAGCGAGAAGCCGATCCTGATCAAACCGATCTTTTCATACGTCACGTCATATGTGTCACTCTCGACGACTGTAACACCGAGATCTTCGAGAGCTATATCAAATGTCGCAGTACGGACCGGGAAGCTGAAATCAGCAATGTCAATTTCATCTTCCGGAATACTCCAGTAGCTAATGTGCGTGGTATCCAACTGATATTCCTTCGAGAAATCACGCTTTGCAATCCATGTTACAAGATCCACAGCACCTAATCCTAATAGATTGAATTGCGCGAGAATCTCGCCCGCACTGTCCTGTACTGCTGCATATACGAAAACATTCTGAACTGTCAGTCCTTCGAGAATGCTGTTTAGTTCTGCAGAGTTCTCTGTCAGTACGCCATACTCACAACTATTTGCTATCTGCCTGACAGTCGTCTCACCCCAATTGAGAAGTTCCTGTTTCATCTCGTTCTTCATCTGACTGAACAGGAAGGCTCCGACAACTGCCGATGTGAGAATGATCAGCCCCGAGATAGTAATCATCGCCCTGAAGCGGAGGCTTGTGAATGACACGCGTCGTCTCATTCGTACACCTCCTTGGCGACACTATAGTATTCTGACGGAATGTCCAGGCGCATCTTCTCGGCAGTGTTCCTGTTGATGTAGAGGTAGGGGGCTTCGGGTGTCGTCACTGCAAGCAGACCGGCAGGTATTCCCTTCAACACTTTCACTACTAGAAGACCGGCCTGAACGCCAACGAATTTGTGGTCTACAATAAGCGCGAACAGCGCACCCGATTTGACGAATGATGGGGAGAAACCCATCACTGGGACTTTACTTCGGAATGATTCGAGCAGAATAAACCTGGTTGACTGAGGAGTGTATATCAGTTCATCAGGTATTGCGAGAATCCCGTCGCACGATCTTGTCAGCGAATCGATCCCCCTGGGCACGTCCTTCTGTGATGAAATTTCGTAACCGATAATCTGCACAGATCGGTCGAGCGCGAGATCACGAGCTTGTTCAATAATGTATTTCGTTCTGTCGCTGTAGAAAATGCCGAGTTTCTTTGTCGATGGAACGAGCTCTCTGAATCTTTCGATCTGCATTCCAAGGTCTATGTCCAGTGATGCTCCGGTCACTTTATCGCCCGGTTTATCGTAGCTCTGCACAAGCCCGCTCGTCACAGGGTTGAGCACCGATGCAAATACGACGGGAACTCCCGATTCGATAGACATGGCAAGTTTGGTGCAGCGTGACCCGATGGTCACGAGCACTCTGGGCTCTGATTGTCGAACCATCTCCGACAGGGAGGCCTCGTTGTCACCGCCAGGGACAGCAACGAAATACTCGATTCTGACCGGAAGGCCGCTTCTTTCGAGCGTCTGCCTTACTCCCTTGATAGATCTCTGTGTGGATTTCTGCTGATCATCGGAGATGATGATCACGCTGGAACTGTCGGCGTAGCCTGTCGACTCAAATAGCGTGGACGCTGCGGCAATGGTGCATAACAGCACGATGAATACCGCTCGCATCTTTAGAATGGTAGTTCTATGCAATGTCCCGATGTTCCCAAATTACCGAGCGTTACCTAATCTGTTGGAAAGCACATCCGCAAACACCTGAGCGGCATGCACCTCTCCTTCCAGTGATTATCGGCGTTTTGTGTACCAGCTTGAATAAAAGGACTCTTCACCTGCTAATAGAATGATCAGTTCTGCCGATCATAGATAGTGATGCAGAGTCAATATCAATATGATTTGTCTGTGGTTCGGCTTAATCCTGACAGAAAGTCGATCTGAATGAGTCCGTTTCCATTAGATCGACAAATGCCCTCTAAAGTCTGGGATGCTCCTGTCGATAATTGTTGCAGAAAGAGACTATCTCATGATTCAGTTCAGCAAACTAGGGAATTCACATATGAGGATCTTCGTCAATTGCTAAAGGAAGGTTCTAAGAGACATACAGTCACGTGAAAGGGCGAGGAATATGCCATGAAACTTATAAGAAATGGATACAAGCTGTCGGTTCTCATGATTGCGCTCGCAGCGTTGTTGATACCATGTTTCGTGTTAGCCGGCACGGCAGGTAAAATAGCGGGAACAATCTACAACGCGGACACCGGCGAACCTCTCGCGGGCGCAACCGTTACTATCGAGGAATTCGAGATTACCTGCGTCACAGACGCCGACGGAGAGTACTACTTCATCAATGTGCCGGTAGGAATGTACACTCTTGTGGCACAATCTCTCGGTCACAAATCTCTCGCCATGCATGAGGTCAGAGTTCTTCTCGACCTGACAACACCGATCAGCTTCGATCTGGATCCAACGACGATCCAGACTGATGAAGTTGTCAGAGTCCTTGCTGAGAAACCGCTCCTGAGAAAAGATCGGACAGCCTCTGTCAATGTTATCACCAGGGATGAGTTGAGACACCTTCCAAACGCTCTCTCAATCGATAACATTGTGAACATCACGGCCGGCACAGTTACCGACGCCAACGGCTTCCTGCATGTTCGCGGAGGTAGAGACGGCACAAACAGTTACTATTTTGATGGTATCCCGGTCCAGGATCCATTCTATGGCAATGCCGGAACCCGTATTGCGCCCGATGCGCTCGAAGAAATCGATATTGTTCCGGGTGGCTTTTCGGCTGAGTACGGCGAAGCTCTCTCCGGCGTTATCAGCGCGATGACACAGGAGGGATCCAATAAGTACCACGGTAAACTCAGACTCTACGACGGTCTGACAAAAACCTATGACGTCAACACGGGCGAATTCGATGACCTGAAACGAATTGGCCGCAACAGCGGAATTGGTAATATCGGTGGTCCTGTACCATATATGTATGATCGTTACAAGGCGACATTTTTCAGTTCCACAGAGATCAGAGAGATCGAGGGATATCTTCCGCACAATGACCTGAGATCAATCTCACAGGTGGGCAAGGTAGCCTTCCAACCCATACCGAATATGAAGATCAACCTGTTCGGCAATTACTACAAGGCGAAAAGACACCGGTACGTCCACAGGGACGTCAACGGACGCTCATACGATTTCAATCTCGATGGCTTGGGACTCGTTAAGACGGAATCATCCCGTTTCGGCCTCCGCCTTACGCTGACGCCGAAAGCGAACATGGTCCTGAATGCAAGGCTGAACCATTTCGAGAGTTGGACAAAGCTCGCGCCGGAACATCTCTTCGACCTCTACTGGTCGGAGTGGCCCGGATACAAGGAAACAGACGGGATTTACGACGGTGATATCGACGACAATAACTATCTGGCGAGCGAGACCTATTTCTATTCCGGATTCACCGAAGGGAGCGATTTCTACCCGGTCTACTCCAATAGATACAACTCGTACAAAAGCCTGTCGGGAGACATGCTCATGCAGGTCGACAAACACCATCAGGTGAAAATCGGCGCAGAGTACAGGTTCAACAAGCTGAACTGGGACAGCAAGCAGTTCTTCAATTCGATCCCGTACGGAGAGAAATACAATGTCGAGCCGAGATACGCGGCGGCATATGTCCAGGACAAGATCGAACTGCAGGAGATGGTGATAAACGCCGGCCTGAGACTCGATTACCTCGACGCAGCCATCGGATACTGGGAAAACCCGGTTAAGAAAGACAACTGGCTGACCGCAGATCCGAAATTCCAGGTATCACCCAGGCTCGGTATGTCGCACCCGATATCAGAGCATACGGTGATTCACTTCAACTATGGGCTCTACTTTCAGGTGCCTCTCTATTCGTACATGTACACGAATCTGCAGGCTGAGCTGAACTCCGGTTTCCCGCTTGTCGGTAACCCGAATCTGGAGCCGGAGAAGACCGTCGGCTACGAACTCGGCGTCAACCATTTGCTGGATCAGAACACCATGCTCAGGCTGGTCACATATTACAGAGACATCTCCGATCTGACGACCACTCAGCTCGTTCGCTATCCGGGTGGAACGTATGTCGCCTATGACAACGCAGATTACGGCTCCGTCAAGGGGCTGGATGTTGTCCTGACGAAGAGAAGGTCCAACAACTTCGCTGGATCGATAAACTACGGGTTCATGATTGCTCGCGGCAACGCCTCCTATCCATATGAAGGTTATTACGATTATTACACCGAAGAGAACTCGCCGGTAGTCCCGGTTCGAGAGTATCCGCTGGCATTCGATCAGAGACATACGCTCTCTGTCAATTTTGACTACCGCACCCCGAAAGATTTCAAGGCGAGGCTGTTCGGCGTGAGACTTCCGAGTACAACCGGTCTGAATGTGTTGTTCAGTTACGGCAGCGGAATGCCATACACGAAAACAGATAACCAGGGCAACAGGATCGGCCTGCTCAACGAGGGACGTATGCCGTCGACAAATACTGTCAGCCTGAAGCTGAACAAGGATTTTTATCTCGGAAAGACGAGCAACTCGTTTGTATCGGTTTTCCTCGAAGTCGAAAACCTTTTCGATAGCCGGAATGTAATAAATGTCTATTCGAACACGGGTCAGCCGGATGATGACGGATGGGACCCGCTGCTGGCTTACGATCCGGATGGTGCGGGACCGTTGACCTCGGATGATATGAACGACGTCAGGCGGTTGCTGGCAAGAGACCCCCAGAATTTCGACACGCCGAGACAAATTCGATGGGGTATAGAGTTGATATTCTAACCAGTTGTGTGGAGTGCGATATATGTCAAGAATAGCAGTTAAAATCACGGTTCTGGCGATGGTGGCCGTATTCGCCATGATGCCGCTTGCGGCATCGTATGCCGCCTTACTTTCGTCTATGTTGCCTCCGGCCCAGTTCCGGGACAACGTTGTGCATGACAAGGGAAATATCCGCGTCACTGTCGCAAACTGGGGCGAAATCGGCGGATACTCAATTTTCCAACCATCCGGAGAATGGCCGAAAAACTCCGGACGCGAATACCTGGCTGAGATCAAATACTGGATGGGCGCTGTCACCGAGGACGGCGATACAGTCGTCGTCAATTCAGAGGAAGATCTCATGCCGATCCCCTCTCTTGTCTCCAACATTAATACTTATGGCATCAGGATGTCGACTATCAATACGACATATGACTATGATATGTCCGACACTGCAGGCCTCGGACGTGGTCGACCGTCTTATGGGTGGCGTATTTATGATCCTGAACTCGATCTGTGGAGATATAACAGTATCTGGGATCCAATCGAGGAAGAATATTATGATGGCGGTCCGATTGCTCAGCAGGAAAGCCATTTTAGAATGAGCGATGACGCTCTGGGGACAAGTCAACTCGGGATCGAAATAACTCACACAGTCTATCAGTGGAATTTCAGCTACAATGAGGATTACCTGTTCATCGTACTGCAGATAACAAATGCAAGCGAGCAGGATTACTCGGATTTCGCCTTCGGCCTCTATTGCGATTTCGATATTGGTGGTCCTGATGGTCAGGGGGAAAACGGTAGATTAGGCGATTTGGTTGCTTTCGACGAGGAGAGGAATCTCGCCTGGACATATGATGAGGACGCGTACGATCCGGGATGGGGACGCGATGTTGAGACCGGCGTCATGGGAACCAAGTATATCGAGACGCCCGACGGCATCGGAATGACCTCGTTCCGTACCGGCGAATGGGTGAGCAGATACACGGATCAGGAGCGATTTGAGTTGATCAACAGCGATCAATTCGATGAGAGTCTTCCGCCGAACGACCAGTACTATATTCAATGCACACGAGGGATTGACCTTCAGGCAGGCAAGACGGTCAGAGTGGTATATGCCCTGATTGCAGGCCAGGACTCTGTGCAACTCAAGAGCAACGCAGATGTTGCTCAGATGATCTACGATAACTACTTCGTCGGTCCCGAGCCGCCGAGTCAACCGAAACTCCATGTGAAAGCGGGCGACGACAAAGCTAAGCTCTGGTGGGACAACTCATCGGAATACTCGATCGACCCATCGACAGGCGAGTTCGATTTTGCCGGATACAGACTCTACAGATCAACCGATTACGGACTTACATGGGGAAAGAAGATCAGGAACGAAGACGGAAGCATCGGGCCGGGATATGTCCCCATAACGAAATTCGAAAAGCTCGACATAAGCGATATGATCGCGCACACATTCATCGACACAACCGCCACTAATGGCTTCGACTACTGGTACTCGATAGTGGCATACGATGAGGGTGACGAAAATATATCTTCGCTCGCATGCGCGATCGGTACGCCGGGGTCCGATTCGAACGCTATCGAGGTGCGACCCAGGTCACTACCTGCAGGATACTACCCGATTGAGAAAACCATTTCTCACACGGCAGAGAATCAGGGCAGGCTGAGCGATGGCCGTATCATTGTTACGGAATACGATGCCTCCCAGATGACGGGTAACGAGTACGAAGTGAGATTCAGCGATGACGATTACGCTACATACTGGCATCTGCTGAATGCGTCAACCGGCGATACTCTGCTGGCGAATCAATTCGTTCAGATTGAAGAAGATGACGAATCGGCCACTGTGACCGACGGTTTCAGCCTGATTGTCATTGATGTGGAGAACGACACGACCGTGACGGCTCAGACCGAGTTTTCTATAGCGGGTGACACAACGCTCAGAACAACTAATGATATCGTCTACTCAATGGTGTATGCAGCCGGTTTGCCTCAAACGGGTGGTAAACATTACAGAGCAGATTACGAGCTTCGCTTCACAACTTCAGGCTCTGAAGGCTACTGGTGGTGGGATGATGTGACTCCGGTTGCGCTTCCGTTTGAGATATGGAACGTCACCACCGGTGAACAGGTCATTGCGGAGATCGTCGACTGGAAATTCGACGGCGAGTGGACACCATGGGATCCCGAGGATGAGAGCAAAGATGCAATAGTCGTCGTGGATTATCCGTACGACGACGAGCCTCACCCCGAAGCCTATCCGTATTTCCACACCTGGTTCTTTTATCTCGATACAATTGGGATGGACAGGTGGGGATCTGGAGACGTCCTGACAATTCAGGGAGCTCCACTGAACGGACCTGACGATGTGTTCACCTTCCGGGGACCGGGTATCGATTTCGCCGCGGCCAAGTCCGGGCTCGATAACATCAAGGTAGTTCCGAATCCTTACCTGGTCAATGCGGCATGGGAAAGCACCGAGGGCGATCGTCGACTCGAATTCGTGAATCTCCCGGATGTCTGCACAGTCAGAATCTATACACTTGCAGGCGATTTGGTGCAGACAATCGAGCACTCGGGCAATGACGGGACGGCGTACTGGGATATCATGTCATTCAATGCCCAGGGAGTTGCGCCCGGAATATATTTCTATGCTGTGGAATCAGAGTACGGTTCGAAAATTGGCAAGTTTGCGGTAATAAAGTGAGGGTGGCGTAATGAGAATATGTCGATATGCAATAACAGCGTGCTTGATATTCGTCCTGCTTGCCTCGACAGGCTATTCCGGCGAATTCTCGAAGGTCGGGACAGCCGGAGCGCAGTTCCTGAAGATCGGAGTCGGCGCAAGATATATCGGAATGGGTGAAGCATCGGTCGCTATGGTTGATGACGCCTATTCGATGTACTGGAATCCGGCAGGCATGGCCAATATGGAGCAGACCGAATTCGCCTTTACAAATGTCAACTGGATCGAAGATGTCAGTCTGAATTTCATCTCCTTCGCCAGGCCAATGGGTTTCGGCGGAACAATCGGATTCTCGATGAGCCTGCTGAGTATCGGGGAAATGGAGGAGACAACGGTCTGGGAACCGAACGGCACCGGCAACACATTCGATGCATCGAGTTACTCGCTGGCCGCTGGCTATGCGAGGAGCCTGACCGACAGATTCGCGTTCGGACTCAATGTCAAGTATGTAGCCGAGCGGATCGCCGAAGCGCGAAGCAGCGCGATTGCCTTTGATTTCGGTACCAAATTCGCAACCGGATATCGAAACCTGAGAATGGGCGTCAATATCTCGAATATGGGACCGAGTCTGCAATTCTCAGGATCGAATCTCAATTTCAAATACCAACGCGATCAGGATAATACCAACTACGATCCGGTGAATGCGAGCCTTGCAACCGAAGGCTATGATCTTCCGCTCGTCTTCAGGCTTGGAGTGGCGTATGACCTGCTCCAGACAAGCATGTCTACCTGGACAGTTACCGCCGAAGGGAAGCATCCGAATGACAATATGCAGCAATTGTCACTCGGTACCGAGTATTCGTGGAACAGCACGGTCGCCCTTCGCGCCGGATACAAATTCAGATACGAGGAAGAAGGCCTGACCCTTGGCGGTGGGTTGCTTCTCAGTCCGGCCCAGGATGCCAATCTCGCGGTCGACTACGCATGGTCTGATTTCGGACATCTCGAATCAGTGCACAGGTTTTCATTCGGGATAAGATTCTAAGAATCAAAAAGCCCCGTCGCAGATGCGGCGGGGTTTTTCATATCTACTCTATTGCTCTCTCGCCGACAAATAGCCCTCAGGCGAGCCTTTCGTAGATCATCTTGAGGCCGATCAATGTGAGATCAGGATTGCACACCGCATCTCGATCTATATGCTCGGCAAATATCTTTCCGTAACCGCCGGTGAACACAACCCTGCAATCCTCCTGAAGCTCCTCCTCTATGCGCGCGATCAAACCATTGATCATCTCGACCTGTCCCCAGAATATGCCAGACTTCATACATTCCTCGGTAGACCGGCCGATTGTTTTCTTCGGAGGAGCAATCTCAACCGAAAAGAGCTGCGCGGCTCGTTTCACAAGATTTGATGACGCCGTCTCGATACCCGGTGCGATCACTCCGCCGAGATATTCTCCGCGATTCGTCACGATGTCAAACGTCGTCGCAGTCCCGAGGTCAATCACGATACAGGTTTCGCCATATAGCTTCATCACGGCGACTGAATTAGCAAGCCTGTCCGCTCCCACCTCGCGAGGGTTCTCGACCACGAGATCAATCCCCAGATCGAGATCAGGTGACACAATGATCGGTTCCTGATCGAGATAGCGCCTGCTCATGTCTGCCATCCGGGGAGTCAGGAACGGCACCACCGACGATATGATCACGCCGTCAACCTCGACCCGGCTGTCAGGGTGATGTCGCTGGACAAGATGATACGCCTGCAGGCCGCATTCGTCCGCAGTCCGCAGATTCGATGTCGCAAAGCGAGCGTTCGCAATAAGTTCATCGTCACGGAACAGCCCCATGACGACATTGGTGTTGCCTATATCGATGCAGAGTATCATCGCATTGCCTACTTCACGAGTTGCGATATTTGCTTGAACTTGTCGCCGCCCGCTTTGTGCATCAGCTCAAAAAGTACCATCTCGACTGTCGACATTTTGACGCCAACATCTCTGAGCGCCTTGATCGCGATCTTGCGGTCGTATTTGTGCCTCGATGATGTGCAGTCAGTGACGAGTGTCACATCGAATTCTTTTTCGAGCAACTGCTTGCAACTCTGATATACGCAGACATGTGTCTCGATACCGGCCACTATCGCCTGCTTGCGATCAAGTGCGCGAATTGCCGTCATGATCTTCTCATCGCTACCGCAGCCGAAGCTGATCTTGTCGAATGGGGTCAGGCCATCGAGCAGCGACTTGATTTCGGGGATGGTCTCCCCCAAGCCCTTCGGATACTGTTCCATCCAGATGATCGGCATTTCGAGTATGCGCACACCCTGTATCAGCTTCGTCAGACTTTCGAGCAGTTCTTTGCGCTTGTGCATCAGAGATGCGAGCTTGCCCTGCATATCGACGAGCAGCAGAAACGAATTATCAAGTTTGAGCATCGGAACCTCCAGACATTCGTCCACAATAACGGCTTATTCGGTGTGATTGTCAATACACGAGAGGGCATATGGAATGAGCGGCCTGCCCGTAGTGAGGCCGTCGAAGGGACATCAGCCAACCTGCATGTGATTCAACCCGGAATCTACTGTAGAAAAAGCTTGACAAAACGGGATCAAACAGTCTGATTGTGACAGAACAGCATAATACACCGTTCGTGATTCTGCGATTCAGCACAGGGTTCGGGGATTGGTCTGTCCTGCGACAGCCGGTGGGTGATTTATCTGAAGCTGCATCCAGAACGTGCGGATAAATATAGAATGCGTGTCTCTGATTCTGCTTGAGTACAACGACTGACAACATCGAGAGACGAAAATCCAAAACCGCAAACGCGGGAAATGGATAAGGAGGTGCACATATCCGGAACCTGTCACTACTCGAGAGGAGTATTGTTCGCTGTGTTAAGAAGTCTTTACATATCCAAACTTACTTCATGTGGAGGAAAAAAAGATGTCAAGATTGAGAAAACCGTTTCGCACGGTGATTATATCAGCTTGTATTATCGCCATGACTGCTATTGTCCTGGGAGAGGTCGTTTCGCATCCTGAGGACATCGCCTTCAAACCGACCCAGACTGTGGTCGTCAATTCTAATCCTTCATCAGCGATTCATCCTGCCGCATACATCGGCAATGTCGCTCCTGAGAAGTATACGTATACCGGTCCCGTAAATCAGCCGGACGGCAACTACCGTTCTGGCGGCGAAGACTGCGGTGAGCCCTCGACCGGTCGTTGCTGCTATGGCGATCCGGGTGCTCCGGATTGCGAAGACGGCATCACATACGAAGACTGTTATGCCATTCACGGCGATGCGTATGACTGGGATGCTGGCGAAGTGTGCCCGTGCCCGGTTGTCGGTGACAATGACGTGTGCGAAACCGCTGCGGGGATCCCATCTCTGCCATACAACGCTACAGGTAACACTTGTGATTTCAACGACGATTATGATGAAGAGTGTCCTTCTGCGTCGAACTCACCCGATGTGGTCTACGTGTATACACATGGTGCCGACATGTGTGTCGACATCACGCTGTGCAATGGCTCGGACTACGACACCAAGTTGTATGTGTACGAGAATGAGTGTCAGGAACCGGATGACGGAGTTCCTCCTTACGCCTGTAATGACGACGCCTGTCCGGGCTATGTCTCCGAGATCCTGGGACTGGCGCTTACTGGTGGTAACACGTACTACATCGTTATCGATGGTTACAGCAGCTATTGCGGCAACTATGTTCTTGACGTCACCGAGTGTGCCATGGAATGCGTTGTCGAATGTCCTCCTGGCGCGACCATGGAGAGTGAGCCATGCGGTTCCGACATGAACGGCGGCTGCAACATGGAGCCCGGCACTCAGACTTGGGAGCCGATTGGATGCGGCGAGACAGTCTGTGGCACGATCTGGGCCAGCGACGGTACGCGTGACACTGACTGGTACGAAGTCGTCATGACTTCTCCGGGTACGATGACCTGGACATGCGAAGCCGAGTTCGATGTCGTAATCGGTTACATCGCCGGCTGCCCCGATGGCATTCCAGACTGTTCATGTGTTACAGGTCTTAATCCGTACATCACGGGCGGCTGTAACGAGGTCATCTCTGTTGAGTACGAAGCAACCGTTCCCGGAACTTACTGGTTCTTCGTCAGCCACCAGGATTACTATGATCTGCCATGCGGCTATGAGAACGACTATGTCGTGACGCTCAATTGTGATTCTGAGTTGGATCTGGTCTCAAACCTGTTGTTCGAACAGATGGACTTCTACGATCAGAATGGCACACTGGTAACGCCCAACTCCGATTGGGGACAACTCTCATTCGATGTAACCCCCATGTTTGACGATGTTGTGCGGTATATGAACATTTCTGCTGTGGCTATGGTTGACACAGGCTGGATTGTACGCAATTTCCCGATTCTTCCGGGCGACATCATCGATCCTGGCCGATGTGCTCTGCATTTCGACTTCAATGAGTTGGGTGTAAGTTCTGGAACTGATGTGTCTTCTCTGCAATATGTAATGGCAGTAAGCTCAGCGATTCAGACTTCAGGCCCGATCGGTACCATGACACCGACTAATATCTACGATATCGATATCAGTCGCTTTGGAAGCTACATTCCCGGTGGAGACTATTTATTTGAGGGACCGTCAGTGATGGTACCACCATACTATACTTCAGAGGTGGATACTGACTCGTTGATTAAACACAAGGACCTTGGCATGACTGGAGTTCCTTCAGTTCAGGAGGATGACGACGAATGTGCATCAGGTTCTACTGCGCGAAGCCTGAAATGGCTCTCGAACGAGCATAATCTCGGATTGGGCACAGCTCAGAGCATACAGGAAGAACTCGACAATCCTGAATACATGAATCAGGGTGTAACGGACAAAGAACAACTCATCGCTAAGAAGAAGTACATTGACGACAACAATCTGCCTCTGGAAGTTCACTACTGGTATTCGAACTCGGTTTATCCTACCGGCGTCGGTACGCCAGGTATTCCTTCAGAGAATAACGATGATGATGATATCGATCTCAAATCATGGCTCTGGCGTGAACTGAAGAAGGGACAGGATATCGAACTTACAATTTCGTGGTTTGGGGGTGGTGGTCATTCCGTCACTCTTGTTGGTCTCGACAAGAAGAACAACAAGATTGAGTACCGTGATGATGAGACACAGGGGGACAATACCAAGGGCGACAAGGCTGTGAAGGAAACCGCACTCGTTCCGCTGGGAGAGTGCGTTGTGGGCCCAAACACATATATCACCAGCGAGGACATGTGCACTCAAGTCGGAGGAACCTGGGGAGGTCTGAACGGTGACTACGGCTTTGACGCTCATAACGATATTATCAAGACAGGGATGGCGGAGTCTCCGAAGTCCTTCGACATGGGCTGGCGATACCATCCGAAGTATGTCGACGGTTGGCTGACAGTCTACGGTACCATTGATTGCCAGACATATGAGCCTCCTATCTTCGAGAGGACGTATGTCGAATATTGCACGACATACGAAGGTTACATCCCGCTATGGGCGAACGATTATCTCATCATATTCGAGTGGGATTGGTTCTGCAATAATGTTGATTCGTTCAAAGTTGCCGATCCTTACTGGGATGGAGAATACTGGCGTCTGTATCCGTTTGGACCGTGGCTGGAAGATAACCTTCCGCCTGGAGGGATGATCCTGCCGACCATCGGCGACGAAACGGGTGAAACCCGGTACATTCACACAGTCGTCAACCCCTCAGAGTGGCTTGCCGATCCCAGAGAGCCGCTGCCGTATTACACCATCATAGACGGTGAGTGTGATGATCTGCCGGGTTATCTGATCGGTACAACGCCGATCACATTCGATCCGTTTGCACCCCCATCAGAGAATCCGTTCTCGACTACACCGTTCACCGGTGAACTCACCTACGATGGCGACCTGATATTCGGTCAGGCTGAAACATACGTCTGCGGCGATGCCGATGGAAGCGGCTTTGTCGATATCGATGATGTAGTCCACCTGATAAACTACATCTTCGCAGGCGGCCCGGCGCCGGTTCCGCTGGCTGCAGGCGATGCTGACTGCTCTGGCTTCATCGACATAGATGATGTAGTCTATCTGATAAACTACATCTTTGCAGGAGGCCCGCCACCAGGTGATCCCGATGGCGACGGTGTGCCGGATTGCTGATAGCATACGTTTGATGTTTGAGAATCAGAACGGGAGTCGCGAAGGCGGCTCCCGTTTTGCCTGTATCATGTAGATCAGAGCCCAGTCTTGTAGGGATGAACCCGGAGTGAAACGGAGCGGTTCAGCCATCTTGATAGGATGGCAGAACCGCGAAGGAGTTTTGCCCTACTCGACTGTATCGTCTTATCCATATTCAAAATAGCGAAAGCGCGAGTCTCAGTCAAATGAATAGGTTCTGGGGGCAATGCGGCCAAGTGAGCAGTATTTCCAGGCGATAATTGCCATAAAACCTCAACAAGCTGGGAAGATGGCACTATGGAATTGACTCATCCGACATGTCAGATAAAACTTATCACTCAATTCAATATCCAAACACCCAACAAGCGCCAACGAAATACCACGCTGCTGATCCACGTGCAGATAGTATCCTACTCAGGATAACAGTATGTGCACGGTGGCGGCCCGCCCGCAAAGATGTACTGTATCAGGTAAACTACATCGTCAATATCTGTTTCATCCTTGCAATCAACATCGCCCACCAGGTAATGTGGTATTGGCGCAGGGCCGTTCTGGAATATCCAGCGAAGTAAGTAAGTCACATCATCGATATCGATGAAATAGCTATTGTCGACATCGCCGCGTCTAAGACATACCCTGATTTTGCCATCGTCAGTAGAGTATGCCATAGACTGATCATCCTGATCTCTGAAGTCAGTCAGAGTGAATTCGAGATCTGTAATGCCTGAACTCAGGCTGTCGGCTCTGAACCATAGATATGCAATAACGCCGCCGCCGGAGACAGTTCCGCTGCCGCCAAGAATCGCCCCATCTATAAAGACAGTATCCTGCGATTCCACGAGATTATACGCAAAGAAAGTAACCGAATCCGTTGACGGCAAGAGCGGTCCCTCGAAAACCGTATCAAGTTTAACGACACTTGTATCGAAATGAATCCTGACAGCATATGCCTTCAAGTCCACCGAGTTGTCATCAATCGCAAGTACAACCTCGAAAAGACTGTCGTTTCTCACCTGTAGCGAATCGGGATCGAAAAACACGACAGGGTTCTGGGCGAATAGCACTGCAGGCAACAGCAGGGCGCTGAGTAACAATGCGATAATCATTATTTTGGTTCTTATCATATCGTATCCTCTCTATTCAGTACACGGATCGCAAGGTGGGGGGCCACCAGCGAAAATATACTGAATCAAGTAGACTACATCATCGATATCCACAAACTCCGAGCAATCCACATCTCCCACAAGCGTGTGAGGAATTGGCTCCGGTCCGCCGGCAAAGATGTACTGAATCAGATACACCACGTCATCAATGTCTACGCCTCCGCTGCCGTCAGCATCGCCCCAAATATCAGCCAGCGGACAGACGAATACAATCGCGTCAACAGAGTCGCTGATTGCTATTGGACCGGTTTGCCCTTCACCGAGCAGAGCTCCAAGATAGGTGACGCGGAATTTCACTTCGCTGAATCCGGACCCTACGGCAACGAAACTCATTCTTGCCAGATCGCCGTAACCCGAAACATACTGTGGCTGATTCAATGCGTCAAAAATATCATAGACATAAAGGGATTCTCCCGGTGGGTCAAAATAGTAGACCGCTCCATAGGCATGAAAATTAGTTTGTCCGGACTGGGAAAAGAAATCACCCACCTCCGTTCCGTCGAAGTCCAGTTTGATCACGTTGGTATCAGTTTCAACAGAAAAGAAGAATGATCTAAGGCTGTCGACCGGAGAGAGCGAGTCAACTTCGATCGTCAAGTCGAAAGTGTCATCGATATCCACGATCTTCCATTCGGGCAGAATGACAACCTTCGCCGGATCGTGATCCGTTTGTTTGCTCTGGTTTCCCGGCACATCGTGTGGGAGTGCATATGCAGGAGGCATTCCAGCGCTAATGCTGCCTGGTCCGACAACAAGTGTCGCCAACATGATCAGGCAGATCCAGGGTGCGATTCTGTTAAGTGCGTGTTTCATAGCTTGGAACCTTATGAAGGCGGAGGGGAATTCCCTCCGCCTTCTGCCTGAAGAGTTACTTCACAAGAGTCATCTTGACCGTCTTAGAGTATTCGGATGTTTGGAATCTGTAGAAATAGACACCCGAAGCTGCATCCTCTCCCGCTTCGTTTCTTCCGTGCCAGGTTATTTCATGACGCCCGGCCGAACGATAATCGTCGACGAGCGTTTTCACAAGCTGCCCCATCACGTTGTAGACTTTCACCGAGACATGTGTGCCTGTCGGTACACTGTACGATATAGTCGTAGTCGGATTAAACGGGTTCGGAACGTTCTGTTTAAGATCATAGGTCAGCGACGACTCATCGCCTGAGCCCTCCAAATCATCGGTCGGGATGACGTCGGGAACAATCTCGTTGTTGTCGGCATCACGCAGCGTGACTCCGGTCAGAGATACGCGTGCAGGCCCTTCCGAGATCAGCGAGAACCTCACATCGGCGATCAGGCCTGATCCTTCAAACGTGACATTGGATCCCAATGCTCCAGCAGTGATGTACACCTTGTCTTTCCTATCTGTCGCGTGGAAGAACACCGGTACATTCCCGCTCGATGCGCTTATCAATTGATCCGCACCATTATATGCCAACATCGACATATCGAATGAGATCTCTGCCTCGAGCAGTTTAACATTGTTCGCGGCATTATCGAGATAGAGTTCAACGCGCAGATCGTGCCCATCGTGACGCTGGACGATCCTCAAACCTGTATTATTCGGTACGGGCTGCACGACAAGGACAGGCTTGCGCAACTTTGAATCGTCGACGGTGTTGAAGTTGGTCGCGAATATCCAAAGGTCGTTGATGTCGATTGCGCCGTCAGGTTCGGGTATACCCCTGGCCTTGTCTGGACCGCCTCCGGCGCTGCCAGCGACTGTCGGTCCGATATCGGAATGCGGATCAAACCCAGTATCACCTGTCGACAGATAGTAAGTGAGTGTGAAGAAATCAAGATCCGCAAAATAGACGAATCCATCGAAATCACCATGTGTCGGCGGCAGGCCGCCCGCGATATCGCCGAGCCAGTATGATGTGGCACGGTCACGTGTTCCCGTTCCCGGAGTCGGTGGATTCACGTTCGCAGAGTAATTGCCCGCGGCATCAAACGCAAATATCGAGTAGTAGTAGATATCACGAGTCGCGTTTTCAAGCCCCTGTGTGTCGGTAGTGTCGAGACCATCATCGTTGTAAACAGTCGTGCCTACCGTCGGATCAAGCGGATACGACGGGGCAGGAAGTCCGTAGAGCGGATAATCTGCCCAGCCAATCCGCTGAATCTGGTATCTGACTACATCTCCACTCGGGGAGGCATCCCAGCTCAAAAGCACTTTGTTATGTCCGGGAAGTGCCGTGAAGTTCTCCGACGGTTCCGGATTCTCCGTATCTTTGACGAAACACCACGCGGAATCAGCATCGCATTTGTCAAAGTTCTCCCGAGTAGCATCATCGGTGACTCTGAAATAGATGCAGTGCTGGCCTTCACTCACCGAACCGAAATCCGGGAATGTCCAGGCTATGTTGTTGTAGCTCTGTCCACTTAAACCGGTTGCGATCGAGATCCAGGTTCCGCCACAGCCGTCAACTTGATAGTAGACAGCATCGAGATCGCAGTTGTCATACGCTTCGATATCGAGAATCGGCGCAGTGTTGTAATGCACATCTTCTGCAGGCGCATTGACCCATACATCCGGATCCTCGCAGTCTGCGATCAGATTGATTGGAACCGGAAGTGGCAGTGTAATCGGATCGTCATTGATGTCCTTCACCAATGCGTAGAACATGTCGATCGGAGTACCATTGCAGAAATCGGTATTGCTGTTCATTTCGACAGTAAACAATGTCGCAGGGCCGTCAAGTGATTCTCCTGATCCAAAGCCGATGTCAACGAAAAGAGTGTCCTTCGTCCTCGTCGGATTTGATCCGACAACCTGATGCTGCAGTATTACGTCTCCGGTGAGTGAAGTAGTCACGTTGACATACGTGATGTTCATATCATACTCGAACTTGAACGCTCCAACCTTCATATCAGTCACAGCGACGTCAATACCAGCATCAAAAGTGAAGTTGCCACTACAGTGATACAGGATTTCGTCCGGACTGAGATACAGGCCACTGGCCCACGGACAGTAGTCAACGTCATCGCTGACACCGTTACCGAGACCATTGCCCAGTTCGTCAATAGCGTTGATCATCGTCGAGACATCAAAGCAGGTGTTGAGAGTGGCCTCATCGGTACCGGTAAGGTCCTCAGGACCATCGAAGCTGCCCCACCAGTTGTCTTCGGCCATAATCAGTCCGCGAGTGCCCTTGTCGGAACTCCCGGAAGTCATGTGCTCAGGAGTGGATGGCAGTTCGTCCTCAATCAAGCGCGTTTCCCACATGCCAGAGGAGGCCTTTGTTGAGGCGTTATAGACACCCAGTCCGGTGTTCCCGAAAATAGCGTTGTCGTAGAGATTGATGCTCCCGGCACCTCCATCAATTCCAACGCCATGTCCGAGGCCACTGTAACCGTTCCAGGCTCCGTCGTTGTTGAATATCCTGTTCTCGTAAGCGTTTACGTTGGTCGGGCCGTCTTTGAGATTCAAGGCACCTACTGACCAACCTTCAGAGGCAGCATTGGTAATAGAGTTGCCATATATCTCAGCCACGTCCGAGCCCACAAAGCAGATTCCACCTTCACGAGCACCGTTGACGGTGTTATCGTAGATGGTAGCGTTGTCAGATGGATCAAGCCCCGACCAACACTTACCAACCCAGATTCCCTGATCGCCCGAGTTGGTCACGATGTTATCGTGGATAATTGCACCATCCGATCCGCGAGCAATGAACATCCCGTCCGAGTAGTTGTCGTGGAGGTAGCAATCGGCCACCGTCAAGTTGGTGAAACAGAGAGCGTAGACAACCGAGTAGCAGCTGTGAACCGTAACATGATTCACGGAGCAACCGTCATAGAAGATATAACCCTCGGTTGGCGTGTCATGAGCGTAGTCCCGGTGAAGTACACCGTACCCACCGGAGCTAACGAGGTCACCGGTGAATCCTTGAACAGTGAAGTTCTGAATAGTGACGTTATTGGCTTGGACGTGGATGCCTCTTGACCAGTATGAACCAGAACTGCCCACACCTCCAATAGCGCCGTCAATGATGGTGCCGGCCTGTGATTCACCGATCAGGCTGAGGCCATCGTTGGTGATGTAGACGCCTCTTCCGGTTACGGGATCGGCTCCATATATTCCGTCCTTGACATATACCGTGCTGCCGGAAACCAGATCAACACCTTCTTGAATGCGAGTTGTGGCGCCAGCCTGTGGGCTGTCGTCGTCAACATAGAGGGTGGCAAAGTCACCAGCGAAACCAGGGCTGGTTTGGGCACCACCACCGAGCCATGGTGTGTAGTCGACATTACCAAAGATGGTTTCACCGGAACCCTTGTCAGCGCCTATCAATTCTGTGGAAACCGAGCTAGCCTTTGCTGGTAGCTCACCGCCAAACGGGTTGACGATGGGCGCTACAGAGCGCATACCGCCGGATTTAACGCCAATTGTCGGTCCGGTAGGATCATTCCAATAGCAGCCTGAAGCATCCATGAGCTGAGTGAAACCGTTGTTAATGGCCGATCCAGTATTGCCTGCAAATCCACAGTTGGATACAGACACAGCAACATTATTCACGTTCCCGGAATAGTCTCCACCCCAAATGCCATCAAGGGTAGAACCATTGACGTAACACCCGGTAATCGTGGCGTTAAGATCACCATTGTTCCAGCCGGTGTAGTAGGACCCACCCCATGGGTCCACACCTGTGCAGTAAAGATCAATCCCATCACCGGTGCTGTTGAGAATATCGCAGTCGGTGACAGTCATATTAACATCGCTGTTGTCACGACTTAGCTGGATACCGAGTGTCCACTCGTTCTCGTGCAGGTTGAGATCGGTGAAACTTAGGATAACCGGTGACGGCTGTAGGTGCACCCAACCCCAATCGCTGAAATTCACACCTGACTGACAATTGTAGACTTCGTCTCCAACCATCGAGACATCACCACTCTCGAAAAGCAAGATACCGGTGGCGGCCCAATCGTCACCAGAGTATATAGTGCCGGCGACAATGTTTTGCAAAGTAGAGCCACTAGCTCCATACGAAAGCTGTATACCATTGCCGGCTAGAACCGGAGAGGGTGTATTTGTCACGGTGTTGTGGTTAACCGTGAAACTGGCACCCGGTCCCATAACCAAGATACCACCCTTTTGGAGTACAGGGATAGCGTTGTTTGATATATCAATCGTGAATGTCTGCCCCAGACTGTGAGTGGCAGCCACACTGACTACGCGCGAGTTGCTCGGAGCCGCGGCATTCGTGATATTGTCAATCGTGCAGTAGGTGACTGAACCGTCGGTATCAAAGAAATGGATACCATAGAAATTGTCTGGGCCAACGTCACGGCCATCGACCGTGAACCCACTAATATTGACAGTTCCAGCGGCAACAACGCCGATAACGGCATCAATTGTCCGTACGTCACTCGTCCACTGCGTAACAGGGTAGGTCGTTCGGTCGACCGGGTCCGGCGCTTCAATGATTGATATCCCGACCCCTGCTCCAAGCAGGTCCAAGCTATGATCAACATAGAGTTGCTCGCGATAGATTCCCGCTGCTACGTTGACCGTGCTACCTGTGACGCCGTCGATACCATCCTGGATCGTGGCAAAGGCGTCGTAACCCCAGACGTAGTCTGTGCCGTTAGCTGTGTTGTATGCGTCTACATCCGCCTGGCTGGTGAAGTCGTCGTCAACGATGACATCCGCAAGTGTATTCGATGTGAAATGCAAACCATGCGTACACTCACCGCCGACTTCGGGATAATGGTTGCCGGAACTGTAGACCCAGCCTCCACTGGCGTCCTGTGTGGCGCCGAGCCAGTAACCCATCCAGTTAATCTCCATCTGGTAGGTAGCCTGGTCATAATTGCCGAGGGAGATCATCGCGTAAGCTGTCGATTGCCAGTCCTCATCATCGGTATTGGCACCATAGCTGAAGCTGATTCCACCGCCGGTATACTGGCAGTCAAACAGTATCGTCAAGAGACCTGACAACTCGGATGTGTGCGCACCGGAAGCTGAGAAGGCGTCGATCAATCCTGTTATTCCGAGTGAATACCAGTAGTAGTCATAGGTGGCGTATGTCGGATCCCAACCGGCATCATCTACGATATCAAAATAGCCGGGATTATCATTGTACGAATCCTGCCAGAGAACTTCTGATATATCGTCGGCGTCGACATCATATGTTCCGCCGAAACGATCATACAGCATCTGCGCAACCACTGCGTAAATGCCAATGTCCCACGCGATAATACCATTTTCGTAGCCCTGTCCGGCGCGCGCATCGCGAATGTACTCTGCCAACGCAGTAGCGGAGCCGCCCCATGCGGTGATTTTTCCGTCGTACTTGGCCTTGGCAGCATCCTCGTAAACTGTGGTCGGCGCGACCTCACTGCTGTAAAGATCATTGAACAGCATCAGGAATTTCAAATCCGCGCCTGTCCTGATGCTGTCGACCCCGGCCGCTACTGCTCTGTCGGCGGCATCCTGCATAGCTGTGAAATGTGTTGCGTCGCCCGACTCAAGATAGGCGCTATATAGTCCCATCACTGTAACGCCATATAGGTTTGTAGAGCTTGCGGTAGTTGTATGCGAGAACGGAGCTGGTGGTGAAGTTACTCTCCAATCCCAGCCACCATCGTCAGGATCGTCGGGACTTTCATCAACACCGTCAGTGCCGTTGCCGGCGTTGTCCTCAGTTATGTCCGCCTGCATTCCTTTCAGATAATCCGCACCAGCGGTGAGCGCAGCGTCGAAATCGACCGGATCGCCGACATCCAGCGACAGATTTTCGAGCGGAGTTTGGATCGGAGGCTCGCCACTTCCGATCACGTCGGCCGGATTACCGGTCCAGAATGTTGCCGGTCCTGCATTTGCTCCCAGAGCAATGCATGGTCCGAGCGCTACGATTAGAGACAAAATTAGAATTCTTGTCATTTTCTTCTTCCTTCCTTTACAATTGTCGATCCTGCATTGCACAGGATACTCCCCCCAATGAATTCTCTGATCTCCCAAGGGCTCTCTTGACGTTTACGATCAGTCAGTTCTTCTCTGGGACGAATTGGATTCCCCCCCCCGCCTCTCTCTGATAGAATCCAGGAAGCCGTTCTCCCTCGAAAAGGAGAGGCCACCTGACAGCCGTCTGTACCTACTTAGACGTTTTGTCTGTACTAACTTATCACCTCCTTTGGGATCTTCCAACCTGGTTGGCGGAAGCGATTATTAGACTTGAATTGATTCTCATCAGGTGCAATTTCAATCATTTGAATCAATGACGCAGGCCGTATTCGACCTGATCAGGCACGTATTGGGCTCAGTGGGACCGGTGATATGGAGCACTCATTCACACCGGCCACCACTTAAACCAGGTGTATGTCGATTCCCACACCCTGCTGTAATGCACGAGGTATATAAGACTGTCGATATGCCTCTTCGTGTAATAGATTATCATTATAGCAGGCAATTGTCAAGTGATCTCGATAGTACAAATTTACCCATGCAATGGGTAGGCAATCTACTTATTTATCTGTAGATCGGTTGGTTTTCGCTGCACCAGGCTATCAGACAGCCGAGCCGTTCAGCATATCCATCGATTTATTTCGTTGTCAGATTGCGAATGTGGCAGTGAATGTATAAATAGAAGTTTCCAGTCACTCTTACCAACAGATTCATGCAGTCTTCGATTCCATCAGACATGATACATCTCAGGTCGAATCAGATGATCTGTGGCAGCAAATCAACTTATTCTTTAGGTTTTCAGATGTGCATAAGCAGTTGTGCAAAAAGAATCAAAGCTCTCTGTGCGCAACTGTCACCACAACTTTTCTTGTTCTCCCGGTGTTAACCGTAAGACTTCTAATATCAACAAAATGTCAAAGAGTAATCCGCCCCAAACAAGTGGGAAACTGAGTCGATGTCGATTTCCTCGCGTGTTCGCTTTGGGGCATATCAATCGTCAGCCCCCGCAAAACCAGCCGTAGAATCGAAGGTTACCTCCATGAAACCAGCCCCAGAATTAAATATAGCTTCATGGAAATTGGCAGCCGAGTGAAACGTCTCAGTATGAGAGTAGCGATCTGTAGAATCAGTCGCATCGCATATCTCCTCGTTAGATCGGCCAATGGAAGATACGCGCTGCCGTTCGATTATCAACACAAAAGGGACAATGGATCGCGTGCAAAATCACCAGATGTTGACATTTAGCAAGTACGTCACAGAGTAGTACAGCCCAACAACGATGAAAACGACGCCTGTAATCCGACGCGCCCAGATTTCGAAGATTTTAATTCTATTAAAGAACTTCCCTACAAGTGTTGTCCCAAATCCGACCAGGAATGCAAAAAGCATGACTGGCAAGGCCGTCCCAATACCATACACCAGAGGCATAACGAAGTTAGAATCATGTTTTACTGCCAACGGAATTAAACTTCCGAAAAACAGAGCCGCAGATACCGGACAAAACGATAATGCAAACACTAATCCTAAAATACCGGCACCCCATATACCCATCTTGGAGACTTTGTGCTGTATATTCTGATTAATACCCAATCGGGGCAGGCTCAAAGGTAGCAACTCAAGCAAAAAGACGCCGACTATTAGTAACAAAGGGCCAAGAAGCTTATTCATATTCTCCTGCAGGAAGTAAGACAGATCGGGAATTGACAGAATACTGGCGACCAAGATATATCCTAAAACCAAATAAGCCAGCATACGCCCGAACATATATAGCAAGCCTGACATAACAACAAGTCTCGGGCTACTTACCCGTTTCCCAATAAAGGAGATTGCCGCAATATTTGTTGCCAGAGGGCAAGGACTGATTGATGTCAATATCCCGAACCAGATCGCAGAGCTGATGCCCAACAAATATGATTCCATTAGCTCTCCTTCAGATATGCATTGATTTCATCCTGGACATATTTCATGAATTCATCTTTGTTGCGGATAAGTTGCCAGACTTTGTCCAGGTTTTTCCAGGCAACCAGCTTACCATCTTTCATATCACAGATAATAAGCGACTTGGTGTACAATTGATAATCAACCCTAAAATGCTTGTTTTCATCTTCATCAGTATTCAATGAATAAAATTCCATAGTACCATCTGCTAATTCTTCATCAAATCCAGATTCAATCGCCTCCTTTGAATATGCTTCTATTTTCTTACAAGAAACGCAGCGGTATGTTGTGTGAAAGTAATACGCAATTACTTCAGGGAAATCATCTGTTGAATCTGCAGACAATTCCACCGCATTTATGGCAGCAGAATCTATGTTGGTTTTTTCCTCATTGGCTGGTTTAGAATTCTTGCCATTCGTGTCCGAACACACGACATTGCTGAAGGCTAATAGAACCATGAGCGCGACAGCAAGTAATCCCATCATCGATGTCTTAGCTTTCATTACTCTAAACTCCTCCAAACCTAATTATCCAAGATTATCTGAACCTGCTTATATACTCTTGCTATATTGGTCTGATCGACTTTAGAATGCCCTTTTTCCATTCCCATATCCGATAGCAGAAGCTGATGAAAATCGGTCACGCCAACTTTTTCAAGGGTCAGTTTGGCGCAGCCTTCCGAGCAACCATCAATAGCAACTATCTTTGATGCGACGCTTAGTGAATCGATAACGAAGCCTAACTGACTGTTAATGGCTGCCAGACATCCCATGGATGCCACTTTTGTTATGGAAAGTCGCCGCGCCGCCTGATCTGCAATAGTACCAACATCGGAAGCACCCGAACAGGCAAAAATGAGACGTGGCGATCCGCAGCAGCAATGGTCTTCATTCTCCGCCATTCTATTTATCTCCTAATCGCTAATGTGTTTTTTCAATTCTTCTATTGACGGTACTTTACCAACAACTTTCACCTGACCGTCAACTACCAATGCCGGTGTCATCATCACTCCATAGGCGGTGATTTTCTGAATGTCTTCAATTTTCTCAATCTCACAATCCAGACCCAAATGACTCACTGCCTTTCGTGTCTCTTCTTCCAGTTTCCTGCACTTGGGACAGCCAGTTCCGAGTACTTCGATCTTTTTCATTTTCATGTCTCCTGAAACAAGGTTCCGTATACCAGTCCTGAGAGAGTGGCCATTATGACCACGAGGACTGTGAACACGATTGCTTTCTTCGTCCCGATGATCGACCTGATAACCAGCATGTTTGGCAGCGACAGCGCGGGACCGGCCAAGAGTAATGCAAGCGCCGGTCCTTTGCCCATGCCGTTACCGATAAGACCCTGCAGGATAGGTACTTCAGTGAGCGTGGCGAAGTACATAAACGCTCCGGCGACTGAGGCAAAAAGATTTGCGCCGAGCGAGTTGCCACCGACTGATTGACTGATCCAGTTCGAGGGAATCATCCCTTCCTGTCCCGGACGACCTAACAAGAAACCGGCAATAAGCACGCCAAACATCAAGAGTGGCAGTATCTGCCTTGCAAATCCCCATGACTGCGAGAACCATTCTCCGGCTTCGCCTTTATTTGTGCTTGTGAACCAGGAGAGGCCTATCACGGCTGCACCAAAGGGAATCAGCGGATCAGATGGGAAGCAAAACGCTAATACCGCTGTGACAGCTCCAACACCGAGCACTTTCCAGCATTTCAGCCCGAACCACACAACTAACATTATTCCAAGCAGGATTGAAGCCGCACCGGTGATAGTCCATTTCAAATCATGAATGATGTACCAGAACCCGACCGTTTCGTCGGGCTTGCCCCAGTTTGCAAAGATAAGTATCGCTACCATTACTCCGAAGTAACAGGCATTCTGCCACAACGGCCTTGACACTTCCTGTTCAGGCAAAACCATCCGAGCCTGAGTTCTTTCTGTTTCTTCCTTGCGAAAGATGAAGTGCATGAGGAGACCGATTACAATGCTGAAGAATACTGCGCCGACTGCTCGGGCAATGCCTAATTCAACCCCAAGCACGCGAGCGGTAAGAATGATAGCCAGAACATTGATAGCGGGTCCCGAGTAGAGAAAGGCTGTTGCCGGACCCAGACCTGCACCCATACGGTAAATACCGGCAAATAGCGGGAGAATTGTACATGAGCAGACCGCGAGGATAGTACCGGAAACAGAGGCTACACCGTACGACATGATCTTCCTGGCTTCGGAACCGAGGTATTTCATAACCGAGGCTTGACTGACAAAAGCTGCTATTGCCCCGGCGATAAAGAACGCAGGAATCAGGCACAGCAAAACGTGCTCCTGAGCGTACCATTTCGCAAGGTACAGAGCCTCCATTGTTGCACCCTGAAATCGATTCGAACCGACAGGCAGATTGTAGATAGTCAGGAAGACAACCACGATGCCCGCTAATGCCTTCCACTCCGATTTCCAGTTCATGGGATCACTCGCTCAAACATATGTTGCAATACTTGAATCATCTGGTCATATCCTCAGCTATATGCTAACGGAAGTCAAATCAGCGCTCGGCTATTTCTGCCTGCCGCTTTGCCTCCGAGTTGAGAACCGACTCAACACAGCCAAAGAAATTTAGCACGCATGGGACTCTCAGCTTATACCACACCTGCAAGCCTCGCTTCTCGTCCTCGACGATTCCGGCCTCCCTGAGGATCGAGAGGTGCTTTGATACGGTCGAGATGTCGGCACCGATCATTTCCGTAAGATCACAGACGCACCTCTCCTGTTGAGACAATTGATCGACGATGAACAGCCTTGTCGGATGCGCCATTGCTTTGATGATTTTCGCTCTCGCTTCGAATTTCCTGCGAGTCTTGCCATCCATATCACCACACTCCTATTAGGTTATTTGGCAAAATAGCCAATCAGTCAATATTGTCAAGACAATTCTCGTTGTCTGACAATTTTCGGGCTTGATTATGTACTGACAAGAATCTGATATGATAAAGCGGAGAGGCAGGGATTCGAACCCTGGATACGCGTGAACGTATAACTGCTTAGCAGGCAGCTGCCTTCAGCCACTCGGCCACCTCTCCGGCAAATCAGAACGCACCTTATATAACACCGCAAACCGATATTCGCAACTGCAAATCGAGCGCCTTCTGCGACTCTGTCGAGTTGTACGCTCATCAATTGGATGAGGTTCCACCAGGGAACGTTACGTTAACTCCATGTATGTCGGCGTCGAAAGATACCTTTCGCCGGTATCGGGAAGAATCGCGACAATCAGCCTGCCATTGTTCTCCGCCCGCGCGGCAATCTTGAGAGCGCCCGCGACGGCGGCTCCCGACGAAATGCCGCACAATATCCCCTCTTCGCGGACAAGCCGGCGGGTGGTCATCATAGCTTCATCGTTCGTGATCGTGATGATCTCATCGATCAGATCAAGATTCAGCACATCCGGTTTGAATCCTGCGCCGATGCCCTGTATCGGATGGGGACCTTTCTCGCCCTTCGACAAAAACGGCGATGCTTCCGGCTCTATCGCGATAGCTTTGAACTCCGGCTTGCGAGCCTTGATGACTTCAGCGCAACCGGTGATCGTCCCACCTGTGCCGACGCCAGCGCAGAGAATATCGATCTTGCCATCGGTGTCGTTCCAGAGCTCTTCTGCGGTAGTTCGTCGATGGATATCCACATTGGCCGGATTCTCGAATTGCTGCGGCATGAAATACTTGCCGGAGTCCGATTCTGCAATCTCCGTGGCCTTATTGATCGCTCCAGTCATGCCATCGGCGCCCGGAGTCAGGATGACTTCGGCGCCGAAAGCCAGAAGCAGAGATTGGCGCTCGACACTCATCGTGTCGGGCATCACCAACACACATCGGTAGCCTCTCACCGAGCAAACAAATGCCAGAGCTATGCCGGTATTTCCCGATGTCGGCTCTATAATAACCGTGTCTTTGTTGATCTTTCCATCAGATTCTGCAGCCTCGATCATGGCGAGACCGATCCGGTCCTTGACAGATGCGCACGGGTTGTAGAATTCGAGTTTGCCCAAAATCGTGGCATTGAGTCCGGTGGACATCTTGTTCAGTCTGACCAGCGGCGTACTGCCGATCAATTCAAGTATCGAATCAGCGACTTTCACAGCGACCTCCAGTAATCAGGTTCGACTAAATGTAATACATGCCTTCTCTTTCAAGATCAAGCAGCGCCAACGAGCGAAGAGTCTGTTGCTCCATATACTCTGTCACGATCTCATGGATATCGATCCAAAGCGATGATACGGCTTTGCTTCCGGAGAAACCGTCGTTCGGAGCGGCAAGGACTGCCTTATTCACCGGAATAGTCAGATCCTCGCGCAATGCCATCCAGACATCCATAAGGTGTAGTTTCTCGGGAGTCATCGCCAACTCATAGCCGCCATGTTTACCTCGAGTGCTCTTGATGATCCCCGACGTTTTCAGCAGCCCAAGCACCTGCTCGAGATAACGCTTTGACAGACCGGTTGCCTCGGCTATCTCCCTTGCACCTATCGGTCCGTTGGAGCCTGATCTGTAAATCTCGATCAGAGCGGACACTGCAAAATTCAATTTCGATCCAGCCATAATACATAACTCCTATCGGAGTTACGTAAATTAAACATGATCGGGGATTTGTCAACAATTAGTTTGAATTCGGGCGCCGAAACCTCTATATTGTGCGACCTAATCGGAAATCAGCCATTCAGATAGGAGATATTATGACAAAGAAAAAATCCTGGGCGGAACCGTTCAAAATCAAGATGGTCGAACTACTCCGCATGACCACACACGAGGAGCGTGAGGAAGCGATCAGGGAAGCCGGTTACAACACATTCCTGCTGAAATCGAGGGATGTCTACATAGATCTCCTGACCGACTCGGGGACGTCGGCGATGTCCGACCGCCAATGGTCAGGGATGATGATGGGTGACGAGTCATACGCCGGCAGCCGGAATTTCTACCACCTCGAGGACGCTGTCCGCAAGTATTACGGCTACAAGTATCTCGTGCCGACACATCAGGGACGCGGCGCCGAACATATCATCTCGCAGATCATGATCAAAGACGGCGATTATCTGCCCGGCAACATGTATTTCACCACCACGCGTCTTCACCAGGAGCTTGCGGGGGGCCAGTTCGTCGATGTTATCATTGACGAAGCGCACAAACCGCAGGACCAGCATCCATTCAAGGGTAATGTTGATCTCGATAAGCTCGAGGATATTCGCAGGAAAGTCGGCAATGAGAAAATCCCGTATGTCTGCATTGCCACCGCGGTCAACATGGCGGGCGGGCAACCTATCAGCCTCGAGAATTTTCGCAAAGTGCGCGATTGGTCGAAGAAACACAATATCCCGATCATCCACGACGCCACCCGCGTAGCCGAGAACGCGTATTTTATCAAAAAGCGCGAGAAGGGACAGGAGAAGAGGGATATCGCAGACCTCGTGCTCGATCTCTGCAACCTGACCGATGGATGCACCATGTCGGCCAAGAAAGATGCGATGGTCAACATCGGCGGATTCCTCGCACTGAACGATCAGGAGTTGTTCGACAAAGCGCGCAATATGGTCGTGATCTATGAAGGTCTGCACACATACGGCGGTATGGCCGGGCGCGATATGGAGGCGCTCGCTATCGGAATCGGTGAATCGGTTCAGGAGGATCATATCCGAGCGCGAGTCGAGCAGGTAATCTATCTCGGCAACAAGCTGATTGAGGCGGGCGTGCCAATTGTCGAGCCGATCGGGAGTCATGCCGTATTTCTCGATGCCAAACGATTCCTCCCGGACATTCCGCAGGATCAGTTCCCGGCACAGGCGTTGGCTGCCGAGCTGTATGTCGAAGCGGGGATCAGATCGATGGAGCGCGGGAATGTCTCGGCTGGACGTGATCCGGAGACCGGCGACCATCGCTATCCCAAACTCGAACTCGTGAGATTGACCATACCGAGACGTGTGTATACTCAGGCGCACATGGATGTTACTGCCGAAGCTGTGATCGAACTCTACGAAAACCGCGACAAGATCAAAGGCCTGAAAATGATCTACGAACCGGAATACCTGAGATTCTTCCAGGCACGGTTTGAGCAGATGGGATGATGTTGACGCAGGAATCTTGAGTAGGGCAGCGACCCGTAGCGAAGCGGAGCGGTCCTGCCATCTTTTGTCAATGGTTACCGGAGCAATTTAGGATTGAGCATGATTTTCAAGATTATAGAACTCGCGGCTACGGCAATTCTTGGCCACAAAGTTGATCAATGGCTCACAGATAAAAAGCAGCGGTCAGCGTTTCGCGATGCTCTCAAAGAAACTCTTAAAGATTTGGCTAAACAGGGATACGACACTGGTGGTCATGGTTCTGTTGACCACAGCTTCATTATCAACGAATCAGTGAATGACGAACTGTGGCGGAAATTACTCGATCCGGGTATCACAGAACCAGTCGATTTTGACAGGTTGTGGAAAGATTTGGAAGATACATATCGCGACTTTACCATTGGAGATAATGAGAAAGAAGCGATCATGTTCTTCGTACAAAGACTCGAAGATCGCATGTGGTCTCAGCAGCCGCTGCAACAGTTGCTTTCGGCGAAAGTTAGTAGACGGTTGGATCTCTTTCTCAAAATGATATTTGAACGCATGGGAATGAGACAACAAATAGAAATCAGGAATCCTGCAGAGTTACCTCTTGATGTTAGAGGATACATCGATTCCGAGGCATTCAAGCCATACGAAATTCCCGGTGTGACACTGCACAATCTCCCTTTCCCGCAGAATCCTCTGTTTACCGGTCGTGAAGACTTGTTGAAGGATCTTCATGAATCGCTGAGTAAGTCTGGCAGTACTGCATTGTCACAGCCTCAAGCCATATCAGGATTGGGAGGAATCGGCAAGACACAGATCGCTGTCGAATATGCATATCAACATATCAAAGACTACAAGTTCATAATCTGGGTCAACTCTGAATCTGAAACTACAATAACATCCAGCTACAGTGAAATCGCCAGACTTCTTAATCTTCCGGAGAAGGATGATAAGGAATTAGGAGTTGTTGTTGCTGCTGTCAAGACATGGCTTGAAACTCACAACGAATGGCTGCTGATATACGATAATGCGGACAAACCTGAGATCATCAAAGAGTATCAACCACGCTCAGGGCAGGGACAAACACTCTTAACCTCCAGAGCTTCGGCTTTTGGTAATCTTGCGAAGGCTCTCGAAGTAACCGAGATGGCCGAAGATGAAGCTATAGATTTTCTCCTGAAACGAGCTAATATCGAAGAGCCGACGGATGATCAACACCGGACAGCGAAGGATATCTCCAATGAGCTCGGTCTGCTGCCGCTGGCAGTCGATCAGGCGGGTGCGTTTGTCGAAAAGACACGGTGCAGTCTGGACGATTACCTGAACGATCTCAAGGAAAAGGGGATCGAGGTACTTAAAGATAAACGTTACTCGCCAGATGATTATGATCACACTGTTGCCACAACATGGTCGATGTCTCTAGAAACACTTCAGCAGAAGAGTAAGGTAGCAATTGATGTTCTATCGCTTGCGGCATACTTCGCACCTGATGCCATTCCGCTTGGTCTGTTCAGGAAGAGAGTGGATTCATTCGACGATAATCTCAAGAGTGTTGCCTATGACACATTCGAATTGGACAAGGCTCTCGGGGCACTTCAGAGCTATTCGCTGATCCGTCGCAAACGAGATACTGATGAATTCAGCTTGCACCGTCTGCTCCAGGCGGTTATACGTGATAATCACACTGAATCAGGTGATGCGCGTAAGTGGGCGGAGTTGGCTATAGTTTGCACCTCAGAGACGCTCCCGGATGAAAGAGATTATAGGACCTGGTCTGAATGCGAGACAATATTGCCGCACATACTCTCACTAGTTCAACATACAGATTCGCTGGAGATTTCTAACGAGACTGTAGCCCAGCTATTCAGTCGCACCGGCTACTATCTTCATGACCGAGCTGACTACGGCCAAGCGGAACTGTTGTACAAGAGGGCGCTTAAGATTGACGAGAATATCTACGGTTCAGATCACCTAAAGGTCGCTGCTGACCTCGAAAGCCTCGCCATACTCTACGAGACTCAGGGCAGATATGATGATGCGGAGCCGCTGTATGAAAGGGCGTATGAAATCAGGGAGAAAGCGATCGAAGTACTCAAAGACGAGCACTACTCGCTAGTACTAAGGGGAAGACACAATATGGCTCATTTAGGTTACACGATAACCGTTGTGAAAGGTGAACCTCGCCGCTATCTGGTATTGGCCAGAAAATCTGACTTTGGTAAAGATGATCCACAAGATATGATCAGGTGGATATATGATTTCCGTCAAGTAAACGGGGACTCAAGTTTCAGAGTATTGGTAACATCATTGCTGATTAAGACACACTTCGATGAGCAAAAAAACCAGATGCACTATGAGACCATCAGATTCGCCTTGAGAATGATTTCCGAAGAGCCTGGTGCCACGGAATTTACCTTTAAAACTGATGACTATGAATCTCCACCACATATTCCAATAAGTAAAGGTCGTACACTCCGCAGTCTGATACTCAAGTTCATCCTTGACATCAATAGCGAGATGCCAGAACAACCGATTAGTATCTTCGATCTGTGCCACAACTTCCCCAACGAACAGGAGGAAATGTCCAATTGGCTACGAAATTTGAACAGGGCTGGTTTGCTTGAGCGGGTGCCTTCGAACACAAATATTAAGTATGTTATGATTAATGGACTGAGCGGAGCGCAGTCCTTTAGGATTGATCCGAGCAGATACGCCGAAATTAAGGCTGAGCTTGCAAGGGTTGAACATGAAGAAGCTGTACCGAAGGTCAAGGTTGGTACTGTGGGAGGCAAGAAATTCGATGTCGCTCTCTCCTTTGCAGGTGAGCAACGGAACTATGTTCGTCAAGTGAAAAAGACTTTAGATGAAGAAGGCGACATTAACGTTTTCTATGACGAGGATTATGAAGTGGAGCTTTGGGGAAAGGATTTGGCTAATGAATTTAGCAGGATCTATGGGAAGGAATCCGAACGGGTCGTTATATTCATATCTAAGGACTATGTTGAAAAGGGATGGACGAATCATGAGTTCAAGTCCGCATTGTCGAAAGTCATCGCTCAGAAAGCTGAAGGTTATATCCTACCGATGAGATTTGATAACTCTGAGCTTGAAGGTTTGTCTTCACTCGTCGGGTACATTGACATCTCAGGATTGAAGCCTGAAGAATGTGCGAGGAAAATCATCGTCAAAGTCAAGGGTTCTGCCGCAGTCAAGAATTAAAGTGTGCGTGTCGAAATGGTCAAACGCGCGTACGGGATATATCTCGCCATACTTGGATCCGACCACCCGAACACGAAAACCGTTTTGGCATTCCTGCATTCCTGGGATGTGAAGCCGTAGCCGCAAGAAAAATTTCGCATAAGCCTCCGACTCCTGCGCTACTGGACTCACCCACTGCGGTCGGATGGTTGCCTCTCATGTCACCCCGGTGAAAACCCTTCGCTATACTCAGGACCTGCCGGGGTCCATCTTCACAGTGAGGATCAATTTGAATCGCACAACAATAAGGGGCAGGCTTTTCGCCCACCCCGATTTGATGCTGCGATTTCGGGTGGCTCACCCCTTGGGGTGAGGTCTTGACACGCTTCATTCGCTCTATTTGAGAAGCAGCATCTTCTTGTTCTCCGTGAAATCTCCGGCCTCGATACGATAGAAATAAATGCCGGACGCGACCGGTTCGCCGCTGTCGGACATGCCGTTCCATGTCACCGAATGCGGTCCCGGCTGCATCGGTCCATCGACGAGCGTTGTGACTTTCTGTCCAGTGATATTGTAGACATCAAGCCTGACATTCGACATCACAGGCAGATTGAAACTGATCTCAGTCGTCGGATTGAATGGATTCGGCTGATTCTGGTACAGCGCGAACTCTGATGGCTTAATGCTGATTTCGTCGTTGTCTGGCTTGAGGTATACATTACGAGTTGCGCGAGAGTTCTTGCCAATGATCGTGACATCTCCCGAGGCAGCGAAAGTATGACCATCGGTAAACATACCAGCAACGCCATATTCCTGCAAGGTTGTGTCGTAAAGAACAGGGTATGTCCAGATGAAATCTGCGAGAGGATAGTGCAGTTCCATCACTTCGCCTGTGAAACCTTCCATACCGGGAAGAATCTCGAAATCTACTGGCGAAACCGATCCGTTCAGAAGGACAGACCACGGATTTATATCGCTTGCTGTATAGCCACAACCGAAATCACCAATGTATACTTTTTCCACCATCGGTATCATAGCAAAAGCCCAGTAGACGTAGGTTGGGTCAGGAGAAATCATAGTGATGGACGGAACGCAGAACTGCAACCAATCAGCAATATTGCCGTAGTATTGCGCATTGTCACCCCTCATAATCTGACCATCGAATGCTCTGACGAAACTAACGTCAAAAACACACCGGCCTGCGCCGGCGTCTCGTACAGCGATTAGATTGTGACCGTTGTAGGTTGCGACTACATCAGCAGGCGGCACAACAGACATATCGCATTCGTTCCTATATGCAGAAATCTGGGACACCCCGCAAAACAAGGGATGGTCTTCAAACTCAGGGAAGATAATGATACCACCAGCATCTCCTTCAGCGTGATCGACAATTCCCCAAAAAGTCACACCTAGTGAACAGGCAACCAAGTTAGCAGTGTACGTATAATGTGGTGCATTTTCAGCAGCTATGAATAGCCCTTTGCCCTGGGATTGAAATGCCAGAATTGCATTGATCTCCTCAGGGGCTAGTTCCACGCTCGGACCTTCTTGAGTAGAGAAAAACCAAAGCTGATCATAGTTCTCCAACAGTAGAGCAGTTATCTCCGTTGTTTCGGTCCTGTCTGTTACTGTGGCATTGTAACCGCGCTCATACAAAACTCCGACTAGAGTTGAATCAAACATATACTGGTCATAACCGTTGCCGCCCACGTACGTTGCATAGACCAGCACATTTCCGGGCGGGTCTGTTGCATTAGCATACGGAGCAAGAAAGAGCAGTGTGATGAACACATAGAAACATTTTGAAGTCATTGGACATCTCCTCAGTTCAGGTTTAACTTCTAAACCAATAATAGACACCAAGGAGGAAATCTGTAGAGATGTTCTTCAGTTTTTTTCCAAGGCGCGGAGTTCGCCTTCGGTTACCCAGCCGGAGTCGGTCCAGTAGGTAACTGAGTCGACAAGATTGGCCAGATACGTAGACAAGTCCACTGAAGGGAGTTTCCCTTCGTCTATGAGGCGACGCCTAAGTGGGATGAACCGGTCATCGGCTTTTACATGTGTAACACGGAAGTTCTCGTCAAGGAAATAGCTTAGGTTGCATTCGGGTTCTTTAGATTCACCTATATCGACTCGAATCTCGTCACTGGAGTTGATGACAATACGGAATGGTCCATTGTAATCCAGTTCTATCTCGCGGTTAATATCTGTGCGCGGAAACAGAAGATAGCATAGTTGGTTCCCGTGTCTAAGTCCTCTTTGGCCACGAAGCCATTCAGGATAAGGTGGTGACACGCCATAGCTCGAATCCGGAGCAATTACGAAAAAGCAGGCACAACCCATACGATTGTTGAGCGCAAGAAACATCAGGTTGCCGTATCTATCGACAGCGAAACATTTTTCATTCACAACACCGCTATATCCTGAGTTTATGTACCAACCGAGAGAGTCGCCATCAGTACTCCACATTTTGATGTGGTAACGAGCAGGGTAGGATGCATAGACCCTGCTGACGATGACACTCGTTCCACTGACTTGTACAACGTCAATTAAACCCGCCGAATATGGGAAATTAGCAGATGTATCACTCACATATTCACCAAGAACCGCCCCCTGCCTTGCGAACAGTTCTTTGCCTGTGTGGTCGTACGCGAAAAGATGAGCGTTGCTTCTGCAGGGAGCATTGGGGGACGCCATAGGCATGAAAACTACGTCATTCATGCCATCGCCGTTCAAATCGCTCATTGTCCATTGCGATCTCGCATAGAGCAATTCACACTCATATTCAACTGACCATAAGGACCTTGAATCAGCGTTCAGAGCGACAAATCCAGTCTCCGTCAGTTCCACACTTGCCGGATTCCAATCAAATCCCACCCATGCTTTTGGGTAGATCATGCAGAGGAGGAAGTATGCGAGTATCAGCAGTATCGGTACTTGAATTTTGGCTGTGCGACTGTAGTGGTAAACTTGTTTCGTGACGAATTCGCCGATGCAGACTTTTTCCTCGCGGATGATATTCCTGTTCTCGATTGCATCGGTCAGCGATTCAACTCCGATCAGCCTGAGCCGCCTGCGCGGATATCTCTCTCGCAATTTCTCGATATGCTCACGCGCAGCAGACAGATTCCCATCCGGCACGATAATATGCCTGACCGGCGAGAAAAACGCCCGTTCGATTTTGAGCTTCAATGTATCGTCGTTGACCTGTGTTACTGCGCCGGAATCATCCACACCACCCGTGACAGCGATATCCGCCCCGATGAACTTGTCCTGCCGCATGATCTCAGGTTCCAGAAGCTGCGCGTAAGTCAGCAGCCCTGTCGCCAGCCCAATCGAATCGCCGGTGAATGTCTGCTGGCTATTCTCGACCGCGAAATGAGCATGATAGAACGCCTCAGACTGTTTCCTAAACCTTGCGCGTTTCATCGATTGCCGCACAGCATCGAGCGAATGATACGCCACGCCGATAAATGGATCATCCGGCGATTTGATCTGGTTGTCGAACGTGATCTCGTCGGTCGTAGCCGATTTGCCGAACAGCTCGACCTTGCCGGTGAGTGATTTCATCCTGCCGCGCCATGCACGACCGGCGTCATCCTTGTCGACAAACAGCGCGTTGATCCGGTCGTGATAGATCGCGTCGCGGTCGCCCTGCCAATCGTCATGGAGATTGCTCAGGAAAGCGTCGAGCGAGTTGTCGCGGCCTCGGGTATGTTCGATGATTGATTCAAATGCTTCGAACTCGCTTAGATCTTGTAGGTCGTGTTCCGATGCCGAGGTACGAGGGAGAGAAACGCGACACTTACTCTTTGTTGTGCTGGTGTCGGGTTTCTTGCAGGCTTCGCCTGCTACGGAACGCCGACCTACTGCTTCTGCCGCCCACGATGGTTCGATGCATATTGTCAGGGCATCTTCGACCGCTCCGGCATAGAAATACCGTCGCGCAAGTTCCTGCGAAACAAGCCTGCGTTGATCTTTGAGTTTGTCATTCACCGATTCAAGCGCGGAAAGATCGGCGAGCACATCTTGTAAGTGCAATAGCTCGTGCATGGTGAGATCGGAGAGATTCTCGGCTGAGATCAGGTGTAGCAGCAGTGGCACATATTCATCGAGATAACTCCGGTATGAACTCTCGGCAGCGTGATCCGCGAGGCTCGGCCAGAAATCAATCAGACACAGGAGCTGCAAATCGGGAACCGGCTGGGCGGCAAGGTCCGATTTGAGCTTCGCGAATTCTTTTGCAAATTGCAGCAGGGACATTGTGTTACTGGAATATCCTGATGTTTATGACACTCTCTGTGTCGGTCAAATCGAACGAGATTGTCTTGTTTCCGGACGTTGACGATGTAGTTGTGACACCGCCCTGCGATATGGCGACCCGGACATCGCCGAAATCTTTCTTGCCGTCTAGTTCGAGAATTTTGATTACGATCTGTTTGCCTTCGGTCTTACTTTGAAGCTCGACATGAATCCTGTCGGAGTCGGCCGTAGTCAGTTCGGTTTCGCCTGAGCATCTGGTCTCGTCAGGATCATACTCGAGCGGCTTCATCGAGAATACGGCATCCGGCAGTTTAATCTGCCACTTGAGGTTTGATATGTCATCGCCGATCTGTTTTTCGATGATCGCTTTGCCTTCATCATCGGTGAGCGACTCCCATCCGATCTCCGGTATCCGTATCATCACGTTCTGGGACAACTCCGGGTCGTCGGAGATCAACTGCACATAGTCGATGCCACGACCGCTGTCGCGCATGACGCGGAGAATAGCTTCGGGTTGTTCGGAGCAGAGCGTTGCGAGATTAACAATCTCGGGCCGGAATTCCTCCTTGCCATCGGCTGCAAGCCTGAGAGGCGTATCGATATCGCCTGCGAGAGGTTGCATATCAATAATCACCCCTCGCAGAGCGTGCCTGAATATATCATCAGCGGCATTGAAAGCTGCCTGTGAGAGATCTAATCTATCCGTGTCCTCGATAGAGACGAGATATAACGTGTACTCCTCACAGAATTCCGAGCAGAATTCGCAGTTCCCTATGTGCTCAGAGATACGCGCGCGCGCGGCGGCATCCTGCATGGCGTTCTCGACAAACAGCCTCAGTTCTGCTTTAGACGGATGCAATATCCACCCTCCTGTGTCCGTTCATTGTACTAATAGTCTCCAAGACCCAAAACTGTAGCTCTTTTTCTCAGAATAACTTTCAGGTATTCGAGCGATTTGTCCGCAAGCGTCTCGAAAATGTACTTGTAGTGGCTGAGATACATCCTGTGAGTCTCATCAGGCATACATTCCCTGAAATATCGCGGAAGCGGGTCTGTGTCGCCATGCTCGCAGAAATCGTTCAGATATTTTTCAAGCGCAGCCATCAGTCCGACGGCATCGCTCTTGTTGATATTCCCTTTCTCGACGAAATGGCTCAGGATTTCATTCTTTGCCCATTCGAGCGTCACGGATTTGCATTTCTGCGCTTCGCGGTGAAGCGACTCCTGCATCGGACTCCGAGGCCTGTACATCGGGATAGTATCGATTTCCATCTGGCGGCTGTTGATTGATACGACTGTGCCCAGAAGTTCATGCTTCCGAGTGAAATTCTGATGATCTGTCTGTTCGTTTATCATCTCGAAAATCATGTTGCACCAGGCTTTTCTCGTGTTGCTCTGGAGATAGGCATCCTCGGCTATCCAGAGCAGGAAATCGCCCGACGATGACACCATATTCTCCCTAAGTGCATCCTCATATTTCAGCAGATACACGCATTCCGACGTATCAGACGCCGTATTCAGAGAGCCATAATTCTTCCCTTTCAGGATATCTTTGAATCTCCGCTTCAGATTGTCTATCTGAGGGTTTGTTGCTTTCAGCAGCTTGCTGAGTTCCTGATGTATATGCCCATGTAGCAATGAGATCAGGCAGGAGTATAGATCATCCGGTGCGGCACGATCGAAGTCCGTGATACCGTGCCTGTCGAAACAATCGAATATCAGATAAAACGGTCGCGTCGAATCGCACCGGAGCAGTGTTCCGAGTATATCTATCGCGAGATCGGAGAGCTGATTATCTCTGCCGCCGGTCTCGGCTGGAAGCGTGTATCCTGTTCGTCTCAGATAGCTGAGATATCCGACCGTGTGACGGTAGATCAGAGCATAGAATTCATCGAATCTATCGCGATTCAACGGAGCTTTCAGAAAACCCCTGATGATCTCGGATTTGTTGTCCATATCCTGTCGGCGCGCGTCGTTGCACATTCTTAAGGGCACTACATAAAGGTATGATTGACTGGTCGATTGTCAAGAAGACTCCCAATGCTCAAATCACCATTGACAAAACGCTCCTGTGTGCGTTACCATACAACTGTACCAGTGTCGCCAATGATGAAAGGGAATGTCGAATTGCACCGGTGGTGAGATTGAGTCGGTGGATACTATCGGCTCGGGAACGGAGGTGGCTTATGCATAATCTATTGCGCGTGTCCGCGCATCTGTATTATCATTCGACAGCATTTTGCGTTGTGTCGGGTCTTGATCGCGCGGAGCGCGAGTGTGACCTGACACGTTCGCCACAAAAGGAGGAACATGAACTACAAAACTAATCTAATCGTTATTATGCTCGTCGCGGCATCGGCATTTGCCCTGCTGCTTTCCTGCGGCGATGACGACTGCCCGGTTTGTCCGGAGTGTCCGAGCGAGCCGGATTATCACCTGTTGTACAGTTATGTCCGGCCGAACTACGAGCCGGTCGACTATGTTGTCACGACTTACAGCCTTAAGAGCGGGCTGCTGATTGATTCGACTTGCTACTCCTGCTATCCGTTCGACGCTGTGACTTTTTCACCTGACGGGAAGTACTCATACTACACCCGGAGATCAGTAATAAATTGTGAGCACTCACAGCCCTCAACATGGGTGACAGATACCCGTACTGGAGACACACTCGCATTCGATCCTGAGCATGGCGGTATCCAAATGGCGATTTCTGCGGATGGTCAGTATATTGCCACTTCCCTAACAACCCGCACAGCTATCTACAAGGTTCCGGAACTGACCCCGGTTTTCGAGGAAAATGATGGCTCATTCCACTCCGAAAACATGACCTTTCATCCACGTAAGAAAGTTGTGGTAGTTGCCAAATCACATAAGGACAGTCTGTACGTGTACTCCTTCGAATCTGACAGCCTTGAACTGATATCTGCAATCCCACTTACAAACCTGGCAGGCGACCCGCTTGTCCCCGGTGTCATGTCATTTGTCCCCTCCGGGGATTCGCTGGTCGTGCTGGGAATTAAGGGACCGGGCGTGCTTTTCTTCCAGATTCTCAATACGACTGATTACAGCGTCGAGTTTGAGTTGAGGTTAGCCCCATGGCAATCGTACGGACAGTACATCTGGCATCCGGACGGGAAACGCCTGTTCATGCCGTGGAACGGTGGGTTTGATAACCCTGAGATGGGTGGAATTGACGTTTACGACCTGACAACCGGTATCTTCGAATCTTTCGTTAATGCAGATTACTACAACCTTGGAGCACCCTGGTTTATGCCGCGATACCTTGCCTTTACACCCAACGGCAAACAGATGGCTGTTTTGAATGGTTGGGGATTCGGGACATGGCCGGTACATGTGATAGACATGGCGACAAAGCAGATCGTTCGCGATTTCAAACACAATGACTTCGGGAATACCCGAGCAATGGCACTAATCCCAATTGACTGGGAAAAGGAGAAATAGAAAATGAAAAAGCTAATACTTATTTTGGCGCTCATAGCTGCCAGTTTTATGACAGCGCATGGAGCGGATTATTTCTGGTATGAACCCGACGGTCGGGTTGACTTCGATGTTTCTGAAACTGCCGTTACCGTGCAGGTCGACCCTGCTCAGTTTACAACATGGCAGAACATCACGGAATCGGACCAGGCATTGGATGAGACAGCCGATCCCGAGCCGATTGCCAGTCACTTTCACGTTCTCACTGTCAACGAAGGCTACGACATCGACAGCCTGCTCAACAGGCTAAGGGACCGAGATGACATTCTCTATGCCAACGCGGCTTTCATCGATGAGACTGAGCAGGAAATCTACCTGACAAGAAGTCTGGTTGTCATATTCAGAGCAGAGACGTCGCGAACTGCGATTTACAACATAATCGACATGTACAACCTTGTTCTTGTCGACACTCTGTTTGGTGATTTCCGGTTTCAGGCGCTGGAGGTAACAGAGGACTCTCCTGCGGATGTGCTGACGATCGGAAACGACATTTATGAGCTTGGCGTCGCTAAGCTTGCACGCGCGAGTTTCATATTACCGTTTGAACGCTTCTCAGATCCGAACGACGAGTACTGGGAGTACCAGTGGCATTTCAAGAATACCGGTCAGACGGGAGGTACTCCTGATGCCGACATTGATCTCGACCTTGCCAGAGATTACTACATGCCGACAACACCGATACTTGTTGCGGTAGTCGATGACGGGTTTGCCCCACATGCTGATTTACCAGCCGGACGACTCGCGGATGGCTGGAACTACGTGAGCGATGAGGACGATGAATCCCCGTGGGAAACTGATGCTCACGGCATGGCGACCGCCGGGATAATCTGCGCCAACACGAATAATGGTACAGGTCTGGCAAGCATAACTGGATTCAACGTCCGAGTTCTGAACCAGAAGATATTCCACCATTGGGCAGTTGCAAGCGAGTCAGACATTGGTCGAGCTCTGAGCAACGCTATCGATTCCGGTGCTGTGGCAATATCCAACAGTTGGGGGAGAGCAGCTCAAACGCCTTCCACAGCAATCGACTCTGCTCTCAATCGCGCCCACGATCTTGGAGTCGTAACGGTATTTGCCTCAGGTAATGCAGGCTACTCAACCATCGGCTATCCGGCTTGTCATGCTCACACGATTTCGGTCGGTGCGACGGACAGCACTGACCAGAGATGGTACTACAGCCAGTATGGTCCCCTGCTCGATGTCGTCGCTCCCGGTGCAAATGTCAACTGGAACGGTCATTTCTGGAGCCTTGACCAGATGGGAGTGTTGGGGAAAAACGATGGTTCTATGGACTGCCTGACGCAGGACGCAGACTACCTCTGCAACTTCGGTGGTACCTCGGCGGCCTGCCCGCAGGTGTCGGGAATATGCATACTGTTGATGCTGAGGAGGCCGGACCTGATCGGCGACCCGGACAGGGTCAGGCGGATCATTCGGCTGTCAGCAGATCGCGAGCAATATGGTGGAACCGATACGCTCCGCGTCAACAACTACGTAGGCTGGGGGCGTGTGAATGCTGATCGGGCGTTGCTGGCAGTGACTCGCGGCGATGCAGACAACAACGGTTTGATGGACGTGGATGACGTCACTTATATCATCAACTACGTGTTCGGCGGAGGTCCCGAACCTCAGCCTCGCCTCCTAAATGGTGATGCTAATTGCAGCGGCAGTGTCGACATTGATGACGTTGTATTCCTGATCAATTACATCTTCGGAGGTGGCCCGGAACCACCGGACTGTTTCATCTATTAGTTAGCAGGAAAAAAACGGAAGTGGTTCTGCCATGAACAGAAGATGGCAGGACCACTCCGCTTCGCTATCGGTCGCTGATCCCGATCCTGAGGGACGGGTCACTACTCAAGACTACACTCCAAATCAGTTGACATAAGGAGATTCAGGAGATATTCTTTAGTCCGACCACTGATTAGTCAGGAAATACGCAGAACTAATTTGGCGATGAGATGCTGAACCAATCCTGGCCATCGTTCCTGGATATACTGTATAGCAGCCCGGACGAGGCTTTCAGACAATTCTACTCGTTTACATGCCGATTGCTGAAGGTGAAGCCCCCCGGCAGCATGCGGCGACTGTCGAGAGCAGAATCGCAGGATCTGACCCAGGATATAATCCTGCACTGTGCGCGGGACAATTTCAGAGTCCTGCGGCAATACTCCGATTGCGGCAAGCCGTTTGCCGCATGGCTCTACATACTCGCCCATCGCAAATGCCTGGACTATCTTCGAGCGAAGAAACGGGAAAGCATGACTGTGCAATATGAGTCAGATATGAACAGCCCTGATCTCGACTGGATCGCGTCAGATTCCGACATTGACCCGCTCGACAGGACGAATCTAAAGCGCGTTATTGAATGTGTGAAGGAATGTGTCTCCAGACTCAGGAAGCATTGTCAGCTATTGCTCCAACTCGCGGCCGATGAATATACGCCGAGAGAAATGGCACTGGTTCTCGGATGGCCAGAGGAGAGTAATAAGAAGGTGTCAGATGATCTGAGACAGTGCCGGAAACAACTGAAGAAAATCGTTGCAGGGGAAGGAATTGACCTTGTATCTATACTGCAATCGTGAGATATCGCCTGCGATGCCGAGTTTTTTGTCATCTGATTTCCGAAAAACGCTCGACCAACCGTTATGTTGAGTAGAGATGAGATAAAGGCTGCCACGGCGGCATGACCGATTTGAGAATGGATATGAGAGGCGGATATATCGATGTCGGAGAATCAGCAAAACAGCTCCGGTGAAGACAGGAAGCTCGGCCGGTTGATCAGGGCGAGCCGGAGCCGGGATGATTTCACGAGGCCATCGGACGCTTCGATTGAAGCCTGGCTGCTCGGTGTCGCCACGGGTGCGCAAAAGGACGAGGTCAAAGAAGCTCTGATCCGGTCCGCCGAATTCAGGCGAGAGATTCTTCATATGGCTGAGGATCTGGCGTCACTCACCGACCCGGAGACTATGCAGGCTTTCGTAAATTGTCCCGTGTCGGAAGCTCCTGCGCTCCGGGATGTTCTCTCTGAGCCTTCTGTGGATCAAAAAGAGAGAATATCTATGTGGTCGCGAATCCACAGCTTCTTAATACCTGTCGCCGCTCCCCGCGTCGCATTATTCGGCGCGGCGGCTGTGGTTATCCTTGCGTTTGTCAGCATACAGTTTATCCGTATCGGACCGGATACGATCGATGGCCTGCGGGTCGCAAAGCTTGAGACCGTAGCCGAGATGGATGCCGGGCTGTTTGTCTCGAATCTGACACGAAGTCCCGACGAGGAAAAAGACGTGCAGGTTCTTTTCGACGATCATCTGCTCGCCGCAGAAGCAGCATTCTCGGAAGTCATTATGTTGCTTGATGGCGAGTATACTATCGACACGTCAGATGAGCCGGAAACGCCGCAGGGAAGATTCAAGTCGGTTATGATAAGGCTGGTCGACGAATCCGGTAGTCCATTTGCGATACACAAGGCAAGCCTTGTCGATACAACTCGAGAGATCAAAGGCTGGATTCTGTCGCTTCCGTCGAAACGCCTGCAGATGCTCGACATGGAATATGACTCGGTCGCTGTCGTCCTGGACCCCGAATCCGACAGCCAGGCGTGCATCGTCTTTACGTACAGAATCGGTGCTGAGTACGCCGCTTCGGCAGTCGCAGCAGTAGCGTTCTAAGCTGCATTATTCTCGGGTGGGAGCATCGGGTCGTGGAGAGGAGATCAATGAAACAGATCGCGCGAATAGTCTGTATGGGTATTCTAATTCTGTTCGCAGCGCATGGAACCAGCCACGCGCAGACGCTCAGCGCTCTTATCCATGTTGCTGATTCTCTGCAGAAGGTGATGGATCTTGATTCAGCGTATGCTCTTGCAGGTAACTTGCTGGAGAGAGCCGAGGCGGAGTATGGAAGCTCCGACACTTTGGTGGCGAGGGTTCTCGATGTTCTGGCTAAGTGTTGCGAGGAGCGGGCGGAGTATGTCAAAGCCGAATCGCTCTGGCGTCGCGCCCTGTCGATCAGGAGAGATCGTCTCGGTGCAGATCACAACGACATAGCCGGTATTCTGAACAACCTCGCAATCACCATGCTGAAACAGGGCAAATTCGCCGAGAGTGATTCGCTCCTGAAACGAGCGCTTGAAATCAGGCAGAATGTGCTCGGACCGGATCACCCTGATGTAGCAATGATCCTCACGAACAGGGCTGGCTTGTGCTACTACTTAGGCGACTACCGTGAGGCGGAAGATCTCTACAGACGCTCGCTGACCATTAACGAGAAAGCCTTTGGCACTGATCATATCAGGGTTGCGCAACTGCTCAACAATCTGGCGACCGTGACGATGGATCGCGGCAGGTATTTTGAAGCGGAGGATCTCTCCTTACGATCTCTGGCCATCAAGGAGAAACTTCTGGGCGCAGACAACCCCGAAACGGCGAAGAACGCCAGCAATCTCGCGGACATCTACGTGTTCCTCGGCATGTACTCTAAGGCTGAGCCGTTGTACAGGCGCGCGCTACCGGTTATCGAGAGAGTCTACGGTTCCGAACATCCATCTACCGCGACTGTCCGGCATAATCTCGCGAGCCTCTATCTGAAGCTCGGCAAACTCGACGAGGCTGAGCCACTCAGCAGGCTGGCGCTCCGGCACCTAGAAAACAGACTTGGCCGGAAGCATCCGAGTGTCGGCACAGCGGTGCACAACCTCGCAATCGTCTGCATGCGAGTCGGTAAGCGATCCGAAGCGGACAGTCTTTTCAGGCATGCGCTTGCGATCAGGAGAGAGGCTCTGGGAGAGACTCACCCCGATGTCGCCAGGACATTGTTCATCCTCGCGTCGCTCCAGAGCAGAGAGTCCCGGTTTGATGAAGCTGAGTCGCTGTACAATCAGGTGTTAAAGATATGGCAGGAGATACTCGGACCCGAACATCCCGCTCCTGCGTCCTGTCTGCACAATCTGGCAAGGCTCAAGATTTATCAGTGCAGATACGATGAGGCTGACTCGCTGTTGAATCTCGCCCAGGGTATCTGGGAGGCGATGTATGGATCGGAACATCATCTCGTGGCAAGAGCGCTCGAAACGAAATCTACATTGCTTCGACTGGAGGACATGTACGCCGATGCCCTTGATGCTGCGATGCGGGCCTGCGTGATCAGGCGCAGCAATTTCATTGAGAATTCGATCACGCTATCCGAGAGAGACGCTCTGACATATGCGGGATACCTGAGAAACTCTGTCGACAACTACCTGTCATGTTTCATGGATGCCGGATTGGATAACCCGAACAGTGCGAAAGCGGCTGCCGATATTGTCCTGGCGTGCAAGGGACAGGTCTTTGACGGTATGTTTGAAAGTCGTAAGATTGCAGCGCTGACAACTGATTCGACTTCCAGAGCACTCACGCAGCAGATCAGGTCTGTCAAAGCTGATATCTCTGAACTGTACGTGCAGGCGGCAAGCTATGAGTCAGAGGCGTTGCGATTGCAGATGGACTCATTGAACAGGATTGCGGACGATCTCGAAGCTCAGCTGCTGAGCAGAAGTGCCTTGTTCAGAGAACAGCAAACAGAGATCAGTGCCGATCGGATCGGATCGCTCCTGCCCGATGGATCAGCGCTCATAGAATATGTGAAGTACAACTACAGGTTGCCAGAGTCGGATACCAGCGTCACACACTACATGGCAATCGTCATCGATTCGGAGAGAGACCCTGTCGCCCTGAATCTCGGCAGGGCTTCGAGTATCGATACGTTGATATCCGAATATCGTCAGCATATGCTCCGACTCTCGAAGCTGCGGCACATGCCTCTGCAGCCGGACAGAGAATCTTATGCAATCATCGCCCGCGAACTGTATCACCATCTCGTGCATCCTGTCGAGGATTACACTTCGGACAGGCGGATGGTGTTTATTTCTCCAGACGGCGGGCTGAATCTCATATCGTTTTCCGGATTGATCCATGATAGCGGAGACTATCTCATCGAGAGATTCTCGATCCATTATCTTGCGACAGGACGCGAACTTATTCGATTAAAAGATGACGCCATCAAAGGCTCAGGCCTGCTCGCCATCGGTGATCCAGACTACGACGCAGATGTCTATGCGCGACAACATTTGCTCGACAGTCCTGCGTATGTCTCGGCAGAAAGCGATGTCTACGCGGCAAGAAATCTGCGCTCAGGATGTGAGTATTTCAGTGATATCAAATTAGTCAGACTGCCGGGAACGAGACGCGAGGTCGAACAGATCGCAGTCAATTGGCAAGCTAATTCTCTCGAACCAGTCACCGTTTTTCTCGGGGCGGAAGCGAGTGAAGACGTACTGAAAACTCGTGCTTCCGGCATGAGGTGTATCCATCTGGCAACGCACGGCTACTATGTTGCGGGTCAATGTGAATCAGAAGCTGATGCCGATGCGAATGAAGGATCGGAACCGTACGCCGGAGAGAACCCGTTGCTGCAGTCAGGTTTGTTTTTTGCCGGGGCAAATCATTACGGCGACGGCGCAGACAGCGCCGGGATCGACGATGGAGTTCTTACGGCCTACGAGGTGTCGGGAATGAACCTGTACGGCGCCGACATGGTCGTGTTGTCCGCATGCGAGTCGGGACTTGGACGTGTCCAGGAAGGGGAAGGAGTCTACGGTCTAAGGCGCGCATTTCAGATGGCAGGGGCAAGAACCGTCGTGAGCGCGCTATGGTCTGTGCCCGACCAGTCCGCTGCTACTATCATGGCTGAGCTATATTCCTGCACCACCGAGACACTGGCCGAGAAAATCAGAAGGATCGAACTCGAACGGATAGCTGATCTTCGCAAGAACGGCCTTGCCGATCATCCATACAGTTGGGCGGCATTTATCGCTCTCGGCGACTGGCGATAACGCCCCTGCCATATCGACCTACTCCAACTCGAATCTCTCAAATAACGCTCGTCGCGGCATAGCCGCTGCGCGCACTGAATAATCCCATCCCGAGTACTTTGCTCGTAATATTCTTCGTCACTATCTCCGAAAACGCAATTCCCGGTCGTTGGGATAAGTGAACGACATAACGAGGGAATGAGAGATGAGAAACCCGGATACAGAAATTCACAATCAATTACGAGGGAAGGAGACAGGATGGAGAAGAAGTGCAAACTGCAGTAGAGTGTTACTGCACGGACAATCCAGGCGACAGTCCCTGGACAATTCACAAAACAGACTTGAATGGGAGAGAGAGAAAATGAACTTCGTAACAACAATTACCGGAAGGATTGCTATCGCAGCGACAATGATTTTGCTGCTGACATGCATCGCATTTGCGGGTGGAACCCCCGGTTCCGGTGAGAAAATTGACGGAATACCTGAAGGCTTCAAGATTATCGAAGGGGACATCATTGTCCCTATCGATTTTGAACAGCAAATGACACTCGGTTGTGTGTACAACCAGTTGTGGACCAATGGCGTGGTCCCCTATGAATTCGACACAAATGTAAATCCGACGAATCAAGCAAGAGCTCTTCAGGCAATGTCCAATTGGGAGGAAGTCTCCGGAGTAGATTTCGTTCCTTTAGACACCCATACCAACTACATTCATATTCAAAGTTCAACAGGTAACAGTTCGTACGTCGGTTGTATCGGCGGAGAACAGGTTGTTAATATCTACAATTGGTCGTATGAATTCATCATCGCTCACGAACTCGGACATGCGCTCGGACTCTGGCACGAGCAGAGCCGTGAGGATCGCGGCAGCTACGTATGGATAAACTGGACAAACATGGATTCCGTCGATATGCACAATTTCGAAATCCACTCGCCCAGTTCGACTTTTCCGGGCGAAGTGTTCGGCCCATACGACTTCAACTCAGTGATGCACTACAGCGATGATGCATTCAGCAAGAATGGCGATCCTACTATTGATGTGTTCCCACCATTCAGGTATTGGCAGAATGAGATCGGGCAGCGCGATGGACTAAGTGCTGTGGACATGCTCACAATGACCAATCTTTATCCCGATCCCGCACCCTCCGGCTACACCGGTCATAAGTGGGACCCAAACTACGACAACATACTGCTGACTGTTGCTGATCTCGTGTGCATGACCAACGGCTTGTTAAGTGATCCAGGGTTCATCTCGTGGAACAACTATAGTTGGGAGTACGATGGCTATAAAAACCCATCATTCCCTTGCCAGCCAACTTTCGGTGATTTGCTTCAGTTTGCCCTCTATTTCAGCAATGGGAACGAAAACACGCTACTGACAGTCAAGAATCCGATTTGGCCATCCAGTCAATCCGATCTTCAGGTCACACTGCCTGCTCAAGTCGTACTTAACAACATTGGATCAAGCACATACACTATTCGTCTTACTAACACCGGTCCTGATGACATGTATCTCTGGATGGTCACGATCCCTATTGAGCTGCCAAAGGTGACGCCATCTCATGGAACTATATCATACACTTGGTATAATGAGCTGTCAGCGGGTGGTTGCAATACTTCTATTCATTTGGTAACAAATGGGACTCCGGATCATCTCAAACGGTACTGTATTTTGTTCATGCATGAACTGTACGGTAACAATCCCGACCCCGGTATCTTGCTGCCAGGCGAATCGATCATTTTATGCAATTTGCAAATCGACTGGGATCTCAATTGGGGCGCACCAGTTAGTTTTGACCTGTTCGAAAGTGCACCCGCTCTCGTTCCGGTCACAGCCACCAGCAAAACTCCGGCGCGAGTTGTCAGTAAGAGTTCTTCATGTGCGCTTCCGGTCATAACTCAGTCGGTCTGGAATCTCTACTACGAGGGAAGCTATGTCGATGGCGATGCCGATGGAAGCGGAAATGTAGACATTGACGATGTCGTCTTCTCGATAGAATACATTTTCGCAGGCGGCCAGGCGCCGGTTCCCTACGAGGCTGGCGATGCTGACTGCTCCGGCATGGTCGATATCGATGATGCTGTCTATCTGATCAACTACATCTTCGCCGGTGGACCACCGCCGGAAAACTGCAGCGGTGGTCCCGCCCCCACCAAAATGATCGTCGGCAGCGCCGCAGTGGCAGTGATTGACAATACCGACGCCGGAGATTCGTTCACGCTGTCGCTGGATGCCGACAGAGAGGTCCAGGCTGTGCAGTTCGAATTCACGATCTTTGGAGATGTCTCCGGACTGGAGGCAAGGAGTCTTGTCGATGGTGTGGATGTCTTCTTCGGTGAGAAGAATGGCGTGTTCAAGGTTGGCCTGATCGACATCTACGGTCAGAATATGATCCCCGCAGGTGGAATCGACATCGTTAGTATTTCATACGAAGGTGACGGCAAGTTGGAACTTGTCAATTCGATCGCCGTCGCGAGGGGCGGAGGAAGGCTCGAAACACGGTTCGACAGGCAGACTACTGATGGTATGATTCCGACGAGCTTCACGCTGAATCAGAACTATCCTAACCCATTCAACCCAATGACAGAGATCAGCTTTAGTCTGCCGAAAACCTCTCGAACGACTCTCACGGTCTACAATATCATGGGTCAGAGTGTTTCTACACTGATCGATGATGTATTGCAGGCAGGAGACCACAGTGTCACATGGTACGGCACGACCGATGGCGGCGAGTCGGTATCATCCGGCATCTACTTCTACAGGATATCGGCGGGCGACTACACTGACGCCAGAAAGATGGTGCTAATGAAATAGATCATCCCCCCCAGATACTTCACGACACAGGCGGTCGGGTTATCCCGATCGCCTGTTATGTGTCACCGATCGACCTGTCTCTGTTGCTGTCTGGGAGCATGTTCATGTTCGCCGGGGCTTTCGTGTCGCTTATGCGATATGACCTGAGATAATACCTATTCTTCGAGGAATTTGCTGTCGAGTTGAATCCTGTCGAGCAGGTAGCTCTTCAATTCCTCAAGATACTTGTCCCTGGTCTCGAGGTAGAAGACTCTGCTTTCGAGAAACGTGATGCGGGAAATCTGGCCATCGTCGTAACGTGACTGAGCGATATCGAGTTTGTTCCGGGCAAGCTCAATCTGTTGTCTGATAATTTCGAGTCGCTTGAAACTGACGTCGATCTTGTTAACGAGGTTGATGATCTCAGCTTTTTCGGTTTTTCTCTGTCTGGACAGATCAAGTTTTGCCTGCTCGGCTTCCAGACGAGCCGACATGACCGCAGCGCCCGCAGCGCCGCCATCCCAAAGCGGGAAAGAGAAATTGAGCGCGACTCCCCAGCCTTCGAGGTCCACATCGAGACGGTCGCCATTCGTTTCGTACCATCCTTTGCCTGTCTTGTACTTAGCTTCAAGATCGGCGTTTATTCCGAGTCCCGACGCAGCATGATCGGCCTGTCGTTCGGCACTGGCGTATTGAATCTCGGCTTTCCTGACCTGTACGGTATTACCCGAGGATACGAGCATCCGATTCTTGTTTTGTTCGCTAAGGCGATCACCGACTGCAGGTTCGACAAGCTCCATCTCTGTTTCCGGATCGAAATCCATCAGTATAGCCAGTTCGCGACGTTTTTCTGACGTCGAATTCTCGATATCGAAGAATTCAAGCTCGGCATCCAGCCTGTTAGAAGCCGAAATCAGCCAGTCCTCGTCGGAGACCACTCCATCGGAGAGCTTCATCGAGTCAATCTCCGCCGCCAGCCTTGCAGATTCGAACTTGTCGGCGATGATCTCCGATTGTATTCCCAACTGGAGCAGATCGACATAAGTCTCGATTGTCTCTCGCTTAAGATCAGCTTCATCCTCCAATCTCTCCAGCCGGGCTGTCGACAAATCGTCTCTTGCATTGTAGAGATTGTTCTTCGATTCCGATGGTTTGAGGATCGGCTGAGTGTAAACAAGTTCGAAATCCCCGAGCCGACTCTCCTCGACGATAGTTCCCCTGCTTGTCACTTCGCCAGTTGCGGGATTGAGCTGCAGATCGGGATATCTCTCGTCGCCTGATACAAGATTAGCCGTAAGGCTGACGTCCCCTCCCGTCAAGAGACTTTGCTTGAGCCGAATGAATGACCTGTAATTCAATTCACGAGTCGTTCGCAAACCCTTCTTTGTGGCGCCTCCGAAGAACCTGTATGATTCATCGACAGTGTACTGAGGCAGTGCTCCGTTGATCGATATCTCCGGCAGATAGAAATTGATTTTCCGGGCGAAGTAGTTCTGCTCTGCAACTTCAAGATTCCCGCGGATCATCTCACCCCGGGATGTCCGGTTTAGTGCGATGTCTATCGCGTTTTCGAGAGTCAGTTTCGTAGCATGAACACTGGTACATAATGACATCATGCCACACAGGGTTAATGCGAGCAGTGCTTTCATCGCAACGGTTCCTTTTCAAAAAAAGATGCTACTCATACCTGAGCGCCTCTATCACATTGATCGTTGATGCCTTGTGAGCTGGGAAGAGACCGAATACTATGCCGACAGTGGATGAGACTCCAATCGACAGCACGATGGAGAAGATTGAAACTATGGTCGGCCAGCCAGCATAGAATGCAATTGCTTTAGATATTACAAGACCAAGCACGAGTCCGACGGTGCAACCGAGGAGACATATCGTCACCGCTTCGATCAGGAATTGTCTCATGATGTCATTCCGCTTTGCTCCGACCGCTCGCCTGACTCCGATCTCGCGCGTTCGTTCGAGCACCGACGCAAGCATGATATTCATTATGCCGATGCCCCCGACGAGGAGCGACAGTCCGGCGATGGCGCCCATGACAATGTTGAAAATCTGCTGTGTCTTCTGAGATTGCCTTAGCAGAGACTCCGGCACGACGATTTCATAATCGCCAACGCCTGCATGTCTCCGCTCGATAATCCTCTCGACCAGCTTCGTCACCGTCGGCACGAACTTCAGGTCAGATACTGTAATTGTCAACTGGTCAATCTCGGGCGTGTTGTATGCCTTTTCCGTTTCCGAGGTTGTTATAACGAATCGCCATGAGGCCTGTCCTCCTGTGCTCTCTACACGATCGATTTTCTTCTGCGCTGTAGTTAGCGGAATATACACATCCTCATTGAAATTCTTTAACTCAAGTCCCTCGACCTTGCCTCGGCCAATGTATTTGTCCATCATCACTCCGACGACTCTGAAATCGAGGTCTCCAATGCGGACGTACTCGCCGATCGGATCATCGAACGCAAAAAGCGCACGCTTGGCTTTTGAGCCGAGGACACATATTTGGCTGAAATCGGTCAAGTCGAGCTCCGTGATAAAACGTCCGTACTCGACGCCTATAGATGATGAGAATACGAATTCCGGAGTGGTCGAGACGACGCGGACCGGAGCTTCAGCGCCTCGATAGCTAATTGCTGTAATCTGCTCGAATCTTTGCGGAACAACATTCGCCACAAGCTCGCTGAACTCAGAGATGTTCTCTCCGTCGGCAAGACAGAGGCCAGGCGATCTCTGGAGAGAGATACCTGATGCCGGGTCTTCTTCGGGTACTTTGGCATTTATGATAACATTGTTTATTCCGAGAATCTCTATTTGCTCAAGCGCCTCCCGTTTCGCGCCCTCGCCGATAGACAACATCGCTATCACAGCGGCTACGCCGATAATCACCCCGAGCATTGTCAGGAATGTCCTGAGCTTGTGAGCGCCGAGCGACTCGATGGATATGCTGAAAAGAAAGCTAAAATCCATGGCGCGCTATTACTTCCCGCGTCCTTTGGCCCCCTGAGGTCTCTTATTCGGGGGGCCGTTGAGTTGCCTTCCCTTGTTCAGTTCAGGCTCGGTGGCTTTGTCCCCGGGAAGCTCCTCGAGAGTCGGATCGACTAAGCATACGCGCTCACCGCCATCGAGGCCAGACAGAATCTCGACGAGCATATCGTTGCGTCTGCCGACCTGCACCGCTCGCATTTCATTGTTCTTCAGGAAAACGACAACTTCGCCCTCCTTCTGAAAAACCGCTTCGAGCGGGACCTGGATTACATCAGGGATGCGATCGATAATCACTTTGCAGGAGGCCGACATGCCCGGCTTTACGCTCTCGTCATGATTGAGTATGTCGATTTCGACATCGAAGACATTGATTTTGGAGCCGGGCTCCTTGCGTCGAGCAAGAATGCTTTTCTTGTCGACAACGCCTCTGTATATCTGATCGGGAAATGCGTCGAGTGTGATGACAACATGCTGCCCGGAATCAATTATGCTTGCGTCAACTTCCGACACTGCGGCATCGACGATCATCTCCGAGAGGTCGGGAAGATTGACAAGCCCCTGTCCGGGCCATGGAGAGTCTCCTTCCTGGACTTTGCTCATAGTGCCACCTTTCCAGATTTCGAGATAGACCACCATACCGGGTATCGGAGCGTTGATTGACGTCTGATCGACTTCTCGCTGCGACTGATTCAACCGATCCTGCGCACGCTGGACCTGGAGTTCGGCTTTCTCGACATCCGCCTTGATCTGCTGGAGTTTTGCGTCGAAATTCAGTTCAGCCAGTTCAAGTTCAAGCCTGGCTTCTTCCGCGACCTTGGGAGCTTCATGCTTCTTCTCATCATAGTTCCGTTGAGCCTTCTTCAACTCAAGCTTGAGCTGCTTCTCCTGAATAGTATACTCGCGGTTGGCGCGCTCTAACGTCGTATTGGCGATCTTCAGCGACGACTCATTCTCGGCAAGGTCGGCCAACTGCTGGGTAGCATCGAACTTGACCACCGGATCGCCCGCGTTTACCATCGATCCTTCGGGAGCGAGCCAGGTGATCTGGAGTCCGCGAGCTCGTGGCGTGGAGATGATGTAGGCACGCTTGGCGTCGACGCTTCCATTCGCAGACTGCGAGATGACGAATTCTCCCCTGGTTACGAGAGCGGTCGGGATCTCTGTCGAGACCGTGAAAACGGCATTGACCCCGTAGTATCCCACCAGAATGACAACGACTACGATGACTGCGTATATCGGTTTCTTCAATGTGTACTCCTCCGTCAGGTTACACGAATCCACATACAAGACACGAACCATGCCTGCAAACTTGCAGCAGTATCTATAATATATGTAATACTGGACAGAAAAGCACAAAGTTGCGTGATGTTTGGTCCGTGTCGGGTCACCGACCTGCTCGGCCATTATTCATCTGTCTCACCTTTCAGGCGTTTCAACTGTTTGGAATAGTATGGATCATCGGGGTTTTGTTCAATCGCCTGCTCGACTGTCGTAATGGCTTCGTCGATCTTGCCGCGAGCGTCAAGAATATGCGCAAGCGTACTCAATACCCTTGCCCTGTACACACCTGGGTGAACAAGATTGACAGTCCTGCGCGCAATCGATTCCGACTCGTCAAGGTTGATCTTCCGCTCGAGACACCATTTAGCAAACGAAAACGCCTTGTCGCGATTGTCAGACCAGTTCGCTCCCATACCCTGCTTTCTTGTGCTTATTGCCTGCGCCGTGTCGCTGTCGATCTGAAGCGCCATATCAGCGCTCAGGCTGTACTGCGATCTGTTCAACTTGGGATCGGTACTGCTTTTCGCGGCAGCGATTCCAACCTGTAAGTATTTTTCCAGAGAGTCGGTCCGCTCGAATTTCCTCGACATCCTGCTCATGATCCTTGCAACACCGATCACATTTGTAGCATTTCGCTTCCCCAGAACCAACGCAGTGTCAGCGACAGGGAAGACAGTCTCATACTCAGCCTTCTCGTTCCAGACGGCATTGGCTGTGTTTTTGAAAATGTCGTACGAAAATCCCGCACCTGATCCGGTTCTGAGATACTCAGCCTGTCTGAAATACTCGACAGCCTTATGATGCTCGCCGATTTCGGCGAAAAACCCTGCCAGTGCGGCCGCTTCGAGCAGTATCGGCTGAGCCTTGAATTGCTCAACGCGCTCTGCTATTGTCCGCTGATCTTTGAGAGCATTCAGCAGATTCCTGATGAATCCCTGTGCTCCGCCGGTGTACCCGGTCCAGCGAGTGATAATCTCACCCTGTGAATTAGTCAGGATGAATACAGGATATGTTGTACCGACATCGTATTCTTCCGCCAGAAGTGAGCCTGTTTCATCAAGAACATTGACAGGCTGATGTACAACATATGTTAGGGCACTCCTGACATCTTTTTCACTTTCCGCTTCACGAGCGGCGAGTTCACAATACTCTCAGTCCTCGCGCACGAATTCCAAGAGTATCGGTTTCCCGCTCTTTGCTGAGAGCGCTTTTGACTCCTCGAATGTGGCTGAAGTTCCCGCCGCAGCCATGACGGTGAAAATGATCTGCAGAAGGATAAATGCTGTTATACGCATGATGTCTTCCCTCTTAGGGCTTGTTGAAAAACCTACAGAGCCAACTGTCGTCATCACGAGGAGTGAAGCGACGTGGTGATCTCAGTTCATGCAATATGATGCCCAATATGAGATTGCCACGCTCCCTTCGGTCGCTCGCAATGACGGCGAATTCCAACGACCACTCTATATACCATACTAACTACCTTATTCAACATACCTCTCTCGCATTGGGTATTGAATCACGCCCGCGAACGAGCTTCATTATTTATATACGGGACTGTCGAGATTTCCGCAAGTTTTGCCTTTTATTCGTGTCGAATCTGTAGTAATGTCTATCCGGCTTATGATAGAAAAGCGTTTAGACGAATGGGAGCTGATCGAGAAGATCAGGTCGGGTGACAAGGCTGCGTTCAACACTCTTGTTGACCGTCTCTCCCGTCGAGTACTGAATCTCTGCTATCGCTTGACAGGCAACAAGATGGACGCTGAGGACATCGCTCAGGACGTCTTCGTCGAGGTCTATCGAAATATCCACAAGTTCAGGGGCGAATCATCGCTTTCGACATGGATACTGCGAATCGCACATTACAAGTCTCTCAATTATATTCGCGACAACAGAAAGCCAGGTCTGATCCCGATGGAATCCTCCGATTCAGACCGCAATATCGAAGAATCGATCCCCGGCAGGGACTCGGACAGGCCGGACAGGAGCTTCGAGATCGAGCGGAACGCTGCGATTCTCTATGACGCGATCGCCGAGTTGCCGGAGAGACTCGGGAAGCCGTTTTCCCTGCACAAGCTCGATGGCATGCCCTATGTCGAGATCGCCCGATTCCTCGGAATATCGCTCTCGGCTGTCGAATCCCGAATCCACAGGGCGAAATTACGTCTTCGGAAATCGCTCGTCAGGAAGCTCGGGAAGTGAGAAAAAGCATGCAAGTATTATCGAATGCAAGTGTCTCTGAGATAGACGGAGGTTGATGTGAAAAATTGCAGGCTCATAGAGGAAAAGCTCGTAGACTTCATCGAACAGCAATTGGACGATGAGTTGACCGAGCGGATCAGGCAGCACATCGAGTCGTGCGCTTCCTGCCGCGAGCTGGTCGAGCAATTCAGGGCGATATGGACGAGTGTCGATGAGATTGAGGAACTCGAACCATCGCCGTTCTTCCGGACCAGACTCGAAGCGCGGCTCGATGACGAGATCGTCGGAAAATCGCCGGACCCGATCTGGAAGAGGATTTTCCCGACGCTCCAGCCAGCGGCAATTGCTGTGGCTCTTCTTCTGGCTGTCTTTTCAGGATACAAATTCGCTGTAGTCCCAGCCACAGCCGGTGAGTCCGTTGACGAGTCATCTGACCTTCTCGTTGACTATGGCCTCGACAGTTTCGAGGATCTTCCGGGTGGTTCACTCGCCGATCTCTACTTCGATCTGACTGCAAGCAACGATGCCGCAGGAGGTGACGAATCATGAAAAAGAAGTTGTTCATATTTGCCATCGTTCTGCTGACCATATTCAATCTGACCGCGATTTCCACAGTCGCTTATATGAGATGGTCACACGGCGGACTCCCGATGCCTCCGGGTGATCCGGCTGAGCGCGAATTGAGATTCTTCAACAGGATCGGGCTCGATAAAGAGCAGATGCAACATGTGAGAGATTCCCGCAGAGAGTTTTTTGAAGGCACACGACATCTGGCTGATGATCTGCACAGACTCCAGTCGAACCTCTTCGCTGCCATGCACGCTGAATCGCCCGACACTGCGCTGGTATTCGGACTGGTCGATTCTATAGGAAACGTCCAGAACCGACTCCATAGAGATGCGATCGGATACATAATGAGTGAAGGGGAGATGCTCACTCCACGTCAGAAGCGCAAACTCCTCGGCATGCTGGAAGGTCAGATCGGCAGGTACAGGGAAAAGCAAGGTCACTGGAGAAAACACCGTGGCGTCGGAAGAGGACCGAGGCTGCCGATCGGCATGATCGGCTTCATCGACTCGCCACCCTGCATGGTGCCTGATTTCCCACCCGATCATGGGTGCGTCGTATACGATATCGGAAATCGATCAAGTACCCAATTCCCCTGCGACGGATTGCATAGAGAGAGAATAAGACAAGAGTGTAACAAAATCGAAATCGGAGGCTACAAGTCTCCTGAAGGAGGTATCTGAAATGAAAAAGACAGGAATCCTGACACTTCTGGTAATTACGCTATTCGTATTCGGAGGTGTCACTGCAAATGCACAGAGAGGCATGGGGCGCGGAGGTCCTGGCGGTGGTAATTTCCACAAAGGATTCAGTCAGGGCAAGAGCATGATCGAAATGCTCGAGCTGACAACTGATCAGATCAAGCAGGCCAGGGCAATGCGCCTTGAGACACAGAAGAAACTGATCCCGATCAAGTCTGATCTTAAGCTTGCTCGTCTCGAACTGCATGAACTGATGCGGAGTGGCGCTGGCAAGGCCGAGATCGACAAAAAGATCGATCAGATGTCGGCGATCAGAACCAATATCCAGAAGATCAATGTGCATCAGCGACTCGCTTTCCGCAACATGCTTACCGATGAGCAAAAGGCGAAACTCGAAACGATGCCCTTCGGTGGCCGCGGACAAGGCGGGCGTCATCCACGCGGACATGGAATCGGCATGGGCATGATGAACGATGATTGTATGATGTTCGGCGAGGCTCCACGGGGATTTCGTTTCGGAGATTGGCCGTGGGACAATGACGGCAACTGATCATCTCGAAAGACAACACGAGAAAGGGCCGCTTATCTGCGGCCCTTTTCCTATGGATCGTATGTTTGAATTCAACCGACGAATAGACCGTTCACGATCGCGTCGCGTGAGGACGTCCGGTCGTCGATCAGTCTCGACATCATGATTGGATATGTCACTGTATTGATCAGAGACTGGGATACTCTTGTGTGCTCTTTTCTTATCGATTTCGATTCGGTTTCATATTCGTAACTGAAATCCCAGGCCAGCAACATGACCCTCGTCCCGAGACCGTTCACTTTCCGGACAAGGGAGACATAGTCGCCGTCACAGACCACAAGGACAACAACATCGAATTGTTTGTGATACGTCAGATCGAGCGCCTCGACAGAGAGCATCACGTCGATACCCTTTTCGACAGGGTGCGAATAATTAGTCTCATCGAGTGGAAGGTAGTGCGTTAGAATGCCGGATCTGATTAGAACATCGTCAAATGCTCTCTCCTTCCCGAGTTGATCTGTCGCGGAAGCGGTCTGGGCTGAAAGTCTCCCACGGAAATAGTGAGCCTCTATGATATGACAGTATTGCACATCGACATTCTCCAACTCGGCGATTTTCGCACGAACGAAATCATGGATTCCACCAAATGATAATCGTGCACCACGCGGATGCCCGAACTTATAGTAGTTACTTACTTTGAAGAAATAGCCGCCGTCATAGAATATCCCTATACGTATGAGCTTACTCGTTTTGGCTTGGATGATTTATCCTCCTGTTAAGTGTTTGTCCTGAGGTTATACGTCTCGGTCCGGTGCATAGACCCTCTCCTTTCTCAAATGTGATCATATTTCTGCAATCGCGTCCATTTCGATAAGCGCGCCTTTTGGAAGTCCCGACACTTCTACAGTGGCTCTCGCCGGAGGCGATGACCCGAAGAATCCGGCGTAGACCTCGTTGAAAACAGGGAAGTCATTCATGCTCTTCAGAAAGACCGTTACTTTCAACACTCTGCTTAGGTCGGACCCCGCCGCGTCGAGGACAGCCCCGACATTCCTGATGACTCGTTCTGTCTGCTCACGGATTCCGCCCGTGATCATGTTATTCGATTCGGGATCGATGGCTATCTGTCCGGAGCAGAATACCATTCGCAGGTTATCAGAGGTAATCGCCTGGGAGTACGCGCCTGTCATCTGCGGCGCTTTGTCGGTAGAGATGATTCTCTTTCCCACTACATTCTCCTTTCCAGCAGACAAAATAGGAGTACCGGTCGGGAATGTCAATCAGGGTTGTGCCCTGGGGCTCGATTGGTGTGCTATGGCTGCAGGATGGGTTCATTCGGCCCCATTAGCATCGTGAATGCTTCGAGAATCTTGCTATCATAGGCTTGTCGTTGATTGTACATCTCCCTCAGAGCAGGGTAGGTGCCCATCGCGTCCTGATAGGCTCTTTGTGTGGTCAGGGCATCAAATACATCGCAGACGGCGATTATTCTCCCGTAGTGGTGAATCTCGCTACCGGAGATTCCTCGCGGGTAACCTGAGCCATCGAGACGCTCGTGATGCTGCATGATGGGGTAGTATGCTTCGTCAGGGATGATATCCGTTTCGCTCAAGATCTCTTTGCCCCATGAGGGATGCTTCTTCACGATCTCGAACTCGGCGCGATTGAGCGGGGCGCTCTTGTTGAGTATGCGGCCCGAAATCCTCGATTTGCCGACATCATGCAGGAGCGCGCCAAGACCGAGCAGCCAGAGTGATTCCTTGTCTTTAATACCTAAGTGCATGGCAAGGGCGATCGAGAATGAGCAGACATTGACTGAATGAGTGTACAGGTAGTAGTCGAACGAAGCAATTTTCAGCAGGTTGAGAAATGCCTCCCTGCCGCGCATTATGTATAGGATATGGTTGCCCACCATGTTTTTTGATCGTTCGATGTTTTCCGACAGAGACGGGTTGTCCAGGATGTCTTTGACGAGCGCCTTTGACGAATCATATACTATCGCAGCTTTTGTCTCCTCTTGAATCGCAGTATCCTCCACAATTCTCGTCAGATTGTTCTCGAGGTACTTACGGTATTCCTGTTTTGCAGTAACGGGCACGAACAGTCTGGTGACATTGTTTTCGACAAGTTTCGTTCGGCTGCGTTCGGTGAATGGAAGACGGCTCGATCTGTAGAGAACCAACTCTCGTCCGAATTTGAGGAACAGGTCGAAGTCGAGCACGGTATCCACTACCAGACTATCGAGGTATATGGGGAGATATGGAAAAACCGATTCCCCGGTCTGCTTTACTGCCGAGTTAACCATTTGTATGAATTATCGGTCGGGAGCTGTTTCACATTAAACACGAAACAAAGAAATCCTGCCGAGAGACAGGATTTCTATCACGCACGGGAGAGAATAGAGATCAAGAAGTGTAGTTCTTGATCATGAGAAGTACGCTCTGGAGGGAGGAAGAAATATTCGTCAACGACTTGCTGTATCTTTTCAACAGTTCCGAATACTGCCATCGCATAGAGAACGCCTTAGGCGGAAAGGCGAATATGTCGAGGAGGGTCTTCTTGTAGGTCTCGTCTATGTAGCGAACAACATAGTACGGGTAGTCCCCGACGTCCTCGCCTTCGATCTCGCCCTTCCTCAGCTTGTCTCTGAACGCCTCGACTTTTTCGAGAACCACAGTACCAAAACACCAGGGCGTCATTATGATACTGAGGTTGTTGGCGTCGGTATAGAATGATCGAATGTTCTTGAGCAGTATTGTGAAGATGATCTTCTGCGATCTGTAAAATGAAATCGTTTCCTGCTGCGACGGGTCGACGTCTGCGAGCTTGGCGTCATACTTGCGGTATTTTGCCTCCGCGCGTTCCCACAGTTCCTCAAGGAATGAGTAGTAGTCCTCGATGTAGACCTTGACGTTTTCGCTCAGCGTCATTATATAGAAACCCTTGTCGTCGCGCTTCACTTTCGGCTCCGAGAATTTATCGAGCCTTTCTCTCGGGAAACCTCTCTCATATCTTGTTGCTAACATGCGGCCTCCTTCATCTCTATTCTCTTCTCTGTCTGCTGATGACGCAACGCGCGTGCCGTACCGACAGCATGGCGTCGGCTTGTCAGCCGATCGGGTGCTGAGGCATATTACACATTGGCGCAGCATGATTTAGGCAGGCTGTTCAGAAATTGAACACCATCATGCAGCGACTTGCGTACGGCAAGTGTCTGCACATTTGTATCGCTTTTTGTGAAACAGGTTGCATCACGGTTGACTTGGAATGAACATGGGCGTATATACAATAATATGGGAAGAATCCTTGCGATCGATTATGGAAGAAGACGAATTGGAGTGGCCTACTCCGATCCCGACAGGATTATCGTGTCTCATTCAGAGGCTATTCAGGTCAGCGGAAAGAAAGATGCTGTCAAGAAGCTCATGTCGTATATTCGCTCACATGATATCGACGAGGTCGTCCTCGGTTATCCGATCCGCGAGGATGGAGAGCGTGGTGAACTCTGCGAAGAGATCGACGAAATCTGTGCGGGTCTTAAGGCCGGTCTCCCGACAGTCGCGTTTGATACTCTTGATGAGCGATACACATCGGTGATCGCGCTCGGTCACATCCACGCTGCAGGCGGAAGGATCGGCGATGACAAGGGTCGTGTCGACGCCGGGGCAGCCGAGGTGATCTTAAACGAATATCTCGACAGAGGGAAAGGGCTGTAGAGAATGTCACGATCTTCGATCACAGATATTTTCTCGTGGCTTTTCTTCACGACTCTCATTCTGGCATCGGCGATTCTGTATGTACCACTCAAACTCATGTCGTATCCTGTGCGGCTGTTCAAGAAGCTGTAACCGATGAAGTCAATCCGCTTGATCGTTGTTGTTGCACTCCTGCTCGTTGTTGTCGCGGTGTTGCTGTCGTACTCATGGTTCGCAGTTAAGCCGGTGACCGTGCCTGAAGGGATTTCGCTCTACATCTACTCCGGGGAGACTGCGCGACGGGTCTCGATACGTGTCGACAGCCTGAAACTGTTTCCATCCGACCGGAGCTTCCGTCTGCTCTGTTCCGTGTCCGGGCTCGATAAAAATCTTAAGGTCGGCAGATATGACTTCACCAGGGATCATACTCGGTGGGACATTCTCGAAATCCTGAGTGAAGGTAAATCATCCGAACTCAAAATCACTATTCCCGAAGGACTGACGTTGAATCGGATTCTGCGCATTCTTTCCAGCGCCGCCGATATCGATATCGCCGAGTTTGAGGCGTTGGCGACCGACAGAAGCTTTATCGAATCGTTCGGCATAGACGCAGATTCCCTCGAAGGTTATCTGTTTCCCGAGACGTATCTGATTCCCTGGGGCTCGCCTCCCGATCATGTGCTGGCGACTATCGTTGGACAACTAACGAAGTTCATGTCTGATTCGCTTCAGAATCAGATGGAGCGAATGCAGTTTACATTCCATGAACTCGTAACATTCGCCTCACTGATTGAAGCCGAAGCGAAGAATGGTGAGGAACGGGCGCTCATATCTTCGGTCTACCACAACCGTCTCGACAAGGGAATGCTTCTTCAGTGTGATCCAACAGTCATCTATGCGCTCGGCGGGCTCGACAGACCGTTGCTCTATAAGGATCTCGAAGTGGATTCACCGTATAACACCTACAAGTATTCCGGTCTGCCGCCCGGACCGATCTGTTCGCCCGGTGCGGCATCATTGGTCGCTGCGCTCTATCCATCGGACACCGACTACCTCTACTTCGTCGCCGATGGAAACGGCGGGCATATATTTTCGAAGACTCTTCGCGAACACAACAACGCGAGACGACGAATCAAGTCGCGTTAAGACATGGATAACATCTTTGAAAACGCAGAGAGCTTACCTCACTCAACGGAAGTTATGGTGAAATTGATGTTGTCACCGTCACCGCATTCATGTCGTTGATTGAAATGTTGCACACGACACTAACGTCTGTATTCGAAATCGCCGATGAAAAGAATACCTTATGAAAGATTTTTTGTTGACTGATGTTTGAACAAAGTTAAAATTCCGCTCAAAGGAAAAGAAACCAAACCCTTACCGAGGAGTGAGGCCATGCCGGTTAAGAAGACAGCGAGGAAGAAAGCGACCAAGAAGACAACAAGAAAGAAAACGACTAAGAAAACGGCCAGGAAGAAAGTAGCGAAGAAAAAGGTCGCTAAGAAGAAAGTAACGAAGAAGACAGGGAGAAAGAAAGTGGCGAAGAAAAAAGTCGCCAAGAAGAAAGTCACCAAGAAGAAAGTAGCTAAGAAGAAAACAGCAAAAAAGAGATAATCGTCTGACTGCTGTTTCAGATGAAGTTCGTGGTGAAAGCGGGCGGCTCAGCCGCCCGCTTTTCTGTTCCTTGACAATACCCTCTCAGCCACATAATATCTCTCAGTGTGTGAGGTGAATAGAATATGTCTGTATTGAGAAACGAAGTCGAACATATTGCGGCTTTGGCAAAGCTGAAGTTGACACCGGTTGAGCTGGAGCGATTCCGTGCTGATTTGAGCAAGATTCTCGGCTATCTCGATATTCTCAAGCAGATCGACGCACAGGGGGTCGAACCGCAGCTCGTAACTGACATGTTGCACGATGCTCTTCGCGACGACAAAGTCAGGCCGTCGCTACCTGTGACAGAAGCCATCGGGAATGCCAGTGTAACAGAGAGAAACATGTTCTCGGTCCCGAAAGTGATCGAGAAATGACTACCATCGGCGTAATACCGGTCCGCTACGATTCAAGCAGGTTCAGAGGAAAAGCTCTCTTTGAGATCGCAGGCAAGACAGTCATCCAGCATGTCTATGAGAGAGCCTGCCGGTGTGATGTGTTGGACAGGGTGATTGTTGCCACCAACGACAGCCGAATCGCGAGTCATGTGATGGAGTTCGGCGCCGAGTGTTTCATTTCACAGAAAGAGCACTCATGCGGGACTGAGCGGGTGGCCGAGGCGGTCAGGCGCAAGAAAGCCGATATTATCGTCAATATCCAGGGCGATGAAGTGCTGCTAAGGCCGGAGGTCATCGAAGCTGCTGTGAGCGCTCTCGTCAGTTCCGATGACGTCTCCTGCGGCACGGCCTGCCACAAGATCGAGTCAGCCGACGATTTCGAGAATGAAGATATTGTGAAAGTCGTGTTGGACAAACGTGGCTGTGCGCTCTATTTTTCGCGCTCTCCCATTCCACATATTCCATCAACCGATAAATCGTTTGCCCCGCGACTCGGACATATAGGCGTCTACGCCTTCAAAAAGGATGCGCTCCTTCGGTTTGCACGGATGAAGCCGGGCGTCCTCGAACGGACTGAGAGCCTCGAACAGCTCAGGCTTCTGGAAGCGGGCATGAAAATAAAAGTGAACTTGACAAAGTTCAACAATTGTAGCTTAAATAGGAAGCATGATGTTCCAATCATAGAGAGACTTCTGGCAGCGGAAAGAGAGTAACTGTGCGGGAGAACAGGACCAAATTCGTATTTGTGACCGGCGGTGTCGTGTCGTCGCTCGGCAAAGGAATAGCAGCTTCATCGCTCGGACTCCTGATGAAGAAGCGCGGGCTGAAGGTCAGCATCCTCAAGCTCGACCCGTATCTCAATGTCGATCCGGGAACGATGAATCCATTTCAGCATGGCGAGGTTTTTGTGCTGGATGACGGCTCCGAGACAGATCTCGATCTCGGTCACTACGAGAGATTCATCAACGAGAATCTGACGGCAGACAACAATGTCACCACAGGCAGTGTCTACAATACTATTATCACGCGTGAGCGGCGCGGCGACTACCTCGGCGCGACAGTACAGGTCATTCCGCATGTCACCAACGAAATCAAGGCGCGCATCAGGAAGCTGGCGCAGGGCGACAATGCGGCTGACGTCGTCATTTCTGAGATAGGCGGGACGGTCGGCGATATCGAATCGCTGCCGTTTCTCGAAGCTATCCGCCAGCTCGGGCTCGAAGAAGGCAGAGAGAGCGTCGTATACATCCATGTCACCCTGGTGCCATATGTCGAATCCGCGGGTGAGCTCAAGACCAAACCGACACAGCATTCGGTGAAGGCTCTCCGCGAGATCGGTATCCAGCCGGATATTCTGCTCTGCAGGTCCAGAAAAACGCTTAGTTCGGAAATTCGTGAGAAGATTGGACTGTTTTGCAACGTGTCTCCACTCGCAGTTATCCCCGCTATCGACGCCGAATCGATCTACGAGGTACCGATCCTGCTGCACGATGAGGGCTTTGACGACATGGTCACGCAGCATCTGAAACTCTTCAGCGCTCCACCCGATCTGTCCGACTGGAAAGGAATTGTCCGCAAGATCAAGCATCCGAAGAGCAAGGTGCGGATAGCGATATGCGGCAAGTATGTCAAGTTGAAAGACGCCTACAAGTCTATCATCGAGGCATTCGTGCACGCCGGAGTGGAAAACGACGCCAGAGTCGAAATCGAGTGGATATCATCTGAGAAAGTGGCGCAAAATGGAGCCGAGCTCTATCTCAAGGGGATGGATGGACTACTTGTTCCCGGCGGATTCGGCGACAGAGGCATCGAGGGCAAGGTCGAAGCTATCAGATATGTCCGCGAGAATAACATCCCGTTCCTCGGTATTTGCCTCGGCATGCAGTGCGCGGTAATCGAATTTGCCCGCTCGGTTGGTGGAATGCATAAGGCTCACTCGTATGAGTTTTTCGAGGATACCGAGCACCCGGTCATCCATCTGATGCCGGACCAGAAGGGCGTCACCGACATGGGGGCGACCATGCGCCTCGGACAGTTTCCATGTATGCTCACACCCGGCAGCAGGTCACACGAAGCTTACGGTGTGAGAGAAATCTCGGAACGCCACCGCCACAGATACGAATTCAATAATGTCTACAGAGAAAAGCTGCTTGAGGCTGGTCTCCGAATTGTCGGCATGTCGCCGGATGAGAGGCTGGTCGAGATAATCGAGTTGGAAGATCATCCCTGGTTTGTAGGCGTACAGTTCCATCCGGAACTCAAATCGAGACCGACCGCAGCTCACCCGCTGTTCAGAGACTTTGTGAAGGCGGCTCTTAAGCGTCGCGAGCAGGTTGAGAAACATGCTGACGAGGTCGAGTCCGAAATCGAAAAGTGATCAGAGTCTCCGAAATAGAAATCGGCGGTCCCAGGCCGGTGATCATCGCAGGGCCTTGCGCTGTCGAATCTCGCGATATTGTCTTCAGGACTGCGGAAAGCGCGAAGAAAACCGCGGAGAAACGCGGATTCTCGCTGATTTTCAAGTCATCATATAAGAAAGCGAACAGGTTGTCGGGAAAATCCTTCGCGACGATCGGCGAGCAGGAAGCACTGCGAATCCTCGATGAGGTGAGGACTGTGTTCGAGTTGCCGGTGATTACCGATGTCCATGAGGTTGCCGAGGTTCGTGGGGCTGCTGAAGTGGCCGACCTGCTCCAGATTCCGGCCTACCTTTGCAGGCAGACCGAACTTGTGGTGGCGGCGGCGAAAACGGGGAAGCCTGTGAACATTAAGAAGGGTCAGTTCATGGCCGCCGGGGATATGGGAGAGATCGCGAAAAAGGCTGTCCTCGCCGGGAACGATAAAATCATGCTGACTGAACGAGGCACGTTTTTCGGCTACCACGATCTCGTCGTCGATTTCAGGTCGCTCATTATCATGAAAGAACTCGGCTATCCGGTCATTTTCGACTCGACACATTCGCTTCAACTTCCGAGCAGCGCAGACGGCGTATCAGGTGGTCAGCCGCAGTATATCATTCCATTTGCGAAAGCGGCGGTCGCTGTCGGGGTCGATGGGTTGTTCCTCGAAATTCATCCCGATCCGCCCAGCGCACTATGCGATGCGAAGTCGATGCTCCACCTTGATCTGTTCGACAAGTATCTCAACGCTGTTGATCGAATCCTATCCGCTGAGGGTTAACATGCCGCTTCTGACTCGTGAGAAATTCCTTAAGAGAATCAAACTGGTCAAACTGATTGTCCTCGATGTTGACGGCGTCCTGACCGATGACACGATATACGTTGGTCCTGACGGCTACGAGTTGAAAAGGTTTTTCGTATCGGATGGGCTCGCGATCAGGCTTATCACCAGAATCGGTATCGAGACGGGAATAGTATCTGCTCGCCACTCAGCCGCCACAGATGCCAGAATGTCGGAACTGCAGATTCCATACGTCTATCAGGAGATGGACAAGATCGGATGCTTTAACGACATGCTGAAACGCGCCGGCGTCACCCCTGAGGAGACGATCTTCATGGGCAACGACATTCTCGATATCGAAGTCATGGAAGCGGCCGGAACCGCCGCCTGCCCTGCTGATGCCGTTCGAGAGGTTGTTCGTGTATCACATCACAAAACGAAAAGAGCCGGTGGACATGGCGCTGTGCGCGACCTGTATGAACTTGTTGCTTTGGCGAAGGGTAAGAAACTGACAGACCTGATATGAACAGACGTGAACGCGCAATACGTGTAATCCGCAGCCAGGCGGAACAGGTTGGAAAGCTGGCCGAGAAGCTCGACGAGAATTTCGATCGCGCGCTGGACCTGCTGTATTCCTGCAAGGGCCGCGTGATAGTGACCGGCATCGGCAAATCGGGAATCATCGCGCGCAAGATCACAGGCACGTTCAATTCCACCGGAACGCCCTCGATGTTCCTGCATCCATCCGAGGGAATGCACGGCGATTTGGGGATCGTCACGCCTGATGATGTCGTGCTGATTTTCTCCAAATCAGGCGATACCGACGAGCTTTCGCAACTCATACCGCCGTTCAAGCGGCTCGCCGTACCGATCATCGGGATCGTGGGAAATACGGACTCGCCATTGGCTAAGAAGTGCGATGCTGTGCTCGATGCGGGTGTCGATTCCGAAGCCGACGAATTCAATCTGGTGCCGACGACGTCATCGACAGCCGCGCTTGTTCTCGGCGATGCTCTCGCGATTGTGCTGCTCGAGATGCGCGGATTCTCCCCTGAGGATTTTGCGCTTCGTCATCCGGGCGGCGCGCTGGGACGACGGCTGCTCCTGCACGTCTCCGATCTGATGCACACCGGTGACGAGATGCCGATTGTGAAAATATCGGCGTTGACTAAAGACGCGATTCTTGAGATCACCACGAAGAGACTCGGCGTCACGATTGTGGTCGACGATTCCGGCAGATTGGTCGGCATCTTCACCGACGGCGATCTCAGGCGAACGGTCGAACAGGGCAACGATTTTCTGGTGAAACCGGTCTCGAAGTATATGACCCAGAACCCCAAGACCATCCCCGCTGATGAACTGGTCGAGAAAGCCCTCTCGATCATGGAGACTCACAGTATCACATCATTGGCCGTAGTCGATTCCGACGGCAAACCAACCGGCCTGATCCATCTGCATGATATTCTGAGACGGAAAGTGGTATGAGGACTGCTGAGATAGCCCGGTAGAACCACAGAAAGTGGCACTGAATATTGGTTAAATCGATGACAGTCGAGTTCAATGAAAAAAGCGGATTCTTAAAACGAAATTTGTGTCTCGGAGTAACCGATCTGCATTTCTCAAGAAGCTTGTAAAAAACTCCCTCAAAAATCTCATACGAACGGTTACTCATGGCATCTGAGAGAGTGCTCCGCTTGACACCCTTCAACCCCAGATGATATCATTTCGCCTGGTGAACATGTAACGAGGTCTCAATTTTTCGAAGGCTGTCTTTGCCGCCAACCTGAGCAAATAACAACACAATCAACTGCTGCCAGCCGGTAAAATACTTGGTGTAGTAGTTCCCCTTATGCTGCTTTTCGAGCTTTTCAAATTCATATTTCGGAAAAATCCTGAGCAATTCTGACAATAGCGTACTAACTTGTCTCATGGTCTGGTTCTCCTCTGAAATTCTGTCAATTCAGGGGATAATCTATCCACAAAAACGAGGATAGTCAGACCATTTCCTAATTTTTACCGGACACTAATGATGTCAGATACATTCTTACATTCGGTTATTTTATTATCCTTAAGTATATCGTTACAGAAGTTGAATACTTCGGTATCAATTGGCACTTGGCCATCAATCAATTGCCTAAGCTGTTCTTCTTGAGATGCGACGCGATCAGCCAGCTGCTTCTCATAGTTTTTTTGAGTTCTTGTTGAACACCGCGCGCTAGAGTTTCTTAAAACGCGAACTCACTCTCGAAGCCCATCCATTGCGCTAATCTTTCGTACTTCTGTTTTCCTTTATTGCATACAAAATCCACAATCTCCAAGTAGCGGAAGAAAGGGCGAATCACAAAAGTGAAATAAACGTTCTCGAACGCCGTTTGGTCTGACAGAGCCGGCTTCCTGCTTGAGTTGATTGGCACTATTAGGACAATCTCGATCCTCACGCTCCCCTTCGTCAAACTCAGGACAGGCGAGTGAGCGTGAGCTACATCTACGGGATTGACAATCTGTATCTCCTCGCGTATCCTTCCCTCAATCAGGGAGGGACGTTGTCTGATAAACTTAGAATCGGCGTTATCGGTGTTGGGCATCTTGGACGGGCGCATGTGAAGATTCTGTCGCAGATCGAATCATGCGAGTTGGTCGGGTGTCACGATATTATCACGGAGAAGGCGGAAGCCGCAGCAACAGAATTCGGCACGAAGTCGTTTGACGACGTATCAGAGTTAATAGATGAATGCGATGCGATATCTCTCGTCACTCCGACATCGGAACATCACAGATGCGCGCTCGAAATTCTCGATGCAGGCAAGCATCTGTTTGTCGAGAAACCGATCGCCACAACGGTCGATCAAGCGCGAGAGATGATCGACCTAGCGAAGCGCAAGAATCTCAAACTGATGGTCGGGCATATTGAGAGATTCAATCCGGCAGTGAAAGCGCTCGCGGACAAGATCGAGTATCCGTCATTCATCGAGGCGCACCGACTTGCATCGTTCAACTTTCGCGGCCTCGATGTCGCCGTGATATTTGACCTGATGATTCACGATATCGATCTCTGCCTGCATCTCACGGGATCGAAAGTGATCGATATACAGGCATCGGCTGCCGCAGTCGTCTCCGAACACATGGATATCGCGAATGCGCGGCTGTCGTTCGAGTCGGGGTGTGTCGCGAACCTGACAGCGTCGCGGATATCTCCGAAGGCGATGCGCAAGATTCGCATATTTCAGCCGAGGGGATATATCTCTATCGATCTGGGCCGGCCGTCGGCTGAAGTCTATCGTCTTCTCAAACAGGGCGAGACTATGGACGAGACGAACGGCTTCTCGACTACGGTCGATTTTGGCGAGACCGGAAAGAAGATCGCATTCAATAAGCCACCAATCGATTCCTACGATATGCTGACCGCCGAGTTGTTATCGTTTATTGATTCGGTTCAGCATGATACGCCCGTGGCGGTGTCGGGCGAGGAAGCATCAGAAGCGCTTCAGGTAGCGACCGATATCGAGCGGATTGCCGAGGCCGGTATCGCGAACCTCCGTTCCCGTCTCAGGTGAAAAAGAGCATCTTCATATCCGCCGGTGAGGCATCGGGCGATCTTCACGGAGCCGGGCTGGCCACAGAGTTGATCAAACTGTGTCCCGACTGCGAATTCCGAGGGCTGGGCGGCGACAATCTGAAATCACTCGGTGCGGATATTCAATTCCATGTGTCAGATATCTCGACGATGGGTTTCGCCGAGGTTATCAGCAAGCTCCCATTCTTCAGGCATGTCTTTCGTACGATCTCGAAGAGTCTCGAGAACAATCCTCCCGATGCCGCGATTCTTATCGATTATCCCGGCATGAATTTCAAGTTCGCGCAGAGACTGAATGAGCTTGAAATCCCGTTCGTGTACTACATTCTCCCGCAGGTTTGGGCGTGGCATGCAAGCCGTATCGAGAAGATGAAACGCTGGAACGCGAAGTTCATTTCGATTCTCCCGTTTGAACCGGAATTCTTTGCACGACACGGTCTGCATGTGGAGTATTTCGGTCATCCGCTGATCGACAAGGCGAAGCCAGAACTCACCCGCGATGAATTCAGAGAATCGATCCGGATCAATGCCGATGAACGGCTGATTGCTGTCCTGCCCGGATCACGCAGACAGGAAATTGAGAGGATATTGCCTGTGATGCTGGATGGTCTCGAACTCGCGATGATTCAGGGAAACAAATTGAATGTTGTCATCAGACCGTCGGACGAATCTCAGAATCGACTGGTGGCTCTCGCGGCAAGGAGTTCAGCCATCGAACTGACGACGTACAACGGCAATATCTATGATCTCCTGAGCGCAGCCGATCTTACGCTGGTGGCATCCGGGACCGCTACTGTCGAGACAGCCATATGCAGATGTCCCGCGATTGTGCTCTACAGGACGAATCCGTTAACCTGCCTGATCGCGAGGAGACTGGTCAGGGTGCCCAACATCGCAATGGCCAATATCATTGCGGGAGAGACCGTGTATCCGGAGTTGATTCAGGCTGAAGCAAATGCCCGTCGACTGTCAGAGATCATCATGCAGATTCTCTCCGATCACGATCTTGCGTCTCGAATGCGCTCCAGAATCGCCGCAGTCTCGGAGTTGTTGGGGGAGGGCGGGGCATATACGAAGGCAGCCGAGTATGTCCAGTCGGCGCTCCTGTAATGCCTTTTGAGGCAATGGATTAGGCCGAGAACGCGATTGTTGCCAGAAAATCTATCGCTGAACTCGATATTTTTCTTAGAATCCACTTGACAAAAAACGTGGAACACTTATATTCGCGCGCTGTTAGCACTCATCAGAGTCGAGTGCTAATACGAGTAATAAGCTCATTGAAGCAGGGATTTTTTATCATAAGGAGGATGTTCGGATGAACATTAAGCCGTTGGCAGATCGCGTTGTGGTGAAGCCGCTTGAGCAGGAAGAAGTCAAGAAGAGCGGTATCATTATCCCCGACACGGCAAAGGAAAAGCCGGTGCAGGGTGAAATCATGGCGGCCGGTCCGGGCCGGCTCGATGATGCCGGCAAGAGGGTCGATCTCGAAGTCAAGATCGGCGACAAGATTCTTTACGGTAAGTATTCCGGTACCGAGGTAACAATCGACGATCAGGACTATTTGATCATGCGCGAGAGCGATGTCCTGGCTATCCTGAAGTAGTATCAGAAAAAGGAGACATTAGAAATGGCTAAAATCATAGAGTATGAATCCTCAGCCCGTGAGAAGATTAAAAAGGGCGTGGATAAGCTCACCAACACAGTTAAGGTGACGCTTGGTCCCAAGGGTCGCAATGTGATCCTCGACAGGAAATTCGGATCCCCGACAGTCACAAAAGACGGCGTGACTGTCGCCAAGGAGATCGAACTCGAAGACCCTTTCGAGAATATGGGTGCGCAGATGGTTCGCGAAGTCGCCTCGAAGACATCCGATGTTGCCGGCGATGGCACCACCACCGCCACAGTGCTTGCCCAGGCGATTTACGCTGAAGGTCTGAAGAATGTTACTGCTGGCGCAAACCCGATGGCCATCAGGCGTGGCATCGAGAAGGCTGTCAAGTTCTCGATTGACGAGATAAAACAACTGTCGAAGCCGGTTGCAGGCAAGACAGAGATTTCACAGATCGGTTCTGTTTCGGCCAACAATGATTCTCAGATCGGCGATCTGATTGCCGAGGCGATGGAGAAGGTCGGCAAGGACGGCGTCATCACCGTCGAAGAGGCCAAGGGCACCGAGACGACACTCGAAGTGGTCGAGGGAATGCAGTTCGATCGTGGATATCTCTCGCCTTACTTCATCACTGATCCCGACTCGATGCATGCGGAGCTTGAGGATGCTTATGTCCTGATTCATGACAAGAAAATATCCTCGATGAAGGACCTGTTGCCGGTACTCGAAAAGATTGCCCAGACAGGCAAGCCGCTCGCAATCATCTCCGAGGATCTCGAGGGTGAGGCACTCGCTACGCTGGTTGTCAACAAGCTGCGCGGCACGCTCAAGGTCTGTGCGGTCAAGGCTCCGGGATTCGGCGATCGCCGCAAGGCAATGCTGGAAGATATCGCTGTCCTGACCGGCGGCAATGTCATTTCCGAAGAACTCGGTTTCAAACTCGAAAACGCTGTCATCTCCGATCTTGGCCACGCCAAGAAGATCACTGTCGACAAGGACAATACCACGATTGTCGAGGGTGGCGGCAAGACCGAAGATATCAAAGGTCGTATCGGGTCGATCCGCAAACAGATCGAGGAGACTACTTCCGATTATGATAGCGAGAAGCTTCAGGAGCGTCTTGCGAAGCTCGCCGGTGGCGTTGCAGTCATCAATGTCGGCGCTGCTACCGAGACCGAGATGAAAGAGAAGAAAGCTCGCGTCGAGGATGCACTTCATGCAACTCGCGCTGCCGTCGAAGAGGGCATTATCCCGGGCGGCGGTGTCGCGTTCCTGAGAATCGGCAAGAAATTCGACAATCTGAAGCTCGACGGTGACGAGGCCGTCGGCGTGAATATTGTGCGGAAGGCTCTCGAAGCTCCTCTTCGCCATATCGCGGAAAATGCCGGTGCGGAGGGGTCGATCGTGGCCAATGAGGTCAGCCTGAAAGATGGTTCGTTCGGGTTCGACGCCGAGACCGGTGAATATGTCGACATGTTCAAAGCCGGCATTATCGATCCGACCAAGGTCGCTCGTACAGCACTCGAAAACGCGGCTTCGATTTCCGCGCTTCTGCTGACCACCGAGGCGATGGTTGCCGACAAGCCTGAAAAGAAAGACGCTATGTCTGCTCCCGGAATGCCTCCGGGCGGCTACGGTGACATGTACTAATTTCTTTGCATCTCTCCTATGCAGAAAAAGCCCCTGCCGAATGCGGTGGGGGTTTTGCTTTGTGTAATAATAGTTGAATCTTCATTGCTTATCTGCTTACATGTTGAGTATGATAACACCTATGAGGCATGTTGACAATAATCACTAAGGCGGAATATCATGCAGCTAGCGCAAATCGCTGTCATTGCGAGTGACCGAAGGGAGCGCGGCAATCTCGCATATGCGAGCCAGCAGTCCTCGTCATTCCTGCGCAGGCAGGAATCCAGAACCAGATTCAGAATGCGTAGAGGTTACGGACTTGAAAAACTTGCCTAGACCCCTGCCTCCGCAGGGGTGACGAACGCGATGTGCGTGCAGGATGACGAATTGAGATCACAGCGTCCCGCGGGACGCGGGATGACGACGGTTACTACTAAAGAGTTTCTCAACATGCTATATGGTGTAAGGTTCAAGTGCTGAAACCGATTCATCTTATACGACTCGCCTGGTCTTACAAGATCGCTCGATCGAAGAGGCTGTCATACCCGCCGTACCAGTTCACGGTCGAGCCGACTAATGCCTGCAATCTCAGGTGTGTCTTCTGTCCTCAGAGTGATCCGAAGCACAGGGCATTGCGACCAGTCGGGCGAATGTCTCCCGATGATTTCAGAATCATTCTCAAACGTATCGACGAGAGCGGATCGAGCAATCGGAACCTGAATCTTACGCTCGATGGCGAACCATTCATGAATAACAAGTTTCTCGATCTGGTGGAACTGACGATCCAATCAGGACGCTTTCCGGTGTTCGCTTCGAATGGCACGCTGATCGACTTGGATATGGCAGACCGACTGGTTGAGGCCGGACCATTTCGCGCTTCGATAGATTTCGCATCAGATGCGAGAATATTCAAACAGATTCGAGGAGAAAATGGCGACTTCGAGACTGTCTATCGAAACCTCAGCTATATCGCCGAGCTTTCGCGCAACAACAGGCATGTTCATCTCGACATCCACGATGTGACACCGTTTGCGGGCGGCGATCCGGAGGAGTCTCTTCAGGCGCTGAGAGAGATGTTCCCGGATGATCTGCCGAAACGTATCAGGTTTTCCTCGCGCGAGTTCCACAATTTCTGCGGCCATCTCGGCGAAGTTATCCACGATAGCGATTATCGCCTATGTCCGTATCCCTGGACGCAAATGGCAGTAACACATAGTGGTGACTGCGTTGCATGCTGTCGCGACACGGCGGCCCGGAGTGTGTTCGGTAATCTGTTCAAGCAGACTGTCATGGAGGTTTGGAATGGTGATACTTACCGCCGGTTCAGGCAAAACCTGCTGGATGGTCATCCGGATCTGAATGTCGCCTGCGCGAAGTGCGATCTTCCTTACAGTTCCGGCGCAGCTCGCTGGAAACCTCGCTATATTCTGCGGTCTTTGCTCGGTCGGTAGCGATCTGAGACCGGCAGAGTCCATTGTTCTTGCGAATAGCAATTAAAGGTCTTATTATTGGTCACTACTGAAAGGTTGTCATGGAACTCTTTCACTACGAATTTCTCAGGTTTACTCTGCTCGATGTCATAGATGTCGCCTTGGTCAGCTACATCATTTACAAGATACTGATGTTGCTACGTGGTACACGATCGGCTCAGATAGTGTCGGGCCTGACATTCCTGCTTATCATCGCGTTTCTCTCGTACTGGTTCCAGCTCGAAGGGATCAAATGGCTCTTTACTAATCTTGCCACAGTCGGATTTATCGTGCTCGTGATCGTGTTTCAGCCGGAGATACGGGGCGCCCTCGCGCAGATCGGTCACTCGCGTTTCGTCAGGCACATGTTTCGCTACGAGACACACAAGGCTCTCGACGAACTGGTAAAAGGCGTGATTCGCTTAGCCGAACTGCGATACGGAGCGCTTGTGGTGATTCAGCGAGGAGTTGGATTGAGAAACATAATCGAGACAGGGAGATCGATAGATGCTAAGCTTTCAGCGGACCTGTTGACAACCATATTCACCCCGTACACTCCGCTTCACGATGGCGCGGTCGTCGTAAGCGGGGACGAAGTCATCGCAGCGGCATGCGTGCTCCCTCTGACGCAAAATCCGAGGTATGACCAGTTGTTCGGCATGAGACATAAGGCGGCTATCGGCATAACGGAGGAATCCGATGCAATCTGCCTTGTGGTGTCTGAAGAAAGCGGTGCGATTTCATGCGCGTCGCGCGGCATTCTCAAGAGGGATCTCGAAAAGCTCAACCTCAAGGAAACTCTTCTGAAAATCCTCCAGAAGTGATCTCAATAGATGTTTGTTGACCTGGTCGAAATCGAAGTTCAGGCCGGAAACGGCGGCAATGGCATCGTCTCATTCCATCGTCAGAAGAATATCGCCAAGGGCGGACCGAATGGCGGCGACGGCGGCAGGGGCGGAGATGTTATATTCAAGGTCGATGAGAATCTGATGACGCTGATGGACCTGAAATATCGTCGAAAGTACAAGGCAGAGCGCGGAGCCGACGGTTCGGGCGGCCAGAAATCCGGCAAGGGTGGCGAGTCTGTGGTCGTGAGGGTGCCCCCGGGCACTGCGATTTTCGACACCGATGATCGGGACACTCTTCTCTGCGACATGGTCACTCACGGGCAGCAGTTTGTTGCCGTACAGGGCGGACGGGGCGGACTCGGGAATGTGCATTTCAAATCGGCTACGAACCAGACTCCGAGAAAAGCTACATCCGGCAAGCCGGGCGAGAGACGGAAGCTGCTTCTCGAACTCAGGCTGATCGGCGATGTCGGACTTGTCGGGTATCCCAACGCCGGGAAATCGACGATACTCGCCGCGGTATCCGACGCAAGGCCCAAGATCGCCGATTATCCGTTCACGACGCTGACACCGAACATCGGGGTGGTCAACCTCGATAATTTCGATCAGTTCAGGATGGCGGATATACCCGGGATTATCGAGGGTGCGAGTCACGGCAAGGGACTCGGGTTGGATTTCCTCAGGCATATAATGCGAACCAGAGTGCTGTTGTTTGTGATAGATGGTACCGATGATAATCCGGTAGACAGTCTCGGCCTTCTGCAAAAGGAGCTGGCCGAATTCGACTGGACGCTCAACGAACGCACTTACGTGATTGCGCTGAACAAGATTGATCTGATGGACGCAGAGAGAATAGATCAACTCATTGATGCTCTCGGAGCTGAATGTGTGCCGACGAGCGGTGTGACCGGCGATGGCATCGACAGATTGAAACAGGTACTCGGAGAGAAACTCAATCTCAATGATTGAACTGAACGACGACAGCCTGATCTGGATCGCTCTCGGCAGGGTGAAGCATATCGGGCCGGTACTCATCAAGAGGCTTCTGGAGAAGTTCGGCAGTCCGAACGGGGTGTTCGCTGCGCGCGAGTCTGAGTTGAGGTCTGTCGATGATGTCGGACCAAAGGTTGCCAGATCAATTCTTGGCGGTCCCGATCTGGAGTTTGCGAACGAACAACTGGAGATATGTCGCAAGAAGAAATTCAATCTTGTCTCGATCAATTGTCCGGAATACCCTTCGATACTGAGACACATCTATGATCCGCCGCACCTGCTTTTTGTGAGAGGAAAGCTTTCCGACCCGGACAAACCCGCGGTCGCCGTTGTAGGCTCTCGGGCTGCGTCGCATTACGGAAGGAGAATGGCGGAGCAGGTCGCCTGCGGGCTGGCATCGTCGGGAGTCACAGTCGTATCCGGCATGGCACGAGGAATCGACTCGATAGCGCACAAGGCTGCGCTGGGGGCTTCGGGAAGGACAATTGCGGTTCTCGGCTGCGGACTCGACATCGTATACCCGCCCGAGAACACGACTCTGTACAGGGATATCCCGGATCACGGCGCGGTGATCACGGAACTGCCGTGCGGCACGCCGCCCGATGGCCCGAACTTCCCCCGAAGGAACAGGATCATTTCCGGGCTGTCGCTCGGAGTCGTGATAGTGGAAGCCGGCAGGAAATCAGGAGCACTGCTGACAGCTCGTCACGCGCTCGATCAGAACAGGGAGGTCTTTGCAGTACCGGGGAATACGACGTCGATTACGAGTTCCGGGACAAACAGCCTGATCAAACAGGGTGCGCGCCTGGTGACTTCTGCCGATGATGTGCTCTCGGAGTTGGAGTTTCTGCTGCCGGGCGAAAGGCATGCTGTGGAGCCTCTGAGGGTCTCCATGAATTCAAGGCAGATTCAGGTCTTTGAGGTTATGAGTGACGATCCGCTTCATGTTGACCAGTTGGCCCGAATGACATCGATTGGAGTGCCTGAACTGCTTGGGATACTTCTCGATATGGAACTGAAGGGTGCTGTCAGGCAGGTCCCGGGAAAAAAGTTTGTGAAACTCAACATCACGCCTTATAATGGATAGATAGTTTGGTAGAGAAAAAGATAAGGGTCATAAATGAGCTCGGCTTGCACGCTCGCCCATCGGCTCAGCTCGTTCAGACGATCTCGATGTTTGAATCGGAGGTCCTGATTTCACGGAATGAACTCACAATCAACGCCAAGAGTATCATGGGAGTGATGATGCTGGCGGCCGAGAGGGGCGCCGAGCTTCTGGTCAGAGCCGATGGTCCGGATGAAAAGGAAGCCATCGACGCAATCGAGAAAGTGTTCGCAAGCAAGTTTGGAGAAGACTGATTTGAAGGAGGAATTCGACACTTTTGTTCTCCGCGGGATCGGCGCGTCGCCGGGGCTGACATGCGGCGCAGCTCTTGTCCACTATGAGAAGCTGGGGCGGGTCACTTCCCAGCGCATACAGAGTAGACAGGTCAAGAGCGAGACCGCTCGACTCGACACGGCTATCGCCAGGAGTAAGAAGGGGCTTGAAGCTTTGCGCAGGGAAGCGCGCAAGTCTGTCGGCGCCGATCTGTCAAGGATTTTCGATGCGCAGATGATGATCCTTGAGGATGAGGATTTCATATCGAGCGTAAGACAATCGGTCATCGCAAATCTCCAGAATGTCGAATATGCTTTCCAGCAGGAAGCCAGCAAAACGATCAGAGCACTGTCTCGCTCGAAGGACGAGTATATACGGGAGATGGTCTCCGATGTAAACTCGGTTGCTGCGCGCCTGCTGCATAATCTGTCTGGTATCGATGACAGCGGTCAGCATCGCAGCAGAACCCCGCTGATTGGCTTCGCATCGATCTTTTCGCCCGACGAGATCATGAACATGCGCAAGTCCAACATGGTTGGTTTCGTCACGGAGAACGGCGGACCGACATCACACATGGTGCTGATTGCCAAAGCGCTCGGCATCCCCGCGGTCGTCGGAGTCAAAGACTGCCTCAACAGAGTCAAAGCTGCTCAGAATGTCACTATCGATGGGCGTGCGGGAGAAGTTGTTGTTGCGCCCACTCCGGAGGAATGGAAAAAGTTCAGGAAGCGTGTCGCAGCCCAGAAGAGAAGAGATAAGAGGCAATTCGAAGCGATCGGAAAGCTTCCGTCCAAAACACTCGATGGGCATTTCGTCGAAGTCTCCGCGAATCTCGAGATGCCGACGCCCTTCGATCAGAAACTGGTCGACGAGGGCATCGGTGTCGGGCTGTACCGGACCGAATTTCTCTACCTGAAATCCTCCGACTTTCCGGACGAAGAGGAACAATTCGAGGTTTACTCAAGTATCGCCAAACAGTTCAGCCCCCTGACAGTGACTCTGCGTACTTTCGATCTCGGCGGAGATAAATTCACCGAGCATTTCAAGAACGAGGGAGAGGCAAACCCAGCATTAGGGTGGCGCGCGATAAGATTCTCTCTCGATGTTCCGAAGATATTCAGGACGCAATTGCGGGCGATGCTGCGCGCCTCCGCGTTCGGCAAAGTACAGATAATGTTCCCCATGATTTGCTGTGTTGAGCAGATAGTAAGAGCGAAGCGGATATTTGCCAACGTCAAGCGCAACCTGCGAAAAGACAGGATTCCCTTCGATGAAGATGTCCCGCTCGGCATCATGATCGAGATACCGTCTGCGGTGATGATTGCACACAGGCTTGCGCTCGAAGTTGATTTCTTTTCAATCGGCACAAACGATCTGATTCAATACACGCTTGCCGTAGACAGGGGAAATGCGAGGGTCGCCAAATGGTACAGGCAGTACCATCCCGCCGTTTTGCGTTTCATCGCGCAGACAATCGAAGCGGGGCATGAAAGCAATATCCCCGTCAACATCTGCGGAGAGCTGGCCAGTGATGCGAGAGCCGCGAAGTTGCTGGTCGGGCTTGGTGTCGATTCTCTTTCGACCAGTCCGAGATCGATCCACGCAATAAAGGAGATCATTTCTCAAATCGATTACAGTGAAGCGAAAAGGTTCGCGCAAGAGGTGTTGTACATGCAGAGTTCCGCGAGCATTGAGCAACTACTTGCCGATGATTACCACAGGCAATTCAAAAAGCCGGTGAAAGGTAGATAGAATGGATATCGAGTTCTGGAAAGAGAAGCAGAAGCAGTTCGATCCGGATGGGATGTATGAAGATATCACGGGTTTTCCGGGTCATCTTATCGATGCAAAGAAGATAGCGACTTCGGCTTTGCTGCCGGACTTGTCAGCCGACGATGTTTCGGATATTGTCGTATGCGGCATGGGCGGGTCAGCCATCGGTGCGGACCTGGTCAGAAGCTATGTTGCCGACAAACTGACGGTATCGTTTACGATATGCCGCCACTACACGCTTCCGTCTTTAGTATCCGACAAGAGCCTCATAATCGGATCAAGCTATTCGGGCAATACAGAAGAGACGCTTTCGGCGATGTCTCACGCTGCCCGGCTCGGCGCGAAAGTCATCTGCATTACAACAGGCGGCAGGCTCGCGGAGATGGCTGCGGAGAATGACTGGACCATTATCAAGATTCCGGGAGGGATGATGCCCCGGGCGGCGCTCGCGTATTCTTTCGTCCCGCTTCTTGTGCTGATGTCCCGGCTCGGCTTCGTCCCCGGCAGCGCCGATGATCTCGATGATGCGGCTGATTCCGCTCGCCAGCGGACCGAATCTTATTCGATCGATTCACCAGGCAACGCGGCTGCCAGGCTGGCTCAGGCAATGCACGGCAGGATACCGATCATTTATGCAGGACCGGATCATTTTGATGCCGTGGCGGTCAGGTTCAAAGGACAAATCTGCGAAAATTCAAAACAACTCGCTTTTGCCAACGTGTTTCCCGAGTTCAATCATAACGAACTCGTAGGCTGGGAGATATACAAGCCCTTTGCGGATCGGCTCGCTGTGGTGATCTTGAGTGACGGCGACGACCATCCGCGTGTGTCGGCGAGGATGACGATCGTTGCGCGATGGCTGAAGGATAGAAATATCGAAGTCGCCGAGCTTGTCTCAGACGGAGGCAACCTGCTTTCCAGAATGATCTCGCTGATCCAGCTCGGAGATTTTGCGAGTTTCTATCTTGCGATGCTCAACGAAACCGACCCGTCGCCGGTGAAAGTTATCGACTATCTCAAGAGCGAACTGGAGAAAGCGTGACAGTCTCTCGTCTTGTAGCGATTCTCTTTGCGGTTCTGGCCATTGTCGCGGCTGCAGCGCAGGTTGCTCTCGGCGACAGCGCGAGTATTTTCAGGCTGGATAGGACAAATGCTCTTGTCCTGGTACTCGTTTTTTCCGCGTCGGTGCTCTTTTATATCAGTCGGGCGAGGAAAGACTCGAACTTGTTCATCCGAAAACTGCCGGGGCTCGACGCTGTCGATGAGGCTGTCGGCAGGGCGACCGAGATGGGCAGATCGATTCTCTTCGTGCCGGGGATTCAGGACCTTGATGACATTCAGACGATAGCCGGTCTGTCGATCCTGGACCGAGTTGCGACAGTTACGGCTGAATATGACACGCCGTTGCTTGTGCCGATTCTTTATCCGCTGGCGTTTGCGGCAGGGCAGGAAATCGTCAAGCAGGCATACATAAATGCGGGCAAGTCCGACTCCTACAAAGAGGATATGGTCCGCTACATAGCGGGCGAACAGTTTGCATTCGCCGCTGCGATCAGCGGCATTATGATGCGGGACAGGCCTGCCGCGAATATCTTTATGGGATCGTTCTTTGCTGAATCGTTACTGCTTGCGGAAACCGGCAACGCCACCGGTGCAATCCAGATCGCCGGCACCGCGAACCCGGAGCAACTCCCGTTCTTCATAGCTTCCTGTGACTACACGATCATGGGGGAAGAGCTTTACGCCGCATCAGCATACCTCTCGCGCGAACCGCTCCTTCTCGGAAGTCTCAAAGGACAGGACCTGATAAAGTTAGCGATTGTCCTGCTGCTGATAGTGGGTGCAGTTCTCATGGCGTTCGGAGATGTCGGTCAGTCATTCGCCGATTTGTTCATTACTGCATAAGTGAGATTACGCCTTTCAATCTGATCTCAGCACACATTTTTCATATTGACAAATCGATCCATTTATTGTAGCTTAATTGCAGTTCCAGAAACATGGAGGTCTGAGATGATCCAGATAGAAAGACTGTGTCGAGTTGCGGTTTGTCTTGTTACTGTATTCGCTGTGCTGGCCGTTACGGCCAGTGGAGACAGCTATTCGACTGGCGATCCGGATTGCTCGGGTATTGTCGACATCGATGATGTCGTGTACCTGATCACGTACATATTCGGTGGCGGTCCTGCGCCGTGTGATCCGTCGCAACCGTCAGGTGTAGTTATCGGCGGCGGTGAGTGCAAGTACATGAAAGGCGTGGAGCCCGACACTTTTCCGACCACTCTCGATTGCATCGATTATACCTACGACGGTGAGTCGGTCCTCGACATCACACACATCAACGCCGGTCTGAACTGTTGCCCGGTGTTCGTTGCTGAGTTCACGGTCGAGGAGAATCTTATCATCATTGAGGAGATCGACTCTCTCTACATGGGCGGATGTTATTGCAATTGCCTGTTTGACATCGTCTACCAGATATCGAATCTTCCTCCGGCTGTGTATACGATCAAAGTGATCGAGCCGTATATCTGGCCGGACGAAGACACGCTACAGTTTGAAGTCGACCTGACGACCGCAACATCGGGCATCCATTGCATCGAGCGGTACTACTATCCGTGGGGGACGTAGAGCCTGCGCGGTTTCTCATTCTGACGAATACGATTCCGGTCGGATGTTACGAATCCGACGGAGTGTGCTGTAGTCCCAAAAACATGGAGGTCTGATATGATCCAGATAGAAAGACTGTGTCGGGTTGCCGTCTGTCTTGTTGCGATGTTCGCTGTGCTGGCTGTTTCAGCCAGCGGAGATGTCTACTCGACGGGCGATCCAAACTGCTCAGGTAGTGTTGATATCGATGATGTCGTGTACCTGATCGCGTACATATTCGGTGGCGGACCTGCGCCGTGTGATCCGTCGCAACCGTCAGGTGTAGTTATCGGCGGCGGTGAGTGCAAGTATATGATGAAAGGCGCGGAGCCCGACACTTTTCCGACCACTCTCGACTGCATTGATTACACCTACGACGGTGAGTCGGTCCTCGACATCACACATATCAACGCCGGTCTGAACTGTTGTCCGGTGTTTGTCGCTGAGTTCTCAGTCGAGGATAATCTCATCATCATTGAGGAAATCGACTCGCTCGATAATGGCGGATGCGACTGCAATTGCCTGTTCGACATCGACTACCAGATATCGAATCTTCCTCCGGCTGTGTATACGATCAAAGTTATCGAACCGTATATGGAGCCGAGCGAGGACACGCTACAGTTCGAAGCTGATTTGACGACTGCGACTTCAGGCATCTATTGTGTCGAACGGCACTACTATCCGTGGGGGATATAGAGCCTGCATGCCATCGCTTATCCTGAAGGGTAACTCTGTCATCCTTCGTGATGCCATTCCTTCTGATCTTCACGCCTATCGCTGTTGGATGCAGCAAGGTACATGGCGTGAATTTGACGCGCCCTGGGAGAGGGCAATGATGCCCAAAGATCCTGACAAGATTGAAAGTCGTTTTCGCGACGGTTTCCTCGGTGAACCTACCAAGCCTCGCCACCGTATGATTGTCGCACTTGATGATAGCATTCCCATTGGCTGGGTCAACCGCTACGAAGAGAAGCGATTTCCGCAATCCTGGAACATTGGCATCGACATTTGCGAGGACGACAAACTCAATTGCGGTTACGGCACTGAGGCATTGCATCTGTGGATCGATTATCTGTTCGACAATTCCGAAATCCACCGCCTTGCCTTTGCTGCCTACTCGTTCAATCACCGAGTGATTCGCATAGCCGAGAAGCTGGGTTTTGCTCTGGAGGGCAAGGATCGCGAGATAATCCGCTGGCAGGATCGCTGGATCGACCGGCTGCATTTCAGTCTCCTGCGGCAGGAGTGGAAATCGTTGTAATACAGGTCGATTTCCAGCCCTCGTCATTCCCGCGAAGGCGGGAATCCAGAACCAGATTCAGAATGAGAAAGCGCTACGAACTCGACAGACTTGTCTGGACCCCTGCCTACGCAGGGGTGACGAACGCGATGTTACATGTAAGGGTGACTAGTGAGATCAATACATCGCTTCCGCTTCTCGCGAAGACAAGCGCTACGTCTATGTCATCCCGGCTTGCGGGCTTGTTGAAAGACGCATTTGGACGCGTGTCTGTGTTGTCGTCATCACGAGGAGCGGAAGCGACGTGGTGATCTCAGTTCATGCAATGTGATACCCAACATGAGATTGCCACGTTCCCTTCGGTCGCTCGCAATGACGGCGAGATACATAAGGTGCGTGTGGGCTGTTGATTTGCTGCAATTAGCTTGATCCATGCAAAGCGATTGATTATTATTGATCTGTATTAGCATCATTGAATCGACAACGATATGTAGGGACCGGGGAATCGGGGATGCTGAAAGCATAAGAGTTTTGACTTACTCGATTAATAGAATGGGAGTAATGGCATGAGCGCGAAGAAGGTTCAGATAAAAAGCGATTTGTGGGCAGCGGGTCAGATATTCAAGACTGACTTCAAATACAAAGTTCCACCCCATCAGCGCAACTTCTCGTGGACTCATGATGAAGTTGAGCAGCTTTGGGTAGACATCAATGAGGCAATGGACGAAGGCAGAGGGGAGTATTTCCTCGGCACAATTGTGGTTCAAGAGAATAGAGATGACAAGACGAGAACCATTATTGATGGTCAGCAGAGATTGGTGACATTAACCATGATTCTCTCGGGTATCAGATCTGTTTACAAGGATTATGAAGATGACAGAAGCGATGAAGTGTACCAAGAGTTCCTTGGATCGCGTGATAGGCGCTCTCGCACGTTCGAATCCCGGCTTACTCTAAACGAAGTGAATGAAGCTTCATTTCAAAAACTTGTAATCAATGAAGCAACTGATGATGAACTGAAGAAAGCCGCAGGTGACAAGACAGAACTGCGGTCGAATCAATTGCTCAGTAAAGCTGCTAAATACTTGCGCGAAAGTGTTTCAAATAGATGCAAACCACAAAAGAGTTTCGAGAATTATCTCATTGCTCTTGAGGAGTTTATTAGAGATTCGGTAATGATGATTGTTGTATTGGTTGACGATGAAGCTGACGCGTACCTAATATTCGAGACTCTGAACGATAGAGGGCTTGAACTATCGATGAGTGACCTATTGAAAAACTACATCTTTGGCAAGGCAGGTTCTGATTTGGAAGCAGTCAGGATCAAGTGGATTCAGATTGTCACCATACTCAGCAGTCAGAGTGAAACTCAATTTCTTCGTCACTATTGGCTGTCAAGGTACGGGGTAGTAAGAGAACGTGATCTTTTCAAAGAGATGAAATCGAAATTCACAAACAAGAACTCTGTGTTAACATTGATGTCAGAACTAGGGGGTGCGGCCAATAACTATGCTGCGATTTCCAATGTTGACCATGATATCTGGTCAGGTTATCCAAGTCAAGCCCGGAAGGACCTTGAAACTCTGCAGCTCTTTGGGTTGAAGCAGTTCCGACCTTTGTTGATGACTGCACTCGACATGTTGGCCACCAAAGAGATTGTCAAGCTACTCAGAATAATAGTCGTTGTTTCAATGCGATACAGCATCATAGGTTCACTTGGCACAGGTAATATTGAGAAAGCGTATTCGGATGCAGCTATCTCCATAAGTAATAATAAGGCTCGATCTGCAAAGCAGGTATTTGAAATGCTCAGTGGAATCTACCCCGATAGTAACAGGTTTTACGATGACTTCACCGAGAAGAGTATAGGGAATTCAAAGCTGGCTCGATTTATTATTACTGCTATTGCCAACGACATTCAAGGTAGTGGAGAGCTAGAAGTGCTGGATGATGAAACTAAAGTCACTCTTGAACATATTATGCCAAAGACTAGATCAGAGCATTGGTTGGATGCTGCTGAATCGGAGGACGAGTACAGCGACTATGTAAATCGGCTCGGCAATATGGCGCTTCTGGAAAAGACGAAAAACAGGGGTATCGGCAACGCATCTTTCTCAGATAAGAAGAAGATCTTCGCTGAATCAGATATAGTGATAACAAATAATCTCATGGGTCTTGATTCTTGGACTGTATCAGAAATTGCCAATAGGCAAGAGGCATTTGCAAATTCTGCGATTAAAGTCTGGTCGGTACAGTACTAAACCGGTAACCCACCCAGAGCGTAGCGTCGGGTGGATATCTATTGCATGAACTGAGATCACCACGTCGCTGTCGCTCCTCGTGATGACGACAATACCGACTTGCCCCTCTCGGTGTGCGCGCAGGAGCTGTGCTCCTGCGTATTGCGTCGGGGCACAGCCCCGACGAGCACGGAAAGTAGGTCAAGCGCGCTCGCGCTTGACAATTGAGAGAAGATGTCAATCGGACCCTTCAAGGCTCAGGACTTAGCAGGCCGATTGACCTACAAGTCATTCTTAACTACCTGTTGACATTGGTTGAAATCAGGGTACCTTGTGGGAGTCGTCGAATGCGTGAAGCGTCGGATTCGCACGGCTGATATACTGATCTTTTCATGTCGGGAGACGTATAACCAAATATGAATTATCGCAATAACACTGCCTGGATCGCAGGAATCATGGCTGCCATAGTCTTTGTGATTCCATTTTCAGAGTTGCATGCGAAGAAGGAGACGAATCCGAGTCGGGTTACCATCGCACGCTTGAAGTATTTCGGTGGTGGTGATTGGTACTGGGGGAATTCGTCGCTTCCGAATCTGATTGACTTCATTCAGCAGAACACCAGGATTCCGATCTCCAATGATGAAGTGCGGGTTACATTGGGCGATGAGAGACTGTTCAACTATCCTTTCCTGTATCTGACTGGCCACGGACCGATAAGGCTGTCGGATGACGAGGCTCTCAGACTCAATCGGTACCTGAGTGCGGGGGGATTCCTTCTGGCGAACGATTCGTATGGTCTCAGGGAGTCGTTCTTTGTCTCGATGAGAAAAGTTTTTCCCGATGTCGAACCTGTCGAACTGCCGTTCGATCACGGCATTTTCACCTGCTACTACACTTTTCCGAACGGATTGCCGAAAATACATGAGCATGACGGCAAGGCTCCGCAGGCGTTCGGCTGGTATTCAGAAGGACGACTTGTTGCGCTGTTAGTGTATGAGTCGGACATCGGTGATGGCTGGGAGGATCCGCAGGTGCACAACGACCCGCCGGAGTTGAGGGAACTGGCTCTGAGAATGGGCGTTAACATATTGACGTGGGCTTTAATGAATTGAAAGGTATGTAGTTATGTCGATCCGCGATGACATGATCTCGCTGACGCGGAGACTCAAAGGTCTCAGGCGATATGTCGTTCTCTGTCGGTCGGTGTACGCTATAGTTCTCATCGCGACAGCCCTGCTGATCGCGTTCGCTGTCGCCAACCTGATGCATGCCCTGTTCTACCTTGATGTTACCGTCAGATCGGTCTTTGTCGGCATTGTGGTATTGTTTCTGGTATTCCTGATTGCCAGGTGTCTGATCGTGCCGGTTATGTTCAGACCATCGCTTGAAACGATGTCGCGCCGGGTCGAGCGCAAGTACCCGCAGTTGGAAAACCGCGTGATCGCATCATTGCAGCTCGAACAGAATTTGCACGAGAATCGTGAGAACTATTCGACGGATATGATCAGAGCGCTTATATCCCGGACCAGTGGCATGATCGACAGTCTCAATCTCAAATCGAGCTATTCGAACCGCAAACTCACTGCACTGCTCAAGTACTTCGGGGCTGCGGCTGCCGTGACGCTTCTGCTTGCGATCCTGACACCGGGGCTGTTCTGGTCTTCATTTTATGTTTTCTCGCATCCGCTGGAAGAGATCGAACTGCCGAGAACATACGAGTTGACGGTCGCGCCGGGAGACAAGGAACTCCTGAAATATGATCCTCTGGAACTGACAGTCATAGTCAGGGGCGAGAAGCTTCCGGACCGGGCGGAGATATTCTGGGATAATTCCGGTGAAGGCAAATGGCGATCCGACGAGCTTGAGAAGAAGATCATTCCGGGAGCATCACCGGGGATAGTCAATGCTCTCGGCATAAGCCCGGACTCAAACGTATTCACCTACAAGTTCAAAGAAGTAAGACACGACTTCGTCTACTTTGTCATGGCGGGACGAGAAGAATCGATTCAGTTCAATGTAACTGTGGTCGACAAGCCGAGGATCACCGGCCTGAAGCTCACATATATGTATCCGAAATACACCAGGCTGAAACCGCTTGTTATCGATGAGAACGACGGCAATATCCAGGCTCTTCGCGGAACCAAAGTCAATGTCGAACTGACCGCCAATAAGCCTGTCGAGCAGGGCGCGCTCCTGTTCTCCGATGGAAGCAGAATAGACCTGGAATGCGATCACGAGGTGTCGACCGCGACGATAAAGGTCGAGACAGACTTGTCGTATCATGCTGAGGTTACCGACCGATCGGGGTACGGCAATCCCAATCCGATCGAATATCGCGTGACAGTTCTCGATGATGCCTTTCCTGAGATATACATGGTCAGTCCGAGTGGCAATGTTGACCTCGACGAAGACATGGCTGTTCGACTCATAGCTAACCTGGTCGATGATTTTGGATTCACGAAGCTTTTGCTCAACTACACTGTTCATCTGACGGCGACCGAAGAATGGAAGCAATCTGAAAAGATCGAGATATCCGGATATAAACCAGAGCAGCAGATTGATTATTTCTGGGATCTGGCGAATGTCGGGCTGCTGCCGGGAAGCTGGATCGAGTACTATCTCGAAGTATTCGACAATGATTTCGTGATCGGTCCCAAATCGACGACCGGACCGGTGATGGCGGTCAGGCTGCCGACTCTCGGCGAGATTTTCTCGGAGATCGAAAGCTCCAGAGAGGATCAAATGAATGAATATGTCGAGGCTCTCAAGCAGCAGGAGCGGATCGGCGAAGAGTTCAGGGAGATGACTCAGGCTCTCAGGCTCGAAAAAGAACTCGACTGGGAAGACAAGAAAGCATTTGAATCGGTTGCGGAGAGACAGGAACAGCTTCTCAACGAGTACGAGGAACTTGCGAAGCAGTTCGAGGAGACGAATCAGGAAGCTAAGAAGAATCAGCTTCTGACTCTCCAGATGATCCAGAAGATCGAGGAGCTTCAGAAGTTGTTCGAGGAGGTCGCCACTCCTGAAATGAAAGAAGCGATGAAGAAACTCCAGGAAGCGCTGGCGAAAATGGACAAGGAGGCTGTCGAAAAAGCGATGGAGAACTTCGATATGTCTCTCGAAGATGTGCTCCAGAATATCGAACGTGCGATCGCCCAGCTCAAGCAACTTCAGGCCGACCAGATGATGCAGGATATGATCCGTCAGGCCGAAGAAATCCTTCGGAACCAGCAGAAGGTCAACGAACGGACCGAGAAATCCGACAGGGAGAAACTTCCTGATCTATCACCGAAGGAACAGCAGGTCAGGAATTCACTCGAAGATCTGAAACGGAAATCTGATGAGCTTGAGAAGCTCTTCAAAGAAGCCAAAATGGACAGCAGCCCCCACTCGAAGAGTTTCTGCCGGGCGACAAGGGAATCGGGCGCCGAGAAGGATATGGAGGAGATGACTGCAAGTCTCTCGGATAGTGAGAAGCTCGACGCCATGATGTCGGGTGATTCTGCGGAACAGAAGCTTATGGAAATGCTGGAGCAGATGCAGGATGCGCAGATGGCTCTCAGTCAGCAGATGGGGCAGCAGATGGCTAAGGAAATGAGGAAGGCGCTCGATGACGTATTCTATCTCACGGACAAGCAGGAAGAGATATTGGGCGATGTCGGCAGATATGAAATGCAGTCATCGGAACTCAGAAAGCTGGCCGAGGAACAGCAGGTTCTCCAGTCACAGGCCTCGGCACTCAGGCAGAAACTTATCGACATTGCGAAAGAATCAGTCTTCATGCAGAGTCAGATTGACAAATTGATGAAGCAGTGCATGTCGGGAATGAGCAGATCGACCTCTTCACTGACTGAAATGCAGGCCTCGCAGGCGATAGGGTCGCAGAAGAATACTATCGGGTCTCTGAATCAGGCTTCGAGAGTAATAATGGAGTCGCTCAACAACCAACAACAATGCAATTCATCCTGCAATAAGCCGAATCAGAGCATGTTCCAGAAGATGAACAAGACATGCAAACAACAAAAGCGCATCAACCAGCAGTCGCAGAACATGTGTAACAACCCCAATCAGCGTGGTCAGGGCGACAAGAGCATGTTGGAGCGACTGTCGGCAGAGCAGTCCGCGGTCCGCAAGTCTGTTCAGCAGCTTCAGGAAGAATTGGGCGACAGGAAACAGATAAAGGGTCGTCTGGAAAACATGGCCGAAGAAATGCGAAGAGTTGTCGAAGCCCTCGAACAGGGAGGCGTGACAGACGAGACTCTCGAACGGCAGAATAAGATATATCAGAGAATGCTCGATTTCCAACTCTCTATGGAACGACAGGACTACAGCGAGACACGGCGAGCCAGCAGAGCTGAGCAGATTCTTCGCATGGGACCCGATCCGCTCGACGAGGCGGCTCAGGTCGGATCTGAATCGTATGAGAGGCGTCTCCAGAAATTCCTCGAAGAGGGCTACCCTCCGGAGTACGAAGAGATCATCAAAGACTACTTCAAGGCGATCATGGAGGTCGACCGATAGTGCTTTCGTTCGACCGATCTCACGCGACGATTTCCGTCCTTACCGCATTCATGTTCGTACTGCTGTGGATGTCGAGCGAGATCGCGCTTGGTCAGGATGAGAACGAAGCAAGGCTAAAGCTCGCGCTTCAGAAGGTGTCAAGCCATGTTGCGAACGGCAGGTACGACAAGGCTCTGATTCTGCTGACCGAACTCGACAGGGAGTACCCTGACGATCTCTCGGTGCTGTCGCTGACAAGCAAGGTCTACATCTACTCGAAGGATTTTGAGAAGGCTGCCAGCGCGATAGAGAAGATGGAGAAGCTCTCTGGCAGGACTGTCGATGTCCTTCTCCAATACGGTCATCTTTATCTCCGGATGGGCGAGCTTTCAGACGCGGCGAAACAGTTCGATATGTGTCTCAAGAATTCACCGAGGAAAGAGAGCGTCACTCATCGGATATCGGGCGTCTACCGCGCCAACGGACTTTATGATGAGGCGATTGGAACCTACCTGAAGGGGAGAGAGAGACAGGGCGACAAGTATCTCTTTGCCGAGCAACTCGGCAGGCTGTATGAGGTTCGGAGAGATTACCCGGCTGCCGCGCGAGAATACTACATGTTCACCGTTTCCGACACGCTCAATATGGAACGCGGGCACCGGCTCCTCAGGCGGCTGGTCGATTCTGTTGATGACGACGAGGACATGGAGCTTCTGAAGGCTGAGTTTGTCGCATTGTCGAAGGCTCACCCATCGGATCATATCCCGAGGAAATATTACGCTGACTTGCTTATCAGGCAGAACGACCTCCGCGAGGCTTATCAGGTATACAGAGAGGTCGATGAACTTCGGCATGAAGAAGGCAGATACCTGGTTTTTTTCGCAAGGAGATGCCTTGAGCGCGAAGACTATCCTCTGGCCGTGGAAACGTGCAGGTTCGTGCTCGACCAGTATCCTGGCAAACCGGGCGTGATTCAAGCCCGCTATGTTCTTTCGGCGGCATACTCCAATATGGGACATGGCGACTCGGCGATCTCGGTCCTGCACCAGATCGCGGAGAACTCTCCTGATGGCCGAGAGATCATCGAAGCACGTTTCGCTATCGGAAGGCTGTATCTCGAGAGCATGAATGAGCCTGATTCCGCACTTGTGTATTTTGGCAGTGTTACCGACGATCCAAGGACTTTGATATGGCATCACTTGGCGATGCTCTGGATGGGTGACTGCTACATAGCTCTGGACGATTTTGAAACAGCCGACAGTCTATACGATCTGGTTCAGATGGACAAACTCTCTGAGGAAGGTCAGGAAAGGCTGATCTGGAGAAAAGCTCAATCGAAGTTTTTTTCACACAACTACGATGAGGCGAAGAGACTGTATGCACAGTTGACTGTCAGGTTTCGCAAGGGGCTTTATGTCAACGATTGCCTGCGCAAGATACTGATGATCGACGAAATTGTCGGTTTCGACAGAATCGATCTTGATTCCTATGCCGATTCCGAACACATGATTCTGACCGGGAGATACGACTCCGCTGCGGTGCTGCTGACGGGCATCTCGTCGAAAGAGGGAGCTTTGCTGGCCGATATATCCACTTTCAGGCTTGGCGAGTTGCAGTTGCTGCTGGGCGATTCCCTGGTCGCGGTAGAGACATTTAAGAGGATTCTCGATGACTTCACGGACAGCTTCTATAGAGCGGAATCTCTAAGATACATAGCGGACATTCAGTTCGAGAGCGGCGATCTTGCCGTATCTGAAAGCGCCTACCGCAGGCTTCTCACCGAGTTCGATAATCTGATCCTTCAGGAGCATGCCAGAAAAAGGCTGAAGGAGATGGAAACTCTGTAGGCCTGAAGCCCATCCAACTATTTGGGTTTCTGTCAATTACGCGGTTTTTTGTCAGAATTAGCTTGACATCTGTCGATCAGATCGCTAATATTTATCCAGTTAGCTAACTCATCTTCAGAGATGAAGATGACAATCTCGGGTAACCCGCGAGAGCGGGGGATCGGTCGTCCACGTCAACATAGGAGGTGTGACTATGACCTATGATCTCTTGATTGAAGAACTGGAAGAGAAAGTCGCACCTGCGGGAATCAGTCTGGGTGGTCAATAACCCTATGCCCCAAAGGTGATGATGACCGGAATTAGAGGCCGCCTTTTGGCGGCCTCTTTCCCTATATACATCAACCGAGCTTCACAGCCAGGTGTCTGACCGCCTCCACCAGTTCGAGTTTTTCAGGACTACTCATATAGGATCTAACGAGCCCAATATCGCCGATATCGGCAACGATTCCCTTCACAATCTCACCGGCCTGCTTCAATCTGAAGAACGCATCTTCGTATTCCAGTTGCCTGATACAGACCTTGCCGCTGTAGAGATTTATTCTCGCGAGGAGTTCTCGCTGTTCAAACGCTGTTGCCATGACCTGAGCCTGCTCGAAATAGCTTAGAGCTTCATTGAACAGCGTGTCACGCATGCTTGATACGGCAAGGTAGAAGTAGAGATGGCTGCGGTAGATGGTGTGTTGATCCACCTCGGTCATCTTGTCGAGTTTCTCGAGATCTTCCGCCTGTATCCTGCCTCCTGCGAGCGTCACGTCGAGCCGCACCAACAATGCCTCACACAGCTCGACATAATGGTCGTGCTTTTCGGCTTCCTTCTCAGCAATATCAAGCTTCGCGAGGATTGCGCCTGTGTCTTTGCCCGAGATGAAGTCTTCGCGGGCACTGATCACTTTCAGATACGTAAGTTCATGGCTTGGGTCGACAGGAGAGATGACCTTCCGGGCTTTTGCGATGCATGATCCAACCCTGTCGAGAGAGTTCATCTGGATGTAATTGTGTGCGAGCGCTAACTGCGTTCTGGCGGAAAATGATTTGTCTGAGATGCTGTCGCCGATCTCCTCAGATTTCTCGAGGTATCTCAGTGATTGACCGAGCAGTCCGCGCTCTCCGTAGAGCAGGCCGAGCCAATAGCTGAATATTCCGACGTGCGGCGAGTCGTCGAGTCGTCGCGCCGAAGCAAGCCCCTCTGCGGCAAGCTCTTCAGATCTCTTGAACTCGCCGAGTCCCATACATACCTCGACCGTGTTCTCGAGGTTGAACATCAGCTCTTTCTGTGCGCCGATCCTTCTGTTGATGGCCATTGATCGGTTCAGGTAGTTGAGAGCGCGCCCAGCTTGCTGTATGCGGAGATAGGCGGCCGCCATGTTGTTGTATGTTCTGGCGATTTCCGGTTCATCATTGATGATCTTTTTGAGTTCAATAGAGCGTTCGTAGTACTCAATCGCCGTATGGTGGGCGCCTTTGATGTAGTAAGTTGTGCCGATATTCGACAATGTCGAGGCGATGTCTTTGACAGCATCCAGTTCTTCCTGAATCTCGAGAGCCTGCTGATATTTATCCAGGGCGAAATCATACTGCGAGTTGATCCAGTACATGTTGCCCATGTTGTTCAGGGTATGAGAAACCTCGAGGCGGTCGTCCAGTTCCCCGTAAATCTTGAGCGCTTTTTCGAGGACTCTGAGGCCGGACGTGAAATCAACCTGCGACTTGTAAATATCACCGAGATCCTTGTAAGTCTCGGCCAGGAGACGAGGCTCCACTCCGGGAAGTTCTGTAATTTGTCTATACCTGTCTGCGGCCTCATCGAATCTTCCCTGATTCTTCAGGAGATCGCCGAACGCCATAAGGAGCTCGCTTCTTGAACCGTCGTCGATCGAACTATCAGTCATTGCGGCTTGCTCACACGACGCGAGCAGCGCCTCCGGCTCCACGAATTCCCCTTTGTCGGCAAGCATCTTCTGGTATTCGACAACGTATCCGATAGACTTCTGCAATTCGCCTGCGCACAGCAGATGATAGCCGACACGACCGGTACGTACTGTATCTTCGAGGTCATTGTCGCTTTCGATCTGTCGGGCGGCGATGAGATGCAGCGAACGTCTGATTTCCGATTCAAGTCTGGCATTCAGGACTTTCTGCATTACCGGATGTCTGAAGCTGTACCTGTCGCCCTGCTCGATCAGTGTTCTGTAAGACACAAGATTCGTGAGCATGTTTGGCGCGTCGCAGTGCAGTTCGGTCAGGATCGCTGTCGCCAGTTGCTCCGAGAAATCATGCGTGAACAGAGACAGGCCTGTCAATGCGGTCAACTCGTCATTGTTCAGGAACGACAGATCCTCAGTGACGATGCTGCTAATGCTCTGTGGCAGATTATTTGCAGGGTCGGATGTAATTCTGAATCCGATATCGTCGTCGGTGATAACTCCGTCGCGCCACAACTGCGCGAGTGTTGCCTTCGCAAGAGCGCAGTCACCACCGCACAATTCCACTACTGCATCCCTGTGCCTGACAGATTCCTTGTCGGTCCGGAGTATCGTTTCGAGCGCAGCCGGGATCAGTCTGTCGCCTTCGAGGATCGTTGCGCCTGTAAGATCGTCAGGGATTCTCCCGTAGTTATGGATGTTCACGATGCGTGAGCCGCATGTATCGAAGCTGTCTCGACAGTCGACTGTTGCGATGTCAACGGTTTCTTTCGCGTGAACCGACGTCATGCTGAGATCATTTCCGTCGATGCGCACGTTGACAAACATGGTCTGGAGCCGCGCCATCAGGAATCTCGCGGTCGAGTCAGCTATGACACTATCGGTACATAAAACGCGAAATTCTGTCTCTCTATTGGAGAGAATATCATCGAGATATTCAGAGCGAGATATTAGCAAATTGATCGATGACTCAAACGCGCAGATGAGTTGATCATCTCCGACCCGACTCGTCTCAGCACCAAGGGCGCGAGCAAAGGAATTGAAGACTCTGGAGATGTTCTCCGGCCTTTCCGATGGAGTCTTGGCGAGCATGCCTGATAATATCCGAATGCAATCTTCGCCGAAGAATCCCACTCGCGGTTCGATTGGAGGAAGGCGCCCTTCGATGTGCCCGGAGATGACTTCGAGCGGATCATCGCTCTCGTATGGCTTGTGGCCTGTGACCAGTTCATAGAGGATTACTCCGAGTGTGTAGATGTCGCTCCCTGATGTCGGAGCTTCAGACTTGAAGATTTCCGGCGCCATGTATTCGACAGTGCCTGACATCTTTTTTGCGTGAGTCGGATCGTATCGCCGGGCGAGTCCAAAGTCGAGAATCTTTGCTACCGGCTTTCTCTCATGCAGGTCAATAAGGATGTTCTCGGGCTTTAGGTCGTTGTGTGAGTACCCGAAGATGTGCAGGTGCCTGAGCCCTGCGCATATCTGTCCGAGGAGATCGAGGAATGTGTTCTTGTCTCTCAAGGCGACTTCGGAATCGATCCGCGATCCGTCGACCAGTTCCGCAGTAAAGAAGGGATGATTGCCGGCATCATAGCCGTAATCATATGCAGCCATCAAATTCGGGTGATTCAGCGATACGGTGAGAAGGAACTCGTTCCGAAACGCATCTTCGTCGGTCGGCACATCCCCGGCCGGGCTGAACAGCTTGAGAGCAACAGTCCGGTCCGTGAACTTGTCCTTCACCCTGAACACACTCCCGCCGCCGCCCTCTCCGAGGGAGTCGAGAATCGCGTATCTCTCTGGGAGATCGATCCTGGACTGCTGCATTTCTATTTTGCGTCGACCGGCTGTCTGACGGGCATGGTTATTCTGAAAGTAGCGCCGTCGCAGCCATCGGATATTGCGGTTATGCTCCCGTGATGGCTGTCCATGATACGCTTACAGTTCGACAGACCGAGTCCGTGTCCTTCTTGCCTGGTCGTGAATCTTGGTTCGAAAATCTTCTTGATATTTTTCGGCTTTATCCCGGGACCGTTGTCGGCTACTTCAATCGAAATCTCATCCGTCGTTCGATCGTGCGATGCAGTTATCAGGATTTCGGCCTTCACATCCTTCTTATCTCGAACGGCTTCTACGGCATTGTTGATGAGGTTGAGAAGCACCTGGTGCATCTGTCCCACATCCATCTCTACTATTGGCAGGTCGGTCGGAATATCGACCTCGATCGATGCATGCCTGATTTCCTTCTGCGGTCTGATCGAGAATAGCAACTCCTCGATGAGTTCACTGACCTGATAATCGATAATCTCCGCTTCCAGCCTGGAGTAATCCATCAGGCTGTCTGTGAACCTCTTGATTTTGGCAATGTTGTCGAGGATCGCGCTCGTGTTCTTCTCAAGCTTATCGAGTATGTTCCGGCGCACATTGAGCTTCATGAGCTCTGCGTTGTTCGAGATGATGGTGAGATAGTTGTTGAGTTCGTGGCCGATAGCAGCTGCCATCTCACCTTTCGCAACCAGTCTCTCCGACATGAGCACGTAATTCTCCAGCAAGGCCTTGTCGGTGATATCCTCAATCACGACGATGAGTCCGCTGTTCTCTCTGGTGCCCTCGTCCAGGAGGCTGATCTTTATGGAGAGGACTTTCTGCTCTTCGCCCACCTGGAGATAGTACTTGTTGTCCTGGAACGAATCGCCGGTCCTGAGCACTTCGCTGGCGATTTTGTCCCAATGCTCCGCACTTTTCCCGGGCCAGAGTGACACGAACGGCACCGGCGCCGATTGCGGATCGTACCGGACCGGTTCGACGCCCGATGTGCTCAGTATTTTCGCTGCCGCGGAATTCAGGGATGTAACCTTCAACTCGTTGTCTGTGGCGATGATTCCAACCGGCGTCTTATCTACTACGTTTTCGTTGTAATGCTTCAGGTCGAGAAGACTCTCGTAGAGTTTAGCGTTCTCTATCGCTGTGGCTGCCTGCTCCGCGAAAAGCTCGAAGAGATAGAGATCGCTCTGCAGGAATATCTTTGTGTTGGAGCTGTTATCGAGGTATGCTACCCCGATGATCCTGTCCTTGACTTTCAGCGGAACGCACATAATTGATCGCAGATGCAGTTCGAGAATGCTCTCCTGTTTGGCAAAACGCTCGTCAGCCTGTGCATCGGATGAGAAGACCGGCTTGCCTGTCCGGACAACTTTGTTGGAAATCGAGGTAGACAACCTGACATCATCCTCCGGCATCCTGTCCTTCTGGATATTGTGAGCTGTCCTGATTGCCAGCTTTCCATTATCATCGAGCAGCATCAGGAAGCCCCGTTCCGCCTGCAGCAGCTCGATGGCTTTTCCCATGACTATCCGCAGTATCTCATCTAAGACGAGCGTGGAGTTGACTGCGTTGGATATTTCCAGGAGCGCCTTCAAGTCTGTGCTGCGGGCTTCTGATCTGTCCGTCCTGCTGGTCAGTCGTGGATTTTTCCGTGCTATGATGTCAAGACTCAATTCGAGATCAGCGAGAGGGTCTGGTTGCTCAGCCTTTGTGGCATTCTCTACGGTCTTGTTCTGGCCTCCCAGATTCGGGATGTAGACTTTCGATGTCGAATCGCTGTCGTCTTGATGTTGTTTTTCGTATGGCATACGTACTCCTCGAGAGTTCTTAGGATTATAGATGCCCAAGTCCCTTCAACTATATATATATCGGAGCCATGAGCGTAAAATTAAGCTCAATAGCTGCAACCTTATGTCGTGATTGTGATTAGTAGGCTGGGGAATCGCACGGAACAGGCGGTTTGGGTCCTGAGAATGCGGCTTATCGGGAAATACGAAGATCGCCCAGTTTGAACTCCCTCGTGGTCGATTTCCGGGAATCTGCGCCCGGCCCGGCGATATCCCACAGGAATTTCACGAGATGCTCGCCGAAGTCGATGGTTTCGCTGGTGTCGAAATCGCCTCGGTTGTCGCCGTTCGTCAGCCAGTCCTCAGTCGATTTTACATCGTCGAATGTCAGGTTGCGGTATTTGACTTCGACTTCGATGTAGTAGTGGCTTGTGCTGTCGAGCCGGGAGACATGTTCTATCGTAGCAAAAAGCCGCTCTTCCAGTTCAAGCAAGATTTCATCGGGCGTTTCAAAGTGCGCTGAGAAGTGCGAACGACCAAAGTCGACAAGCTCGAGATCGTACCGGGAATCCCACCGCCTGAATGTGACTCTGAAACGCGATTTAACTGCTCCAATTTTTGAGTCGGTCCACAGGGGCACTCTCTTGCGGAGTGAAAGTTTCAGTTCGAATGAGAGCGGATAACCATCGTGAAGCTCTCTGATCCTGCTGTCATCAAACAATTCCTCGCAGTCGATCGCAACCGCGAGGCTGTCGCGATAGATAAGAGGAGTGATTCTGGGTGTGGTCTGCGCAGCAGCAACTGAGATCACCACGATCTGCAGCGTCAGGATTGTTATGCTGACCCTGCTCAGAATGATTGTTGAAAGAGTACCCACAGTTTCACCGGTTCGTCAGAGTCATCAAGCGATTTGGCTACCTCGAGGCTGAAGCCATCCTCGAAGCCGAGCCGTATCCCGACCGATGAATGGAAATCTCCGTCGGAGAATATATTATCTTTTCTCGATACGACCTTCCCGACGTCGAACAGCAGCGAGGTCTCAAAAGATGCCTTCGGGAAGTTGATGACATATTCGAGATTCCCGAGGATCATCTGTTCGCCCTCTATCACGGTTACGGTGTCGCCTGCTACAACATGCTCATGCACTTTGATCAGACTCTTATGATCGAGTCCGCGGATTGTCCTCATGCCACCGAGATAGAACTGTCTGAACAACGGCACATCTCTGCCGGCGATGCCGTATTTCGCCCTGACATTGATGTTCTGACGGTGTGTGATCGGCTGGTAACGTCTGATCTCGGCGGTGAGTCTGTCATAGGCTATGTCACCCTTGAGTCTGTCGCCAGCGGTCAGGTATTCCACGTGCGCCCACCATCCAGAATATGGTTCTTCATCGTCATCGCGTGTGTCGAGTGTGTACCAAGCGCTCAATTCGCCGAGCTTTGAGTCGAATTGATCGCCGGCATCACGCCTCTTGTCAGCTGGGATCGATGAGAAATTGGAACGGAATTCTTTCTCCCACCCGAAGAGCGACCATAAGAGCGGATGATGATCCATCCATTTCAGGTCGGTGAACCTGTAGCCGATGCCGATTTCATTGTAGTATCCGGGGCAGAATGTCAGGTATGCCTTTCCACCCTCTTCCTCATAATAGTCACGGAAATCTTCGGCGGCAAGAATCGCCAGAAGCGAGTTTTCTCTTCTAGGCGAAAGCCAGCCGTCGTCGGTCGATGTCTGCCTGAAGAAACTCCCGCCGGCTGTGAACGAGTATTTGTCGAACAGTTTCTGGTGAACGCCGACTTCGTAATGCATCCGTTCAGACTCGAAAGCATAACCTAAGCTCGCATGGATTGTCGGCAGCAGCGAGTCCGGATCGGCGAGCGCTCCTCTTCCGCCGAGCAGCAGCCCATCGACGCGATTGTATGATGCGATCAGATCAGATTCTTTCGGTCCCCATCCCTCGGAGTCGAATCTGACGCGGACCCCGCCACTCTTCCTGAGTCCTCTGTGAGCGGCGATCTCGCCGTAGACCGACGCCTCGCCGCGCATGTTGACTTTGCCGTCAATGGCCACGACATTACCTCGCACAATGCCCTCATCCACGATGAAGACATCACCGAAGATTGCCACTACATTCCGATTCACCTCTCCTCGAACCTCGATATTTCCTCCGAAACAGATAATATCTCCTCTGACGAAATCATCGTGATCCACGACGAGCCTTCCTGTGACCGCGACTCGGTTGCGCTTGATCTGTCGGCGTTTTGCCGCTGCTGTCTGCTTGCGATGCTTGAGGACAACACTGATCAACTCTTTCTCATGGTATATTTCGTCGACTCGGAGGTTCTCTATCGGATAGAGTATGCCGTCAGCCAGGATGCCGTCGACGGTGAACGCGAAATCGGGCGTGATCGTCACTGCACCCTCTGCAATACTGACCTCGTCGGCACGGAATCGATACCGTTTCCTCATGTCGCCATATTCGACAACGATCGTGCCCTGCTCGTCATTGAGTTCGATAGTGAGTTGAAACGTCTCGGGGGGTGTGATCTCTGCTGCTCGTGCGCTGCCGGACAGAAGCAGCGCTATGATAATCAGCGCGGATACTGACGCTGCCACTATCAGTCCGTATTTGATACTACTCTTATTCATCCTGTAACCTTCCTTCCAGCAATATGGTCATCTCTGCCGGAAGTTGCATCAAGATTCATGCCGGAATTCATAAGTGACTGCATTCTCGCCTGTTGTGATCCGTTGGGTTGTTGCATGGTTGAAAACATGTTGTACTATTGACATCGGATTCTTTCAGCATCGATGTAGAGTTTACAGCAGTCCAAGTTTCTTCAGCTTCCTGTAGAGATTGCCCCGATCCATTCGCAGCTTTCCAGCTAACTGGTTGATATTGCCATCCACCGCCCGAAGTTCAGACCTCAGAAAACCTTTTTCAAATTGTGTAACAGCCGCCGACAGCCTGTTGCGATTGCCCGCTTCAATGTCGGGTTTCGTAATGTCGCCCTTCTCGCCAAGGCAGATTCTAATATGCTCCGGTGTGATTCTGCGGTCAGTTGACGTGTAGAATGCGCGTTCGATTAGATTCCGCAGCTCTCTCACATTTCCGGGCCAGTCGTGCGCGATCAGTAGTTCCATCACGCCGTCATCAAATTCCGCCCGCGTGTCCATATTCTGCGATGCAAGCCGTGTCAGAAAGTGCTCCGCGAGAATTGGAATGTCTTCGCGTCGGTCGCGAAGAGGAGACAAATGAATCGGTACAGTGTTGATTCTGTACAGGAGATCAGATCTGAACTCACCACGACCTGAAAGCTCGTCGAGGTCCCGGTTGCTCGAACTGATCAACCGAACATCGACCGAGATTGCATCTGTGCTGCCAATCGGCTCGATCACGCCTGTTTCGAGAGTTCTCAGGAGTTTCGGCTGCGCCGCGATTGGCATATCTCCGATTTCATCGAGTAGCAGCGACCCGCCGTCGGCTGCTGCGAATTTGCCCTGTCTCTTATCGACCGCGCCGGTGAATGCTCCTCTTTCATGTCCGAAGAGTTCACTCTCGACGAGATCCGGCGGCATCGCTGAGCAATTGATCTTCACGAATGGTCCCAGGGCGCGCTTGCTGCGAAGGTGTATCTGACCGGCCACGAGTTCTTTTCCCGTGCCGCTCTCTCCAGTTATCAGAACGCGAGCGTTGGTATCGGCGATCTGCCTGATCTGTTCAATTGTCTCGACAGTAGCGGCAGACTCGCCGATGATCTCGAATTCCGCCAGCCTGTCCCGGATGAGTCTTGCATGTGCCTGTTTCAGTCGGGCAATCTCGATACAATTCCTGACGATTGAGAGCAGTCGCTGCGGCGCGAATGGTTTCTCCAGAAAATCGGCGGCGCCAAGTTTAACTGAATCTGCGGCTTCCTGAAGAGATGCCGCACCGGAGACCATCACGACCTCAGGGGGATTGTCCCTGTTCATGAGTTCTTTGAGGAAGTCGACGCCGTTGCCATCCGGCAACTGGATATCGAGCAGGATCAACAGGGGTACGCGCCGCGCAAGTTCACTTTTGCACGACGAGATCGTTTCGTGAGATGAAACGTGGTAGTCCGCCTGTCTCAAGAGTATGGTCAGCTCATCCCTGAGATAGCGGTCGTCATCGACCACGAAAATGTCACAAGGTTCATCTCTCATTAGCGGCCTCGAATTTGAGCGTGAAAGTCGTTCCGCTGTCGCCTGTCTCCAACTCGATGGCGCCTCCCGATGACTCTACTATCTTCCTTACGATGGCCAGACCCAGTCCTGTTCCGGATGATTTTGTCGTGACATACGGTTCGAAGATGCGATCGCGTATCTCCGGATCTATCCCCGTGCCCGTGTCTGATACGGCGATTTCGACCCGGTCGTTGCGGCTTCGGGTTTGAATCGCAACGGAGCCATCCTGATCGACTGCCTCGCATGCATTCTTCACGAGGTTTATCAGCGCATCTCTCAGGAGTGCGCCATCGCATTTGATGTAAGGAAGATTGCTATCCAGATCGACTTCCAGCTTGACGTCGCACCCCTCGGCTACCGAGATCGCCTGCCTCACGACTACGTTCGGATCGATTATCGCGGCATTTGGCTCGACCGGCTTGCCGTAGCGGGAAAAATCTCCGGCCGCCTTTTCGAGCCGACTCAGTTCGGCATTGATAGTTGTCATCGGTGACAGGTCGGCACTCTCATTCTTATCAGATGATTCGGGCAGACGCGCGACAGCAAGCCTTATGGGAGCGAGCATGTTCTTCAGCCCATGAGCGATCACGCGAGCCGTCTGCTGCCACGCGGCAATTTTCTCCGTCTCGATCAGTTTTCTCGTAGTCTCTCCGAGTTGCTGCGACATTCGGTTGAATCCGGATGTCAGTGCGCCGATTTCATCGTTGCGATTGTATTCGAGCCGGACATCCCACTGACCACGCCCCACTGTTTCGGCTAACTCGCCGAGTCGGGCTAACGGCATTGTGAGCTTTCGCGCGGTGATTCTCGAAATGAGAAGGATCAGCAGCAGGTAGAGTGCGACGAACGCCGCCCATAATACTCTCAGGGTGTTCTTTCCGGGATGCTTGAGTTGACCGAGTCGCTCGAAGCTACGAGTATTCCTGCCGAGGCGTTCATAAAGAGGCGCGATCTCATTGCCCATGTTTCGTCCGACGGTGATCGTCAGGTGTCGATCATCGCCGTATGCCGATGCTTTTCCAACGATGATAAATGTATCGCCAGACATTATCCTGTCGGTGAGCCGGATATCAGAACTGTCCCGGTGAAAATCCAATATCTTTTCCCGTGTTATCGAGTCAGGAGCCTCGCCGATCCATGCTGTCATGTCCCTGTCTGTTACGATTGCAAAGTCGAAATCTCCGAGTAGCGCACTATCAATATGAGGCAGCTTTGCCATTCTGGATGCGCCGTCCGCGCACATCGATTCGATAGACTCGAAAGTCAGTGTGACGATGGAATCTGCCGCCTCGAGTGCATTTGCGATTCCGGGCGAGGCGAGGCGGTCCAGACTTCCGGATGCCAGTTCGAGAGTGATGAAGGAGATCAGCGCCACCGGCAGGAATGCCAGCAGGAGAAGCGCTGTGAACAGCCGGTTCTTGAGCTTCATATTTTGAAACGCTTTGCGTGCTCAGTCCTTAATTTGCGGAGTGCGAGTCGGTGCGATTCGAAAGCGATCTCATCGTCGGGTGGTAACTCATTCTCAGAGAACCATCGGGCTTCGGCTGCATCATCGCCTGCCTCGAGCCTGCCTCCGGTGCATCTCGCGAAATAGAGAATCAGAATTGCCTTTGTGCGCGGATCGTCATCACCCGCGTAGACATGGAAAAGCCCGTCCAATTCTATCCTGAGATTCGTTTCCTCGAGTATTTCGCGAATGGTGGTCTCTTCCGGCGATTCACCCCACTCCATGAATCCCGCAGGGATTGTCCATTTCCCGACATACGGCTCGTGTGCTCGCCTGACAAGGAGTATCCTGCCGCTGTCGAAAATGACAGCTCCTGCGGCAGGTGACGGATTCCTGTAATGCACAAACCCGCATTCCGGGCACATCGGTCGCTTAGTCCCGTTCTCGTCGCGAACTGTCAACTCAGAGCGGCACATCGGGCAATATCTGAATGCTTTGCACGTCATAGTCTTGTCAACTCCTGTGTTGTCGTCCGGATATCGATGTTCGGTCAGTCATCCTGTGTTACCTGTGTCACGACCCATTGTTCGCCACTTTTCGCGAAGTGCATCGTAGCCGATTCGCGCCTGTGCACACGCTTGATAAGTTCCAGCTTCATCGTCGCGCTTTTCCCGAAGATGTCTGTTTCCGGCCTGTAGAAGATCAGGTGCGGCACGATTCCTCCCGTGAATGATCCGTATTGTGGCTTGCTGCCGAAATACATCGGCGTTCTGACCTGAATGAGAACGATTGGCAGATCGATCAATTCCGGGAGCACCGGTTCTCCGGGAAATGCCACGTAGACGATTGTTGGCTCATCGATATAGTAAGTGCCGTAGAACCTGGTCCAGGCTGTGTCTTTTACCGGGCTGAGGTTGCTGATGTCATCAAGCTGCATCAGGTGAACCAGAGCAGTCCTGTAAATATCGAGTCTGTTGTTTCCTGATGTTGGAACGCCAAGCGGACAGAAATCGACATCGTCCCGCTTGCCGTCGGCATCGCTGTCCGGCAGCCTGCTCGACAGCAGCATCTCGCGTTCCAGCAAGTCGGGAAGGCCGTCCCTGTCTCTGTCTCTCGTAAGATCGTCAAGGCGCAACTCGACGACGACAGTATCGGGGAATTCCGGCGCTCTATCGAGATAGCTATCGTAGTCGTAGAAGTAATCCTCGTCGATCTCGATAAATGTCAGGCGAAGCAGACCTTTGGCAATTTCAAACTTCAACTCAGTGAAGTGATACGCGTTCATCAGTAGTATCGGGTCGCTCCATTCACTATCCGCTATAGATCGCACCGCCCAGAAGCTCTCCTTGCCTGAGAACCTCCGTGAGACGAACAGTCCCCAGAGATTCCCGTCATCGTCAGTAGTGATGTGAGACGGCTTGAAATCATCGGGGTAATTCCATATCTGGGTCTGTCTGGGACGGTCCCTGATGACATCCTGCTCATTCGAGCAGGCTGTGTTGATGCAGACTGCCGCAACTGTCAAGAGAGCGAGCGCTGTGATCATTCTTGTGAAATGCAACATGTTATCAGAAAGATGCGAATAGCTTTCCGCTTCGCAAGCCAAATCTGATTGCGGGCAATCGGGGCAAACAGCTTGACAAAGGTCGGCGTGCCGGTTTGATTGTGCGCGTGGAATCACCGTTCGTATTACGCAAGAGTATGGTAGAAGAAAAAAGATTGTCTCATAAGTACCTGTTTCGGCAGTTCTTGCGTTCGCCGAAGGCGAGCGTGTGAACTGCCGATAGATAGAACCTATGTCAATCAACAGAATGCAGAAGATCGCCAGGTCACACCGACGACTCCGTCGTCGCCAAGACCTGTCGAAACAACCTATATTTTGCAAGTCTTGCAAAGAGGAGTAGTTGATTGCCTCTCAAGAAGATCATAATTGAATCATCTGATATTGTCGGCCAATTGCCCGCGCCGATAGGTTCGGAATTTGACGGCATCAAGAAAAGACTGGCGCAAAGAGGCATCGAGGTGATCGATCTGGGAAAGATCGCTCCACCCATACCGGAAGTTGTTGCGAGACTCGCCGGAGATATTGATGCGCTGAGGCCGATCGACAGCGCAACCGGGAAATCCATCGATAGCAGGCTTCGGGAGAAAATCGCGGCGTGGATGCAATCGAGATTTGACGTCAAACTCGATCCGGATAAGGAGGTAATACTGACGACCGGGAATACTCCCGGTGTTTACTATGTATTCCAGGCGTTAGTCAACCGAGGCGACAAGGTGTTCCTCCCCGATCCGGCCTATTCGCTCTACAGATCATCGGCATATTCAGCGGGGGCGGAGATTGAGACCTATGAATTGTCGGCAAGGACCGACTTTCTTCCCAATCTCGACATGATCGGTGGCACACGCCGAAAACTGAGCAAGGCGATCCTGATCAACTATCCTCACAACCCGACATCGGCGGTGGCGGATGAGGCGTTTTACGGCAGGCTGATTCGGTTTGCCAGGAAAAACAATATTTTGATAATATCCGACGCGGTATACAACACCCATACATGGCAGCGGCACACTCACCCATCTCTGGTGGCGCTCCCCGGAGCGCGGTACACCGCCATTGAGCTTTTCACTTTCTCGTTTATTTTCAACGTGCCGATGTTGAAGCTTGGATTCGCTGTCGGCTGCAAGGAATTCATTTCACCGTTGCGCAAGATGCTGGAGACATTCAACAGCCGCCCGTCAGGTTACGATCTGCAGGTCGCCAACAGGCTCATGGATCACACCGACGATATCACCGATTCGGTATCTGAATTCCTCGGTGACAGCAGGCGTCGATTCGAGACCGCCATCGGACCTCTCGGGTGGGAGATACAGCCATCTCATGCTACCCCGTTTGCATGGATTCGCCTCCCCCGCAGGAGGCTGTCGCTGAATTTCTGCAGGATGCTCCTGAAGCGCACCGGCGTTGTGACTCTTCCCGGAATAGCGTTCGGAGAAAAAGGCGAGGGTTATATGCGGATTTCGCTTGCGGCGGAATCAAGGCAGATCGACAAAGCCGCGGGGCGTATCATGGATCATTCGAAGTTCTACCAGAAGCGATACCGGAGGAAGCAGGAACAGCAAGATGAGTGACGTAATCCGGCTTCACAACATGATGTTCTACGGCTACCACGGCGTCTCACCGGCCGAGAAGGAGACCGGCAGACGATTCGAGGTCGATGTGGAGCTGCATGTCGATGTGCGCCCGGCCGCCAACAGCGACCGCCTGACTGATACGGTCAATTATACACAGGTCTATCAGACTGTCGAAGAGATACTCTCCAGAGAGCATTTTTCGCTGCTCGAAACCATATCGGAGAGACTAGCAAAGGCTATCCTTGCCAGGTTCCACGTAGAGACTGTCGTCATAAGGGTGAGAAAGAAGATTCCGCCGATTCCGGGGAATCTCGATCACATCGAAGTCGAGATTCATCGCCCCTGACAACTCCTTGACATTCGGATCAAAGGACGTTTATTGTCAAACATGAAAGAGATTAAGGCCTACCTTGGTCTCGGTTCCAATATCGGTGACAGGATGGCTTATCTTCGCAAAGCTGTAGGAAAGCTGTCCGGTACCGAACAGATCGAGATCGAAGAGATTTCACCCATCTACCAGACAGAGCCGGTCGGTTATGTCGCTCAGGAGGATTTCTACAACATGGTTGTAGGAATCGCGACGGATCTTTCTCCGATGCGTTTGCTGGAAGCTTGCATGAAGATTGAGCGTGAGATGGGCCGGTCCGAGAGTGTTCACAGAGGACCTCGCATTATCGACATAGACATCCTGCTCTATGGCGATCGCTTCGTAAACGAGTACAGGCTCCAGATTCCCCATCCCCGGCTGCTCGACAGGGAATTCGCCCTTCGACCCCTGTACGACATTGCGCCGGAATTGTGTGTCGAGACGGCCTGCGTTTCGATCCGAGAGGCGCTCGAAAAAGTAACCGGAGCGAAGAGGGTGTTGAAGCTCGAGGAAAAGATCGAGCTCGACGAGGTCGTCTGACTGTGGATCACCGGTATCTGGCTGTAGATGGTCCGATCGGCGTCGGGAAGACCAGTTTCTCCAGGATTCTGGCAGAGAATCTGTCAGCGCACCTTGTCCTGGAGAAGTCGGATGAGAATCCATTCCTTTCTGACTTCTATAAGAATCGTTCGAAATACGCCCTGCAAACGCAGCTCTATTTCCTGGTGGCGCGATATCAGCAGCAGATGAAACTCGTGTCGCACGACCTTTTCATGCAGAGAATCGTGACGGATTACACATTCGACAAGGACAGGCTGTTTGCGCAGATCAATCTCGATGAGAATGAAATGTATCTGTACGACAAGATTGCCGAGTTGATTTCGCGTACGCTGCCGAAACCCGATCTGGTGATATATTTGCAGGCATCGACGGAAAACCTGCTCGCTCGCATTCGGAAGAGAGGCGTCCCGTACGAGAGGAATATCGATGTCAGATATCTCGATGAACTGAACGAGGCATACAATTTCTATTTTTTCAACTACGACAAAGGACCGCTGCTGGTCGTCAAGACCGATGAGATTGACTTTGTCGAGAACAAAGAGGATTTTGAGGATCTTCTGGCTCAGATTCAGAAACCGATTAAGGGCACGCACTATTACGTTCCGCCGGGGAGATCGTTTTTGTAGTCATGATGATGCGTACGAAAAAATGCTCGATAAGAGACATCGGCAAGAAGAAGCGAGATGGCAAGAAGCAGGTCTGGCTGACGGCTTACGATTATTTCACCGCCATGCACCTCGATGCTTCCGGAGTCGATGGGCTGCTCGTCGGCGACAGCTTGAACATGGTGTTTTACGGCAGGAAAGATACGCTGTCGCTGACCCTGGAGCAGAGTCTCTATCACACTGAAGCTGTGGCAAGGGCTGCCCGGAGAGCGGTCGTCATCGGCGACATGCCGTTTCTTACTTACCAGCAGTCGACATCCGAAGCGATCGCCAATGCCGGCAGATATCTGAAGGAGGCGGGAGCGCAGGGTGTGAAGCTGGAGGGCGGCATCGAGATGGCGGCTACGGTCAGGCGGCTCGTGGAAGTCGGTATTCCGGTCATGGGTCACATTGGCCTGACGCCACAGTCGATACACAGATTCGGAGGGTATCGGGTGCAGGGCTGCGATGACGTGTCGCGAGAATACCTGATGGATTCCGCGCAGGCTTTGCAGGATTCCGGCTCGTTCGCTATCGTCCTCGAAGCGATGAAACCGGATGTCGCCGAGGAGATTACAAAACTCCTGACGATCCCCACGATCGGCATTGGCGCCGGAAAGAACGTCGACGGCCAGATCATGGTGATAAACGACATCATGGGTCTCGACGAGACGTTCGACGCAAAGTTTGTTCGCAAGTACTTCGACCTTGCCGGAAAGATCAGGGAGGTCGGCGAGAAATTCATCTCTGATGTCGTGTCCGGGGACTACCCGTCGAAAGACGAAACATATTGAGCATGACGCGATTGAGTCGCACTGACGGGGCGGATTGATCCACTCAGGAAAAAACCATTACGCCGCAGACTGATGAAGACAATCAAGACAGTGAAATCGATGCAGAAGACGGCCAGGGCTGAAAAGCGGCTGGGACGCAGGATTGGTCTCGTCCCGACAATGGGCGCGCTTCATGAGGGCCATCTGTCGCTCGTGCGCAAAGCGAGGAATCTGACCGATATTGTCGTAGTCTCGATATTCGTCAATCCGACTCAGTTCGGACCATCGGAAGACCTTGCGAATTATCCGCGACCGCTGAGTGCCGACAGAAGGATGCTCAGGAACCTCGATGTCGAATACTTGTTTATGCCTTCTGGTGACGAGATGTATCCGCCCGGCTACATGACCTGGGTCGAGACTGAGGGAATCACTCGGAAGCTCGATGGCAGGTTCAGGCCGACGCATTTCAGGGGTGTGACGACAATCGTGGCAAAACTGCTGAATGCTGTCACGCCTGATGTGGCAGTTTTCGGGCAAAAGGATGCCCAGCAAGCGGTTGTGATTAAACGGATGGTGCGGGATCTGAATATACCCGTAAAGATTGCTGTAGCTCTAACCATGCGGGAGAAATCGGGCTTGGCCATGTCATCGAGAAATCGCTATTTTAACACGGAACAACTCGACCGTGCATCATGTATTTATCGTGGGCTCAGGAATGGGCGAGAACTTGTCCAGTCTGGCGAGTTGGACGCAAGGAAAGTAGCTGCGGCGGTTAGAGAACCGATAAGGCGTACGAAAGGCATTGAGATAGAGTACATATCGATCAATGACGCCGCGACTCTGGATGATCTCGACAGAATTATCGGCAAAGCGCTGATTTCTTTGGCTGTGAGGCTTGACGGCGTCAGATTGATTGACAATATTGTGGTAGCCGCGAGTAAATCGCGAGGCTGAGAATATGAACGAATCGAATTTCCTGCACATGTGTCGCGCGAAGATTCATCGCGCCACCGTAACCGAGGCGAATCTCGAATACGAGGGCTCGATCACAATCGACGGGACCCTTGTAGATGCTTCCGGACTTTTGGAGTACGAAAAGGTTCAGGTGCTCAATCTTAGTACAGGCAGCAGGATAGAGACTTACGTGATTCGAGGTGAACGTGACTCCGGCACAATATGCCTCAACGGAGCGGCAGCGAGACTTGGCTCCATCGGCGACAAAGTTATCATTATAGCATATTCTATAATGCCGCATGACGAAGCGAAAGGCTTCAAGCCTCGAATCGTTCATGTCGATAGCAATAACAAGATCATAGATGACTGATAATCCCGAAAAACTGGCTGCCATTGTCCTCGCTGCGGGCAAAGGCGAGCGAATGAAATCAGACCTCCCCAAGGTCCTGCATGTGCTTGCCGGCAAGCCGCTGGTGGAGCATGTGCTGGATACGCTGTCCGAACTGTCGGTCTCGAAAACTGTCGTCGTCGTCGGATACAAGGCCGGGAAGGTGGAAAAAGCGATCGCTCGCCCCGGAGTGACATTCGTTCTCCAGGAAAAGCAGCTTGGAACCGGCCATGCTGTTCAGATAGCAGAGCGGGAACTGACTGGATTTGAGGGCGACACGATCGTCCTGGCGGGAGATGTTCCGCTTCTCCGCAGTTCGACTGTCGCGAAGATGATCGACGTACACAGAGAAACCGGCGCCACCGCGACCGTGCTGACCGCGAAACTCCCGGATCCGACAGGCTATGGCAGAATCATCCGGGATGGGAACTCGATGGTTCGGAAAATCGTAGAACATAAAGATGCCTCTGACGACGAGCGGAAAATTGACGAAATCAACACTGGAACGTTTATATTTCGGACGAAGCCGCTGTTTGAGGCATTGCGCAGTGTCGATAATGATAACAGCCAGGGAGAGTATTATCTGACGGATGTCATGCAGGTCTTCATGCAGCAGGGACTTCCGACAGCCGCTTATTGCGCCGAGGACTATCGTGAAACTGTCGGTGTGAACTCACCTGATGAGTTAGCGCAGGCCGAGTCCATTATGGGACAAAGGGTTTTATCTTGACACGACATGAACAATACGGTTCCTTTTATCCGGCAAATCTCCGGAGGTTAGGCACGATATGAGACGTTTTTTGACAGTGATTGTATGCGTTATGGCAATGGCTGCAACGCTCAGTGCTGATACTATGCTGAACAGGGATGCGAATGAGAATTCGGCGATGGGTATCGGTGCGGGTAGCTTCGACAGCAGGTTTTCCCTGCTCGATCCTAACCGGTTCTCGATGAACCATTCCTACTCAGTCAGTTATTTTTCGTACGGTGGCCATGGCGAAACAATTGGTCTCTACATGAACTCGATGCGATACAGCCTGTCGAATTCTCTGAGCGTGGATGTGACTCTCGGTTGGTTGCATCAGCCGTCTCAGGTGCTCTGGGGAGACAGCCGCGGAACGAAAGACTACGGTTCGATACTTCCCAACGTCAGGTTGCTCTATCAGCCATCCGAAAAGTTCCATCTGTTGATAAGCTATGAGACTGTTCCGGGTGTCTATGGCGGGCAGGGGAGATATTACCGTCCGTATGGCACTCGTCCATTCAATAACGTGATATGGTGATTTCTTGCCTCGCAGAAGAAAGAAATCAAAGCTTCCGACTCACAAGCAGTACCTTTCCCGGTTGTCGGCTCGGCCGCCCGGAAGAGGTTTGAACTATGTGATCGGAGTCTTGTCGCTGGTTGTGCTCGTATTCGTCTCTTCGACCGTGCTGAAGATCATGTCGGGAGAATCTTCGAGCCTTCCGCCGGAGAGGACATATCTCAGGGTTCAGGTGCTGAACGGATGCGGAATAACTAAAGCGGCATCCCTGACCGCCGATTTAATCAGGGCGAGCAAAGTTGAGGGCGCGGAGTTCGACGTTATTGAGGTCGAGAATTTCGAATCCTACAATGTGACGGAGACAATGCTGATCGTACGCGACGAGCGCGCCATCGAGTATGCCGACAGACTTGCAGCCGAACTCGGCGCTGATCCGGCTAATGTCGTGCTGAGGTCTCTTGACGATAATTTCCTGAGCATAGACATCACCGTAATAATCGGCAAGGATGTCGAACGGGTGCTCAACGCCAGGACAGGTTCAGAATGACCTGGAATCAACCTGTTGGGAAGGAGCTGACTCAGGCTATTGGTATCTGACTCGCACGAATTAGCCCGCCTTGCAGGAACTTTTGCCCTTGACAAGAAAGCGAATGATGTAGTTATTCTGGACTTACGAGGGCTCACGTCGGTAACAGACTTCTTTGTGATATGTTCCGGCGCCGCTGATATCCACAACAAGGCAATAGCTGAGAGTATTAGGGACGGCCTTGCAGAAGAAGATCAGAAGCCGTGGCATATCGAAGGGCTTTCATACGGCAGTTGGGTTCTTTTGGACTATGTTGATGTTGTTGTGCACATATTTCTTCAGGAAAAGAGGGAATTCTACGGTCTCGAACGACTGTGGGGTGACGCTCCATCCGAAAGATTGGAGGAAAAGTAACACTTAGGCGATCCCCTCAATCCACGAAACAGCACGTTCACTACAATCGATAAAATGAGTTATTTCATAGAGTGAAAGGTTAATCACTATGGACATTGTCGACCTGAAAAGTAAAACCATCGCCGAGCTTCTCAAGATGGCCGAGGAGCTCGATATCCCGGGAGTATCCGGGCTGCGAAAACAGGAACTGATCTTCAAGATTCTTGAAGCGAATACCGAGAAAGACGGCCTGATTTTCGCCGAAGGCGTCCTGCAGATTCTTGACGAGGGCTACGGGTTTCTTCGCTCATCAGATTACAACTACCTTCCGGGACCGGACGACATCTATGTTTCGCCATCGCAGATAAAGAGATTCGATCTGCGCACCGGCGACACGGTCTCGGGTCAGGTAAGGCCGCCGAAGGAATCCGAGCGGTATTTCGCACTGCTCAAGATCGAGGCAGTCAATTTCGAGAATCCCGAGATTGCGAAGCACAAGATTCTCTTTGATAACCTCACGCCGCTCTATCCGCAGGAGAAGATCAAGCTCGAGTATTCTCCGTCGGAGTACACTACGAGGATCATGGACCTGATGACGCCGATCGGGAAGGGCCAGCGCGGACTAATCACCTCGCCTCCGAAAGCGGGAAAGACTATCATCCTGCAGCGTATCGCGAATGCTATCGCGACGAACCATCCGGAGATGAAGCTGATCGTGCTGCTGATCGATGAGCGTCCGGAAGAGGTTACCGAAATGGCTCGGTCGGTGAAGGGCGAGGTCGTATCGTCAACATTCGATGAGCCCGCAGAGCGTCATGTGCAGGTTGCGGACATGGTGATCGCGAAAGCGAAGCGCCTTGTCGAGCATCAACACGACGTGGTTATCCTGCTCGACTCGATCACGAGACTCGCGCGCGCGCACAACGCGGTCGTCCCGCATTCCGGCAAGATCCTGTCGGGTGGCGTCGATTCGAACGCCTTGCACAGGCCGAAAAGATTCTTCGGCGCAGCGCGAAACATCGAAGAGGGCGGATCGCTGACTATCATCGGCACAGCGCTGATCGAGACCGGCTCCCGAATGGATGAGGTCATCTTCGAGGAATTCAAGGGCACCGGCAATATGGAAATCGTGCTCGACCGCAGGCTTTCGGATCGAAGAATTTTCCCGGCGATGGACATCAATCGCTCCGGTACTCGTAAGGAAGAACTTCTGCTCACATCCGATCAGCTCAATAAGGTCTGGATTATGCGGAAATTCCTTGCTGAGATGAACCCGGTCGAGGGTATGGAATTCTTGCTGGATAGAGTCAAGAAGACCAAGTCGAACACTAAATTCCTGGATTCGATGAAGAACTAAGCTGCCGTCTTTTCTTCTTTAAGCATTCTTGCGTTCGTACCGACCAATCAGGTATGAGCCGCTCAAGAGTTGCATTCCAGGGTGAACGAGGCGCATTTTCAGAAGTAGCCGCACGGCGGCTTCTTGGCGACAGCATTTCTGTTGTCGGCGCCAAGTCATTTGCTTCCGTATTCGATCTTGTCGAATCGCGCAAGGCTTCTCTTGGAATCATCCCAATCGAAAACTCGCTGATCGGATCGATCCACAAGAGTTACGATCTGCTGCTGGAACGCGATCTGAGCGTTGTGGGCGAGACGCAGCTTCGCATTTCGCTCAGTTTGATCGCGCCGAGAGGGATTGGGTTCAAGCGAATATCAAAAGTCTATTCGCATCCTGCGGCGTTGGAGCAGTGCAGCGGATTTTTCGAGCGCAATCCACAGATCGAACCTGTGTTGTATTACGATACCGGCGGTGCGGTGAAAATGCTCGCAGAAGACAAACCCGACGATGCCGCCGCACTTGCGCAGCCGTATGCCGCTGAAATCTATGGAATGAAAGTGCTGCGGAAATCTCTCGAAGACGAAAAGACGAATTTCACGCGGTTTCTGCTGCTTGGACGAAAGCCGAAAAAGTTCAGCGGTCCCGGGAAGACATCGATTGTGTTTTCTATGAAGAATCAGCCGGGAGTGTTGTTCAAGGTTCTTTCTGTGTTTGCGCTGCGCGATATTGATTTGACCAAAATAGAATCACGTCCTGTCCGCAAGAAAGCCTGGCAGTATTATTTTTATCTCGATTTCGAGGGCACAGTACAGCAACAGGAAGTCCGGAACGCCCTCAACCACCTCGAAGAAATCACGCATTTTGTGAAAGTGCTGGGGAGCTATCCGAAGTGGGAGAGCGTTGAATATTCTACAAATTCATCTCAATGGTGAAGTGAGGATAGTACCATTGGACCCCACAACTACTATTGTAGAGTTTCCATAGGCTATTGCGTTCAGATGTTCGTCTGTATTCGTCTGACAGACTTCCCAGGATGTAAAATCATCAGTTCTTAACACAACTCCTTGGCTTCCGGCTACATAGGTAACACCACTTACGTGGATGACTTCACTATAGTGGCATGTGTGTTGACCTGGATAGCGATACTTCCAAGCCGTACCATCAGTTGAGGTGATTATTGAACCACCCCCGTACTCTGTCGAACCAAAACCAACTGCGATGAACATATCTCCAGTGTGTATAATATCGTTAAGCCAAGTGTCACATGGAAGGTCGCCAGATCTCCACACTTCCGACCATGTGAACAGATCATACGTATAAACGACCGATCTGTATGGAGATGGGTAAAGGTCATCATCGTAATCGCGTGTATATCCTACAGCGAATAGCTTGCTGTCATGCCACAATGCAGCTTTGAAGGCGCTCACATCCCAGAGATCTATGATTCTTGTCCAGTGCAATCCATCGGGTGATTCCATTGCGACACCCCAACCTCCTACAGCGATGTAGTGTGTTCCTGTATGGGCTACGTCTATTAGAGTTTTCGAACTGTCGCTGAACGAGATAGCAGGAATCCAAGATATCCCATCAGTGGAAACAAACGTGCGAGGTTGATATGATTGCTGATGCCAACCTACTATCATTAGTGCGTCTCCACAATGAGCTATTGAGGCAAGGTAATTGTCTTCAACGCTGATTTGTGAAGCCCGCCATGAAATCCCGTCACTAGAAGTGACCACCGTGCTGGTTATTCCCACAGCGATGAACCCATCACCGGTCCAAACAACATCGGTAAGGTAGACTGAGGTACCCGAGGCACGGAGTGACCAGCCAGTGTCGGGTGAGCTACGTCCAATTGTGTTGAATGACCAGGAGTATTCACTACGGAGTTCGTTGCCTGCTGTGTCTGTGATTTGGCTCATAAGTCTGGCGGTGTATGAAGTGTCATACATAAGCGTAGTTGAAGGGGCAAGAGTGACGGTGTGTTCATCGACGTCTATTGTACCTGAGATTTGCTCTCCTGACTGCGTTATATCGAGTATGAAAGTTGTAGAGTCAATCGTAGCAGGATTGATATTCTCCGAGAATGTTGCTGAAATCACCGTATTGATACTAACCGAATCAGCGTCAGCAAGAGGAATTGTCGAGACCACATGTGGCGGTATCGTATCAATCATACTGCTATCGCAAGTCCGAAATGACCAGGAGTATTCATCATGAAGCGCGTTACCTGCCATGTCTGTGATACCACTCACCAGCCTGGCTGTGTACGAAGTGTCATACATAAGCGTAGTTGAAGGAGCAAGAGTGACGGTGTGTTCATCGACGTCTATTGTACTTGAGATTTGCTCTCCTGACTGCGTTATATCGAGTATGAAAGTTGTAGAGTCAATCGTAGCAGGATTGATATTCTCCGAGAATGTTGCTGAAATCACCGTATTGATACTAACCGAATCAGCGTCAGCAAGAGGAATTGTCGAGACCACATGTGGCGGTATCGTATCAGTCACAGTCGGCGTTTCATTTTCGCCACTGCAACTCACGAGAATCGTGAGCGATGCCAGGGAAATAGCGAAAAAGACTCTGAACATTCTAACTCAACCTTTAGGTTGGAGGGCTCACCCATGAGCAAAGTACCGATGGTTGAGCATACTGTCAACAGCAATCTGTGTTCTTACATGAGCATGCACTCTGCGATACTGTCAGATTAACAGTTAAAGTACAAACTAAACTCATGTGGGTGTGGGCGGACGCTGATGGCATCGGCTTCGTCCTGCTTGATACGCACCCACTCGTCGATCAGGTCCTCGGTGAACACGCCGCCTTTAAGGAGGAAATCGCAATCTTTCTTGAGGGCGATGATCGCATGCCTCAACGATGCCGGCAGTGTCGGTATCTTCGATAGTTTCCGCTCTGACATGTGGGTGATGTCTTCCGATGTGTCCGCACCCGGATCGATTTTGTTTCTGATGCCGTCGAGTCCGGCCATGAGCTGTGCGGCAATCGCAAGATATGGATTGCAGGTGGCATCCGGCGGACGGAACTCCATGTCGTATGTCGATGGGTCGAGTTGGTAGCCGGGAATGCGAATCGCAGCGCTCCTGTTAGCGATCGAGTATGTACTCTTAACCGGCGCCTCGAATCCGGGCACGAGCCGCTTGTACGAGTTGGTCGATGGCGAACAGATACAGAGCAGCGCTGGAGCATGCTTGAGCAGGCCGCCGATATAGTATCTTCCCGCATTGGAAAGCTTGAGGTTCTTCTTAGAATTGTAAAACACAGACTTGCCGCTTTTGACCAGATACTGATGGAAGTGCATGCCGTTGCCCGGCTCATTGTAGAGCGGCTTCGGCATAAATGTCGCAGACATATTGTGTCTCAAAGCGGTGTTCTTAACCACATACTTGACCAACATGCAACGATCTGCTGTTTCGAGCAGGCTGCCGTAGTCGACCTCAATCTCTTGCTGCGATGCGCCGCTTACCTCGTGATGATGGTACTTGATCGGCACGCCGAGGCTTTTCAGGATTGCGCACATGTCGCTGCGGATTTCGTATGTCTGATCCGATGGCGGCGCGGCATGGTAGCCGCGCTTGTATGGTATCTGGTAGCCGTAATTCTCCGGATCATCCTCGCCGGTGTTCCATTCGGCTTCTTTGGAGTCGACGAAGTAGTATCCGCAGCCAGTGTCCTGATGATACGCGACAGATGTAAACAGATTGAACTCGAACTCAGGCAACCATCTGCTCTCATCAGCAATCTTAGATTTTCTGAGAAAGTCCTCCGCACGCTTCGCGACAGTTCTCGGATTGCGTGAAAATGGCGAGACTTTGCCGTCTTTGACCGAAACGACATCGCCGATGAACGACATCGTCGGATGCTCCCAGAATGGATCGATGAATGCGGTACTTCGATCAACAGAAAGTAGCATATCGCCGGCTTTGACCTGCGCAAATCCTGACACTGACGAGCCATCCACGCCAATCCCGTGATCGAACAGTTTCTGCTTCAATGATTCGACTGGAAGCGTGACATGTCGCCAGCGGCCTAAGAGGTCTGCGAACTTGATATCAATGAATTCGACTTTATCCCGCTTGGCCATCGTCTGAAGAGCTTTCAGGGTCATAATGGTCTCCTTGTGAAATTATTATCAAACTAATATAAACAAATCTCGGTTTTCGGCAAGCGAAAATGTCAGGTCGATAAGAGATATGTTTGTTCAGAGCTTGTAAAGATAACCTTGTTGTCGTCATTGCGAGCGAAGCGTGGCAATCTCAGTGTTTTTGCGATTTTATAAACAATGAGATCGCCACGTAGCTTTCGCTCCTCGCGATGACAATGCTTTGATGGTTTCGGACTTATTTGGCAAGCCTTTCAGGATCGGAATCGGAGTTAATGCTTGACTTCGGCGATCCCGTTGAGTAGAGTCTGCTATTCGCAACAACGGGAGGGAATATGTTCAGTCTTAGAATACTCGCGCCGATACTGCTGATTCTGAGTGCGGCTCTTTTCGCTGGAGACGAAACGAATGAGGCGTCCATCGATCCATTCGAGGAGGCTCTCTCTGAAGTCGGGCTTACGCGGGAGTCGATGACATTTGATTACGGCGACATGGCCAACTACGGCGGCGACAGGTTCGTGCTGCCGCTGTTCTACACGCTGCACTCTGACTTCTTCAAGATCGAACATTACACGAACATCTACAAAGCAAGCGTCAAGCGCAACGCGGGTCGGCTGCAGAACCTGATCGGATTCGCGTCGAGCAGACTCGATGAAAGCGTGCGACGCGGCCTGATCGGGGATCCGCTGAAAGAAATCTATCCATTGATCGCTGAGCAATACGCGCTCGCAAACGCTATCGAGAGACTGATTGAATCGACAGGAAACGGATCGCTTTCCGAAGATGAAATCGTGTCACTCGAACAAAGCGTATCGACCCTGCCTGATGAATTGCAGCTAATTGCCGCGCTCCTGATCTACGCATCTGTCGATTCCCTGCACTACCACGCGCGAGCGTTCGAGAAGGCTGCCGAGAAGTATGATCTCTCTGAGATGTACGGCAGGGCGCAGTTGCTGCTCGCTTCGGATGATGATATTATCGATTTCACGCTCGAGGAGTTCGCGTCGCTTGTTGATTTCAAATATCTCTATACCCATGTTCAGGATCTTGCGCGCGCTGTCGATTATGCCGCAGATTCGCTCGCGGCGGTGACGTTCGACGACAGTTTCTCCTTCGAGTACGATACACCGCTCGGAAGGATTGTCATTAACGATGGGTCCGATCAGAACTACCCTGACGACGAGTATTATCTCATAATCGATGTTGGCGGCGATGACTGCTACGAAGGCGGTGGCGCCAACAGATCGATCGAGAACTGGATATCGATCCTGATCGATCTGGGTGGCGACGACACATACGAGTCGAGCGGTGAGGGGATACCATCGTTTGGCGCAGGTCTGTTCGGATATGCGTTTCTTGTGGATGTCGATGGCAACGACATATACTCCGGCCGCAATATGACCGGTGGTGTCGGGCTTTTCGGCGTCGGCGCATTGCTCGACAAGGCAGGGACAGATTCGTACGATGGGTTCATCTGCGCGCAGGGTGCGGGACAATTCGGTATCGGAATCCTCTCGGACCTTGATGGCAATGATTCTTACCATATGTATCTGCTTGGGCAGGGATTCGGATTCACGAAAGGCATGGGGATGCTGATCGATATGAAGGGTGACGACGATTACCATGCCGACACGCTTGATATCGTGTTCCCAGCCTCGCAGACGAAAGACTACAACTCGAATCTCGCGCAGGGTGTCGGATTTGGCAAACGGGGCGACTACATCGACGGGCACTCCTGGGCCGGAGGCATCGGGATGCTGGTCGATGCCGAAGGAAACGACAAGTATTCCGCAGGGTTGTTTGCACAGGGATGCGCCTACTGGTACGCGATTGGAATCCTCGCCGATGACAAGGGCGACGACGAGTACCGCGGTGTGTGGTATGTCCAGGGATCGGGCGCGCATTTCGGACTCGGCATCCTGATCGACAGCACCGGCGACGATCATTATACGGCGACTAAAAATATGGCGCAGGGTGCGGGGCATGATTTTACGCTCGGCACACTGATCGATTGCGAGGGCAACGACGTCTATGACGCGCCGAATCTCTCTCTCGGTGGTGGCAATGCGAACGGCATCGGTATTTTCTGGGACAAGTCGGGCGACGACATATATCGAGTCACCGCAGCTACGACACTCGGCAGATCAAATGTTGCAGGGAAGAGGGGTGGACTGCGCGATCATATCATGTGTCTCGGATTGTTCCTCGACACTGGCGGAGACGATACATATCCTGTAAAATATGACTTCACCAGCAACAACAAGCTCTGGCGGCAGTATGGCACCAACACGGAACATCCGGTCGAAGTCGAGATGGGCGTCGGCTATGATTGCGAGTGGCCTGATACATCCGCCGCAGGTAGATAGATTCTGCCCTGTGCACGGCAGATGTCCACATCTGCCGCTCACAGCAAAAGACTTCAATACTGGATAGGAGATTGTCATGGATAGCCAGGATGAGTTGAAGAATGAAAAGAGGTGGCTGCTACCACTATTGCTTGTCGTAGCAATCCTAATCTGGCTCAGCAACTGGGTGGCAGTTATTCATTTTATGCCCGAAGATTGGCCGTATAGAGGCCAGTTCGGGGACATGTTTGGTGCAGCGAATGCGCTCTTCACCGCACTTGCATTTGCTGGCTTCATTTACGCCATATATCTACAGAGACAAGATCTACATTTGCAGCGGAAAGAACTCAAGCTAACACGAAATGAGATTCAGGGTCAAAGAGAGCAAATGCAGTTGCAGAATAGAACCCTTAGTCTTCAGCAGTTCGAGAACACTTTTTTTCAATTGATGGATTTGTTTAATGAGTTGGTTCGGAATTTGGAGGATCGAAGTGAGGGCTTGAAAGGAAAGGCTTGTTTCAACAAATGGTACAGTCGTTTTCGATGGAAATATGATGATACAGTACGAAAAATGGGACCCTCAATCTCAGATGATACGAAACTTCTGGAGATAGCTCATAACCAATTCTCGAGTGGGTTTCCGCTTGACATATCCAATTACTTCAAGACCCTTTATCATCTATTGTGGTTTGTTGATCGGAGTAGCATTGTCGACAAGGAGTTCTACGCAACTCTCGTTAGAGCGCAGATTTCTGATGATGAGAAATACATGATATTCTATTATTGCCTTACACCTAACTACAGAGAATTGAAGGCTTATGTTGAGAAGTTCGGGCTTTTTCAGTTACTTAAGAAATCCAAGCTGGTAAATCAAGACCATTATAATCACTACGATGCTACAGCTTACAGTGAATAACACCTTCCGAGACAGACCAATTGAATTCCATGCTCTGAATCGAATTCGGATTGACAATTTTGGCAGATGTGGAGAGGCTGTCCCAAAAGCATCCATTCCGGCTGTTCTTGCGTCCGCCGAAGGCGGACGTGTCCCTCAGGGATCGGGATCAGCGACCGATGAACTGCCGGAAAATGGAAGCAATGCCTGGCAACAGCTTACAGAAGATCGTCAGGTCACACCGACGACTCCGTCGTCGCCAAGACCCGTCGAAACTACCTTATGGGACAACCTCTGGACATCTGCCACCCACGGTACGACCTCGTTGGGTTCCATTGGGAGATGATTACCGTTATCCATGTGTTTCTCCTTCGCAGGGGAGGTACCGGGAGGAAATCGTGTGGATGTCGCCGAGGAAAGGATGTTCAATCGTCGAACGGACGATGCGAGTTCCTTCAGCTCTTGATCGATTGATAACTGAATACAAAGCTGTAGCAGAACATACCACTGCAATTGACGGCGTGCTGAGGTATAGGGTTCATCCTGATCTGGCCGAGCTAAAGGGTTTGGATTCAACCAATCCGAATATCCTCTGAGCATTGCCGAGAGTGTTCTCTCTCCAAACTGAACGGGATATCACCTTCGCCGATCTTGTATGCCTATTCACTGTATCTTCTCTGGACGCACAGTGGTCCTTGCCAATTACTCTTTCACCTGCAAGTTCGCATATTGGGCGAGTAGTTTCTTGCGGCCTACATATTCAAACATGACGTCGATCTCGGTCGAGTCTGATGTACCGCGCCGTGCGATAATCCTGCCGTCTCCCCAGGTTGGATGCGTGACCCATCGACCGACCTCCAGATAGCTGTATGTATCGTCAGGATCAACCGTGTCCGAATCGAACGATGTCACCTTTGATTCGCTGGACAGGTATGAACGATGCGACACAGCGCGAGGCGTGTAGAGCTTCTCCTCAATCTCGACGACATCGGCGGGCAGCTCCGATATGAAACGCGATTCGAGCGTGAGCATGTCGCCGAACCGCCGACGCGTTTTCGCGTGCGCGATAAACAGCAGCTTCTCGGCGCGGGTAATGCCGACATAGAAAAGCCTGCGCTCCTCCTCGAGTTCCGCATCGCTTTCGAGCGACTTCGCCAATGGAAACAGACCTTCCTCGAGTCCGGTGATGAATACAGCGGGGAATTCGAGTCCCTTGGCGGAATGCAGCGTCATCAGCGTAACGGAATCGATGGAGTTGTCCCACTGGTCTATGTCGGTGTAGAGCGATACCTCTTCGAGGAACGATTCGATAGTCGCATCCTCGTTGCGCTGGCAGAATTCATCGACCGCCGCCACCAGTTCATCAAGGTTTTCTCGCCGCGATTCTGCTTCAATGGCGTCACCATTGTCGATCTCGCGCAGTATTTCACTATGCTCTATGACAGTCTTCACCAATTCGACTGGATCCTTTTCGTCCTTTGCGGTCACGAGAGTTCTCAGAATAACTGCAAACTGGCGCAAGCCGGTTCTCGCCCTGCCTGGCAGGAACAGATAATCGTCGTCATCCAGTATCAATTGAATCGGCCCGACCTTCTTTTTGACCGCTATGTTCTCGATTTTCGCGAGCGCAACTTTGCCGAGACCGCGTGGGGGCGTGTTGACTATGCGCCTGAGTGAAATCAGATCGTGAGGGTTGGTCATCACCTTGAGATACGCCATCACATCCTTGATTTCTTTGCGCTGGTAGAATCTCAGCCCGCCGACAATCGTGTAAGGTATGAAACGGTTCTTGAGCGTCTCTTCGAGTGCGCGGGACTGCGCGTTAGTCCTGTAGAGAATCGCTATCTCCCTGCGACCGAATCGATCAGCAGAGATTAATCCTTCGATCTTGTCGGCGACCATCTCCGCTTCGCCGCGATCATTGTCTGCAACCAGCAGAGTGATCTTGTCGCCCTCGTCACCCTCGGAAAACAAAGTCTTCGATTTCCGGGATTGGTTGTTCCCGACGACGCTAGATGCAGCCTTGAGTATGGTCTTAGTCGATCTGTAGTTTTGTTCGAGCTTGACCACGCTGCAACCCGGAAAGTCCTTTTCGAATTCGAGGATGTTTCTGATCTCCGCGCCGCGCCATCCGTATATCGACTGATCGTCATCGCCGACCACGCAAATATTCCGGTCGCGTGCTGCGAGGTTTTTCACGAGCAGATACTGCACATGATTCGTGTCCTGATACTCATCGACCATGATATATCTGTAGCTATTCTGCATCTGTTCGAGCAGTTCCGGATGATCCAGAAGCAATCTGACCGCCTTGCAGAGCAGATCGTCGAAATCGAGCGCAGCGGCAACTTCCAACCGCCGTTGATACGATTCATATACATTGGCCACTACCTTGTTGAAATACGCCTTCGCTGATTCGGCGTACTGATCGGGTCCTATCAGTTTGTCCTTTGCGGATGAAATAAACTCACGGATCACTTTCGGTGGATGCGACTTCGGCGATATGAGCAGATCCTCCATGCAGTGCCGTATCAGATTCAGGGAATCTTCCTGATCGTATATCGAGAAATCGCGAGGAAGCCCGCACCTGTCGCCGTATCGCCGGAGTATCCTGACACAGAACGAATGAAAGGTTGACACCTGCATATCTCTCACCGCCTGACCGACAAGCGTCTCCATCCGTTCTTTCATCTCGCTGGCAGCTTTGTTCGTAAAAGTCACGGCCAGGATATTGAAGGGAGATACGGCACGGTCGGACACAAGATAAGCGGCACGATAGGTCAGAACCCGCGTCTTGCCAGAACCGGCTCCGGCAAGGATAAGAAGCGGACCATCTACCGTAGTTGCGGCTTCAAACTGCCTATCGTTCAGTTCCGTCCGCATCCTGTCGATCAGTGGCGCCATAAGGTCATCAATATACAGACCATCAATGACCTGTCAAATCATCTGTTGCTGCAGATTGAAAAAGGCGAGTTGCCCCACACTAAACATTACCGAATTCTGTGCATCGGCAGATGTGGAGAGGCTGTCCCAAAAGGTCTGATAGGTTGGTGTTCATGCTTGCGAAAGAAAGCGAGGTCATTCCCGCACAGGCCCTTCGCTGTGCTCAGGATATTACGGGAATCTATTGAATGGGTAATCGTTAAATAGGCTCCCGCCTTCGCGGGAGCGACAGGGTCAGCTTTCCGCTCAAGTTGAGTGGCACTTTGGGGACAGCCTCTGGACATCTGCCGATGCAAGCGAAAATGGGGCAGACTCTTCGAGGCTCAGGACTCTGCAAGGACGTCTGCCACCCACAGTACTGGAGCCTGAGATCGCCACGTCGCTACCGCTCCTCGTGATGACGATCCCGCAGGTATGTGTCCGAAATGATTCCTTCAACATTCCCTCTCCTGGTCTGATCATATTCGTCGTCTGGTTCACGCGTTGGGGGTCTGGCCTTCGTCAGACGGGTCGCCTGAACGGTACCTTTCTTTCTGGACGGCGTTCATCTCCTCCATGAATTCGCGCGGTTCGATTATTTTCTTACGCACCATCAGTCTGACGAGCGCCTCCTGAGCCATGTTGTTCGAGAGAGCCAGCTCTTCGAACGAAATCTCGCGGATTTCGCCGTCAATAACCATCTTCAGCGCGACGCGCTTCTCCTTTTCATTGTCAGTCACTCTCTGAGTCCTTTATTGAGATGTTCATGCTTCCTGTTTCAAAGGGCTTGAGATCAACGGATATCCACGTAAATCCAATATCTCTGAATCGATCGACGATGCGTTTCCTGATTGCAGCATCGGTCATCAACTCAAAGCCCTGCTCTTCAAGCTCGATTCTGGCTAATTTGCCGTGGTGGCGCACCCGCAACTGGCGGAAACCGTTCTCACGGAGAAACGCCTCAGCTTTTTCGATCATCGATAGTTTATCGGCTGTCACAATCTCTCCGTATGGAATTCTTGATGCGAGGCAGGCGGTCTGGGGCTTGTCCCATATTTCGAGACCCTCATGCCGGGCGATCTCTCTGATCTCGGGTTTATGCAGTCCGACTTCAAGTAACGGACTTCTCACCGAGAATTTCTCGGCAGCCCGTCTTCCAGGTCTGTGATCGCCGATGTCAGAGGCGTTACAGCCATCGACCACACAACTGAACCCCTCCTGATTCGCTATACCGACGAGTTTCGAATATAGCTCATTCTTGCAGTAGAAACAGCGATCGATTGTATTAGCTATATAGCCTTCATCCTGCATCTCGTTGGTGTCGATAATCAGGTGACGTTTGCGAATATTGAGCGAGCGCATAAATCGCGCAGCGCACTCTTTCTCGAATCGTGCGAGACTCGGTGAATCGCCTGTCACCGCCAGCACATTGTCCGATCCGAGCGATTGAAGCGATGCGTACAGGACGAATGCGGAATCGAGTCCTCCGGAGAAGGCGACTACCACCCTTTCGAGAGTGGAGATCAATTCGATCAGGGAATCATATTTGCGCCGAAGGTCGGCGGTCAGTGCAGCCATTTCTCGATCTGTCCATCAAGCAGGAAATAGACCGGCGCCGCCACATTCTCGCGCTGATCATTGAATTCAAACGGACCGGTAACGCCATCGTAGCGACCGAGCCGCTCCCAGCCGCGCACGATTCCGTCGGCAGTGAACCCGCCGAGCGCAGCGGCTTCGAGCGTCATGCAGACTGCGTCGTACGTCATGCCGGCAACGGAAGTGGGTTCTCGGCCGTTCTTTTGTCTGAACAGATACTCGAACTTGATCCATGCCGTGTCAGATGGCGTGAAAGTCGTGTGCGACACGAACATCGATGGGAAAAGTTTAGTAGCTTTCAGCGACAGAACTTCATCGTTCCCGAGGTCCTCGCCTCCGAGAAGGATTGACCCAATGCGATAGAAGCGCAATTGCGGGATAATGTAACGCAGTTCTTCAGCAAAAGCGGGAATAAAGATTGCCGGTATCTGAACATCGATCTCTTCGAGTTCAAGTGTATCACCCTCCTCATCGAGGAAGATCCTGGGGTCGAAAGTATCCGGCAACACTGTCTTCTTCAGGTCCAGCATGAATCTCCGGTAGTCGGTCGCGCCGCGCGGATAGTAGACTTCACTAAAGATATCTACTTGATTCTTCTTCATCACTCGCTTGAAACCATCCGTCATCTGTCTGCCGTAGCCGTCATTCGGAGCGAGAATCGCGACGGAATCGAGTCCGAGTTCCTCTATGGCTGCCTCCGCGAGTCTTTCTCCCATGGCCTCAGGAGTGGGCGAGAGCTGATATGTCATCTTCGATATGGATGTCAGACCTTTTTCGGACGCGACAGGAAGGACCATCGGGACGGACCAGAAGTCGGAATACGGTACGGCTCCGACAGCCTCCTGCGAGGTCAGCGGACCGAGCACGACCGACACACCCTCGGCTGTGGCTCGCTGCGCAAGCTGCGCTGCGACTATCGAGTTACCGAACGTATCGTACGTCTTCAAATTGATTGTCACATCGTCGTATGCCTCGACAGCCAGCTCAACGGCTGAATTCATCTGTCTCCCGTAAGCTGCAAGTTCGCCGGAAAGGGGGAATAGCAGCGCTATGTCGATCGAGCGCGGCAATCCTGACCGCAGTTCATTCCGGAGCGTTTCGAATCGCGGATCACCATCCCGCTCGAATGCGGCGTAGATGTCAAGCATCCTTTCGGCCTGCGTATCCAGACCGAGTTCGCTGAATCTCATCGAGGCATCATATATTGCGCTGCTGAACAGTCTCTTGTCGAGTCGGTGGCACGCCGACAGAATTGATTTCTGCTCCGCATACGAGAGATAGCCGACCAGCATATTGACAACATTTGCCCGGCAAATATCTTTCAGCCTTCTGCCCGACGCATAATGATGGGCCGAGACGAAGTTCGCCGTCGCTCGCCGGTAGTCGGATCTGTCGAAATCGATCCTGGCAAGGAAATAGTAACTGGAGGAAACATATGGAGAATCTCTGAATTCTGATATCAAGCGCTGGAGGACATTTTCGGACCTGGCATATTGCCGGGCGTAATATCTGGCTCTTGCTTCTTTCAGAAGCAGCGCGGGAAGTCCCTCGTAACTCGGGCTGAGAGCAGCGATCTCGGCGAATACCTCTGCTGCCTTGCCGTAGTCTCCGGAGCGAAACAGCGATTCGGCATGCTCAATCTGAGCCGGGAGGTCCAAGCCAAGTGAGACCGGCGTACCGGCTGCAATCAGTGCGAACAATGCCATCAGAATGGTGACTGTCTGACTCCGTACCTTGCACACGATGAAATCCATCAGAGGGAGTACTTGCCGAAGTCCTCTGGATTGATCCTTTTCAGGCGATCCTTGAGTTCCTGCGGATCTGCAGCTTGCTTGCTGTCCGAAGGAGGCTGCTTCAGGTCGAACAACTTGGGGTTGGCGAAGATTGGAGCCTTTGCCTTGAGCGCAAGGGCTATCGAATCCGAAGGCCGCGCATCGATATCGAGTTCGTTCCCGTTATTTCTTAAGATAACCCGCGCGTAGAATGTCTGATCCTTGAGATCGAATATCTCAACCCTGACGACCTCTGCCTTTAGACCTTCTATCACCGTCCTGAGAAGGTCGTGCGTCATAGGTCTCTTTGACGGCATGCCTGACATCTCCATGGCAATCGCCCACGCTTCATAGTGGCCGATCCAGATCGGCAAGACCTTCTCGGAATTCACAGGTCCGAGCAACACGACCGGCGAGTTGGTGGTGACATCCAGAGCAAGCCCGTTAACGCTCACTTCCACCAAATCGACTTTTTCTTCGTTGTCCGACGTCAACTCTTCTTGACCACCCAGAGTTTGAGATTAGCGACAACATCCGGAGCTATCTTCACCGGAATTGTGTAGACTCCCAGGTTCTTGATCGGTTCATCGAGCATGATCTTGCGACGATCGATCTCGACGCCTTCCTCTTTGAGCAAACCGACGATGATGGCCGACGTTATCGATCCGAACATCTTATCCTCTTCGCCAACATTGACCTCGGCGGTACAGGAGATTCTCTCGATGCGATCTTTGATTCTTTCGGCTTCCCTGCGGTATTTCTTATCACGGAGCTCTTTCTGCGCCGTGACCTCGCCTATAGACTTCAGGTTTCCCTTAGTCGCCGGAATGGCCAGGTTGCGAGGCAGCAGGTAGTTCCGCCCGAACCCGTTCTTGACCTCTATGATATCCCCGCATTTGCCGAGATTATCCATATCTTCTCTCAAAATCACTTTCATCTGAATTCACCTCTCTATATGTACGCACTCTTGTTGTTCATAGCAAAGGGATATTTCATCCGATCTGCTGCGCCCGCACGCGCCTGAAGTCGAAATGAGAATCGACCAGGCCGACTATGGCGGCCAGCAGTCCTCCGAACCAGCCCGACAGGATCAGTGCTACTACAAATGCCGTCCGGAGTGCAGCATGTATTCTGTATTTCTTCAAATAGTGGTCGATGACCGAAAAACCCGCCACCATATATACGATGCCGAGCAGGAACAGCAGATTCTCCGAGAGCGGTATTATCGCTTCGATCCGCGTCATCCACGTTACGATCCCGACTGCCAGAAGCGCCATGTGAATGACGCCTGCTTTCCATAGTCCGAATCCCATCATTCGTCTATAGAATCCTCCCTCGACGCGAATCATCTTACCTGCGAAGAAGTATGACGCAATATTGACCGCTGCCGCCAGGGTTATGAGCAGTCCCGGCGTGAACCTGTACAGGAAATTGAACAAGTCTGTAACAAGTCCTTTCAATCGCTCGGCTTCCTCGGCTGAAATGGTCCCAGGCATAGAGTTTATCGCCTCACTGTACCACTCGACGGTATTCATACTCATCCCATCGATCACTTCCCTCCAGAGAGTTGCAGCGCCATACACATTCATGACATACAGGAACAGCAGGATCGAGATTGGAAGAAGCGCCCAAAGTTGAGTCCTGTGAGCCGATATCCCGTTTCTGATACCGGCAGCCATGATTGCGCTCGGGAGTGCGACGAGCATGAGTGTAAATCCCACAAAGTAATATGTGTAACCATCGGGCAGCATCCTCGCTGTCAATACTCCGACGATCATCGATGCGATCATCAGAGCGGCGCCATACCTGAGCGGGCGCACAGCAAGGAGAAATACAAGGCCGGTGGAAGATGCAATGGCGAACGCCCAGATACTTGCAGGTAGCCAGCAGAGTGCATTGTACGACGCCACCATGCCGACCGCAGCTAAACTCAGCTTCGTTCGCAACGAGGGCATCCTTTCCCTACCTGTATGCCTCCTCGACAAACGGCAGTAGCGCCATCATCCGCGCTCGCTTTATCGCACGACAGAGTTTCCGCTGTGTCTTGGCCGACACCCCGGTGACTCTGCGCGGGATAATCTTGCCATTCTCGGTGATGAACTTCCTTAAGAGCTTGTCATCTTTATAGTCGATTATTCCGAGCTTGATATCGGCGAACCGACCACGCCGTTTTCTTCGATTATCGAATCCCATTGATCTACGCTTCACAACTATGACTCTCCCAATATTTGAATTTGAATTTCCCTGCAGACGCCGATGTGCGCCATGCGGCTAAACGGATCAATACGATGGCGCCTCCGAAGTCTCTTCACTTGGCTTCCGGCTTTCTTCGGCCTTGTCAGGGACTGTCGTCAGGAACCTCAGCACAGACTCGTTCACCTGAAATGCTTTCTCCAGCTTCTGTGGCACGCTGCCGTCGGCTTCGTAGCGGAAGAACACATAGAATCCCTGCTGCATCTTCTTGATCTCATAGGCCAGCTTCCTCATTCCCCAGCGATCGACGTCAATAATCTTGCCGCCGTTGTCGGTAATGAGCGACTGAATCTGCTCAGTCTGACGGGTGATCTGGGATTCTTCGAGCAGTGAACTGAGAATAATGCCGGTTTCGTAGAGCTTCATGAAACCTCCCTCCGGTCTTCCGGCCTTCTCGCGTCGAGAAAGCAGGGTGGTTAATTGAATGTTACCTGTGCAGCCTCAACGCCGTCTTGTATAATTTGCTCGACAGCGGAAACCGCAGTTTTTATCATCTCTTCAACGGTCTTCTGTTCGTCTTCGGAGAACTTCTCCAGGACATACGCATCTACCGGGACGTCAATCTCTTCTGGCAGACCAATCCCCAGACGTACGCGACGAAACTCCTCTGATCCTAACTCCTGTATAACTGATTTCAGGCCTTTATGCCCGCCGTCGGAACCACCGCTCCTTATCCTTATCTTTCCCAGGGGGAGATTGATGTCATCGCTTACGATCAGAATCTCCGACGGTCTAAATCCATGATAGTCAGCCGCCTGCCTCACCGCCACTCCCGAGAGATTCATGAATGTGGTCGGCTTGATCAGAATGACATTGCCACTGCCGATTGCGACTGAACTCTGCCTGAAATCTCCTTTCTTCTTTCTGAAGCCGGACTCGTACTTGTCAGCTAACCGTTCGACAACCATGAAACCAAGGTTGTGTCTGGTCTTGATGTATTTCTTTCCCGGATTCCCGAGTCCAGCAACGAGTCTAATCATCAGATACGGCAGCCAATGATACAAATGGCGCGGTAATTGTCAAGCAGATTCGATGCTTTTCCGCGATGGGGTACGGAGGAGGTTGTTCCCAAAGCGTCCGTTCCGGCAGTTCTTGCGACCGCCGAGAGCGGGCGGTGTCATCGCGAGGAGCGGAGCGACGTGGCGATCTCAGTATCTGTCACAGTTCTTGTAGAGCAGGTGTCCTCGACACCTGCTATTTGTTACGCAGGAGTGAGGCGCTACTGGGCTACTGGACTGTAGTATGGCGATCAGTTTGAATTTTTCAAAAAGCACCCCGGATGATTGCACCCGGCCCTATTGCGTTTTGTGATTGACTTAGTGCTTCGAAATGCATTAGTTTACATTAAGTTGCGAATCAATAGTAGTCGGGCTGGAACAACCGCGTGACTGACTTTGTGCGGATCGAAACTGTTTGAGTTGTCTGTCTGATGCACACAACACAATCACTTTGAGGGAGAAGGTTGTGACAATATCGATACCTGTTCTTATTCTTCTTGTAATCATTTACACCGCAATTGTTATTACAATTGATCGCATTGTAGTTGGCAAAGGTAAGAGTAAAGGTAAGGATACGCCGGTTAATAGGTTGCCATATCCGGTCCCGGATATTTCAGATCAGGAAAAGGCAGTAATCCCGCTTTACCAAACAGAATGGAAAACCATCATTGAGACGCAAATGCACTTCAATGATCTGATTATACGGTTTCGGTCCATTGTCCTGACAGCTTTCATAACGTTAGTAGGGGCAAGCGTGGCTTTACAGAAGGCCGAGAAGATTAACGAGGAGCATTTTCTCATTTTCTTTTTCCTCCTACTAATCCTATGGGCAATAGCCTTCGTAATGGACTACTTCTATTATCACCAACTTCTCCTAGGTTCGGTGGCGCAGGCCTTGAAGTTCGACGAGTCGGACTTAGGAAAGAGGTTTGGTCTCTTTGGCCTGACTACTAGCATAAGCAGAGTCGTTCACCCGCCAGCAGCCAAAAGGCTGGTCATCCTGTTCTATGGAATACCAATAGTCTCAGTGCTCGTTATTAAGTACATCGTCAATTAGATACGGGGCTAGGTTCGATGGATAGAAAAGTCATAGTGGTAGACGTTGATGGTGTCATCTGTGATCTTGTAGGTTCTGCAATCCCTGTTATTAATAGTCTTTATGACTGCAATCTGAACAGAACCGACATTCGGATGTTCGAAATCGATAGGGTTGTAGGAGTCAAAGAAAGTGATTTCAAAAAGGTATTTCAACGACTTGATTATTCGAAAATGCAATTGGTCGAAGGAGCTGCTGAGGGATTGGAAAAACTTGCGACGAAGTTTCGTATCGTTGTTGCTACCAGCAGACCAATATCTCTCCACTCAAAAACAAAGAAGTGGCTTCGCGACAATGGGCTTGACTTTCATGCGTTCATGTCTTTGCATGAAAGCCATTCCACAGTAGCAAGTAAATCTGACCTATATCCTATGGCTGAAGTTGTTATTGACGATGATCTTAGAGAGGTTATTGCAGCATCCGATTTCGCAGATATATCATGCCTTCTTGATGCACCGTGGAACCATTCCATTAATGCGCAAGGTAGGTTTGTCCGATGCAGCGACTGGCATGAGATTGTTGACACGTGCATGTCTGGTTCCATGATTGCCTAACTCGCGTAAATACCTGCGGTCCACACCTTGGCGTAGGAATGCAAACCCAATCACAGCTTGAGCGCACCACCTATAGGTTATTCCGGCTTATTTTTCTTCTTCGATTTCTTGAAGATGCTGTCGCCGACCATGGCGAGTCCGAGTGCTATCAGAAGGACCGGCCAGAGTTCGCTCCAGCCGTACCAGAATGGAAGGATACCCATATTGCGGAGAAGGAAGATCGCGCCAAGAATGACCAGAAGGAATCCGAGAAACATAACGACCTCCTACTTTTTATCCTGTGCTTCACCGGTCATCGGTACGAACCGGACCGGGATCGATCTCTTCTTTATGACGCCATCTTTGGTCTTCTCGACAACTACAAGTTCCTGATAGAAATCACCAACCGGCAGCACCATCTTCCCGCCGACGCTGAGCTGTTCAATCAATGGATCAGGGATATGGTCCGGCGCGGCGGTGACGATCACCCGGTCAAACGGCGCGGCATCAGGTATTCCTCTGTAGCCGTCTGCACAACGGATCAGGGTGTTGCTGTATCCGAGCTTATCAATAATCTCCTGCGCGCTCTTTGTCAGTTCACAGATGATCTCAATCGAGTAGACTGTATCGACTATTTCGGCCAGCACTGCTGTTTGATAGCCTGACCCCGTGCCAATTTCCAGCACACGCTCTCCCCCTTCGAGTTCGAGTAGTTCGGTCATCAGCGCGACGATATACGGCTGGCTGATCGTCTGATCGTGTCCGATCGGGAGCGGGCCATCGCTGTATGCAAGCTTGATATGCGAGCGGGGTACGAAAAGATGCCTTGGCACAGTCCGCATCGCTTCGAGGACTTTCTCATCTGTCACACCACGCGATTCGATCTGCTTCCTGACCATCTGAAGTCGCTCTGTTTTGTACGAGTCAGAGTCCGGCGAATAGAACACCGAGTCGCTTTCTGCAGAAGCGAAGTTAAACATTGCGATCAGAACCAGCAGTGCGATTTGAAGAACTTTGAAAACAATCATACACATTGAATAATAACCGGCGGCGATTCGATGTCAATAACAAAAAGGGCGCCTGATTGAGGCGCCCTTCATAGCCCGGAGGATATGTCAGCTTACCAGTTGTTTCACTTTGTCGCTTAGTGTGTCGTCGCCCTCCTCGCTGAAATGGATTGCGATATCGCCGACGGCAAGTATGATCTCGTCGCCAGTCGTAAGATACTTGCCGATCTCAGGACGCAATTCGAGCAGCTCGAAATATGCATCGCTGAACATCATGATCTTGAATATCTCCTGTGAACCATCGAGCTTGCTGTCGTACAGGACGTTACCGATTCTCTGGAATGTCCTGTCACCGATCGTGATTAGTCGCCGGAGTCTGGCCGAACCGACCTGCGCTGCCACCTGTTCTTCCAATGCAGTGGCGGGTGCATACGAGCCAGCTTCACCGTCCTGCGGGATAAACTCATCCGTTTCAACGATTATTGACTTTCCCGACATTGTCGTCAAGAACTGCGAATGGTCCACGGCTGCTTTCTTTCTCTCCCCATAGGGAAGAGCCATCTTGTCTGCAATTACAACGTTATTTGTCGGTTTGGACATCTCCATAATGTCTCGCCGAATATCAGCGCCATTTGAATAGAACTGGCGCGCGGGCTCATCCACGAAGAACGATGTGTACGGCGTCACGATGCCGTATTTCTTCGACAGCCTGACTATCTCCTCTTTCAGTTCGATATTCTCACCGCCGCCGTTGATCTCTTCGAGCAGGAAGCCGATTCGCCTGATCGCCCACTGACGCGGGATCAGTTCGTCGTCGCCCTCGCGACCTGACAACTCGACACTGTATGTGTATGTCTTGGGTTTGCCCTGCACGAAACCTTCGAGCCTGATTGTCGCGCCGCCCGGATTGTCGTACCTGCCGGCAATGACCAATTGCATGCCATAGAAAAGATCGGGCAGGTTGCGAGGAAACACCTGTGACAACCTGTTGTCATCGCAGACGAGTCTGATCCCGGTCATCGCTGGATTAGAGATCTTCGCGAAAAAGTTCGATACCTTGACCTCGACATCCTCGCCCGGCCTGACGTATGATGCTACCGCTCTGGAATCTGACGCGAGTTGATCGAGAAGGTCAACATCGACATCATACCCAACGCCGAAGCAGAAGACTTTCCAATTGTTGATATTCGCCGCCCTGATATTCTCGGCGATCCTCTTCGGATTCGTCTCGCCGACAGTCGGCTCACCATCGGTGAGGAAGATAATATAGTCGGCATACGCCCTCGCGCCCTCGATTGACATTGCCTCAGTGAGCGCTCCGTTTATGTCAGTCCCTCCGGCAGCCCTTAGCCGGTCGACATACTGCTGTGCATTTCTTATGTTGTCGCGCGTCGCCGGAATCATCCTGTCGGAGAATCGATCTACAATATCCGAATAGCTGACTATCGAGAAACGGTCGTTCCTGTCGAGAGAATTGAGACAGAACTGTAGAGCCTGTTTCGCCTGTTCGATCTTCTCGCCCGACATCGATCCTGAGACATCGAGAACAAAGAGTACGTTCTTCTGTGTTCGCGTCTTTTCGCTCTGCGCAAGATCCGGAGCGATCAGTCCCACGAAATAGCCCTGTTTCTCATCCGGATCGAAATATGTCAACAGGCTCAGCCCGAAATCCTTGTTGGACACAGTGTAGTAGAGCACGAAATCCTTCGTGCGCGACAGGTCGTTTCTTGTCAGAAGGACATCCGCGTTTCGATTGTCCGGCCTGTCGATCTCGACATTGTGCGTAGGAGAATAGACAGCCTTGATTTCGGTCTTGGACTGGATATCGATATTGAGTCGGTAGTCCCTAATCGGTGCGCTGTAGAATTTCGGGTCCTCAGAAGTGAACCTGTATGTCACGAGACCATTGTCATAAGGCAGCACCTGCTGATAGTGGACTTTGATTGCGACATCTCCGTGAGGAGGAATCGGGTAGACTCGCGCCTGAAACAGGTCTTTTCCGACGTATTCGAGCAGTCCGGGGTCCCGCATCCGACGGACTATGTCGTGATACTTGCGAGCAGCCTCATCCTTGGGGAGAATCTCGCCCTTGACCTCGACGCCGCCGATCATCATCGTGAAATTCGAGACCGACGCCCCTTCGGGTATGGGGAACAGATACGTTCCCTCGAGTTGCCGTGAGGCGCTGTTGTGGAACACCTGCTCGATTGTCGTTTTAGAAACGCCATCGACTATCGATACATCGACATGCTGCTGTTTGAGGCTGATGAATCTGTCGTTCGGGTTCCTGCGTTCGACAATAATGATACCGAAAGCATTGCTGCAAAATGTCAGTGCCGCGAGAATTGCGATCAGTTTTGCTGAGATTAGCCGAGCCATTTTGACCTCCCATTGAATTTGTCTTCTGCTAAAATTACAAATGGGAGGGAGCAATATTCCCGAGAATCTACCTGTTATTAAGATTTTCGAGGATTCTATCGAGATGCGCCCGTCTCACGGTCCATCTCTGAGTGTCTGCGTCGGGGTTGTGGATAAGTAGTGAGTCGATCGCGCAGATTGCATCGTAAACATCTGTGGAGTCGCGGGTTATGAACGCAATCGACGACTTGATTTCTGCAATCTCGATGAACGCAGAGTCTGCAGACAATGAATCGGCCGGGAGTTCTTCATATAGGCTCAGTTGCGCACGCAGGCTGTCGAGATCCCAGTTGTCATAATTCCAGGCAGTGCGTCCTCTGTCCACTGATACGGCGGATGGCTCTATGTCCGATTCAACTGCGCTTGTTTTCATATATGTAAGCGATTTGTCTGTTTCTGAGCGCCGCTCAATCTTGTCTGCAACAACCTTTTCCTCCGGTTCTTCGAGCGAAATCGCGAGCGGTTCGATCTTTGATTCTTCGGTTAATGACTGCGGTACTACTGCATCGACTGACGGTGGTACGAGATCTTCTATGGATTCGCTCGGTGCCGATGTTTCGACGACGGACTGAGCGGCACCCGTTTCGATTTCCATATCTGACTCAACCACGATGTCGTCTGCGCCTGTCATTTCATCGCGAATCTCCGAACTCGATTTCTTCAGTGCCTCGGACGCTATGGATATCGCGGGCTGGACAGGCTCTGATTCATCGTCCTGCTGCTCAGCATGCTCGATCACCTGTTTAGGTTCTGCTTCTACTACGCTTTCGATATCCCCTCGTTTGTCATCGGAGACCTGTTTGCTTGATGACGGTGGAAGCTGCTCAACTATTGCCGCAGGAAAATCATGTGGCATATACTCATCGCTTCCGCTCTTCATCAAAGATTTGCCGATCAGGAACACGACCAGCACCGATGCGACAGCGCCAGCATACCTGTAAGTTGCGTTGGGCCATCGGCTGGGAGAAAACAAAGCGAGGATTCTATCCTTCAGTGATGGCCGGGTGTCTGGTGAAAGTCTTGCGGTGACTCGATCCGCAAACTCATCCCAGTAGCCATCCGGGACAGCCGGTTCCTCGATCTGCCTGTATAGCTCCTCGATCCTCTCGATGCGAGTCCTCAGCAGTCTGAGTTTCTCAAGGTCGAGACTTGCATCGAAGCTCCGGAGATATTGCTCGAACTCATTGTCCGTGAGTTCGCCGTCGAGATACCTGTTTATCCAGGCCTCGAACTGATCGTGATTGATCTCGCTCACAGGTATTCCTCCAGCGCTTTCTTCAGCCTTGTCCGCGCGCGGTAGAGTCGCGACATCACAGTCCCGATTTCTATGCCGAGTCTTCCCGCGATATCTTCGTAACTGAGTTCCTCGTGCATCCTCAGCACGAACACCGCCTTGAACTCCGGTGGCAGTTTGTCGACTTCATCGTCAAGTTTGGCCATGATCTCCTTGTCGGCCAGCCTCCTTGCCGGATCCGCCCCCGGGTTGGGATCGGCAATGATCTCCTCGATCGGATAATCCTCAGTCGACACCTGGCGTTTCTGACGCCTGAGATGATTCAGCGCGAGGTTTGTGGCGATTGTCGAAATCCAGCTCGAAAACCTGAATTCCTCGCGAAACGAATCGAGTGCCATATACGCCTTCACAAACGTTTCCTGAGCAAGATCATCGGCGGCGTCATGATCCCTGCAGAATCGGTAAACGAGGTAATAGATACGCTTCTGATGCAGCCTTACCAGTTGCGAGAAAGCTTCCTTGTCGCCTTTTCTTGCCTTGCCGATGAGAGCAGATTCGTCAGGTCGACTCTCTCGTGCCGATTCCGTCTTCATCCTTACAATCGCCCGGCTTGTTTATTCCCGTCGTTCTGCGCCGTCAGAGAAATTATCAGGCTTTCGAGTATGATCCGAGGTGGAATTTGATCGAACCTTATCGATATCTCCGCCTCGGTGATCGACCTGATGGATTCTTCGTAATATCCGACTGGATGTCTGGATGACTCGCGGAGCAGCCAATTCAGTTTTTTCGGCGAAACGCGAAGGCGAGAGGATAGCTCCGATCTCGACATTTTCTCCTTGTTGCACTCTATGTAGAAGTTCTGGAAATTCGTTTCGGCAAGCCAGTACAGGACAGAACCGACGCCGTCGGATCGTTCGAGGAGTCGGTTGAGTGCTTCGAGCGACCTCGGACGATCATTCTTCCCGACAGCATTGAGAAGCCGGAACACGTCATATTCCGCGGCGGCTGCGGTATGGCTCTCGATATCTGCAACCTCGATTTCCTCTTTGCCTGAGAATGCGATTGCGAGTTTGTCGATCTGAGTGGCGAGAAGGCCGTAGGAATGCCCGACGAATCTGAGCAGCTTATCGACAGCGGGCTGAGAGATCGCAATGCCGTGCTGCTTGAACCTGCGTTTGATCCAGTATGGCGCGGATTTCTCGCTAAGTGGCAGCAGGGTTGCCCATGTTGTATTCTGCGCAAGGTACTTGAATAGTTTCCTGCGACGATCAAACGATGGCGGGCCGAAGATCACGAGATGATTGCCCTGCGGTATGGACGACAGAGATGGGATGAGCGTTTCCTGACCCTTGGGCGATAGTTTTTGAATATCATAAACAATCACGAGTCGCCCGCCGCTGAATAGCGAGTAGTCTGACACGAGGTCTGCAATAGTCTGTGCTGAGCCGGAGGTTGCCGTTATTCGCTCGACATTCGCCGAAGCCTTCGCGTCGCCAAACAACTGGCGCCGGAGCAGTGCCAGCACCTCGATCTTGAGATACTCTTCGCTGCCGTTCAGGAAATAGACCGGGTCGATCCTGCCCTTTTCGATAGCGGCACACATCTCCTCCAGTCCGAGTTTGCTCTTCGGATCCTGAGCCATAACAGAATAGTAGAGCGGCGCCCAGTCGAAGTCAATCGAATTTGAACACCGGATGACTGAGTGAAGCTACTTAAATAAAGCTGTCATTGCGAGCACGTGCTCGGCAGATGTCCAGAGGCTGTCCCAAAAGGTCTGTTCTTCAGTAGGTCGGTGTTCCGCAGCAGGCGGAGCCTGCAAGAAACCCGACTGTAGTTCAACAAGATATATTTGTCGCGTTTCTCACACTCGTGTCTCGTGTTCGGAACACGACCTACTTTTGAGACTACCTCTCCACATCTGCCGATTCAACTGTGACTGAAAAGGGGCAGATCCTTCGAAGCTCAGGACTTGCCCTTCGAGACTCAGGACTTTGCGGGGTCGTCTGCCGTCCACCGTGCTCTGTCTGGAGCCGTGAAGCTATGGCGCGGCGATATCCTTCTGGGCCGGGTTTTCTTTGGGTGGGATATAATTAAGAACGTATGGTATTTTCTTTCTGAACAACTGAGCCATCTTGCGAAATGGTTCGAGCTGCTTGTTGCAATACATCTTGTCATTTACCTGATTCACCACGATAGTGCTGTCACCGTATATTTCGACTGTCTTGTTCTTGAAAAGCTGAGGGTTTATCTCGACGAATTCAAGAAGACTCAAGAGAGAAGCATATTCGCACTCTGTCTCTTTCCCGGAGAACTGCGCCCTGAACACTATCCCGTATTCCGGCACAGCGAACGAGAGCAAAGCGTTGTGATTGTCTGATTCCGAATCAATCAGATTGGATGTGAAGTAGCATTCCATGATGTCTCCTGATTGTGTTGTCGCATTCAGATAGTCGAGCAACGCGTGTGCCCAATACTCTTAGAAGTTGGGGCTGGCTTTTAGCGGATATGATCAGGACTCAACTCTTTGAAATACATACTGCAAGCCCAGGTGTTCAAGCAGTGAACAGCATCAAGGGGAAGTGAGAACGGGTTGGAGAAGGTTCAGGAATGTGAAATGCGATTCACACTAATGCAATACAGACAGCCAATCCAATCTTATCATACCGGCTCGCTCGGATCGAACAGCCGCCGGTACTCGAGGAGCGCGAAACGATCCGTCATGCCGGCGATGTAGTCGCAGATGATCTGCGTCACCGAACTCTCCTCGGTCTTTCTGCTGTAGCTTGGCGGAAGTTGTCGAGGCTCTTCGAGGTACGCCTCGAAAAGGGCTGTTATGATGCGGTGAGCCTTCCCGGTCATCCTGATCAATTTCCAATGCCGGTACATGTTCTCCAAGAGGAATTCTTTCAGGCGATTGTTCTGTTCGACAAGCTCGGCAGAGAAGAGCATCAGCCGATTCTTACATCGTCGTACATCGTCAAGGGATTCGATATTCATCTGGTCGAGTTGTCCGGCGGAACTGTCGATTACGTCGGTCACCTCGCGGTTTATCATCATTCGTATGACATGGAACTGACGCTTCGATCTGGAAAGGCCGGGGTGAAGTTTCTCCGATTGGAAATAAAGCTCACGCCAGAGCGGTACATCCATAATGTCATCGAGCTTAAGGATATCGGAGAAGAGACCATCGTCGACATCGTGGCAGTTGTAGGCGATTTCATCGGCGAAGTTGACTATCTGTGCCTCAAGCGTGGCGCTTAGATCCGGCTCGTAGTCATCCGCCTCGGGCAGATCATACGACGTCTCATGTTTGACTATACCTTCTCTCGTCTCGTAGGTCAGGTTCAGCCCGGGGAAATCGGGGTATCTCCGCTCGATATGCTCGACGATTCTGAGGCTCTGCCTGTTATGATTGAAACTCCCGCCAGCGTGTTTCATCATCAGACTGTCCAGGATATTCTCTCCCGCGTGACCGAACGGCGTATGACCAAGGTCGTGGACCAACGCTATGGTCTCGGCGAGGTCTTCGTTGAGCCTGAGTCCTCGCGCTATCGTTCGGGAAATCTGTGCGACCTCGAGCGTGTGAGTCAGCCTTGTGCGGAAGTGATCGCCCTCGCTGTTTACGAACACCTGCGTCTTGTACTCCAGCCTCCTGAAAGCGGCGGAGTGAATGACCCGGTCTCTGTCGCGCTGGAACCCTGTCCGAAAGGGATGATCTTCCTCCGGATATCGTCTGCCTCTCGACTCGCCGCTCAGAGCGGCATACGGCGCGAGGGTCTCCTTTTCGGTCTTCTCGATCCGCAGGCGCGAGTTGAGAATGTCTTTCAATGGACTCATGTACTATAATATACTCTCTATTTGTCGATAGCCAAGCTTCCTGTCACCTCGACAGCGAGATTCCCCAGACATGGGTCCCCCCGAGATCGGGATGATACCTGTAAGCATAGGAGAGAGCAAATATATTGAATGAGAAGCTGCATCCGAGCGACGGGACAAATGGGGCTGTCATGATGCCGCCAGAGATAGTGAACGCATCCGACAACCTGTATGTCTCTCCGAGATGGTATCTTATATGATTACCTGAGCGCAGACTGATACCCATCGCGAAGTTGACTTTCTCAAAACCTGCCAGCACGATTCCCGACCTGAATTGCCTGCGAATCTTTGTACCTGCGGCAATCTCCGGTTCGAATGGATTTTCGATCGTGGCGTATGCGAGTAATTGATCCGACAACTCGGTGGTTAGACCGACGCCTGACGAGAGACTGCTCAAGCTGCTATATCCTTCGGCTATATCGACTCGCCTATAGGACAGAGTTCCGCCTATACTGAGAAAACGGGTGAGACTTGCAGCAGCGTGAAACTCCAGCGATGTTTCGAGATACAGGTCGTTCGCTCCGATAGAATTAAAGCTGCCGCCGATAGCGAATCGTCCTTTGCTATACGCAATCGCCGCATTATAGCTGTCAAGTTCCGGCAGCGAGTAGAGCCTTTGAGCCGACAGTTCGACAAACATTCCAGCCGACCGAGTGATCAGCGCGGGACAGAGTGACATCGTCGCGGCGGGAAATCCGACATTCGCAGGCGTTTCCCCGCATGATGCGAGCAGCGGTGATGCAGACGGTTGATCGAAAGCTGCAAATGCAGCCGTGACAGGCGCAACAAGTAATATGAGTGTCAATAGTGGTCTCATCATTTCCTGCCTGCCACCGCGAATACGAGCCTGTGAGTCGACTCAGTATCGCCGGACACCTCGGCGAGCATTATGTAAATGCCGATAACGAGAGGCACACCGTTATCGGACACACCGTCGAAATCATGTTCACCTGAGACGAGATACGCGCCGTCGAAGATGGTTCTCACAACTCTGCCCACCAGGTCGAACACGCGAAGTGTCACCACCGATTCTCTCGGAAGTCTGTAGCTGATGGCGATCAGATCATCGATGCCGTCACCGTCGGGGGATATGATTTTTCGATTGAGGCTGAATACTGATTCAGTGTCAAAGCCGCCGAGCACGCTGTTCGACTCGCCCGGCGTCGATCCGCGAGATGCTGTGGAGCGATACCAGTTCGATAACTCGAAACCGACGCTGCCGGGGTCGATTCGCTCAAGCGACACATTGTCGTCGTTTGTTTTCAGGTATATCACGGAGTCGATCATCAGCCCGGATTGATCGACAAGGAATATCGTGTCGCCGCTGTTGTTCAACTGTCGCCAGCTGTCGATCTCGATCACCTGAGCGTCTACATCGAAGTAGAACGCGCTGAAAGACAACTTGTCCTGTGTCAAAATGAGATACTCGCCTGCTCCGATCTGAATGTCCGGAAGTTCCGCGCACGAGACAGCATCGCAAAGATACCAGCCCAACAGATTAAGATTCTCACCCGAGACATTCAGCAGTTCGATCCACTCTGATTCGAGCGTGTTCTCAGGGTTCGCAAGGAATTCGTTGATGACAATCTCAGACGGGTCGAGCCCGAACCTGACAGTCAAAGTCGTGTCGTTGTCCGATGTGTTGTCATCACCTTGCAATCCTGCCATCAGAGTATACCTGCCGGATATCAGCATCTGCTGCGTTTGTATTATGATGGAATCGAACGGCTGAAGCGGATCGACAGGCGTCTCAACGAAAAGCTCATCGTTATCGAGAACACCGTCATAATTCATATCGAGACCGGCAGTGAACATATTCGGCTCGGATACTTGCAGGCCGACATTCTTCACCGTGGCCGACACCTGAAGCTGATCGCGGAACTCGCCTGTGACTATTGCGTCGAGTCCCAACTGAAGGTCATTGTCGCCGGGGGTGACTGAGTTCCGTCGTCCCGGCGTCGAACCTGTGGGTGCCATGCTCTGGAGCCATGATGCTGCGGCATCCTCGAAACGCGGGTCGATTCTTTCCAGCGAAATACCGTCAGGTGACGGCGATGACCATCTGCAATATGAAATCACGACCCCCGCCGAGTCGACAATGGCGACAGAATCAATGTCGTTTCTAAGACTCATCGAGGCCGACAGGAGAGAGTAGTTTTCAGATGAATCGTCGCCCCACTCTCCCGACGCATCGCCATAATACAGTTCGAACTCGACGACATCTCTTGCCAGGATCACGAACTCTCCCGCCCCGACATCTCCGAGACTGCTCAGATCGGTCAACTTGTCACCATCCTCGAAAGCGGTTTTGTCGAGATTGACCGCTGTGTCGGAGAAATTCCATATCTCCACCCATTCGAGATACACATTTCTCCCCGGTTCGTTAGACATGACTTCGTTGAGAAGCAGCTTCGCCTGCGTCGAAATGGACAGTGCTGAGACCATGAAGAGCGATGTGATAAGCATCCTGAACATGATCTAAAACCGCCAGACTGTTTCGAGTCTCAACCGGGTGCTTCCGACCGTGTTCTGAGCCGGACCGAACCGCGAGCTTATGAGCAGGGAGAATCTCATCAGATCATCCAAGTCAAACGATTCCCTGATGTACCCGTACAGGTAATGGTCACGGTCTTTGCGCGTGTCGGGATCGTACCAGCGGATCAGCAGTGCGGATCGATGCCCTGGACTTCCCGTCTCGAACTTGCTTTCTGCGGAGTATGAAATCCTGTCTCTGTCCGCATAGCCTTTCGACCTGACCCTTCCCGCGAGCATCAGATCACCAGCGGATATGCCTGTATTGCGGTATTGCAGGTGCGCTGTGTAGATGTCGAATCCTGTTTGACCAAGGTCATCGTCGCCGGATAGGAGAGTCAGTTTAAGGCGATTGCGGTCGTTCGCTTTGAATATGTGCGTGAGCCTGGCCCGGTATTTCTCGGTGACTCCCGATCTCCACCAGTTCGATTCGACCAGCATTGAATAAGTCGAGAACGGCAGAAGACTTCTGGTCTGGATTCCGGTTTCGTCAGCGTACCGTGACCTGTATTCGAGGTCGATTTCATCGAGTTCCACTGGGCGCGTATCGGGATTAGCTCTTCCGGCTCCAAATGGATTGGTGTAATCTCTGTCGTAGCGCCAGACGCGGACAGAGTGTTGGCGTCTCGCTGAGAACAGGCTGACCAGAAAAGCGCCGTCGCCATCACTGTCAAACGACGTGTTCAGTCTCGCAGCAAATGAATTCCTGCGCACGATGCCGGCACCGGTCCCGAATGCGATTATGTTTGCGATACGACCATCATCGATATTCCTGATTCTTCCACTTAGAATGGAAGCCTCGATAATACTCTTTCCAATGCTATATGTAATATCTCCGCCAAAGGCAGACGATGAAAATTGATCTCCCTGATCGTAGGATGCGAGTGTGGCGACCGTCAGATTCCCGTGCGCAGTTTGTACGAGCAGCCCGTTAAATCTTGATTTCAAGGGATAGAGTGCGGTCCTCGATCTGTCGCCTTTTTTCAACAGTATAGGATGCCTTCCGGCTACAAGCCCTCCGCACCAGACCAGATCGACACCGCCCAACTCAATCGTCAATGAACCGTCCGACCAGCCGATCATGCGATTCCTGAGTGCAAAGCTGCCGTCACTCAGTTTCTCGGCGGTCAGATCGCCGTAGATGCCAGGGTTCTTTCTCGACTGAATTCGTATCAGATGCCAGTATGGGTCAGACTCGTCTGCTCTCTGGTATGCTTTGTAATCGACTCTGTACGCGGTGGGTCTGGATCGGGTGACGATAGGCGGCGTTTCCCCGATGAGCGCCGAATCGAGACTATCGATTGAGTGAGGCAACGAATCCAGGAAAAGCTCACTCCACCTGTCGAACTCATCCTGATCGATTTGCCCCGATTCGTACAACCATTCGAGCGTTTCATAATCCGGGAAGACGTATTCCGTTAAGAGCTGACCATGGAGCCGATCCTGCGGCAATGCCACTAAGATCACCGCGATCAATATGCACTGGCAGACCCTTATGGTCCTCATGTCGGACGCACCTCTTCATCTATCTCAAGTCATATTCCTTGATTTTGCGATACAGTGTCCTCTGCCCGATACCGAGCAGTTCTGCGGCTTTTCTCCTGTTGCCGCTGACCTGACTCAGCGTCTTCTCGATCATCTCCCGCTCCATCTCCTGAAGCGACCCGACGATGGATTGTGACGGAACCTCTGAAGCATCGGACAGACCCGCATCCGATTCCCGCGCGTCTTCCGTCTCGATTCTGCCGAGGATCACATTCCTCAACCCCGCCACTTCCTGCGCGAGATTCAGGAGTGCCTGATAGATCAACTGAAAATCCGCATCCTGTCGCGAACGGCCGGTAGCTACCGGAAGCTGCCTGTTCGATCGCGTCTGCGCACCTACGAATCGTGATACCGCCGAAGCTGATATCCGATTGTCGTGGAGTGTCACGAGTGTCGACTCGACGAAATTCCTCAGTTCTCTCACATTGCCGGGCCAGCTATACCGCAACAGAAGTTCGACTGCATCCGGCTCGACGGTAAAATCCTCCCTGCCCCTGTCAGCAAGGAATTTCATTACGAGCGGCATTATGTCAACCGGACGCTCGCGGAGTGGAGTCGTCATGAGCGACACTACTGACAGCCTGTAATACAAATCCTCGCGGAACCGACCTTCATCCGTCAGGAGTCTCAAGTCTTTGTTCGATGCTGCGATTAGGCGAATATCGACAGATATCTGCTCGGTTCCGCCGACGCGCATGAAGCTTCGCTGATCAAGAACACGAAGAAGCCGTACCTGAACATCAGGTTTTATCTCACCGATTTCGTCGAGGAAAAGCGTTCCGCCGTCGGCAGTCTCGAAGTATCCCCTGCGCAACGAACTCGCGCCCGTAAATGATCCCTTCTCGTGACCGAACAGTTCGCTTTCGATCAGACCCTCGGCGATCGCGCCACAGTTGACCGGAATAAACGGCTTCGATTTCCTCGCGCTCAAAGAGTGAATCGCCCGCGCGAACATTTCTTTGCCTGTTCCGCTCTCGCCGCCGATCAGCACAGTAGCATCGCTGGCAGCGACCTGCTCCATTGTCTGAGCAGCCTCGATAAGCTGTGCGGAGTGGCCACAAATGCCCTCCGAATCGAGGATTCCCAGTAATCTGTCGTGATCCGAGAGCAGAGACAGAATCTGCTCGGCTGATCGGCCAGACTCGAAACTGCCCGAGATTGCTAACTTCATCGAGTCGGGCATCGAGTAATCGGGAGGGACATTGAAAAGATAGACAGGCGTCCGAAAATGCTGCTTTAGGATTGTTCGCAGCAGCGGAGCAAGGTCGGATTCGCAGCCGGAGAAATCGATCAGTGTGAAACTCTGCGCTGTCGACCACGGTGATGCGAGGTATTCGGACGACGATGAAAAGAGCGTCACCTCGACGCCATTCGCTGCGGCTGCTATGCTGATTTTCTCACCAATTATTTCGGATGGCGTGACTATGGAGACCTTCCGCGTCATTTCTTCCTTTTTCCTATAGAGTTTTTTCTCCTGCGGGGTTTTTTCGGAGAGTCATCGCTGACAATAGACAGATTTATCTGATAGTGGTCGAGGTCGACATTGATGATCTGGACAAAGACTCTGTCACCGAGTGAAAAAGCTTTTCCGGTGTGGCTGCCGGTTATCGAAAGCCTGTTGTCGTCTACCTGATAGTAGTCGTCGCCGAGCGTCGAGAGTCGCACCATGCCCTCGGCAGAGAATTTCTTCAGCCTGACAAAGAATCCGAACGACATGATCCCGGAGACCACCCCCTCGAATACATCGCCAACATGTTTCGACAGGTATATCGCCTGTTTAATGCGCACCGTTTCGCGTTCGGCTTCCTCAGCGAGTTTTTCCCTCATCGATGAATGCTCGCCGACCTGTTTGAGCAGTCTCTTTATCGAAGGCATCAGCTTTCCCGGATAGCGCCTGTTCCTGATCTCTTTGAGCAGTCGATGGACAAGCAGGTCAGGGTATCTTCGTATCGGTGATGTGAAATGGAGATAATGGCTGAACGCGAGTCCGAAATGACCGATATTGTCGGGTTGATAGCACGCTTTCTTCAGAGATCTGAGCAGCATCTCGTTGAGTATGCTCTCGGCGTCAGAGCCTTCGATCTTTTTCAGGAATCGAGCCAGTTGAATCGGTTTTGGCGGATTGGTTATCTTGAGTTCCCAGCCGAAGCCCCTCGCAAATTCGCGGTATGCGTCCAGTCTGTCCGGGTCGGGAGCCTCGTGTACCCTGTACAGTATGGGAAGTCCAAGCCTCATGAACTGCTCTGCCACGGCTCGGTTCGCCAGCAGCATGAATTCCTCGACTAACTTGTGGCTTTCCTTTCTGGGACGCGGTCTGATATCTACGACGTCGCCCGATGTATCAAGGACCACTCTCGGCTCCGGCAGATCGAAATCAAGGCTGCCCATTTCGAGACGCCTTTTCCTCAGTATTTTCGCCAGCTTCTGCATCAGATCGAGAGATTGTGTCAGTCCGCTCAGTTTGTCCGTCTGATTGCCATCGTCGAAATACTCCTGCACGTCATCATACGACAGTCTCGCCCGTGAGCAGATCACCGACTGGACAATCCGGGTCTTCTTGACGTCACCGCTCTTTGTAACTTCCATGAGGCAGGAGTAGGTCAGGCGATCCTCGTTCTCTCGAAGACTGCATATATCATTGGAGAGCCGCTCCGGCAGCATCGGCAGAACCCTGTCGACAAGATAGACAGATGTTGCCCTTTCTCTCGCCTCCGTGTCGAGCGAGGTCCCCTCAAGAACATAGTGCGCGACATCGGCGATGTGGACCCCAAGCATGTAGTTCCCGTTGTCCAGAATCTCGAGAGATACGGCGTCGTCATAGTCCTTTGCATCCGCAGGATCTATCGTTAGAGTTATCTTGTCCCTGAGATCGAGCCTGCCTTCGAGAGCGGCGGGAGAAATATCGAGTTTCAGGCCCGTCGATTCTTTCTCGACCGCCTCCGGAAACTCTGTGGGAAGACTGAACTTCCTGATTGTCGAAAGGATATCGACGCCCGGATCGTCTGGGTATCCGAGTATCTCGATTATTTTCCCCTGCGGGTTCATATTCGGGTTTTTCCACTCCGAGAGCGCGATGACAACTTTCTGCCCATTTTCCACGCGAAGATCGCCACAGTCATGAACATAGATGTCCCGCCCGATCCTCTCGTCGTCAGGTTCGACCGACATGAAATGTCTGGTTCGATGGAAAGTACCGACTATCGTGTTCCTCTCGCGTTTGAGCACTTTCAGGATTGCGCCTTCGCGGAGTCGTCCGCGCCTGCCCGGTTTCACACGAACCAGGACGCGGTCTTTGTCGAGTCCGGTCGACATCTCGTCGGCGGGGATGAATATATCCTCAGAGCCATCCTCGGGCGCCATGAATCCTACGCCCTTGCGGTTGACCTGAAGGATGCCCGACTTGAGATTGAGTTTGCTCGGTTGGCCGATTCGACCGCCTTTCAACCTCACGATCGAGCTGTCTGCAATCAGATCCTTGATCTGCTGTCGAAATGTGCGGTACTCGGATTCAGGTATTTTGAGCCCTTTGGCGAGTTCCCGAATCCTCAAAGGTCGGTAACTCTCTGACTCGATATACGCTATGATTCGGCTTCTTGAAACTGCCACATCAGGAATCTACGTGTTGAGAGGCTGAATTGTCAAGAGTAAAAATGCAAATGTGGCGGTATTTACATGCCAATGTGGCACTGTCTCGCGGGGTCGCCTAATCGGACCTGCTTTTCATGAGCACTTTCGAGTACTTTTTCATGTCCTTGAGCACCTCGCCCGTGCCTCGAACAACGCATGTGAGGGGATCGTCGGCAGCGTTGACAGGCAGATTGGTCTCATGGCGAAGGCGTTTGTCCAGGTTCCTGAGTAACGCTCCGCCACCGGTCAGGACGATACCTCTGTCGAGAATGTCGGATGCCAGTTCCGGTGGTGTGTGCTCAAGAGACTGCCTGACTGCCTCAACGATCGCATCGATTGTTTCAGCGAGTGCTTCCCTGACCTGTGCGGAGGAAATCTTCATGTTTTTCGGGACGCCGGCCACGAGGTCCCTGCCTTTGATTTCCATTGAATCCTCGCGTTCCTGCTGAAACGCATTTCCGATCTTAATCTTGATTGCTTCGGCCGTCAGTTCGCCGATCAAGAGGTTGTAGTTCTTCTTGAAGTACGACACAATAGCCTCGTCCATCTCATCTCCGGCTATTCGTATCGATGTGTTGTTCACGATACCATTCAGCGCGATAACGGCTATCTCTGAAGTCCCGCCTCCTATATCGATTACCATCACGCCCGAAGGTTGGGAGACAGGCAGTCCGACGCCGATAGCCGCAGCCATCGGTTCCTGAATGAGGAACACTTCTCTCGCACCGGCGTTCTCGGCTGAATCCCTGACAGCCCGTTTCTCCACTTCAGTGATGCCCGACGGCACCGAGATCACGATTCTCGGTTTCAGCAGGTACCTGTGCTTGACGACCTTTCGTATGAAGGTCGAGAGCATCTTTTCGGTGATTTCGAAGTCGGCGATCACGCCGTCTTTCAGCGGCCGGATAGCTGTGATTTCGCCCGGCGTTCGGCCGAGCATCTCTTTGGCTTCCTTCCCGATTGCGACAACCTTGTTCGTCGTCGTTTCAACCGCGACTACAGACGGTTCGTTTAGAACTATCCCCTTTGGATGGCCCTTTACAAAAACCAGGGTGTTTGCGGTACCGAGGTCAATGCCGATGTCGTTCGAGATGAAGCTAAGAAATCCCATAACCCACTTAGAAAGTTTGTCAAAAAATAGCCGCGCAAAACTCAATTGCAACAAAAACTTGAGGACGGTCTACCCGAAGTAGAGAAATCTTTCCCACAGGTTGACATAGTTGGACCAATCGTCGACATGGTTTGACTCATAGTGCGAGAAAACATTCAAACCGCTGTCGAGCCTGTCAACATAGTGGAGCACATACGCCTCTCTTGTCATCGGGACAACAGGTGAGCCGAACTGTCGTTCGCCATGATGCGAGAGCATCAAATGGCGCAGCTTGGTCTCCAGCTTTTCGGGAAAGTCCGGGATTGTTGCGATAATGTCCGCGACGATCCTGTCGCCAAGCGTGATGTGCCCGATCAGTTTCCCCTTGTCGGTATATTCCAGCCTTGTTCCGCCCGCCAGTTCCTGCACCTTGCCGATATCGTGGAGAATTGCTCCGCAGACGGTCAGGTCACGATTCAGTTCGGGATAATGCTCGCAGCATCTTGAGGCGAGATTCGCCATAGAGAGAGAGTGCTCGGCTAGACCGCCGATATAATCATGATGAAATCGCTTCCCGGCGGGAGCTCTCAGGTATTTCCCGAAAAGATCATCGTCATGCCTGATTTTGCGCAGGAGTTCAGACAGATATTCGTCTGATATTGTCGCGAAGATCGTGTCAAAGAACTCTCTCTGTCTGTCCAGACCACCATCGACAACCCGCAGCAGCTTCTCGATATCGTATTCTCCATCTTCCGCCTCACGAATCCTGTTGACTTTTAGTTGCAGTTTGTCACGGTACGTCGATACCAGAGCCTGAACCTTGACAATATCGGCGTTCTTGATCCGGCTGTATGTATTGGATGCGTTGTCCCAGGCTATGCCATCGATCCTGCCGGAAGCGTCGGTGAACTCCAGCCGCAGCATTTCACCCTGATCGTACTGCCGCAACTGCACCGATGCAAGCGCGAAAAACTCTGTGACTGTGTCCCCTTGTACGAAATCTGAAATCATCACATATACCTCTGTCACAAGATATAATCGCGCGGAAGACCCTGCAAGGAAAATACTTGTATAATAAACGCAACATGAATAACTTGGCCGAAATGCGCATACTGTCCAGATATATCCTCAAAGAACATCTGGGTCCGTTCTTTTTTGCGTTCTTCGTGGTGACATTCGTTCTGATTCTCGATTTCGTTCCGAACGTGATAGAGATGGCGATAGGCAAGGACCTCGATGTTCTCACTATACTCTGGGTTTTTGTCCTCAATCTCGCCTGGATGCTCGCCCTGTCGGTTCCGATGTCTACGCTTGTCGCCACGTTGATGGCGTTTGGAAGAATGACGTCCGATTTTGAAATCCTTGCGATGAAAAGCTCTGGCATTCATGTCATATCACTGATACGGCCCGTCCTCATTGCAAGCATGTTTCTCGCGGCATTCATGGTCTGGTTCAACAATGAAGTCCTGCCGGACGCCAACCATGAGGCAAGAGTGCTGATGGGCGATATACGCGTGACGCGGCCGACCCTGTCGATTAGAAGCAATATCTTTCTGAACGATATACCCGGGTACGTGATCCTGATAAGGGACATCGACCACAAGACGTCTCGCATAAAAGACGTAACCATTTTCGATCAGAAGGATTCAAAGAACCCGCGCACTATTCTGGCAGAGCGCGGCAGGCTAAAGTATCTTGACGGCGGCGCTGTTCTCAGCTTCGAACTCGAGGACGGCGAGATACATGAACCGGTGCCCGATTCACCCAACAAATGGCAGTGGGTCAAATTCGAAAAGCAGACATTCAATATCAGAGATGTCAGTCGATCTCTCAAGAAGACATCGTCATCGTCGTACAGGGGAGACAGGGAGAGATCATCCGAGGATATGCTCGCCGAGATTCGCAAATGGCGCAACAGGATGGACAATGCGCGCGTGACAGCCTGGAGGCGAATCGAGAACGAGAACCGCAGGCTGCTCGACGGCGTTACTGTCGATCATGCCGACGCTGGGAAAATGTTCTATCGGAAGGCGGTGATGCTCGCATTCCAGAGAGCTGTCGACATCGAACGAGACCTGCGGCAGTCTGTCAAAAGCATGAGCCATACTCAGGAGTTAATCAATAAGTACCTCCTTGAAGTACACAAGAAGTATTCACTGCCTGCCGCCTGCTTCGTGTTCGTGCTGGTCGGCGCACCGCTCGGGATTCTTGCGAGACGAGGCGGCATGGCGATCTCTATCGGCATATCAATAGCGCTATTTATCGTCTACTGGGCGTTTCTGATCGGCGGCGAGGAGCTCTCCGATCGCGGGTTTGTCTCGCCTGAAATCGCCATGTGGTCCGCGAATATCCTTCTGGGGATTGCCGGGGTGATTTTGCTGTTCAAGGTTATGACGGAGAAGAAGTTTATCGCGGAACTTATCAAATTGGTCCGCAGGACGCGCTGATGTTCAAAGTCCTCGACAGATACATGCTCAAGTCGTTTCTCAAGGCCGCCCTGATTTCGATATTCGTGTTCCTGCTCATCTACCTGATAGTCGATGTGGTAGAACATCTCGACGACTACATCGACAACGAGGCGCCGTTTGGGACCGTAATCCGCTACTACGTTTACTATTTTCCGTTCATAATCGTGCAGGTAACGCCGGTTGCTGTGTTGCTCGGCTCGATGTTCACGGTCGGGCTTATGGCGCGGCGAAACGAGCTTCTGGCAACCAGTTCTTCCGGGGTCAGCCTGTATCGTGTCGCCAGGCCGCTGCTGCTTGGGGGGCTGTTGATCAGCGTAGCGATGTTCTTCTTCTCCGACAGGATCGTCCCGGAAGCAAACAGGCGAAAGATGCAGATCAGGTACGGTGAGATCGAGAAGAACCCGAACTACGGCAAAGAGAATGTGCACGGGCTGCTGTATCTCGGCGAACAGGGGAGGATATTCAAGCTGGGTAACTATCATCCGCCGACGAATACCGCGAAACGCGTCGAGATATTCACCGTCTCCGAGAATCGGCTGTCGAGCAAACTCGACTGCGAGATAATGCGATGGGAGGACACGATCTGGGTTGCGATGGATGGCGTGCTGCGTCAGTTTTCATCCGATGGCGAGGGTGCCGGTGCCGAAGTTGTCACCGAGTTCGATACACTCTATCTGACGGATATATCCGAACCGCCCGAGAGGTTCGAGCATTCCGAAGTGATCAGCAAAGCTTCTGGCAGAAACCTCGGTTTCGACATGTCGGTTGCGGAACTCGCAAGGACGATCGACTATCGTCGCAAAGCGGCGGTCGAAACCACGCGCGAGGAAGTCTTCTACCACATCAAGTTTTCGTTGCCGCTGGCAAGCTTTATCATAGTGCTGCTTGCTGTACCGCTTGCATCCGACAAACGACGCGGATCTGTCGCGATTGGGTTCTCATTTTCGGCGGGCATTGCGTTCTGTTACATTTTACTCTTCGAGGTCGGACAGAGACTCGGCGCCGAAGGCACGATCCCGCCGATCATCGCAGCATGGGGCGTCAACACTGTCTTTTTTGTAGTCGGGCTGTTGCTGATGTGGAAAGCGAGGAAGTGATGGTTGACCATGTCTGATACTTGCAGAGAAAGAATGGCAAATGGAAAGGAGTGCGGGAGACGGGCATATGGTTATAATTGGGATGACCAGATATTTCACCACTGCATCTTGCACGATCAGCGCCCAACAAAGAACCTTACAGATTTCACAAACGAACTTGAAGCGGTTTTTGGCGATCCAACAGAAGATTGTCACGATCTGACCAGGGTTCACTTTCCGCATGGTAGCTTGACCGCTTCGCATCGTATCATCTATAAGCCAGTGTATTTCAGTCACTCAGTCTTTTACGAAGTTGACTTCTCTTTCTCAGAATTCAGAGATAATGTCTATTATCACAAATGTGAGTTTCGTGGGAAAACGAGGTTTTCAACAGGTACAAAATTCGGCATGTCTGTAACGTTTGCGGGATCAACTTTCTTTCAAAATACTAATTTCGACGGGTGCAAGTTTGGCACTGGTGACGGGGATACCAATAAGCAAGCTGACTTCAAATTATGTACTTTTGAGGGAAAAGCCAGTTTCCGGCATTGCTGGTTTTGGTGTGTAGCGGATTTCCGAAATGTTCATTTCAATAAAGAGGTCTCCTTCAACTTAGCAAAGATGTATCGTAGAACTCTCTTCTCGACGATTGAGCTAATGGAAATTGAAGGGATTCAATCCACAACTTTTGATGGCCGAGCCAGTTTTATCAAGACAAAATTCTTGAATGTTAGCTTCACACGGACTGTATTTAGGAACGAGGTTATCTTTCGCAACACTGAGTTTCTCTGTGGATCAGATATGCGAATGTGTAAATTCAGTGCACCTGAGAAGGTCCGATTTGAAGACATCGACATGTCAAACGTACAACTCAGTGGATGTGATATCAGCAAAGTAGATATCTCCTATGTTCGCTGGGCGGAGCATCGCTCAGGGAGATTGATTCGAGCAATAGTGTCAATAGGATCCAAACTTAGTGTGCCGAGTTCTCTAGTTTCAATACTCCGATTCCTTTACCCCACACGAAGAAAGTCGGTTTTTGACGAGCAACTGTTGAGCGCATCATCTGAGGCACGTGAGTATCAAGCTGTCGCTCAATTATTCAGGAGACTCCAAGCCAATTACGGCGAAAGTTATAGATACCCGGAGGCTGGTGATTTCTATGTTGGTGAAAGGGAAATGGTTAGAAAATCTAAGGGGTGGTGGCGAAGTTTCATCTGTCTCGACATTTGGTACAAGCTTGTAAGCAACTACGGCGAAAGCTATAGAAGGCCGTTAGGGCTGCTGGCGTTTATTCTTCTCTTTATTCCGCTATTGCTCTTGCATTATGGTGTTAATGTGGATACTGACAGTTATTTTGTAAATCAAGTTGCTCATGAGTTTGAGGGCTACGATTCGGACGTTGTCCGCCTAAAGCCCGGTATCATTTGGGAAGATTTTTCTGAAGGTGTATACTTCGATGTGTGCATAATCAATCTCAAGCTACTTTGGGTTAACCGGGACAAAATGGATTTATATCTTAGATTCGGTTGGCAGGAGACACTCATCATATTAGAGACACTGTTTGTAGCTTCACTGATTGCTCTATTTGTTCTCGCTCTTCGCCGCAAATTCAAGAGGAAGAGTTTCTGATAATGATTCGACTTATAAACAGGTATCCATAGATGCCGCCCAAACGAAAGAAAAACAACATGCTGATTCCTACAATAATCATGGGGATACTCGCCGCTGTGCTGTTGTATCTCGGATATCGCGGCGGTGAAGGCGCGCATATCGCCGGTCTCAAATCGGCGTACAATATGACTATCGAGATTGTCCCGCTTCTTGCGTTTGCATTTATCATCGCGGGCATGGTCCAGACGCTTATTCCTCAGGAGACTGTCGCAAAATGGGTAGGCGAAGAATCGGGTTTACGAGGGATTCTGATTGGATCGTTAGCTGGTGGTCTGACGCCCGGGGGACCGTATGTAAGCCTTCCAATCGCTGCGGGTCTTCTGCGATCAGGGGCTGGCGTCGGCACTATGGTTGCATTCCTGACCGGATGGTCCCTTTACGCAGTCAGCAGGATACCAATGGAGATCGGCGTCCTCGGATGGAAACTGACAGCGATCAGGTTCGCCAGCACGCTCATATTCCCGCCGATTGCCGGTCTTATCGCACATGCTCTCTTCTCCGGCAGCCGCTGAGGAGCTTCCATATTGCATTTGCGCTCTTGACACCGCATTCCGCGACTGGTATTCTCACGTAATGATAGTCTCGATCCGAGGAGGAATTGATGCAAAAATATGTATGCACCGTCTGTGGCTGGGTCTATGATCCGGAAGAAGGCGATCCTGAAAACGGCATCGAGCCGGGTACTCTGTTCGAGGATCTGCCGGATGATTTCCTCTGTCCGGTATGTTCTGCGGAGAAAAATCAATTTGCTCCCATGTAAGAGCAAGGCAATCGGAGTTGGCTGAATGAATACCATAAAGGCTGTCGGGGCGAAGATCATTCCCGGCAAGATAATCTGCGTGGGCAGAAATTACCTCGCTCATATCCAGGAGATGGGCGGATCGAAGCCCATGTCGGAACCGACCATATTCCTAAAGCCGAATTCATCAATAACGGCTGGAGCAGATCGAATCACCATTCCGTCTAAGCTTGGAACGCTGCACCATGAGGTAGAACTCTGTTTCGTGATAGCAGAACAGTGCAAGTCTGTGTCGGCGGACGATGCCCAGGAGTTGATCTCGTGCTGGGGAGTCGGCCTCGACCTGACACTTCGCGACATTCAGGATGCCGCCAGGAAATCAGGCGGACCATGGACAATCTCGAAATGTTTCGATTCAGCCGCTGTGTTCGGCGAGTTTGTCTCGGTACCGACCGATTTCGATCCCCTCTCTCTCGACATCCAACTCTCGGTTAACGGCGAACTCCGGCAGTCAGCCAACACCGGTCAGATGATTTTCACGCCGGGTGAGGTTATCGAATATGTTTCCGGATTCATGACGCTCGAACCGGGTGATGTATTCATGACCGGGACTCCGAAAGGTGTGGGGGCGCTGCGCCACGGCGACCTTGTCGAGGCGGAGATATTCAGCTTGCCAAAATTAACCGTAAGCGTAGAGAGACCGTAGATCACGGGTCGGCATTTCCGTCATGATATCACAGACTGAGTATTATTGATGTCAATGCGAATCGCGATATCGGGATCATCGGGGCTGCTCGGATCGGCGCTGGTTCCAGCTTTGACTCGTGACGGTCACTCGGTGGTCGTTCTGGTCAGGGACGATGCTCGCTATGAATCGGGCGCAGAGGCTGTACTCTGGAATCCACTGGAGCGAACCCTGAATGTCGATAAGCTGGATGGCATCGATGTCATCATAAATCTCTCCGGTGCCGGAATTGCCGAGTCTCGCTGGACTGATGCTCGCATGAAATTGATCCGTGACAGCAGGATTGAGACGACACAGTTTCTTGCCGAATCGATAGCGCGATTGGAGAGGAAACCTGCGCTGTTCATGTCCGCATCGGCGATCGGGATTTATGGCGATCGCGATCCGGACGAATCGCTCGATGAATCAAGCTCGGTCGGCGAGGGGTTTCTCGCCAATGTCTGTCGGGATTGGGAAAACGCCGCGAAACCTGCCGTGAATGCAGGAATACGCACGATCCTGATGAGAACCGGCATTGTGCTGACTCCGGCGGGAGGTGCGCTCGCGAAGCTGCTGCCATTGTTCAAAAAGGGTCTGGGTGGGAAGATGGGGAGTGGCAGGCAGATGATGAGCTGGATTGCCCTCGATGACTGGCTCGCCGCCATCAAACATCTGATCGAAAACGACGGCATAAACGGTCCGGTGAATCTGGTCGCTCCCAATCCTGTGTCAAACGCGGACTTTTCGAAAACGCTCGGGGATACGCTCAGCAAGTCGTCGTCTGCATCGGTTCCGGCTTTCGCTGCGAAGCTCGTGCTTGGAAAGATGGCAGTCGGGACAGTCCTCGCCGGTCAGAGAGTCATCCCGAAGAAACTCCTGGAATCCGGCTTTGAATTCGCTTTCCCTCATCTCCGAAATGCCCTCGAACATCTTCTGCAGTCAGATTCAGAAGATGTTTGATCCATCCATCGGGATAAATTGACAGCGCATTGCTGTTAGCATACATTTGGACAATTGAATCAGTCAATCTCGAGAGGTTCAAGACCGGCCACATCACAAAAAATCAAGGCGATGATGAAAGAGATGGGACTGGTGTAGGAGAGTTTATGCTGTCACAAGAGCATACAGATCGCGTCATTCCTGCGAAGGCAGGAATCCAGTCAGTAGATGAATCTTGAGCGTATAGTAGTAACACAATCGGAGCATTTGTCCTTATGGGGCAGACAAAGCGCCATCATTTCATATCCCGGTTCTATCTGAATGGCTTCGCCGATTCTCATCTTTCCAAAGGCGACAAACGGTTTTTGTGGATGTATGAAAAGGATGGAGGGCTGATAAGGAAGGTCTCTACTAAAAACGCAGGAGTAATGAAGGATTTCCACACTCTTGAATTTAGGGATCAAGAAAAGGACACACAGTCAATTGAGGAGTTCCTATCTCCTTTGGAGGGTGCTTGTGCTGAAATAGTCCGAACATTGGAGTCTGACCACGAGTTGGACAGTCTACAGAAAAACCAATTCTCACACTTCATCGCAGTTATGCTGGTCAGAGTTCCTAATTACAGGAGACAGGCACGCAGATACTTGAGTCGCAAAAGAGAGCAAGATGAGGACTTTGCTCATGTTGACTCTTCCTTTGCAGATGATTTATTTTGGGAAGAGGTCGCCGACAGTGGGTGGAAATTGGCAATAATGGATTCAGCTAGGAAGTACGCCACTCTGATTTCACGAATGAGGTGGTTCATTGCTCGATCTACAGATGGTCATAGATTCGTCACATCCGATAACCCAGTTTACTACAATGTACCCGGGCGCAGTCCGAAACAAGCATACTCCTCTGGGCTTCTGTCAAAAGATGTCTCACTGACGTTTCCGATTTCAAAACACTTGGCAGTAGTGGCTGGATGGGGGAACGGTGAAGACTGTTTTGTTTCGTTAACCAACAATCAAGTTAACTCGTTCAACCGGGGGACAGTTATTTCCGCCAAGCGATGGGTATATGCCTCATTTAAGTCTAAAACCTTCAATGAAAGTTTCGTAAGAAAGTACGCTGGTTCAGAACCTGAATTCTAACACTTCAATGGACTGAGCATGAGCTTATCCTCCAAGTTCTATATAGCGACCACAATCGCCGAGGCGATGCCCCGGCGATTCTTTGTATACTATATCATCGCGATGAAACTTAGAAATCCATACTCGCCGGTTCGTAGTATTCTTTCGGATGCTGACAGCTCGGGCACTTCTCCGGTGGTTCGGTGCCTTCATGCACATACCCGCACACGCTGCATTTCCATTTGATCGGTTTCTCGCGTTTGTAGACCGTTCCAGCCTCGACCATATCGAGCAGCTTCTTGTACCGGTCGCGGTGATGCGCCTCGACTTTGGCGATCTGCTCGAACAAAGTTGCCGCAGCAGTGTTGTCTTCATCTTTGGCGGCTTTCGCAAACTCAGGATACATCTCGGTGGTCTCGTAGTTCTCCCCGTCGATGGCTTCCTTCAGGTTCGCAATCGTATCGCCGATGCCGCCAAGCATAGCGAATTCGTCTTTTGCGTGACGCATTTCGTTGTCCGCGGTCTCCTCGAAAATCTTCGCGATATAGTGATAGCCTTCTTTCCTCGCCACCTTCGCAAAATACGTGTACTTGTTTCTGGCTTGCGATTCACCGGCAAATGCCGCTTTGAGATTTTCCTCTGTCCTGCTCATTGCATTTTCCTCTCTGATATCGAACTGTGCTTCACAATTTCCTTTGGCGCAACGTAATTCAAAAGCCGACAAGGATCAACCGATTTCTATCATGTCAGATCGCTGTGATTCCTTTTTCGGTTGCTTTTTCATGCGGCGACCTTAGTTTACGCGCCTGAAAGTGGATTCCGTGAGATCGCATGTCGCGGACTAAGTTCTGCATAGCAAGAACGAGGATGACCTGATGGAAAAGACAATTTCGAGACGATTCGCCGAGTTCGTGTACAATCTGAAATTCAATGACATCGACAGCGAATCGATTCGTCACGCAAAAAGATTCCTGTTCGACACACTGGGATGCGCGCTCGGCGGACATCGAGCCGAGGACTGCAAAATGTCTCTGAGCGTCATTGAAAATCTCGGCGGAACGCCGGAGGCAACTCTTATCGCTACCGGTTTCAGGACAAATGCTTTCATGGCAACGCTGGCGAATGCTCTGATGGTTCGCGTAATGGATTACAACGATATATACTGGAAAGAGGACCCGTCGCATCCGTCAGACATAATCCCTGCGGCGCTTGCGGTTGGGGAGCGCGAGGGCAAGTCAGGCAAGGATATCCTGGTCGGTATCATCATCGGTCACGAACTTGAGATGCGGCTCTGCGAGTATGTCACTCCCGGAATTCGTGAGCGCGGCTGGCACCATGCAACATTGACACAGTTTATATCGCCCCTTGTCGCCGGAAAGATGCTCGGTCTGAATGTCGATCAACTCACTAATGCAGTTGGCATTTCGGGCTGCCACAATTTCACGCTCGGCGCTGTCGCCGCCGGCAAGTTGACCATGATGAAAAACACTGTCGATCCGATGGCGACACAGTCGGGAGTTCTCGCGGCACTACTCGCGCAACAGGGGTATATCGGTACCGAAGCGATCTTCGAGGGCAAAGAGGGATTCTGTCAGGAGATGGGAGAGGGCTACAAAGAAGAAGCATTGTTCGATGGTCTCGGAAGTCAATTCAAGATCAAGGATTGTTCGTTCAAAGCGTTCCCAACTGAGTTCCTTACCCAGTCCCCAGTTACCGCTGCGCTGAAACTGGTGAAAGAGCATGACATCAAGTGGGAGGATGTCGAAGAAGTCACCGTGCATACAATCGCGCGCGCTGTCGATATCCTGGCTGATCCAACGAAGTATCATCCGACGTCGAAAGAGACTGCCGATCACTCGATGCCCTACTGTGTCGGGGCGGCTATCATGGATAGAATGGTGACGCCGCTGCAATTCAAGAAAGAACGGATCGCCGATCAGAAGCTGATCGATCTGATCCAGAAGATCAAAGTCGTAGCCGATGCTCGACTCGAAGCCGAATTCCCGAAGCTGCAACCATCAGTTGTCGATATCGGGATGAAGACAGGGAAGACGCTCTCACAGCGAGTCGATTATGCGAAAGGCGATCCGAGGGAGACGATGACGGACAATGATCTGATTGACAAGTTCTACGGTCTGACCGCAGATTTTCTCTCTGATGATCGCAGAACCAGGATCAGGGATGCCGTCTACAATCTCGAAAAGGTCGATTCGATCTCGGAACTGATGAAGCTTCTTGTCGTATAAGTGGTCGGAAGGGGTACGAACTAATCTCGGGCGGTTTGTCTGCTTGCAGGCGGGCCGCTTTATTTGTATCTATCGGTCACCGTTTAATCTGCTTCCTGTCAGCAGTCCGCAGCCCTTTCCGCACTTGTGGAACCTGTTCGATCGAGTTTTTCGGATAGAAAAAGGGGCCGCGTGAGCGACCCCTCGTAAATCGAAGTATTGCTGTGTGACTACTTCCTGCGGTACTTGCGACGGAGGATTCCGCCAGCAATCAGACCTGTGCCGAGCAGCAGAAGCGTTGCCGGCTCGGGAATGGGCGTTTCATCGACTCCGCTCGCGTCACCGGACATATTATCTACCAGCCACATGTCGCCAGTGTCATGAAGAATGACATATGCCATATCATTGCCCGGGGCATTGACAGTCAGATAGTCGAGCCCGGTACCACCGTACGACATGGTATTCGGAGGGCCGATTGTTACATCGATCATGTTGTCGAATTCGTCGTACGCTTCGACATAAAAATTGAAGAACGAGTTGTAACCAACCGTGAAGAACGACGCATCCTTGTTCAGGAAATCGATACGACCGGCATCCTGGTGCGGTCCAAGCCATGCGAAAACATATTCACTCAGGTGCCACTCACCACTCCCGTACCAGTCGCCAAGATTATTCTGCACATTGTACATGCCGGAATTGATGTCCGCATACAGCCAGTCGTTACCGTCTGTCGTGGTGAAGTTAAGCCCGGAAACATCGTTCGAGATGTCCTGCCAGTTTTGGCCGAGTGCCCACTCGAAATCGAGGAACCAGGCATGACCGGGTGTCGAGATCGCCAGAGTCATGATTACGGCCAGCGCAACTGTTGCAATAACTTTTGTCATAATAGCCTCCTGACTCTATCGAATTCTTTTCCTAAGGATGCCGCCGCCGAGCAGCCCGGCGCCGAGAAGCAGTAGCGTTGTCGGCTCAGGGATTGACGGATCCTCGACATCAGAAGCATCGCCCGACATATTGTCAGCAAGCCACTGGTTTCCAGTGTCGTGCATCAGTACATAAGAAATATTGCTCAAGCCGGATGTCACCGTAAGATAATTCAAGCCGGTACCACCGTCATCCGTCGTGTTCGGTGCGCCTACAGCTATATCGAGCTGGTTGTCAAACTGATCATAGGCTTCAAGATAGAAATCGCTAAACGAGCAATAGCCCGTGGTGAACCACGAACCGTCGCCACCGAGGAAATCAATCCTGCCCATATCGGCGTTCCGTCCAAGCCATGCAAACACATCACCAGACATGAAATACCATTCACCACCGTAGGTTGAGCCGTTGTCGCTGGTGACGCTGTAAGAACCAGTTGTGATGTCGGCGTAGAGCCAATCGAAATCACCTGTACTGGTGAACTGAAGGCCCGGGATACCGGATGCGATCTGCTCATCGTCATGGCCGAGTCCCCACTCGAAATCGAGGAACCAGGCTGCGTTGGCGGTTCCGCAGAGTGCAAAAGCCATCGCGAGTGTCAGTGCGATTCTTGTCAGTTTCTTCATTTCTTTCCTCCCGGAATATTGAATATGTGACTCATAATTCTTCAAATCTGTACACTTCCTTGCTCAAATACTGAGCAACAGTCATGCCACCCCATCACTGTATGTGTAAGTCGCCGTGTAACAATGAGTTGAACTTGATGGTAACGTTTGGTCGGAGAGCTGTTTTTAATCAAAGTGTCCGCGATCTCGACGCTTTTGTGGATAGGGAATTAGGCTTTGGGGAAACCTCTTGGATGATAACGAATTAGCACGAACCCAGATTGTCCAGTTTCTGGACAGTCAGCAGGCGATTCTGACAGTTCGTACATTTCTTGCTAGTGTCGTGTCCCGGGTATATGTTTATATATTTTTTTGTAGTAGCACGGGCATCCTGCCCGTGAATCATGGGCAAGATGCCCATGCCACGATTTAATTTGCCGCTTTTTATTGTGAATTGATTCCTGGGACATGATACTAGCTTGATGGTCCAGAGTACGAGCCTACTCGATTATCTATGCAACTAATACTGGGACAATAAGATATAACCACCACCGAGCCGTTACAGGTCGGAGGACATGGCTCCCGGCGTTTGTATTCAGGTTGTGATGTTGCGAGGGCTGAAACCGTCGCGGGGATGATCTCTCGGCATCAACGGCGATTCGTGCGTGAACTCGCCTTTCATTTTTTGATTATTGAATATCCTCATTCGTACTGTGAAATCCTGGCATGCCTTGCAGCGCGCGATGTTGTTGCGTTTGTCGCTCGGCACGACTCGTTTCGGCTTGTGACCGGGCGCATACATTGGACTCCCGACGATGACATATCCCTTTGAGAAATCCTGCGGATCATTCCATTTGACTCCGCGGATCACATTGGAGTTCGTCTCATCGTAGATCGTAACACCGGGGCATTCGATCATCACCACATCTTTGCCGCTGGAGTTCTTGAAATCAGCGACCGCGGATGAGAAGAAATTGTAGTACTCCCCATACTTGTCGTTGCAGGAAAGACACATGAAGATGCCCTTGAACTCCTTCATGCTCTTCCCGCAAATGGCACAGCGCCTGGTTTCTTTCATACCGATAGCTGCTCAGCGATTCTGATCGACACGCAGATGGCCGTACCAGTCGAGGTCTTTCAGCGGCTTGAGGCTCGAACCTTCGATTTCAATGCAACACGACCGGCAGACGCGACGCTTTCCGATCATACTGAGCCTGCTGGAGCATATCGGGCACCGCTCGCGCCGGGTCCTTCGACGGAACCACATAGTCATTCCTCCCGTTGTTACTCATTGTCAGTACATGTATTCGCAACAGGCATGCCGATCTATGGCATGCACCCGAAGCGCTTGTCGGATCGAGACTTCCGCGGCCGTTTCACTTGGGGACATGCGCGATTTGACTTCTGACTGTGGGTTTCAGTCCACAGTCAGCGAGTGTGCGCTATAGAGCGATGTCGCAGATATCAGAACGGATACATTCCAGGAGTTAGGTGCAGGCCAGTATCTATGAATTGACTTCTGTTTCTTTTCGAATAGACGTAACGCGATGTCACCTTTTCAGGATGAACAGTCCTGCGAAGATTGCTGCCGCCGCAGGTAGCACCGTCGTCGTCTGAAGTGCGGGAAACACTTGTGTGACGAGGAACGCAGATCCGATTGTGGGAAGGACGACAAATATCGCCAGCTTGAAAGCTACCTTCGTCGCATGTACTATCAGGGCTGCCGCGAGCATGAAGATCGCCAGATAGATGACTACCGGCGGAACGAAAGTGATGTGGGATCTCAGGAACTCATCGACCTCAACGGCATGCTCCGAGAACATATCGAGTATGGGAGTCACAAATGCCGCGATCTGGTCAATGTTGATTTCCATGAGATTCGATCCCAGTGTCAGCGTCCTTCCATCGGTTCAATTGTAAGCGATGACTCGCCTACGTTGGTCAGGCCTACCATCCGATGTGTAAGGAAGTTCTGTGATGTGATCCACTGCTGTGATAATCGAAGGACTTCGTCCTGCGCGACCTCAGAGACCCAGTCGATTGTGACCTCATCGTAGTGGTCACCTGAGACTGTCAGGTCATCCATCGTAAGAGTAAACTTGACCTTCACCCCAACTCCTCTCGTAAGAAGCTCGTCAAAAGCACTCGCGAGTCTCTATTGCAACGGCGGTGCCGTCCGGAATCGTATCTCACAGGAGGCGGTGTTATTACCGTAATGCGTTGTTTCTCAAGGTGATGTGAGCTGTGTAGATATTGGACAACTCGCGCTGCTGCTCAGATGGAAGCCATATCGACATCAGTTTTATGGGAGATAGTCAATACATTGTTGGGGACTGTGACTTCAATCACATGTCGCGTAACCGTTTCAGATGTGAACAGTACTACGACCGATTAGACACGTGATCCACTGACAGCTCTGATGCTGCGCGGGAGTTGAACAGAAGCGTTTATTACTTGGAGAAACAGCGACAGACAACTATATATGTATCGTATTCATTTCGAGGGCTTATGCGCAAAGTTTTCAAAAATCTCTACAAGCGCTCGGATGTTTTCAGTTGCCCCCACTCCGCGCACTACAGATTTGGCGGCATGGTAACGCCGCATCATATCCTCAACGAGAAGAAGTGTTATCCGGATGGCTGTATCGTCTTTATGTGGAAGTGTCGTTTGCTCGACAAAGGTCATGCATGCCCGAAGAAGTTCAAACATGTCGGCAGGCTTTGTTTTAGCTGCAAGGAGTTCTTCGAGGATAAATACATACAGAAGCCGAAGCTGAACATCTCGGACATTGATTTCCGGAAGTTCAAATTGGATATGGAAGAGTTCGACTACTGGCTCAGCGATGTCGCAGGGAGGAAAATCGAACTCGAAGCTGTGGTGAGAACGATCAAGCCAAACTTCAGGACCATAGGCCATCCGAATCGCGAACGCTATGTTTTCCGCAACTGGCTGGCTGTGTTCGACAGCGCGCATGTCAATATCGACCTGTTCGATGACACCTGTTTCGCGCGGATATCAGACAAGACTCAGGAAAGATACCAGCTTTCCGAAGGCGACAAGATTTCATGTCGCGCTGTGCTGAATTTCGATCGCGGCAGGCTGGTGTTCACGAGGCTCCACAATATGGAAGTCACGAAAAATGGAAACGAACCGGAATGGAGCCGGACCGAAGCCGATGTTGCCGCTGCGACCGCATCGAGGATCGATATCCAGACCGAGAAATGTCTCGGCTGCCGGTTCGGATGCCTGATTGACGGAAGTGACAGAGATGGCAGGAATGGTTCGCGATCGCTCCTGTGTCTCGCCGGGCAGCAACTGCCGGATGAATGTGTGTATCCATTAACAAAATACCTGGAGCGAGATCATGAGAAAACATAGTCTTGTAGCTCATGCCCACTTGGGGCATGAGTCAATGTCTGCCCTATTCGGTGTGTGCCTGACTGCGATTATGATATTGGTTGCTGCACATGGCTGTGGAGAGAATGACGAATCGAGAGGCGTTACGAATATGCATGATCTAATGCCGGATGAGATGGCCGGGTGGAAAGCTGAGAGCGATGGCGAGACATACGATACAATCGGTATCTTTCGTTACATGAATGGCGCGGGGGAAATCTACAGGCTCTATTCATATCGTGAAATGGTGGTCAGACGATACATGCGCGATGGCATGCCGGAGATTACAGTCGAAGTATTCGACATGACAACATCCGAAGATGCGTACGGCGTGTTCAGCCATTCGCGCGAGAACGAAGTCGATCATCCCGGCAACGGCGCTGAGTACCGTTCAGGACTTCTAAGCTTCTGGAAAGATCGTTTCTATGTTTCTATTATGGCGGAGAAGGAGACACCCGAAAGCAAGGCCGCAATATATCAATTTGCAGAGGCAATCGAGAGGAACATCGCTGCTGTCGGAGAGAAGCCGGATATCCTGAGACTACTCCCACCCGATGGACTCGACACGAACAGCATTCGGTATTTCCATCTGTATACATCGCTGAATTATCACTACTATGTCGCGGATGACAACATACTCGAGCTCGACAGAGACACTGAAGCCGTGCTCGCTACGTACAAACCGGGCGGCCATTATCTTTTGTATATCATGTATCCGAACGCAGATCGCGCCGCACAGGCGTATAGGAATTTCCTGATCTCATATATTCCCGACGCTTCAGACAGCGGCACATCACAGACCGAGAACAGCAAGTGGGTCACGGCAATGATTGAGCGGAATTATGTCATTGTTGTGTTTGATGCAGAAGATGAAGAGGCAGCAATTCAACTGATGAGTAATGTGATTGGTAATCGGTAGCCCACCCAGAGTGAGGAATTATAAAGTGAAAGATCCCCAAGCATTCTTGAGTCTACATAGGTATTTCATATGGGCGAACAGCCTTAGGACTTATTTTTATGATGCTGTTCAACAGCGCGATAAAAACAATGAAGTGATTTGGGCTGATAAACTTGGATTGTTCATGTCACATTGGTATGGCTCGCTATACGTTGTAGTCGAGGGTTGGGTAGAACTTGGTTTACAGGATCCAATCGTTGACACTTTGTTGCAATCACCAAATGTTGAACTATTGAGAAGATTTAGAAACGGAACGTTCCATTTTCAAAGGAAGTACTGGGACCAACGGTTTGTGGATTTTTGGGATGAATCTCAGGGGACGGTCGATTGGGTAGCAAATCTCAACGAAGCATTTGGGAGTTATTTTCTAAGGGAGTTTAAGGCGGATACTAATGAGAGATCACAATCCAACTGAGCAGTCGGTAGCCCACCCAGAGCGAAGCGTCGGGTGGGTTAGTGATGAACAGTAGAATGCAGATGTGCTGAATATGAACGATAAGAACTCATCCATCACTCGTCGTGATTTTATGCGTGGTGCTGCATGCGCAGCGTTAGGTGTGGCTTTACCGTTGCATCTGATCGCCGATGATGAGAGTCCAGTCGAGAAGACAAGAGTTGTCCTTGTCAGGCACAAAGACATCATCGATGCTGACGGCAATGTGAACGCAAAGATCGCGGTCGAGATGCTCGATGATGCTGTGAGTATTCTATTCGATGCCGAGAAACCGATCGATGCATGGAAGCAGATTATCCAACCTGATGACATCGTCGGGGTCAAGAGCAACGAATGGGGACCGCTGCCGACGCCTGTCGAATTCGAGAATGCGATCAGGAATCGTGTCATGGATATCGGCGTCAGCAAAGACAAGATCGATATCGATGACAGAGCGGTGCTTCACAGCAAGGTATTCAGGAATTCGACTGCACTTATCAATATCCGCCCGCTCAGGACGCACCACTGGTCCGGGATTGGGAGCTGCATCAAGAATTATGTCATGTTCACGCCGGAGCCGTGGACATACCACGACAACTACTGCGCTGATCTCGCCAAACTCTGGGATCTGCCGGTCACGAAAGGCAAGACGCGGCTGAATATACTTGTCGTGCTCACGCCACTGTTTCACGGAATCGGCGCACACCATTTCGACAAGAAGTATACCTGGCCATACAATGGAATCATCGTCAGTCGCGATCCTGTCGCAGCGGATTCGGTCGGTCTGAGATTGCTTCATGCGAAACGCCTTGACTATTTCGGTGAGGACAATCCCCTCAAACCAACACCGCATCATGTCCGATTCGCGGAGACAAAACACCATCTCGGCATCGCCGATCCCGAAAAGATCGATCTCGTGAAGATTGGCTGGGACGAGGGGATGTTGATATAAGCCGGAATGGCAGGGCTCCTACTCTACGATCTACCTTTCAAGAAAGGTGAATTCCCATCGCTCTTTTGGGTTATCAAAAGAGACCGAATCTGGGTCAAATCCGTCTGGATCAAACCCGCCGTCCAACCAATCCATCATGCTCTCATATTCCTCATGCTTCGGATCTTGAATGATCTCCAGCAGTCTCTCGTATCCCCCGACTCCGCCACAATCCTCAGGTGGACACGAACGCTCACCTTTCAAACACCTGGGGTACTCTGTTTCTGTCTTACTTTCTCCCATGCTTGCTAACGTTATGATGTGTTCCCAGCCATCACCGAAATCATATTCGTAGGAGGTTTGATCACTTGGTTCTATGAAATAGTCTGCAATACTTGTCTCCCATCCTGGTAGAATTGGAGGACTATTCAGGAATTCACCTTCATCGGGGATTCCAATCTCGTCCATTTCTCTAGTCTTTGGATTATGAACAATGAACATATGTAAGTGGCAATCGAGCCAACCCATCGCATCCTGAATCGCAACATGAAGATCCCAGAAACTGTAGGTTGCTGGAACTTCGATCTCTCTCCAAACCTCTGGCTTGATATCGAGCAACGAGATTCTGAGGATCATGGTCTTGTTTCGCTTTTGAATCATTGGTAACCTCGCGGAAATGGTTGCTGGACAAGATGCAAATACTGGCTGTGTAACTATCTGTTCCGTTTTTTATATACGACAATTGCTATGATAAGGCAATATCTCAGTGCAGTATGTGGGGTTGTGTCAGGTCTGAACGTGCGAAGCACGGGTGTGACCTGACACGTTCAGCCAAGCAAATCACACGTCTTCGGCGCAAAATCAGCCTGAACAGTCAGAGAATCTCAGTGGAATTTGACTTGCCTAAGGTCTGTTCGTATATACTATAGAAAATATCCTGATTGCCCTTCGGTTTGTCAGGATGACGGCAAGGATCGAGAAAGGCGATACATTGACAATGCTTGAGACTGAACAAAGAGTCGGCAGAGAGTGGCTTGAAAAGCTGTATCGCAAGCACAACCGGCGCGTTCGTATACATCCCGATCCGACGAAATATGACTTCGCACTGACGAGGCTCGGCATGGAGTTCGGCGCGAATGTAACCGACCATTTGAGTGGAGGAAACTGATAGTGCTGGTTGATTATGTTCAGGAGATCGTGATTGGTTTCTGGGACGTCCTGTCCGAGATGGCTCCGTATCTCCTGTTCGGTTTTCTGGTCGCCGGTATTCTCTCGGTCATGATTTCCACGCGTCTCGTCGAGAGACATCTCGGCGGGCGGGGCATCTGGCCGATTTTCAAGGCTTCAATCCTCGGTGTGCCGCTGCCGCTCTGCTCGTGCGGCGTGATTCCTGTTGCCGCATCGCTTCGACGAAACGGCGCGAGTCGCGGTGCGACAGCATCGTTCCTGCTCTCGACGCCTCAGACCGGTATCGACAGCGTGATGGTAACACTGAGCCTTCTCGGCCCGGTGTTCGCTGTGTTTCGTCCGCTTGCTGCGCTGGTGACAGGACTGGTCGGAGGCCAGCTTGTCGAATCGCTCGGAGAAAAAGACGAGCATCACAGCCATCTGCCGGTCATTGAGACTGTATCGACTGGAGACACGCCTGAGTCGAACAGGATCAGTCGCGCCCTGAAGTATGGATTCATATCTCTGCCGCAGGATATCGGACGTGGCCTGCTGATTGGGTTGATCGTTGCGGGGCTGATCACCGCGATGATCCCGGACGACTTCTTCATGGGTTTGCTTGGCGCAGGGATTGGCTCGATGCTCGTGATGATACTTGTCGGCATTCCGATTTATATTTGCGCTACCGCCTCGGTTCCGGTGGCTGCCGCTCTGATAATCAAGGGAATCTCTCCCGGAGCTGCGCTTGTATTCCTCGTAGCTGGCCCTGCGACGAATATTGCAGCCATTACGACATTGTGGAATGTGCTCGGCAGGCGTTCCACCCTGATCTATCTGGGCACGGTTGCACTCGCAGCCCTCGGATCCGGACTCGCTCTCGATTCAATCATATCAGGATTTTCGGGGTCGCATTTCTACACCGAGCACTCGATGTTTCCCGACTGGGTCGGAACTACCAGTTCGATACTGCTGCTTGGGATATTGCTGAACGCGGTCGTCCAGCCCTATATATTGCGAAGGAGAAGATCATTGGATGCTACATCTCGCCCCTCTGAAATTCTCAAGATCAACGGCATGACATGCAACCACTGTGCAGCAAACGTGGAAAAAGCCTTGTCTTCGTGCGATGGTGTCGAATCAGTCGATGTCGATCTCATAGGCAAATCTGCCACAGTATATGGCGATAACCTCAATCTTTCCACGCTTCGTCATGCGGTCGTGGAGGCTGGTTTCAGGGTGGTATGAAGCTTTGTCTGACTCATTAGTTCAATCCGTTACACTGTCCTGGAAGGTCTTGCGAATCCGCGTAAACGGATTCGTGTGACCTACCACATATGCCGACGACAGCATTGTTAAGGCCGAACTCGACTATCTGACCGGCAGTGGATACTGGTTTGATTTCAACGAACTCAGCATGGAAGACTGACCGGTATCGTCAATGGGTACGCTTGAGTTTACGATAATGGGCAGGGGACAACCCGCCCTGTCTGTTTCGCATTATCGGTGTCAGGGTTTTCAATTTGTATTGAACTTGCTCCCCGCCGATAGTATAATAGACACAGGAATGCCGATGAAACTCGATCGCTTGTTCATATTCGCGATTGTGCTGCTTGTCCTCTCCTGTTCCGACCGAGCGCATGAGGGCAGCAGACAGCCGGACGACGTATCAGATTCTAATCTACCGGATCAGATTCTGACCAATTCAGATATACTCCTGTCAAATCGCGGCGTCAAAGAGGTGCTGGTCCATTCCGCTCATCTCGAGAAGTACATCAGTATCGACAGTACCGTAATGGCGGAGATCGTGGCAACATTCTACGACTCGCTCGGAGTCGTCTCCTCGACCCTGATCTCCGACTCCGGAATAGTCAGGGAGAAGACGCGTGAACTCAAGGCCTGGGGCGACGTAGTTGTAACCTCCAAAGAAGGGATAAAACTCGAGGCCGACAGCCTCTACTGGGACCAGAAAAGCAATCGAATTATGACTGAGTCATTCGTCAGGATCACGCAAAAAGGCAATGTGCAGACCGGCTACGGCCTGGAGTCGGATAGCAGGCTCACCAATTTCAGGATCAAGAGAGACGTAAAGGCAGTATTCGAGGACGTAGAGAGCGTCAAGCGGAAGTGACATCCTCGCGCGCGGTGCAAAATTTATGCCTTGCGGACAATTCCAGCAAAGCGTATATTGATTATTAGTAAAATTGTTGTCGCGTGAGCGCATTGTCTCCGAGAGACAGAACGTGCTGTATTGCGATAATCCTGTGATGCAGCAATGACTTACACGCATTGCCGAGTGCTATGAGCAGACTCTATTCAGAAGGACTCATAAAGGTCTTCAAGGGGCGGAAGGTCGTCGACGAGGTCTCAATCGAGGTTGACAGCGGTGAGATTGTGGGGTTGCTCGGTCCAAATGGCGCCGGCAAGACCACGACATTCTATATGATTATCGGATTCCTCCAGCCCAGGCGGGGACGGGTCAAGATCGACGACTACGACCTGACAGGTTTGCCAATGTACAAGCGTGCGCGGCGCGGAATTGGATACCTTGCTCAGGAACCGTCGGTTTTCAGGAAAATGACTGTGGAGGACAACCTGAAGACGATTCTGCAGATGCGACCCATGAGCAGGGCAGACAGGAAATCGCGCCTGGATTCTCTGCTCGAACAACTCGATATCGCAAGACTTCGCCGGAGTTATGCCTATACATTGTCGGGGGGTGAACGTCGAAGAGTGGAGATCGCGCGCGCGCTGGTCATGGAGCCTGATTTCCTGCTCCTGGATGAACCGTTTGCGGGCATAGACCCGATTGCTGTCGAGGACATTCAAGGGATTATCGCGGCGCTCAGAGATGAGAAGCTCGGCATTCTTATCACGGATCACAATGTGAGGGAGACGCTCTCCATAACTGACAGGGCCTATATTATGTGTGAAGGCAGGATACTGAAGGCTGGAACGTCTGAGTATCTTGCGAATGATCCTGAAGCACGAAAAATATACCTTGGGGAGAAGTTCCGATTAAACTGAATTCGGAGAATGACCGATAGACTATATGAACAGTCAAATTTCGCAAGGGTTTTGCATCCTATTGTGTAACAAGGTATTGCAGTGAGACTTGAACTTCAGCTTAAACTCAGGCAGACTCTGGCTCCGCAGCTCATTCAGTCGCTGAAGATGCTGCAGATGCCGGTCCTCAGGCTCGAACAGAAGCTTCGCCAGGAACTCTCGATCAATCCGCTGCTCGAAGAGATCGAGACTGTAGAGAATCTACTGGATGATGAGGTGGAGAGCCCGACAGTATCGACCGATGATCCGAAGCTCGATCCGAAGATGGATAAGATCGACTGGGACTACTATCTGGGCGACGATGCCGACGACTACACATTCCGGAGAATGCGAGAGCATGTCGAGGATCGCTGGAGAGAGACTCCTGCAACCGACAGGACACTCTACGAGCACCTTCTCGAACAACTTGGCTTTCTGAAACTCTCCAGGGAGGAACTGTCCCTTGGAGAGTTCATAATAGGAAATATCGATGAAAGCGGTTACCTGACATGTTCTGTCGATGAGATCGCCGAGATGCTCAAGGTCGATCGCGAGAGTGTGGAGAGCATGCTCCGGCAGATAAAGAAGTTTGATCCTGTTGGTGTCGGTGCGCAGAATCTGCAGGAGTCGCTGCTGATACAGCTCAGGGAGAAGGGGCACGAGGACTCGCTGGCATATCGAATCATAGACGAGTGTTTTGAATCTCTCGACAGGAAAAGCCACCTGCAATTATCGAAGGCGACCGGCTCCACGCTCGAACGAGTCCAGGAAGCGATGGATTTGGTCAAGACCCTGTCTCCGAAGCCGACTACGGGCAGGTTCGATCCGGCGGCGATTCCGATCGTTCCGGATCTGATTGTGGAAAAAGTGGGTGACGAGTATATCGTTTTCCACAACGACAAGAATACTCCACGGCTTCGTATAAACTCGTCATACAGGTCTCTTTTGAAGCGGGGCAACGCGACGCCTTCCGAGACGAAGAAGTACATCAGGGAGAAGCTCGAGCAGGCGAGATGGCTCCTGAATTCGGTTAATCAGCGCCGTACCACGATGATAAGGGTGATGACCGCGATCGTGGATTCACAGTTGGAGTTTTTCGAGAAGGGTCCTGACTACCTGAAACCGCTTATTATGGAGGATATCGCCGAGAAGGTCAGCATGAATGTCGCCACGATATCGCGCGTCTCCAGCGGTAAGTATGTCCAGACGCCGCTGGGAGTCTATGAAATCAAGTATTTCTTCAACACGGGTCTTCCCATGGAGGGCGGCGAACAGTTGGTCAAGCGGCGGGTCAAGCAGAAACTCGAAGATATAATCAAGTCCGAGGACCCGGCGTCGCCATTCTCCGATCAGGATATCCATAGGCAGTTGAAAACTGAGGGCATCAGTATTGCCCGCAGGACCGTGACCAAATACCGCGAGGAACTGAAGATTCTTCCCGCGCGCTTCAGAAAGCGTGTGGTCAAAGATAGTAGTTGACTTCCCGGGAGTAGTGGGTTTTCTTGATTACTGGAATGAGGAAAGTCAAAACTGAAGCTTACCTCGCTTGCCCATGTTCAGAAGCGCATAATTTCGAGAACCAGTTGTGCTGCCTTGCTGCAGTTGGCTATTGTGGTGTCGGATCTACTATTTCGCAGGATTCGTCGCGGTTTTTTGCCTACCTGATCGGTTTCGGTATGCGTTTTTCAGATGTTGGCAACTTCATGAGGTTCAAACCGGTAAAATCCTCTTGCACGGCTGTGGGTGGAGATAGCAGCGGTTTTGCATCTCAACCTGAACGCAAACATGTCCCCGAAAGGAGTTTGACATGAAGGTTTCAATTACCGCCAGACACTTCGATTTGAGTCCCGAGTTGAGGACGTTTGTCAACGATGAACTCCAGAAACTCAACAGGTTTTTCGACAATATCGTCTCCGGAAATGTGGTGCTCGAGGTCGAAAGCTACCGTCAACGCTCAGAGGTGACACTGAAAGTCTATGGAGCGACTCTGACCGGAACCGGTGAGTCCGATGACATGTATGTCTCGGTCGAAGAGAGTATCGATAAGCTGAAGCGTCAATTGAAGAGATACAAGGGAAAACTCAAAGACAAGCAGCAGAAAAAAATCTCCGCCGAGAAGAGCACTCCCCCTGATCTGACATCAGATGATGACATAACACTTGACTATTGAGTCCCATGCCTGAGATCACTGTCGAAAAACTGTACCAGGAGCATAAGGAGGAGTTTGAGCTATATCTTCTCACCAACGGCTCCGGCTTGATGAAGAAGATCGAGACTCCCGCCATACACAGACCGGGACTTGCGCTCGCCGGGTACACCCAGAGGTTTCCTCACAGACGGGCTCTGATTCTCGGCGAGACTGAGATGGCGTTTCTCGCGAGCCTCACTTCTGAAGAAAGGACTCGCCTTCTCAGGAATTTCTTCTCTTTTGATGTTCCGGTGCTCTTTATTACAAAGGGCCTGAACCCTCCCACGGAGTTGATTAAGTTAGCTTCTGAGAATAATACTGCGATCCTTCAGACTCGTTTTAATACTGCCGACTTCGTGATTCAACTCTCAGGGTTTCTGGACGAATTCTTTGCCCCGCGCATTACAGTACACGGAACTCTGGTTGATGTCTACGGCGTCGGACTGCTCTACACAGGCAAGGCGGGGATCGGTAAGTCGGAATGCTCCCTTGATCTTGTCGAGCGTGGCCATCGTCTGGTCGCAGACGACATGATAAACATTGTCAAGAAATCGCAGAATCTGATCGTCGGGTCCGCGTCCGAACTGCTCGGTCATCACATGGAAGTTCGTGGTATCGGAGTCATAGATATCGAGCGGCTCTTCGGCATAAGAGCGATACGAATGCAGAAGAGAGTCGAGGTCGAGGTACGGCTCGTGCTCTGGAATGAGACAAAAGACAAGTATGAACGGCTCGGCATGGAAGAGAAATACACGACCCTTCTTGGAGTCGAGATACCTGTCGTGACAATTCCGGTGTCGCCGGGCAAGAATATCACGGTGATCTCCGAAGTGATCGCGATGAATCACATGCAGAAGACCTACGGCGAGAACGCCGCCGTCGAATTCTCTCGAAGACTTTCGGAGAAGATTCAGCGACAGCTTGCCAGCAAGACATATCTTCAGAGCGACTACGAATAGTTGCGTGAGAGAATCAGTTTGAGGGCGGGAAGATTTCTTCCCGCTTTTTTTGATGTTCAGAATCCTGACAGATTGCATACCTCTTCGTTTCATACTGCAACAAACTCTTCTGATTCAATGAGTTGCGGGTCGTGAATGCTAATGTTGCAAACTTCATTGTCGATATGCTATGCAGGTCAACAAGACACACGAATATCGGTCTCAATCGAGGAGGAGGGAGAACGTATGAAAGGGAGCATTGCGACAGGGGTTGCGGCAGTTCTTACGGTTCTGTTCATGGTGTCAGTCGCACCAGCTCAGGATTTCGGCAATCTCATTGATGCAGTTGACAAACTTGAAACCACGCTAAAAGCGATGGTCGAGAGCGAGTCCGAAGCGCGAAAGCATGAGATCGCTGAATTGCGCAACATTGTTGAACAGATGCCGGAAGGGACGGCTCCATCGGGCGACCACAGCAGCCTGACACAACTGGCACTGGAGGTCAAAGCGTTGCGGGCCGATGTCGATCGTCTGTCGAGCATCCAGACTACAGTTCCGGTCACTGAATCAGATATGCTAACGATCATTGGGGACATTGAGTACCTCAAGTCGCAGATTGGATTGCTAAGCACAATGACCGGTGAGACCAGGGAGCAGCTTGCCTCGCTCGATGAGGACGGTTTCTACATGCCTCCGGTGATCGATCCGGAAGTAGGCAGACTCACCGATCGACTGGTTGAGCTTAATGCTTCGCTGGAGGAGATACTGTCAGGCAAGTCCGGGGGTACTGAGCCGAATCCGTCGGTTAAACACGGTAAGATCGTGTTCAGTGGCCTGGCGCATGAGCATTTCCTGAGTAGCCCTGACCAGACCTCGTCATTTATTTCCAAAAGGGCTCGTTTTGCCGTGAAGGGCGAAATCAACAAATATGCTCAAATCAAGATTCAGGCAGAGTTTGCGAAATCACCGAAGCTGCTCGATGGCCAGGTGACTATTTCGCCTCACCGGCAATGGTCGCTCAGCATCGGACAGTACAAGCCACCGTTTGGGACTGATTTCCTGACTTCGGCGAGCAGCACCCCGTTTGTCAACAGATCGAGTGCGGCAGGGCTGGGCACGAATCGTGACGTCGGCGCAACAGTCTCATTCAGACATAAGTTTGACAATAAGAATTCGCTGAAACTGACCACCGGCCTGTTCAATGGCGCTGGTATCAACACTTCCGATGTCAACAGCACCAAAAACTTTGTCGCGCATCTGGAGGCCAAACTGCTCGACATGTTTACGCTATCGCCGAATGTATACGCAGGAAAGACCAACGCGGTCGATTCGCTCAAGCAGGACCTCGTTGATTTTGGTGGCTCGCTGACATGGAAATGGCGCCATGAAATCGTGGAAGCGGAATACGTCCACTCCAAACACGGCGATGTCGAACGCAGTGGCTGGTATGTCTGGGGAGGACACTCGTTTGCGATTGGTCTCGGTTTTCTTCAGGAGATGCAGTTGCTGGCCAGGTACGAACAGCGCGATCCCTACATGGGAATCACTGGCAATCGTACCGACCGACTTACCCTAGGGACAAACCTTTTTATCGATGAAAAATATGCAAAGATACAGTTAAACTATCATTTCAATGGCGAGCAGGAGGCGTCAATGGATAACAATGAGTTCCTGATGAACTTCCAGGTTGCATTTTAAGGGGATTGTGATCAGACGAACAGTTTGGAAAGAAGTGGGAGCATTTGAACCAAGAGGAGTGATACGATGAGTTGGAAAGATTTCAAAATTGCAAAGAAGCTTTACATCGGTTTTGGAGTCGTTCTTGTCCTGGCTGCAGCCATTGGTTATGTCGGCTGGGATGGACTTACGACTGTTGCGAATAACGTGACCAATGCCGACGATGCCAACAGACTTATCAAGTGGGCTAAGGATTGTCGTCAGCAGGAAAAGAACTACATCATGCGCAATGATATGATGTATGTCGATCGGGTACACGAGACCACTGCCAAGATGTACGCACAAGCCGACGAAACAAAAGCGCGTTTCGAGGATCAGGCTGATGTGGCAGCCATCGAGACGGCTGCCAAACAAACCAAGGATTACGAAGCATCCTTTAACGACTGGGTGCGGCTGAGGGGCGAAGCCGAGACCGCCATGGAGACCATGGTGCAGGCAGCTCGCAAAGTGAATGAAGAAGCTGCAAAGCTGAGAGCCAGCCAGAGGCAACAGATGGAGGACGAGCTTGCGCAGGGCGTGGGTCACTTGAAACTGGCCGCTCGATGGGCCAAGGCCGATGACGCCAACCGACTGATCAGATACATGTTGGAGATCCGTCAGGCCGAAAAGAACTGGATTATTCGCAAGAGCGATGACTACGCCGAAGCCGTATTGAGCCACGTCAATGACTTCGTTGAGCAGTGCAACACGACCAGGGCTAAGATGAGGCAACAAATCAACCTGGATCAGTTAGATGCTATCATTGCCGCAGCGCGTGAATACGAGAGTGGGTTCATCACCTATCGAGGCCTTCATGAAGAGCAGCTGATAAGCGACGAGCTCATGGTACAGGCAGGCAGGGAGACTGTTGCGAGTCTGGACGATCTGCGCAATGTGCAGCGGGACAAAATGGAGTCTGCCCAGTCGACAGCCATCACTCTGGCAATCAGTTTTGTGATCGGTGCTATACTCCTCGGCGCCTTCGTCGCCTTCATAATCGCGCGTGGCATCTCCAAGCCGGTTTCCGACATGGCCTTTGTGGCTCAGGAAATCTCCAAGGGCGACATTCAACACGTTATCGAATTCGACTCGAAGGACGAAATTGGAGCGCTCGCGAGTGCGTTCAGGCAACTAATAGATTACATGAAGGAGCTGGCGACAGCCGCTGAGACGATTGCTGCCAACGATCTCAGAGTCGAGATCGAACCCAAATCTGAGCGTGATGTACTCGGCAACTCGTTCAAGATGATGGTCGAAAATCTCTCGTCTGTAATCCGCGAGACGACAGAGAACGCTGATCAGCTCGTCAGCGCCGCCACTGAGATCGCATCCGCATCAGAACAGATGTCGCGCGGCGTAAACGACCAGTCAGATCAGGTCAACCAGGTTTCGACTGCCATTGAGGAGATGACAGCCACGATCGTCGAGTCATCGAAGAACGCAGGTGAAGCGAACGAGGCGAGCAAGAGCTCCTCCGAAAGCGCAACATCGGGCGGGCAGCTCGTGAACGATACAATTCAGGGAATGCAGAAGATCTCTGAGGTGGTTCGGGAATCTGCGGAATCAATCGCAAAGCTCGCCACTTCTGCCGACCAGATCGGTGAGATCATCGGTGTGATCGATGATATCTCCGATCAGACCAATCTTCTCGCGCTCAACGCAGCGATCGAGGCAGCACGTGCAGGTGAGCACGGTCGCGGTTTTGCCGTTGTGGCAGATGAAGTCAGGAAACTCGCCGAGCGTACAGGTAAAGCGACTGGCGAAATCTCCGATATGGTTAAAGGAATCCAGCAGGAAACCGAAACTGCCGTTTCTTCGATGGAAGCAGGGACCCAGGAGGTCGATAAAGGACGTGAACTTGCTGACAAAGCCGGCAACAGCTTGAATGAGATTGTCAACGTATCTCAGCAGATCATGGATATGATCGGTCAGATGTCAACCGCTACCGAAGAGCAATCTGCGGCTGCCGAGCAAATATCGAAGAATATCGAGCGGATTTCATCAGTGACCAAAGAGACGGCCACCGGCGCTGAGCAGTCGGCTGCGGCTGCCGAACAGTTGAACCGGCAGGCTGAGGGTCTGAAAGCAATGGTTGGCAGATTCCAGTTGAAATAACAAAAGGCTGCCAAGAGAATGTACAGGTCTGTCGGCGCTCTGTTCGCCGACAGGCCGTTCAGGAGGTAAATATGGCGAAGATTGAAGAAGTCGAGACTGTCAGTGTCGCTGCTGCATCCGAGGCCGGTGGGGAAGATCTCTTGCAACTCGTTTCCTTCAAGATAGGTGAAGAGGAGTTCGGTGTCGACATCCTGAAAGTTCAGGAGATCAACCGGCTCGTCGCGATCACCAAAGTTCCGAGATCGCCCGACTTTGTCGAGGGCGTCATCAATCTCAGAGGGAAAGTGATTCCGATCATCGATCTCAGGAAGCGATTCATGATGGAGACAAAAGAGTACGACAAGGATACCCGTATCGTGGTTGTCGACATCGAGAATCAGGTCATGGGGATGGTCGTAGATGCGGTATCCGAAGTACTTCGTTTGCCGAGGAAAACGATCGAGCCGGCGCCGGAGATCGCGACATCTGTTGATTCAGATTACATCAAGGGCGTGGCCAAGCTGGAAGATCGGCTGTTGATCTTCCTCGACCTGTCCAAGGTGTTCTCCGAGAAGGAGCGAATGGCGCTGTCCCAGATGTAAACGGGACTGTCAGAGACGACAAAGAAATAAGGCGGTGCGTTCATTGGGGCTAATGGTCGATACATCTGCACCGCCGTTATGACGGGGCTATAGATGAAGGGCTAAACCTGCGCGGAACTTTCACCGCGCAGGTTTTTTCTGTGCCGAGCATGTCTGACAGCCAGTAGCCCACCAAGAGTGAAACGGCGGGTGGGTTTACAATATCTATAAGATTCCCTTGTCTTTGAGTGCTGGCTTGGTGTGCTTGCTCCAGTTATCGTACCCTTTTTCGTAAATATTCTTGTTCGTTTCTCTCATTACCAACCAGCCCAACTCAGTAGCGTGATAACCAAATGTCAGTGTCTCACTATCTTCCAAGAGATTGGTGGTGTGGGCGCATACGAGCAGATGGTGTCGAACCAAAGTATCGCAAGCCAGATCGAAATACAAACGCGCATTGTCATCATTCGGAAACCTGTCCCTCTCTTTTTCTATTTTAGCTAAAGGTGGTAACTCTCTCTTGTCCAGTGGGCAGAAATCCGAATTCTCAAAGAAAAGTGATTGCTGTTGCTTACTATGATCTTCATGTTCATGAAGCGCACAGTATGCTGCCAGACAGATAATGCAATTCGCCGGTAGGTTCTTTTTTATAGAAACGAGCAACTTTCGTCTATTCTCATCCTCACGTTGAATCATAACATTCATAGCTGCCTGTAACTTTTCTTTTAGATTTGTCTCAGTGTACTGAACTACTTTGAGGTTCCTAATGTCAAAATGGAGTTCGTCGAATTCCCCTTGTGTTAGAACCAATATTGACTCAGAACCTTTCCTTGCTGCAAGAGCTATTCCGAGTTCTAACAGAACTCCAGCATTGTTTCCGGTGACATCAGCAATGAAGAAATTTGTGCTAAGTATCATTTCTACTATACTGTCGGTGATGGTGTAAGCAAAGTCCCCAGTATCGTCGATTCTGGTTGGTTTTGCTAATGATGGGTTATCTGCTGATCTTCCGGGAATCGAGTCGATAGCTGTAAGACTTGAGGTTATCAACTCGCGTACTTCTTTGGAGCGGTAGAAACCGTGATCACTGAATGGCATCGCCACAAAAGTTTGGTATTGTTCAGCAGTTAGTCTCTTCACCAATGCTTCATCTGAGTATGCTTGGTACATTAGCTGCGGATTCATTCTATATCCCCTTTCATATTTCTTTAGCCTTCATGTCTATTTGCTCAATGAATTACTCTCTGATAATCAGTCTGCCTCGAGTGACAGGTTTTTCGTGGCTTTCGATGATTAGCTCCAAATTGTAGCCAATGTCTGTCACGATGCCTTCGGCGATCACTTCAGAATCTGATCGGGCATCGTCTTTGCAAATAACAACATGCTTACCGATTACCGCCGAGCGCCTGCGATATTTGAACAACAACTGCTCATACTCACCATTTTCAAGCAGCCGGTAGTTGCTGTCGAGGCTTTGAATCAATCCGTCGAGAGCGGTCTTCCTGTTGCAGAGTCTGAAATCATCGATGAAATCAGCCAGACAGCCAACATCAGGCACGAATGGCGTCGGTTCGACATCGGGAAGGACTTCGATATTCACTCCGATTCCGAGAACCGCAGCGGTAACATTGTCACCCATCGCCTGAGTGTAGGTCAGCACACCCGCGATCTTGGCTTTGTCGATTAGGATGTCGTTAACCCATTTGATCGATGAACGCCCTTCGAGACCCTGAATCGAATCAGCTGCTTCCGCGACCGCAATGGCCGGAAGCATTATGAACCCGGGCCCGAATTGATCGATCTTTCGATTCGGCGCAAAGATCGCTGTCAGATAGATGTTGCCGTCCGGGCTGGACCACGACCGTTCCCGCTGACCATGAAAATTATTTCCTGAACCGGCGAGACAGAGCGTGCCGTTCGAAATTGGCGCATTTTCCTTACAAAGTTCGACTGCGATATCGTACTGCGAGCGAGATGCTCTCGCGGTAATCAATAGATGACGGAATCGCTGATCGGATATCGTCGATTCGGAGGAGTACAGATTACACTCGCCGAATTGTTTCTGGAGCAGCACAGACAGTCCGGCATCAGCCGAAGCAGGGAAGTAGTCGACCCATGCACTGTCGCTATCGATCACATGCCGAGCGAAATCAGGGGAATCTGTTATGACCAACATGGACATATTGTCTTAGCTTATCACTTCTTCACAGGTCTCTTCGTTGAATCCGACTATTAGCTTCCTGCCTTTGTTCGGCAATTCGTTTCCGACAATGTAATGTCGAGTCGACAGATCACGCAACAGTAATACTTATACGTGGGCGGCAGACGTCCACGCGAGTCCTGAGCTTCGAAGGGCAAGTCCTGAGCTTCGAAGGGTCTGCCCCGTCAGGTCTGTAATTGTAGGAGAGCGGCAGATCGGGAGGTCTGCCGGCCACAATATTACATATGCACAATTCCGATTGCCATTTGACCGTATGCAACTATCTTGAAAGCGATAAAACTCACAACGGGGAATTGAGTGATTAGACCTGATGACCATGTCGATGATCTTCTCGATCAGTACCCAGCTCTCAGCACATACCTGATGAGAAAGGGTATCATGTGTGTCCAGTGCGGCGAGGTTTTCTGGGGCACAATTGCAGAGTTGATCCAGTCGAAGGGATTGGATGTCGACTCGATACTTACTGAGATCAATAAGGATTTCGGGAACCGGGACTAGCCCCGCAAGAGCTCTCGTCATTCCCGCGCAGGCGGGAATCCAGAGCCAGATTCAGAAAGCGTAAATGTTGCAGACTAATAGACTTGACTGGACCCCTGCCTCCGCAGGGGTGACGATCGAGATATGCATGCGGGGGTGACGAGAGACATCTGTCGAGCACAGAAGTTTATCCAACTCGAATGAATCAATTTCCCCGGCGCCACGTATAAGCTGATAACGCCACTGGATCAGGGGAGTGTTGTCCAGTTTTGACCCGGCACGAACTGAAAGATCATTGTGTGAAAAACTTGAAACTGTTCGGAATGACCTGGCTCCCTGTCGCCCTTCTCGCCGTAATCATCTTACCGAACATATCTGTTGCGGGCGTGATCGTCGGTACAGTCTACGACGCACAGACCAATCAGCCGATACCGTATGCAACGGTCAGGGACGAATCGACAGGGCAATCGATGTCTGCGAACGAGACAGGGGAATACAGGTTCAGGCTCAGGAATGGCGAGTATCAACTGAAATTCAGCCATCTCGCTTATCTGTCGGAGACGATTGACGTCAATGTGACCAACGCCGATGTCACGCGCGATATTTACTTACGACCGATGCGTGTCGAGGTGCCGGGAATCACGGTCACCGCTCAGGCTCTCAGCGCAGGCCAGCGGATCATTGTTGAAGCGATCAAGAGAAAGGAAGAGATTCTATCCAAAGTCAAAAGTTATGCAGTTCGGGCGTATACGAAGATAGTAGTGCGTGACGAGGGTGAGGATGACTCTTCGAGTATCGCGTATCTCGTCGAGACCCAGCTTGAGTCATTTTGGGAGAGACCGGACAAGTACAAAGAAATCGTAACTGCGCGCAGAGTTTCGGCGAATCTGGAAGGGAGAGAGGTCGCCGTGACCGTAGGCGAGATACTCGACTTCAACAAGAACAGGCTCGATATCGCCGGTGATCGTCCGGTAGTCTCGCCGACTGCCGAGGATGCGCTCGATTACTACAACTACTATCTCCTCGACACTCTTGTTCTCGATGGAAAATATGTCTTCAGGCTGGAAATCGAGCCGAAGAACAAGATCGATCCGATGCTTGTAGGCGAGATTATGATAGCCGACTCGACTTACGATATTGTCGGTGTGGATGCCACGTTCAGCGAGGGTGTAGAGACGCCATTTTTCGAGAATCTTCGATTCATTCAAAAATATGGGATATTCGAAGATGAGTTCTGGATGCCTATCGAGATCCGGCTCGAATTCGATATCGACGTGCCGATTCCGGGTCTGCCAATCTACTTCATCGACTATGTCGCGGCGCTCCATGAGTACGAGTTCAACATCGAACATCCCAAAGGTACATTCGACGAGTACATACTCGAAATCGCCGAGGGTGTCGACAATGTCGATTCCACGACCTGGGAAGCGGGTCAGATGATCCCCCTGACTGTCGAGGAGTTGGGCGGGTATCAACACATTGACTCGATTGCCCATGCTCCGAAATCGATTCCGAAACTGCTGCTCCGGGGAGGTCTGGCGGCACTCTACCTGACCGTCGCGCCGAATGACTTTTTCCATTTCAACCGAGTTGAGGGTACATATCTCGGCCTCGGGAAGAGATTCAGAAATCTCATTCCCAATACAGAGATCAAATTGAAGTCTGGTTATGCCTTCACCGGAGAATACTGGCAGCACGACTACAGAGCCAGCTACACTCTACACAAGAACCGGAAACTCAGACTATCGGCAGGCTATCACGACAGGATTACACCGCGTCCGACAGTCGTCTCAGCGGGAGAATCGAATCCGACGTTTATGGCGGCGCTTGCCAGGATAGATCCGTTTGACTACTACCTCGAAAGAGGATTCGATCTCGGTATTGGCGCAAAGCTCCTAGATCACACACGATTGACAGTCAGGTACCTCGACCAGAACCATTACTCCGTCTCGACCGCAACAGATTTCGGTCTTATCGGGTCCGACAGGCGTCATCGAATCAACCCGGAAATCGATGACGGCAAACTTCGTGCGGCGTCGGTTCTCTTCGAATATGATTCGCGAAAGCTTCTCAGGATTAAGGGTGAGGATGTACTCAGTTTCAGCAGAGAGTATACGATTTTTGAGGCGGGATTCGAGGCTTCCGATCCGCATATGATCGAAAGTGATTTTCACTATCGACGCTACTTCGTACGACTGCATCGGCAGCAGCAAACGCTCGGACTTGGAACCACAGAGTTTTCGTTGTTCGCCGGCTCATCCGACAGGGCATTACCTGTGCAGAGAAGTTTCACTGTCGACTTCGGTGCGGGACCTCTGATGCACAATCTCTACTTCAAGACACTGCTCGACACCAACTATGTCGGTGATCGAGCCGCCGCATTCTATGTATCGCACGACTTCGGGCGATACCTGTTTACAAAAAGCGGAATACCACTTATCAGGGATATTCCATTTTCTATCGGGATTTTTGGCGGCGCATTCTGGACCGAACAAAGGAATCAGAGTGGAGCATGGAGCAGTGTCGAATACGCCGAGGCGAGAAAGCCATTCAGCGAGATAGGATTCCATGTCGGAAGAATTTCTCCGCTGAATTTCAAAGTATACTTCGCGTGGAATCTGTCGGACTATGACGCCAGGCGCTTCACCGTAAGTCTCGGCGGTTTCCTTGTCGATTAATTTTGCTACCTGTTGAGAAGGTTGTGTGCCGGACAAAACTATTACCGTGCGCCGAGTGATCTGAGGTGACTCTCGGCTTCCCGCATCCTCACAGAATCATCCGACATGCGAATGAAAGCTCTGAAATTGCTTATCGCATCGGAGCGTTCTCCGAGCGCCTCCTGTACGGATGCCAGTCGGAAATATGCTTCTGTGAACGTGGAATCGAGGGCGATTGCTCTCTTGAACGCATCGCTGCTCTCTGTCAGCTTTCCCACGCTCGAATAGACGCTCGCAAGCGTACTGAAGAAGACTGGATCACCTTTTTCGAGTTCGACTGCCTTCTCGAGCTGTTTCAATGCGCCAGCCTTGTCACCGAGTGAGTATAGAGCAATCCCGAGGTTACACCTGATCGCTGGCGATTCACCTTGTATCCACACCGCCTTCGTGAGAAATTTCCTTGCCATCTCGAAGTCCTGCCGGTCAATGTACACCCTGCCCTTGACATTGTATGCTCCTGGAGAATCCGGCGCGTATAGTAAGACCGAATCAGCATAGAGCATCGCCATCTCTCGATCACCATCGTCCAAGTATCTTTCCGCAGTCTCGAGCAGTGGTACCGCCGGGAAGAGTCGCGTTATCTCCCGATCTTCCTCTGCAGCCCGAAGTGAATCGCCCCTGACCCTGAAGTATCCGCGGAGAATGATCCTGCCCGCCTTGCTTCGCTCCCAGTCGAGGTCGGTCAGATGCGAATACCTGGCGATTGATTTCTCCTCGCTGGAGTTCAGCAACCACCAGGGCAGGACTGCGCAAATCATGCCGACCATGACGACTGTCAAGACGTATCGCCTGACGTTCTCGCTTCGTATCGATCTGACAATCAGGAAAACTGACAGCAGTGTCAGGGCGGTCGTGGAAGGCGCGAAAAGGTCCCAGTCACAGGCTGCTCCGAGCTTCGGATCCAGGAACAGAAGAAACGCAAATTGGAAAACTGCCGCCACCAAAAGCAATCTGATCGGCTTTGAACGCTTCAGTTGCTTCCAGAAAACTACGATCAGGGCAATTCCGAGAAAAAACAGGACATCTCCAACCAGCACAAGTTCATTGAGCAGATCATAGAGATGCTGCAACGACAGTACAGCAGGCGCAGGTGAACCCTGCGGCGAATTCAGAATCGGCAAGAGGATATTCTTGAAATGCGAATGTTCAGACCCGATCAGAGTCAGCGCAATCACTCCGGCGGCGACTACCACGCTCGCCAGAATTATCTCAGAGGTAATGGAGATTCTCCTGCGGTATTTCGCCATAGCCGGAGCGAACGTAAAATAACAGAGGTAAATCGGGATCATTACTGCAGAAAGGAAATGAGACAGTGTCGAGAGCAGCCCGAATATCAACGAGACGACCAGGTCCAGCCTCCTGCCTGACTCAGTGTATCGAGTGGCGTACAGGAGCGAACCGAATATCGATACATACGCGAGCGCGTAATGCTCGGCGTAACCGAAAAACATCAGGGTGGATCCGAGCGCAATCAGTATTCCAAAAACCGACGCCTTCTCGAATCTCGATTCTGCGATGCTACCGGCTGCGACGAGAGCGAGACAAACATACACTCCGCCTGCGGCGATGCTGACGATCTGATATGACAATAACGCCGCGTCTTCCACGATGGGATTGAAAAGCTGATACAGGCCGAGATGCATTAGAATCTCCAGCGGCTCGGACCATTTGATCCAGGTCGTGAATTTCTGAAGATTCCCAAGCCAGCGATAGCCGTCTCCCAGGAAATGCGTCGGCTGTCGGAAGATGATGAAGATCGCCACCGCCGCGCAGATTATCGCAAGCCATGTAAGTCTCTTCCTTCGGAGTTCCTGTCCGAAAACAAAATCGCCCATTCTTCCGATCGCTTTCTGAAGCAGTCGATTAACCGCAGGAATCAGAGCCATCATTGGAATCAACAGGAGAAAGTACTTCGCAGGGCTTGAGAAATACGCCAGATGGCTGACGCCCCATAGTCTGCTCTCGGGGTAGAGAGCACCCAGCAATCTGGCGCAGACGGCCAGGATTACTACGACAGCCGAGACTATTACCGCAGATCGCTCCATGATTTGATAAATCTACGAAGATTAGAGAATAATTCAACTCCAAAAGTCAGGATAGGCTTAGCTGAAGTCGGAATCGCTCAATCGTGGGACAACGAGGTTTCTGCGCTGTTCATCCCGACGTGAAGCGCAGTTGCGGAGTGTGTACCGAATGGAGTTGCAAAACAATCGATTTCGAACGTTCGGCAACTCTGTTCGATTCTTCCATTTAGGCTTGATTAAGCGCCCCAACGATGTTAGATTTCGTATCTTAGTACAGGTGTGGGAAAGATGCTCACCAGAGATAGTCGCCCAGTTGAGATTCTCGTTGCTCCCGCACCGCATGAGACAAGAGGAATATATGAAATTTACTCGCTTGCATACCTGGACAACGGATATCAGTGAGGCAACCCGGATCCAGGATAGCCTGAAGCATTTCGTTGAGTTGAAAACGTCAAAGAAGGAATTCCAGTTGGTAGCGGGTGCGGATGTTGCCTATTCCAAGAGGGATGACGCCATATTTGCCTGTGTCGTTGTCATGCGGTTTCCAGAGCTTGTCACGGTTGATAAGGTCAAGGCACAATCGGTGGCAAACTTCCCATATTATCCCGGTTTATTCGCTTTCCGCGAAGGACCTGTATTGATGAAGGCGATCCAGCGGCTACAGGTTACTCCGGATGTCATCATGTTCGACGCCAACGGCGTCGCCCACGAGAAGGGAATTGGGATGGCGTCGCACCTCGGGATAATGCTCGACATAGCATCCATAGGATGCGCCAAGAAGCAGTTGATAGGAGAACACGAGGAACCTGCCAACGAGATCAATGCGAAAACGCCACTGATGTATGACGGCAATGAGGTTGGCGCTGTGGTACGGACGCGCGTTGATGTCAAACCGCTCTATATCTCGGTCGGCCACAAGATCGATCTGGAGACGGCGGTTGAACTCGTGACAGCGACCGCGCGCGGTTATCGTCTCCCGGAACCTATGAGGGTGGCGCACATTCTCTGCAACAAAATGAAGCGCACCCACGACGGTCGCCGTCGAGGTCCAGGACCAATGAAACGCCGTCAGCCTGGCCCTTGACAGAGTTGTTTGTTCAAGTGCGAAACATATCAAGTGCGCCCGACAGCGGCGCTCGTAACCGGTCTTCGATGAAATCAGAGATCGTAAAGCTCGCCGATAAACACTTCAGGTCCGCGCTCAGGCTCAGACGCGTGCTGCATCAGTATCCTGAAGTCGCCTTCGAGGAAAAGAAGACCGCCTCAACGCTGAAGGAATTCCTTCGGCCTCTCGGACTAAAGATCAGCAGAAACATTGCACGTACCGGGTTTACCGCGCTGCTCACGGGGGATCGATCAGGCAGTGTCGCGGCATTGCGTTCGGATATGGATGCGCTGGCTGTCGAGGAGATGACCGGGCTGCCATACAGATCGAAAGTGAAAGGCCGAATGCACGCCTGCGGCCATGACGTACATATGAGTATAGCCGCAGGGACCGCTGCGATTCTCTCGGATATGCGCGATTCATTGAAGGGGTCGGTCAAGTTCATCTTTCAGCCTGCGGAAGAGGCGCCTCCCGGAGGCGCGTCGTTGATGATCGAACAGGGAGTTCTGACCTTGCCCGACGTTGATGCGATATTCGGCTTCCATGTCGATCCGGAATTCCGAACAGGCAGGATAGCCGTGCGGGATGGCGTCATGATGGCCGGAGTGGACGATTTCGATCTCGAGATCATTGGGGAGAGCGGTCACGCGGCGAAACCTCATCAGTCTGTTGATGCGATCGTTGTGGCGGCCAATGTCGTGGCGCAGTTACAGGACGTCGTATCCCGGAGGATTGATCCGCTGGAACCGGTTGTCCTGACATTCGGTACAATCGGTGGCGGCGCAACCAGGAATGTGGTGGCCGACCGAGTGTTGCTCGAGGGAACTATACGTTCGCTGTCGCGAAAGACAGCCGCAAGAATGAGAAAACTGGTTGAACAGACATGCAGACATGTTACGCGCGCCGCAGGTGCAACACACAGATTGAGGTTCATCACCGGATATCCGCCATTGACTAACAGCGCAAGAATCAATCGGTACGTCAGAGCGGCCGCGAGCGAGATGTACGGCCGAAAGTGTGTCGTGGAAATCGACCGCCCGATCATGGCTGCGGAGGATTTCGCCCAGTATCTGGAACATGTTCCGGGCGCAATGTTCAGAATTGGCGTGCGGAATCGCCAAATTGGTGCTATATATCCATGGCACCATGGCAGGTTCATGGTGGATGAGGAAGCCATCAGGATCGGCATGGCCGTATGCGCACGAGCATTGATCGATTTCCTCGACGAATAAGCGTCGCTATGCAGAATCTTTTCAGACCACATGCGATTCACATTATCACTGCGGCGATATTGCTCGTATTTCTCTCGCACGATTCACAGGCGCAGAACAGGAAAGGCTACTATCCGGGCGACTGGGTCAGTTACACTCAGACCAGATTCGTGACATCGGTGGGGCTCGGATGGAGCGACGTCTATTTCGGCACTACGGGCGGAATAATGCGTTATGCCAGCCTCGAAAAAACATGGAAGAATCCCATAACTACGTCTGACGGTCTTCCGACAAACGAAATCTGGCAGATTGCCGTCAGAAATGAGGATGACCGGATTCATGTTCTGACACCGCTGGGAGCATGGAGCTATGATCCGGCATTCCAGGACTGGCGGATGGAAGATGCGTTCCCTGATCATCTGGAAGCTCCCAATTTCGATCGCTACAAAGATTTTCTGACATACCATCTCGATGTCGGTTATCGCATGACTGAAGAGACCGACCTGACATACCTGATTGACCCGTTCTTCAGGGAATATCGCGTGATCAATGCAGTGGAAGATCGGTTCGATCATCTCTGGGTTGCAACATACGGACATGGAATCGCCGATGTCGATCTGATGAGCGATTTTGTCACCCTGCGACCTCACGGCCTGTACCAGGAAGACGTGCAGGCGGTTTACGTCAATGACGACATGGTCTGGTTCGGGGGCAAGGCCGGTCCCTCGACAGAGAATGCCCTGACGCGATGGAATAGAAAGACAGATGAGTGGAGCTATTTCGAGAGTAGATACCACGACCGGATTTCATCGGACGAAGTCAACGAAATCGTCGGTGACGACAAGCATGTGTTCTTCGCTACGGACAACGGTCTTATCCAATATCGCAAGAAAAATGAGAAATTCAGGAGCTTCACGAGAGCGTTCGGACTTCGATCGACTGAAGTTTACTCTCTTCTCCTTGAAGACAGCATCCTGCTGATCGGCGGAAATGGCACAATCGACGTTCTCGTGACGACGACAGGCGCAGTCTTATCATTCGACACTCCGGAATTCTTTTCCAGCAAGGTGCTGACGATGACTCGCTTCGCCGGATATCTGTGGGTCGGGACCGACTACGGCGTGTATCGGCTGAATATCGAAAAAAACAAATGGTCCCGCTTCAACACACCGAGCGGACATCTCGGCGGTGTGATATACCAGATTGTCGAAGGCCCATTCGGCTTCCTCTGGTTTGTCGGCAGCGATGGAGTAATCCAGTTGGATGACACGTTTGCCGAGGTCGAAGCATATCTGACGCATACCGATCTCAAGGACCTGACTCCGCACAGGATCGCATTCACGGGCGAAAGGCTCCTGATCGGAACAGATAATGGCGTACTCAGGTATGACAGGCTGCTGCAGATGTGGGACAGCTACAGCGTCGATGACGGGCTGATAGACAACTACATCAACGACATCAAGCTCGACAGTAACCACGTCTGGTTCGCCACGCCATCGGGAGCTACACGATTCTACTGGAACAACCCGCTGAGAACCCGTGACAACTGATTCTGCGCGAACCGGACTCGACGGCGATAATCTTTGTTTGACAAACCATGCTGACATCTCTAATTTGTTTCAGTCATTGGCGGCAATGATGTCGTACCATCAGGAAATGATCTGGAGTCGTAATTGAAGATTGTTCCGAAGCATCCAGCCGTGAAAGTGATCGCCGTAACCCTCGCTTTTCTGCTCTGGGTCCATGTCGTTACCGACCGGACGTACGAGCACATGTTTGAATTGCCGTTCCATATTGAGAGTATCCAGGATGGGCTCATGCTCGCATCCGAGATTCCGGAACGGTGCGCGATCAACGTCAGAGGAACAGGGAAGGAACTTCTCAAGTTTCTCGTCAATGTCGAGGAGGCGCGAATGTCAGTAGCCGACTACTCGACCGGGCTGTACGTCGTGGACCTTGCTCCGGACGACCTGATTCTCAATCATAATAACGCATCGGAGATTCTCGACGTCGTCTCACCTCGGGAGTTGCGGCTCCTGTTTGAAGAGAGATTCGACAAGCGAGTCCCGATTGTCCCGGACATAGAGATTGCCGCTGCGGCTGGATACTCGTTGCATAGAAACCTGACATTCTCTCCCGACTCGGTGACGATCTCCGGTCCCAAGAGAGTCGTGAGAAAGATCAGAAGGCTTCACACGGAAAAACTGACATTCACGGACATGGATGATCCCCTGTCGGAACAGGTACGTCTCTCATTCCCGGATTCATCATATCTGACTCTGTCGGACTCGAATGTCGTGATAGCCCAGGATATCATACGTCTCGCTGAACGGACTTTTACCGGAATCCCGATTACACTCCGGCACGCAGCGTCGCTGCCCACCCTCTCGATCAAGCCTGAATCGATTTCCGTGATCGTGGAAGCTATTCCGAGCCTGCTCGACAGTATCAGCGCAGACCAGTTCAGCGCATCGATAACGATCGACTCGGTACTGCCCGGCAGCACGTTTGTAGAGCCGAGGGTCACAGTCCCCAAAGAATTGCGCCTCGTCGACGTCATTCCAAAGGAGATCCTGATCGAGGTCCCGAGAGAATGATCGTCCTTGGGATCGAGACATCATGCGATGAGACGTCGTGCGCTTTGATCGACGGCGACCTTCACATTCTCTCGAATGCCATCTATTCTCAACTCGAGCACGAGGAATACGGAGGTATCGTTCCGGAAGTGGCCTCGCGACAGCAGATCAGGAAGATCGTCCCAATTTATGAACAGTGCATGAAAACAGCCGGAATATCGCTCGACGATATAGATGCAATAGCGGTCACCTGCGCTCCCGGCCTGATCGGTTCGCTCCTCGTCGGCGTCAACTTTGCGAAAGGACTGGCCTTTTCCACTGGCAAACCAATCATCGGCATCAATCATATTGAGGGGCATATCTGCTCGAATTATCTCGAGCATCCGGATCTCAAGCCACCGTTTATTTCTCTCGTGATTTCCGGCGGTCACACCCTGCTTCTGCTGGTCGAGGATTACTGCGCCTACCGCATGCTTGGACAGACTCGCGATGACGCCGCCGGCGAAGCGTATGACAAAGTTGCCAAGCTGCTGGGCTTGGGTTACCCCGGCGGGTCGAAGATCGACAGCCTTGCCAGAGAAGGCAACCCTGAGTTCCACAGGTTTCCCCGCGCCGCTGTCAGAGGCGATCCGTTCGCGTTCTCATTCTCAGGTTTGAAAACGGCGGTGGCATTGTATCTGAAAGAAAAATCCGGCGCATTCATCAAAGAGAACCTGCCTCACATCTGCGCGTCATTCCAATCCGCCCTGCTCGACGCAATCGTCAGGAGATGCCTTCTGGCGCTCGACGAAACCAGACTCGACAAACTCGCAGTGGCGGGAGGCGTTGCATCTAATTCCGCGCTACGTTCCATACTTGGAAAGGCTGCCGAGTCTGGTGGCTTCAATGTCTATTTCCCATCGCTCGAGCTTTGCACCGATAACGGCGCTATGATCGCTGCCGCCGGGCTGGAAAGATTGAAGAGAGGAGAATCCTCCGATCTGACTCTGGACGCATCGGCGCAAGCATCACTCACAACATGATGTGAGACTAGCTTCTGTACTGGTTTCCAGTAGGTCGGTGTTCCACAGCAGGCTAAGCCTGCAAGAAACCCGACTGTCGGTCAACAAGGTAGAGGTGTCGCGTTTCTCACCCCGCGCTACGGGGTTCGGAACACGACCTACTTATGGGACTATCTCTCCACATCTGATGATTACCAGACAAATACCACGTACATATCTGGAACACGCTTAACAACGCACCGGTATGACTACTGAGACCTCTCTTGAGGCGTCGTCTGAACCATTTGCAGAAGAACTGTGTGATATAAACCTTGACAAGTCCGGAAAGATAAATATACTGTTTTTCTCTGTCTAATGGAATACTGGTTGCGGAAATCCGCTATAACCTCATTGGAAGCTTTTTGTTGAGCTTTAGGCGAACTTGGAATGCTTGTTAAAGCAATATCGATAGCGTTAGCGATACTGATACTCAGCACTACTGCCGTGAGCGCGGAGCGGATTCTGATCCCAATGGATTTTGAACAGACGGACCACCTGAAAGCCTACGGAGTGGCTTTCTGGTGCCTCCAGCAGGGCATGCAGGTCCAGTGGCTTCTCAATTACAGGGCGGGTTCCTTTCTGACCAGTGCGCGTACCAATGTCGAGAATGTCTGCCTACTGCGAGGCGTATCACACCAAGTTATTTCCGAGAGCGATGTCTCTCAGATAATGGCGATTATCGACTCGGAAAATATGGAGGTCGTCGATCTCGAAAAAGCTCCGGCTGTTGCCATCTATTCGCCAGAGAATAAAGAGCCGTGGGATGACGCCGTGACACTCGCGCTCGCTTATGCCGAAATCCCGTACGAGACAGTTTGGGACGAGCATGTCCTTGCTGGTGAGCTTGAGAATTACGATTGGCTGCATTTGCACCACGAGGATTTCACCGGTCAGTACGGCAAATTCTATGCCATGTATCACAATGCGACATGGTATCAGCAGGAAGTTGCCGCCAACGAGATGATGGCTCGCGGTCTCGGCTTCGCAAAAGTTCCCGATCTCAAACTCTCAGTGGCACGAGCCGTAAAGGACTTCATCGCGCGCGGCGGATTCCTCTTTGCGATGTGCTCCGCACCCGAGACAATGGATATCGCGCTGGCTGCGTGGAATACGGATATTGTGCCGCAGGAATACGACGGCGATCCATTCGATCCGGACTGCCAGTCGAAACTCGACTACGATCAATGTCTCGCGTTCGAGGATTTCACTGTATCATTGAAGGCAAATGAATACAGGCATTCAGACATAGATACATATCCGGAAAGACGCGCGTACATAGCCGGACCGATGGCGGATTTCTTTTCGCTGTTCGACTTCTCGGCGAAGCTCGATCCGGTGCCGACCATGCTGGTTCAATGTCATGTCGGGACAGTCCCCGGCTTCATGGGGCAGTCGACTGCAATGCGCAAGTCACTCCTGAAGAAATTCGTGATCGTCTTAGCCGAGGTGGAAGGCAAAGATGAGGTGCGGTACGTCCATGGCAATTTCGGGAAGGGGACGTTCACATTCCTGTCGGGACATGACCCCGAAGACTATCAGCATATGATAGGTGACCCACCTACTGACCTGAGCCTCTATCCGAATTCACCCGGGTATCGTCTGATACTTAACAATATCCTCTTCCCGGCAGCGAGGCAGAAAGAGAGAAAAACTTGATTTAGTGTTGGGAAATTTGATAGTTCTGTGTATATTGACAGTGGCAGTATGCCGACTGTCCTGCAACTTGGAATTCATTGTACTTTAACCGATAGTGAGGAGATAATTTTGTTTGGGCCAGATCTTACATTGATAGCATCTAACCTCGAGAAAGACGGCCCCGTCGCCAAACATCTCCAGGAACTTGGCTTGCAGATCCGATTCGCGAACCTGAAGATGGGAGATTTTCTAATCTCAGGCTCGACGGCAGTCGAACGCAAGGACTCCAAGGCGTTCATCGACTCCATAGAGGATAAATCTATCTTCAGACAGCTTATCGATTTCAAGAGAGAATTTGCGAATCCGTTGTATATAATAGAAGGCTGCGATATCTACGACAACAAGAGAGTCAACGCAACCAAGATAAGGTCGGCGATCTCTTATGTCACGATTCTCAATCACGTGCCGATCATCTTCACTCAGGATCCAAAGGACTCGGCGGAATATATCTATATGATCTCCCGGCAGGCGCAGCATGGCATGACGTTCACGCCGATCGAGGACGAGAAAAAGCGCAAGTTCTCCGAAGACAAAGAACAGCAGCTCGGTATCGTTGAGTCTCTTCCCGATGTCGGGACTGCTATCGCCATTGCGATGCTCAAGCAGTTCAGGACGCTGAAACGGTTGTTTGCCGCTTCAAAAGATGACTTTGTATCTGTAGACGGCATCGGAGACAAACGCGCCGACAAGATACTCCAGTTTATCAATAAGAAGTACAGTTAGGCCACAGCCTGTTTGACGGACAGAACCATCAGCATACGCTACGGTGACGTCTTTGAATCTTGTGCACGCAGAGGCTATGCCTCTGCGCTTCACTTCGGAGCACAGTTCCGACGATCACGGGTTATTTACATATTTCCCAGACATTGCCACATCTTTCGCTTCACTTAATTTCTGCTTGACAAGTTCTTGTTTGTTCATTGATTGTACGAATTATTGGACGGAGGCTGTCGCAGGCAAAATTGTGAACCTGGTCACAAGGAACTGGCTTCGGCTGAAGGCTTGAGACATGCATCTTGAACATTACGGAACAGTCGGCATTTTCCTTGTTGTCTCCGTAGGATTCGTCCTCGTCACTTTCGCGATTGCGCGGATTTTCAGACCACAACGCCCGACCGAGGCGCAGCTTCAGCCGTATGAATGCGGCGAACCCACCATCGGGCCTTCGTGGATTCAGTATAACGTTCGCTACTATATATTTGCTCTCCTGTTCGTGATTTTCGACGTTGAGGTCGCGTTCCTGATACCGTGGGCGTTGGTCTACAAACAACTCGGACTCTTCGCACTGATCGAAATGCTTGTGTTCCTCTTCATCCTGATCTTCGGATTGGTTTACGCCTGGAAGAAAGGTGTGTTGAAATGGGTATAGCTTCCAAGCTTCCGGTTTATTTTGAGCAGGTCCCCGGCGGAGGCATCATCACGACTAAGCTCGAGCAGGTTCTCAACTGGAGCAGGGCATCTTCCCTCTGGTATATGTTGTTCGGTCTCGCCTGCTGCGCGATTGAGATGATGTGCGCAGGTGCATCGCGCTATGATTTCGATAGATTCGGCATGATATTTCGAGCATCGCCGAGACAATCCGACCTGATGTTCGTCGCCGGTACGGTGACACACAAGATGGCTCCGCGAGTCAAGCTGCTCTACGATCAGATGGCGTCGCCGAAATATGTGATTGCGATGGGTGGCTGCGCAACACGTGGCGGTCCATTCTACTATGATTCGTATGCCGTGCTCAAGGGCATCGATCAGATCATCCCTGTGGATGTTTACATACCCGGCTGCCCGCCCAGACCAGAATCGCTGATGGAGGGCTGCCTCAAGCTCATGGAAAAAGTCAAGAAAGAAAAGATGGCTGACTGGAGCAGGGATGTCAAAGCCTGACACAGTCGTCGAATCTCTCATAGTGGCTTTTCCGGGCAAGGTCGAAAAGCTCGACCTTGAGCCTGTACAGGATGCTGTTCTCATAGACGCATCTACGGTTCGCGATTTCTTCCAGTATTTGAAGAATACTTCTGAATTCAAATTCGATTATCTGTCTTCTCTGTCGGGTGTTGATGCTGGTGAACATCTCGAAGTTGTTTACCATATAAGCTCAACGTCCAGTAAGAAGAATCTGACCGTCAAGGTCAAGCTCCCGACCGAGAATCCTGAAATCGATACGATCTGCGACATATACCGCGCTGCGGACTGGTTCGAGCGTGAAGTCTGGGAGTTGTACGGAATCAATGTGAAGAACCACCCTGATCTGCGTCCTCTGTTACTGCCTGAAGACTGGAACGAGGGGCCGCCGATGCGCAAGGGCTGGACCGGCAAAGACTTTATTATAAAGCCTGAGTAACGGACAGAGATGGACGATATTACAGAATCTGTGAACGGACAACTGATTTCGACTGACTCGGGTTTTGACACTCAGGAGTTCTTCGTCAATATGGGTCCGCAGCACCCGTCGACACACGGCGTCTGCAGACTTCTCCTGACGATGGACGGCGAGGTTGTCAAAAACTGCCAGCCGCACATCGGGTACCTTCACAGGGCGATCGAAAAGATTTCAGAGAATCGTACTTACGCGCAAATAATCCCACTCATGGACAGATTTGAATACCTGATGTCGATGGCGTGCAACTGGGTGTTCTGCCTCGGCGTCGAGAAGATTGCGCAGGTCGAAGTGCCCGAACGCGCAGAATATATCAGGGTGATAATGGTGGAACTGAACAGGATTGCATCACACCTTGTCTGGCTCGCAACGTTCGCGCTCGATCTTGGCGCGATCACGCCGTTTCTCTACTGTCTGCGCGAGCGCGAATACATCATGGATCTCTTCGAGATGACGTGCGGGCAGCGTCTGCTCTACAATTACATTCGAGTCGGTGGTGTATCCAGAGATTTGCCTGTCGGCTTCGAGAAAAAGTGCCGCGAGTTCCTCGATTACTTCACGCCGCTGGTCGATGACTATGAAGACCTGCTGACGTACAACCCGATCTTCCTGACCCGCACTAAGAATATCGGCATTCTTCCGATAGATATTGCGCTCGATTACGGAGTCTCGGGACCGGTTCTGCGTGGCAGCGGCATGAAATGGGATCTCAGGAAAGACGACACTTACGGTTTCTACGACAAGTTTGACTTTGACATTCCAACCGGAACGGTCGGCGATACATGGGATAGATACATTGTAAGAATTCGTGAGATGCGGGAAGCGGTGAAGATCGTCAGGCAGGCGCTTGACGGACTCCCTGAGGGTGAGTTCCGAGCCAAAATCAAACCATCGTTCAAACCTGCGGCTGGCGAATGCTACACTCGAATAGAGTCGGCCCGTGGAGAGATGGGAGCATACATCATCAGCGACGGCACTGCCAAGCCTACTCGCGTGAAACTGCGCGGTTCGTCGTACAATCATATCATGGTGCTGCCGGAGATCGTCAACGGACTGAAGATTGCGGACCTTGTGGCCATCTTCGCGTCGTTTGATGCGATCATGCCGGAGGTCGACAGGTAATGGAACTCTACGGGATTTTTGAAGCAGTCGGCGAGCTTCTGGAGAGTATCGGCCTCTCGGGCGTCTGGCTGTCGATCACGGTGAATCTTCTGGTTGCGGCTGTCCTGCTCGGCGTGTTGTCAGTGATGGCGCTGTTTCTTGTTTGGTGGGAGAGAAAAGTATCCGCGCACATTCAGGATCGTCTCGGTCCGATGCGGGTCGGCTGGCATGGCGTCATTCAGACTCTTGCGGACGGCGTCAAACTCCTGCAGAAAGAGGACATCACACCCGCGAAGGCTGATCGTCCCGTGTTCTTCTGGGCGCCGGTCATCTGTTACGCGTCCTGCTTCATGGCGTATGTCGCTATCCCCTGGGGTGACGGTCTCATCCCCGCTGATCTGAATATCGGAATCCTTTACATAATTGCAATTACGACATTTACGGTTATCAGCCTTCTGATGGCGGGTTGGGGATCGAACAACAAGTGGGCCCTGCTCGGTGGAATGCGCTCGGCGGCGCAGGTGATTTCATACGAGGTCCCCCTGGTCGTGTCGATACTCGGCGTCCTGATGCTCGCCGAGACCATGTCGATGCAGGGGATCGTCGCCAAGCAGGATGGAATCCTGAACTGGTACATCTGGAAACAGCCGCTCGCGTTTGTGATTTACATGATTGCAGCCACTGCGGAAGCCAACAGGACTCCGTTCGATCTTCCCGAAGCGGAACAGGAGTTGGTCGCAGGGTTCAACGTCGAATACTCCGGGATGAAATTCGCCATGTTCTTCCTGGCGGAGTTCCTGAACATGTTCACTGTATCGGCGATTGCCACGACGTTGTTCCTCGGCGGATGGAACGGCCCGATACTACCGTCGTGGCTCTGGTTCCTGATCAAGACTCTTGCAATCGTGTTCGTGCTGATGTGGATCAGATGGACGTATCCCCGTCTCAGGGTCGATCACCTGATGGAATTCGCATGGAAATGGCTCCTGCCACTGGCGTTCCTGAATCTGATACTCACGGGAATCGGCTGGTATGTCTGGAATGAGATGTTCGGATAGAAATATGGTTTTGCTCAAAGACATCAAAGACGGAATCTACAATCTGCTCCTCGGACTCGGTGTGACCGCTAAACGGTTGCCGGAGAGAGCAGTCACTCTCCAGTATCCTGATGAGAGATGGGAGATGCCGGAGCGTTCGCGCGGTATTGTCGTCCTGCTGTCGGATAAGGAGACGGGCAAGCTCAATTGTACGGCCTGCATGCTCTGCCAGAAAGCATGCCCGACGGCCGCGATTATTATCAACCGCGAAAAGAACGAGCAGAAGCGCTGGTATCCAACATCATTCACCGTTGACAATACAATATGCTGCTTCTGCGGACTTTGCGAGGAGGCGTGCAATTTTGCCGCGCTCAAGATGGCGACGATGTATGAATTCTCGGTATACGATCAGAGTGAACTGATCTACGACATGAACAGATTGCAGGAGCTTGGCAGAGACGTTCCATATACTCCGAGGCCGAAGAAGAAGCCTGTCGCCAAACCGGCTGCCAAGCCTGCTGAAAAAGCAGCTACTGACAAGACCGTTCCCGAAGCTTTGGCAAAGACTGAGGAAAAGCCCGCTGCTGATGCGACGGATGCGAAATCGACTAATATGGATGAGGCTCCGCCAAGACAGGCAGAGCTTCCGCTGAAACCTGACAAACCCGATTCGACGTTGGATAGTTGATATGCTTTCTGAGACTGCGTCATTAGTATTCTGGGTGATAGCTTTCGTGACGATCATTTCTGCAATAATGGTTGTCACCGTCAGGAATATTTTCCACGCCGCGCTGTTTCTTGTGCTTTGCCTGTTCGCAGTCGCCGGTATATTCATTATTGCTGACGCCGAATTCCTCGCTGCTGTACAGGTGTTAGTATATGCCGGTGGCGTCGCGGTACTGATGATCTTCGCGGTCATGCTCACCGCTCGGATGGCGCAGAGCGGCATCAAGCAGGAGAATGAGCAGCGTCCACTCGGTGCGCTCGTCGCTTTCTGCTTCCTGCTGATGATCGTGGGATCGATTCTGAAGACAATGGTAGTCAAAGGCGGATTCCCGCTGGCGGACTACCCGTATGTAACCGGCAGTTCGCCCCATATGCTCGGCAAACTCCTTTTGACCGATTTCGTACTACCTTTTGAGTTAGTGTCTGTACTGCTGCTGGTTGCACTAATTGGCGCCGTAGTATTGGCTAAGAAGGATGGTGAATAGATGCAGATCGGGCTGATACATTTTCTGGCGCTCGCGGCAGTGCTGTTCTCAATCGGCATGTATGGCGCTCTGACGCGCCGGAATGCAATCGCTGTATTGATGTCGATCGAACTGATGTTCAACGCCGTCAATATCAATTTCGTCGCATTCGCCAAGTTTATAGAACCGGTCGCAATCACCGGCCAGGTGTTTGCCGTGTTTGTGATTGCCATAGCCGCCGCTGAGGCGACAGTCGGCTTAGCGATCGTTCTCCTGATTTACAGAAATTTCAAGGAGATATTCGTAGACCGCATCAACCTGATGAAGTGGTAGAAATATGCTCGAGAATTCATGGATCATACCGGCGCTACCGGCTCTCGCTTTTGTGATAATAATCTTCGCCACGCGCTGGAATGAAAAGCTCTCGTCCTGGATTTCGATAGGTGCGATTCTTGCGGGGCTGGCATATTCCATCGCGATTCTCATTGAAGTGATCGGCAACCCCGAGCCATTCGAGATGTCATTCAAGTGGTTGGAGCTGGCCGGATTCCACCTGGAAATCGGCATCCTGATCGATCCGCTGACTGCGATCATGCTGATGGTGGTATGCATCGTCAGCTCTCTTGTGCAGATATATTCCATCGGTTACATGCACGGCGATCCGAGATTCTCGCGGTACTTCTCGTTCATGTCGCTGTTCACATTCTCGATGCTCGGCCTCGTGCTTGCCAACAACTTCTTCATGATATTCATCTTCTGGGAGTTGGTCGGGCTGACCTCGTACCTGCTGATCGGATTCTTTTACGAGAAGAAATCGGCTTCAGATGCGGGCAAGAAGGCATTCATCACTACGAGAATCGGCGATCTCGGATTTATCATCGGGATACTGATGCTCGTCGCCTATGCCGGGACGTTGAATTACCACGAAGTATTTGAGTTGATTGAACAGGGTCATATTCCGACAGGTATCCTGGCCGTGATCGGCATATTCATATTCTGCGGAGCCATAGGCAAATCAGCCCAGTTCCCGCTGCATGTCTGGCTGCCGGACGCGATGGAGGGTCCTACTCCTGTCTCGGCGCTGATTCACGCCGCAACAATGGTCGCCGCAGGCGTCTACCTGGCGGCACGCAGCGCGACGATATTCGCAGCATCCGATTCGGCGGCGATGGTCGTTGCCACCATCGGCGCAATCACAGCGCTCTTGACTGCGACAATCGCACTTGTACAAAACGATATCAAACGCGTTCTTGCATATTCGACCTGTTCACAGCTCGGCTACATGATAATGGCGATCGGTCTTGGATCGATGACCGCAGGCATCTTTCATCTCACAACACACGCATTTTTCAAGGCACTTCTCTTCCTCGGAGCAGGAAGTGTGATTCACGCGGCGCACACTCAGGATATCCGCGACATGGGCGGACTGGCGAGCAAGATGAAGATCACTACCGTAACGTTCCTGATTGGCTCCCTGTCGCTCGCGGGAATATTCCCGCTCTCAGGTTTCTGGTCAAAAGACGAAATCATCGCGGCGACGCACGGCTATCCGATCTTTATGATTATCGCGCTTGCTGTCGCATTCATGACTGCGTTCTATATGACCCGGCTCTGTTTCATGACATTTTTCGGCAAGCCGCGCGTGCAGGAGTATTACGATCACGCTCACGAGTCTCCAAAGACAATGACCGTCCCGCTGATGATTCTGGCGTTTCTCGCGATATTCGCCGGCTGGGTCGGCATGCCGTGGCTGCCGAAAGGCTTCGGGAGCTTCGTTTATCATCATCATCCTCATCACGGCCACGCCGACTACCTGCTGATGCTTGTCTCGACAATCGTCGCCGGTTCGGGCATTGTGTTGGGCTGGCTGATGTACGGCAAAGGCGTGATCTCGCCGCAGAAAATGGGCGAACGTTTCAAACCGATATATACGCTTCTATTGAACAAGTATTACTTCGATGAGATATATGATTTCATCATAATAAGACCGCTGCTGGCATTCTGCAGATTCATGTGGAGTTTTGATAACGTGGTCATCGATGGAATCGTAAACGGGGTCGCCAGACTCACGCTTCTCCTGTCGTGGCTGCATGACCTGTTTGACAGGTACGTTGTCGACGGCATAGTCAACGGATCGGGGTACACGATCTGGGGCGTCGGCTCGATGATCCGACAGGCGCAGACAGGAAGAGTACAGAACTACGCCTTCGTGATATTCGGCGGTGTGGTGGTGGCGCTGGCTATAATGCTGAATGTGTTCTAGTTGAGATATAGAAGGAGATTTCGATGGATATACCGCTTCTGACCTTGATGGTATTTGTCCCGTTGCTCGGGATGATAGTCGTCATGATGCTTAAACAATCACAGGTACAGTTGATACGATATACGGCCGCATTCTTCTCGCTCGTACCACTGATTCTGTCGTTTCTCATGCTGGCTCAGTACGACTGGACGACATCTCAGCTTCAATTTGTCGAGCAGCACTTATGGATTCCGTCGCTCAATGTCCACTATCATCTCGGAGCGGATGGCATCTCCGTGCCGATGCTGTTCCTGACGGCGCTGTTGTCGTTTATCTCGATAGTCGCTTCGTTCAACATCACGGATCGCGTCAAAGAGTATTTCGTATTTTTCCTCCTGCTCGAAGTTGGCATGATGGGCGTTTTCGCTGCGCTCGATTTCTTCCTCTTCTACGTATTCTGGGAGATCATGCTCGTACCGATGTACTTCCTGATCGGCATCTGGGGAGGTCCGAGGAAAATTTACGCTGCGATCAAGTTCTTCCTGTACACGCTCTTCGGTTCGATATTCATGCTGGTCGGAATACTGCTTCTGTATTTCAACACCGACCCGCATACGCTGAGCATTATGGAATTGATCAGACTCGGTCCAACGTTCGGCAAGGACCTCCAGATACTTGTCTGGATATTCTTCTTCATCGCGTTCGCAATCAAGGTCCCGGTCTTCCCGTTCCATACATGGTTGCCCGACGCTCATGTCGAGGCTCCCACGGCAGTCTCTGTAATCCTTGCGGGCGTGCTGCTTAAGATGGGAACGTATGGTATACTTCGAATATCATATCCGATGTTGCCGTTCGGCACGAACTACTTCTCGCTGATGCTGGCTGTCCTCGGAGTGGTCGGCATCATCTACGGCGCAATGGTGTCGATGGCGCAGAAAGACCTGAAAAAACTCGTGGCGTATTCGTCGGTGTCGCATATGGGCTTCTGCCTGCTCGGCATGTCGGTATTCTTCATATCGATTGACGGCAAGCCGTTCATCACCGGCTTATCCGGGTGCATGTTCCAGATGTTCTCTCATGGCCTGATAACAGGCGCACTCTTCCTTCTGGTCGGCGTGCTTTATGACAGGGCTCATACCCGCGAGATAGCGGCATTCGGCGGTCTCTGGTCCAAGATACCGGTCTATGGATCGTTGATGACATTCTTCGCGATGGCGTCGCTCGGACTTCCGGGACTCTCAGGATTCATATCGGAATTTCTCGTCTTCGTCGGCGGGTTCGCAAAGTATCCGATCCTCACCGGCATAGGCGTGATCGGCGTCGTCCTGACAGCCGGATATATGCTGAGAATGGTACAAAGGATATTCCTCGGTCCGTTCAATACAAAATGGGACGGATTAACGGATATCAACGCCAGAGAGATATTCTGCGTTGCGCCGCTCCTGATCCTGACGCTCGCAATCGGTATATATCCCAAGCCATTAGCAAATCTTATGGCCGCTACACTCGAGAACATTGTCAATCTGGTGGGGAGATAGATGATTCCCGATTTCGCGCTGCTGACGCCTGAGTTGTTCCTCTTCCTGTGGGCGATTCTGGTCTTTGTCATAGACCTCTTCTTCCTCAAGGGAAGGAAGGATATTCTCGCGTATGTTTCCCTGCTCGGGCTCGCGATTACCCTGGTGTTGATCTGTCTTGTGCCGGAAGGCCGGACTTTTGGGAATTCTTTTATCTCTGATGGTTTCGCCCTCTTTTTTAAGATTGTATTTGTAGCATCGACAATGATTGCCGTCGCCAGTTCCGGTTCGCTCACGTCCCGACTACAGTACAATCGAGGGGAGTACTACGGCCTCATCCTGTTGACAACCGTCGGTATGATGTTCCTCGCATCGGCTGGCGAGTTGATTTCTCTGTATGTCGCGCTCGAACTGACAACAATCGGCTTGTTCGTACTCGCGGCGTATCGCAAGAATGCGGTTGAATCGGCGGAGGCGGGACTTAAGTATCTGATCCTCGGAGCTATCTCATCGGCGATTCTCTTGTACGGAATGAGTCTGACCTACGGCGTCACAGGGACAACCGATCTCGCCCAGATTCGCGATGTTCTCCAGATGAAACTCAGCAGAGGGTTGATTAAAGTCGCGTGGGATGTGCATGTCCTCGGCATGGTGATGATTATCGCCGGGCTGAGTTTCAAACTGGCTGTCGTGCCGTTCCACATGTGGGCGCCTGATGTTTATCAGGGAGCGCCTACTCCTATAACGTCATATCTGTCAGTAGCTTCCAAGGCTGCGGGACTCGCGGCGCTCGTCAGGATCTTGGTCGGTGCGTTCGGAGTCGATGCATTCATGGATGACTGGGGGATTGTCATCGCAGTGCTTGCGGCGCTCGCGATGATAGTCGGCAACATCTCAGCCGTATTGCAATCTGATATCAAGAGAATGCTCGCGTATTCTTCGATCGCTCAGGTAGGGTACATCCTGATCGGTCTTGTCGCCATGTCGAGTTATGTGTCTCTCACTAATACCCGGCCATGGGATCTCGGAGTATCGTCGATGTCGTTCTATATCTTCGGTTACATGTTCGCCAACATGGGAGCTTTTGCGGTCGCCATAGCGTTCTCTCACCACTACGGATCGGACAAGATCAAAGATTATGCGGGTCTCGCGAGAAAATCACCGGTGCTCGCCGCGACAATGTCGATATTCCTGTTGTCTCTCGCGGGAATTCCACCGCTGGTTGGATTCCTCGCCAAGTACTACGTCTTCGCGTCTGTGATCGCAGCAGGAGGATATCTCTGGCTCGTGCTTGTAGGTGTACTTACCTCTGTGATTGCACTGTTTTACTACGCATCCATTATTCGTCAAATGTATTTCATCGAGCCTACAACTGATGACAAAGTCCGGATTTCGCCGCTGTTGTATGCCACGATTGCCGTGACCGCGTTTTGCACGATAATCATCGGATGCTATCCGCAGCCGTTTGTGTCTCTCGCGGAGAAGGCAGCTTCCGTTTTCGGAGGGTGATCAAATCTCTTGACATGCCGTCCCGTTTCTTATATTTCGGACAGTTCGTATGTCAGTCGCCAGATCAATAGCCAGCACGGTCAGGAACCGCTTCATCTCCGGACTACTCGTTACAGTCCCACTTGTGATCTCTTATCAGGTACTGAGCTACCTGCTCTCCAAACTCGATGGAATGCTGAATCCGATCGTGACAAAATACCTCGGGTACAGAATACCTGGGCTCGGTATCGCAGTGACTATTCTGCTGGTGCTGATCGTCGGTATTCTTGCGCGGAGTGTCGTCGGTGGTCGGCTCGTTCGTGCCTGGGAAAGCTTCCTGACAAGGGTTCCCGTCGTAAGAACGGTCTACACTCCGGCGAAGCAGCTTCTGGAAACTTTCACACTCCGGTCGAAGTCTTCTTTCAAGCGGGTTGCTTTCGTGGAGTATCCGAGAAAGGGAGTCTGGGTGATTGGATTTCTGGCGCAGAATGTCGATCTTAACAAAAGAGGAATAGATGGTGAGCGTATTGCCGTTTTCATACCGTCAACTCCGACACCATTTACCGGGTTTATGGCGATGATCCCGAAGGAGGACATCAGGCAGTCAGATATGCCGGTGGAAGAGGCTGTGAAATTCCTGGTCTCCGGCGGGGTAGCGTGTCCCACCGAAATGCTCGCTTCCAAAGAAGTCGATGGGACGGATAAGTCATGAAGCTAACCAGACTTCTCGAACCCGATTTGATAAGTACCCACCTCGAAGCTTCTTCAAAATCTGAGGCAATAGTAGAGTTGCTCGACCTGATTGTCAGCAAATACCCGTCACTCGAACGGCAGTCCATAATGAACTCGATATTCGAACGAGAGGAAGTCGAGAACACATCGTACGGCAGGGGCTTCTCGTTCCCCCACGCTCGCACCAACAAGGTTGATCGCATGTATGTGGCTCTTGGAATTTCGACCACTGGCTTGGGTGATGATACTATGGATGGCGAGCCGCTCAGGATAATGTGCCTGATGCTGACTCCGCAAAATATATCGAAATTCTATCTCCAGACTCTGTCGGGGCTCGTCGCGTTCGCACGTGATCCTGAGAATCGGTCGTCGATTCTGCGGGCTGAGACTCCCGAACATGTTATCGAACTGATAGCGTCATCAGGGATAGAGCTCAAGAAAGAGCTGACGGCCAAAGATATCATGGAGGCAGATCCGGTTACTGTCACGCCTGACACCACTCTCAAAGAGGTCGCGAATCTCCTTTTCAAGCACAGGATATCCGGCCTGCCGGTCGTAAATGCCGAAGGGGATGTCCTGGGGGAGATCACCAATCGTGACCTGATACGAGCGGCAATGCCCGACTACAAATCTCTCATCACAAATCTCGCCCTCAGCTACGAAGCAGAGCCGTTCGAGGATCTCCTCAAGATGGAGGACAAAATCACCGTCAAGGAACTGATGAGCACCGACATCTATCCTGTTGAGGAGGATTCCTCGGTTACCGAGTTAGCCGCAATGATGCTCTTCAAAGATATCTACCGAGTTCCTGTCGTGAGAGGGACGAAACTCGTAGGTCTCGTTGTGATCTCCGATATGGTCGGCAAGATCATCCGAGGCTGATTCCACCCCCAATAGCCTGATTCAGGTTCCTCTGACTCCGATTATGGTTGATAGTATGACGGCTTTCCGTATATTGGCGGCCATGAAACGAGTGGGCTGATGTATCGATGCCCGCTATATGTCTGATCGCGGCCACCCGCGACATCATGGACCGGCTTGACTGGTGCTCGCTTGAATGGTTGAACTGCTCTCCAACAAATACTTCCTCTGGATCGGTTTCAACATACTCGTCCTGTTGATGCTCGCCATTGACCTCGGAGTGTTCCATCGGAAGGACCATGAGATCTCGATCAAAGAGGGCTTGATCTGGAGCGCTATCTGGATCGTAGTGGCCCTCATCTTCAACGTAGGTGTCTATTTCTGGCGCGGGTCCGAAGTCGCGCTGGAGTTTTTCACCGGATATCTGATCGAGCGATCTCTCAGCATTGACAATATCTTCGTCTTCCTGCTTGTATTCACCTATTTCAAGGTTCCTGCGAAGTATCAGTACAAGGTTCTGATATGGGGAATTCTCGGTGCGCTGGTGTTCAGAGGAATCTTTATCTTGCTTGGAACTCTTCTCATAGCTCAGTTTCACTGGGTGCTTTACATATTTGGAGCATTCCTCGTTTTCACAGGCATCAAGATGGGACTCGGACAGAACAAAGAGATCGAACCCGGCAGGAATCCGATCCTGCGTCTTTTGCGCAGGATACTGCCCATAACAGAAGACTATGATCGCGGGAAGTTTCTAATCAGACGGGGCGGTCGCCTGTTCGGAACACCACTGCTTGTTGTTCTCGTAGTCGTGGAAACGACCGACATAGTCTTCGCAGTCGATTCGATACCTGCCATTTTCGCCATTACGCTCGATCCGTTCATAGTCTATACATCGAACGTCTTCGCCATTCTCGGACTGCGCGCGCTCTACTTCGCAATCGCGGGACTGATGAGAATTTTCCTCTACCTCAAATATGCCCTGGGGTTCATACTCTCATTCGTGGGAGTGAAAATGCTTCTGTCATCGCTGTATCCCATACCGGACAGCATCGCGCTCGGCGTGATAGGCCTGTCTCTGGCAGTCGCCATTCTGCTCTCGATTATTTTCAAACCGAGTCAGAAAGAGCCGGACGACAAAGTTTCATGACAGAATAGTGTGACCGTGTGGTCGGGTTTGCGTGGCGAGATACGGAGTGGCATTCTACTTCTTGTCGCTTCCTTTCGCTTTTTTCCCGTGCCTGTCGGAGTCTGTATTCATGTCTTTCGGCTTGAAACCGATTCGGTGAAACGGATTCACAACAGATGAAGCTATGTTCGACAGATGAGCGGCCGTTCGTTTCAGGTACCTCGTATAGAGAGCTAAAGATGCGTATTCGCCGTACTCGAGGTCCTTCACTTTGCCCTGCACCAGCCGTTTGTTCATCAGATCGCAAAACCTGGAAATTCCCTTGTGGTCGGCGAGTATCTGCCGTGCAAGATCGACATCGAAGTCCTCGAGAGCCTTGATGCAGATCTTGAACTTCAGATGAATAGCCTCTTCGATCCTGTTGTACTCCAACTCGTGCTCACCAAGCAGAAGCCGCATCGGATGCAGCCTCGCGAGATCGGCAATGTTCTTGCAATAGTCGCCGATTCGCTCGACATCTATGACAATACTCGTCAGGACCAGGGCCGCCGGGACATCGGACCCGCTCAGCAGCGAGAGATGTGTAAGCACTTTCTTTCGAACCTCGCGCTCGAACTTGTTGATCTTTCTATCTTTTTCGCGAATGTCGAACTTCAGTTCCGCCGTATCTGAATAGCGAAGACTCCTGATCGCTTCGGCGAACATCTCCTCATCCTCTTTGAGCATGATGATGATGTCCGAGTACGCCTGATCGATCAGGCTCTCGCGTTTGAAAAGATTAAGTATGGTTCTAAGCATTTCGATTACCTCATCAATAATACGACTGCCAGGGGAATTCCATAGAAAAATAACAGGACAAAAACGACCGGCAGCAGTCGATTCCTTACACAGAGATCGGCCATCATCTGCGCCAACTTAATGGGAACAGACCTGATAGGCCAGATTATGACTATCCCTAAAACATTGAAAAGTAGATGCGCCAGAGCGACAACGACCGCTGAGACCTGACCCGTAGCGAGCGAGGCAAGAATCGCTGTTACTGTCGTGCCGATATTGGCGCCGAGTGTATATGGAAATACCTGATACAGATTCAGAAGGCCGGCTCCGGCAAGAGGGATGATGAGCGACGTAGTTATCGAACTCGACTGGACCAGGATTGTGAAAACTGCGCCGAGCGCCATCGAGGTCAGCGCGCTCTTGAATATGACCTTGTCGAAAAATACCTGAAGGCGTCCCACCACAACTGATTTGAGGGTCTTGACAAGAAAGCTCAGAGACACGAACAATAATACAACAGCAATTACAACCAGAATCCAGGGACTTCCGCCGACCAGATCGGCCGTAAAGTTGGCAGTCGGTTGCACGATGGCCTTAATTGGGCTCTTGAAGTTTACTCCACCGACTCCAACAAGCATCCCTGAAATCGATTCGGCCAGTCTCCCGAGTATATTGAACTTGACCTGAATCGGAAACAGTATCAGGACGGCCATGACATTGAATATATCGTGTACAACCGATGCGGAGTATGCGCGCTTGAACTCCTCCTTGCGGGTGATATGACCGATAGATACGAGTGTATTTGTGACCGTTGTGCCGATATTAGCGCCCATTACCATCGGGATGGCGCCCTGCAGGCTGAGCGCGCCCGCTCCCACGAGTCCGACCACCAGCGAAGTCGTCACCGAGGAACTCTGAACGAGGCTCGTCGCTATGATTCCTACGACAAGACCAAGTATCGGACTTGAAGTCGCATCTACGAGTTGCTTCGCGAAGTCGCTCCCGAACGCTTCGAATGCTGATCCGAGGAGTGAGATCGACAGGAGAAACAGATACAGCAGTACTACAACTCTGAGAGTTGAGACAATTCCCTGAAGATATTTGACCTGTTGCCACGACATAAATTGGGACGAATATACTACAGGCGCCGATTGTATGCAAATTGATTAGGATCGTCTTTTCGAGTTGAGTAGTTGAATATTGCGGTGCGAGCACAGAATCTCTATATTCGAGTCAGGATGGACATGTTCTGGATCGAACTCGCCGCTATCCTTGCGTTGATTCTCGCAAACGGGTTTTTCGCTGCGTCCGAATACGCCCTGATCTCGACCAGGAAAGCCCAGATTTCTCGGCTCATCGAGAAAGGCAACAGGCGAGCAGGGATTGTCAAGCGTCTCAAATCAAACCCTGACAGTTTCGTCGCCGCGATACAGGTCGGCATAACGCTGGTCGGAACTCTGGCGTCGGTTGTCGGCGGCGCAACGATAGCCGAGAGGCTGACTCTGTCGCTGTCAGAGTCATCCGTTCCGTTTCTCAGGAACTTCGCCGCTTCAATCTCCATCGCGATCGTGGTTGTCGCGATAGTATTTCTTACGCTGGTCATAGGCGAGCTTGTCCCCAAACGACTCGGGATGCAATATGCCGAGCGGATATCGCTGTCGGTCGCCAGACCGATGGCTTTGTTCATGAAGATCATCTTCGTACCGGTTCAATTCCTGACTTTCACGAGCAAGCTCATAGTAAGACTGCTCAAGCTCGACAGGGTACCCGAACGCACCAGTATCACCGAGGAGGAGATTGTGCAGATTATCGCAGATGGGCGGAAGTCGGGAGAATTCAGTGAGGAAGAGCATGAACTGATTGCTTCCGTCTTCGAATTTACCGAGCGCACAGTTCGCAAGGCGATGACTCCCAGAACAGACATTTCAGCGATCAATATCGACTGGCACACGGATATGGCGCTTCGATTTCTGTCCGAGCAGGGTCGCTCCCGTTACCCGGTATTCAAGGATACAATCGACAACGTGGTCGGGCTGTTGTACACGAAGGATGTTGTTCACATGATGTGTCATTCCGAGCTGATTATCGTGCAGGACATCCTCAGAACACCGTTCTTCGTACCCGACTCGAAGAGCCTCACCGAACTGCTGAAAGATTTCCAGCGAAAGCAAATGCACATGGCAATCGTGCTCGATGAGTTTGGCGGAACCGCGGGCATTATTACACTCGAGGATATCATCGAAGAGATTGTCGGCGAGATTCAGGACGAATACGACACGGAAGAAGTCGAGTACAGGACTCTGTCCGATGGCTCGACCGAAATCTCGGCGCGGATGAGTGTCGACGATTTCAACAAACTCATGGGGAGCGCAATCCCCGAGGATATTGCTGATTCGATGGGTGGCTTTATTTTCAATTATCTGGACGAAATACCGATTCTAAACCGGAGGATCGAATTCGACGATTTGATATTCACAGTCACTGAAAAGACTGGCAATCGTATCGACAAGATACGAGTTACAAGAGCCGAGTAAGCTTCGATATGGATGTAATCATTCACTCCATAATACTCTCTGTCCTGCCAATTGCTGAATTGCGCGGAGGTATCCCGTATGCCGCTGCCGGTGGTATCAGCATCCCGGTCGCCTATATGATCTGCGTTATCTCGAACATGCTCGTCATTCCTGCGGTGTTTCTCTTTCTCGACACTCTGCACCAGCAGTTCTACAAGCTCTCATTGTACCGTTTCCTTTTTGACAGGCTCGTCGAGAGAACGAGAAAGAAAGCCGAGCGCAATGTCCGGAAATGGGGGTACTGGGGCGTCATGCTGTTCGTTGCGATACCGCTCCCGATAACCGGAGCTTACACCGGAACACTCGCCGCATGGACACTGAAGCTGAACAGACTCAGAGCATTCGGATATCTTGCTCTGGGAGTTGTCATAGCAGGAGTAATCGTCAGCATTGCTACGATTACCGGCATCGGTCTGCTGAAGGCATTCACAGAGTAGGCTGTATTCCAGAGCTCAATCGGGGCGGTTCCAATCGACACGGGGGGATCTATCTGATGACTATATCATATGGGCTGCGGTAAAGCCAGTTGCCGGTCAGTGGAAGATCCAAGTCTGTGGGACTGTTCTGATATCTGCTCCCGACCACGAAACCGATCAGGTCGGATGCAAACGCCAGATCAGGGAACTCTGGGATCAATGACTGCTTACGCGTTGGGACTATTTCTACTATGGTTTCATCGCGGTCGATTCCCGCTCGTCGACACGCTTCGTTCACCGCATCTGACAGGCCGCCCACTCGGTCGACAAGATTGTGCTCTATCGCTCGCTTGCCGCTCCATACCCGTCCACGCGCTACGAGGTCGACCTCATCGGTCGTCATATTCCTGTTCTCAGCCACCTTGCTTATGAAATCATCATAGATAAACTCGATGAGATTTCGCAGTCTGGTTCGCTGATCCTCGCTGAAGCTCTTGTTCCAAGTATAGAAATCAGCATTCGTTCCTCGTTTCAGATGGAAGGTCGAAAACCCGATCTTCTCACGCAGCCCGGAGAAATCCAGCTTGCCATAGAACACGCCAATGGAACCTGTCAGCGTGGTAGCCTGCGCCAGAATGTAGTCTGAAGCCGACGACACATGATATCCGCCTGATGCCGCGACATTGCCCATCGAGACGACTACCGGTTTGGTCTCGCGGGTCAGTTCGAGTTCGCGCCGGATCGCCTCGGACCCGAATGATTCGCCGCCGGGACTGTTGACCCTGAGAACGATGGCCTTCACGTCGTCATCGCCGCGCGCACGGCTGATCGCCTTAACGAGAGTCGCAGACCCGAGCGTTTTGCCGAAATACAGCCTGTTCGAGCTGTGACCACGGACGATCTCGCCCTCGACCGGGATCACGGCGATCCTGTCCGGTGAGTCCCATCTGGTTGAATAATCCCTGCGAGAAAGATACTCGTCGAATGACAATCGACCATGTCCTTCGTTGGTCCACTTCTCAAACTCGTCGGGATAGAGGATCGTATCGACCAGACCAGTGCCAAGCGCCTCTTGAGATGTGAGAGGAGCGCGATCGATCAGAGCGCGAAGTTCTGCTTCCGGAATCTGGCGAGATTCGCTGATGTCGTCGATCAGTGTCTCCCAGATGTCATCGAGAAGGTCATCGATTGCCTCTCTATGGTAGACAGACATGCTGTCCCGCGTCAGGAGTTCGGGAGCAGATTTGTATTCGCCGATAGCTTCCATCTGCGCCTCAATGCCGAGCTTATCGAGCGTCCCCTTGTAGAAAGTGACTTCCGCCATGAGGCCGGTTATGTTTAGAGCGTCAAGCTCCTGCATCGCGATTCGATCTGCTGCCGATGCGAGGAAATATGCGCCGGTTCCGGAGAGAGGAGCGAGATATGCTGTCACCAGCTTGCCACGTTTGCGAAGTCTGACAAGCGACGATCTCAATTCCTCGAGCTGCGCGAATCCGAGTCTCGGAGAATCAATGTAGAGCGACACGCCTGTCACTGTCGGGTCGCCAGTCAATCGATCCAGACCGAGCACGAGATCTCCGAATGTCCTGCTACTTTTTTTCCAGAGACGGCTTTCCAGCTTCTCCTCAGGATATGCGCCGGAAAGCTTCAATTCGACATGCCTGGCTCTCCGGACAATCGCATTTCCTCTGGAACTGTGGCTGAAACTGTGAGACAGGATTCCGCTGGAGAAATCCCCGCTGTCATCGAAGCGAGCATAGCCTGTGGAGGTCGACTTGCCGAACGAAATGGACAGCCCCACTCCGAATGCCCAGTATTCATCGATGTGTCCCCTCAGCACGACCCCATCCTTCACGACGATGCTCCCGTAACCTGTCAACGCGCCATGCTCGAATCGCTCGTCCTCGAAGAACTTGTAGTCGGCTGCGAGCGTGATCCGTTCGCGAGCCGGTCGGATTCCGGCTCCGATCGTAAACTCTCGCCTGGTCTTCCTGCCGTCGAATTCCATCCGGTTGATATTGTCGGCGACTGCGGCGATGGAGAGTTTCCTGCCGGGACGGTAGAGCAGACCTGCTTTCCAGAAGTGATCGTTGTGATAACCTTCGCGGTCGGTCTTGAAAAATGTATAGGTCGCACCGATCAGAATACGTCTCCCGTACTTTGAACCTGCACCCAATGTCCAGGAGTTTATCCCGGTCTTGCCGTCGAGATGAAGATTGTGGTACGAGAATCCCGCGCCCAGACGTGCGGTCGCAAAGCCGTTGTCACCGTCGAATGTCGAATCATTGAACGAGTGGTAGTACGAGACTTCCAGTTCACTGTTCGTTTTCAGCGAGGCTGGATTGAAGGCGAATCCGTCTGCGCCAGTCGCATCGGATACCGATTGCGGCGGGATCGGGTATTCGAGGGACGGGTACCTTGCTGTCTCGGAACTACATGGCTGAACTACGACTAATGCGAAAATCAGGATCAGAACGTATGCATGCTTCATGGTCACTCCCTGACAAGATGAATCCTTTTAGACGAACACTCACCGGATAGGACGACCGCTCCAGGCTGGTATCCGTTTCAGATAATCATAAGAGGATCGCCGATCAGGAGCAACCAATATTAACTTGAGTCTGCTATCGTATCAGGTCGGGAAATGGGTTCAGGGCGCCCCGTAGAATTTCTTACCCCTGATTTCGATTGTGCCGATTCCGCTGATGTCGACACGAATATGTGAATCAGGGTTGTCTGTGCGGGCGAGAAGATGCTGTTGTTCCATTTCGATCGGAGTGACCGGAATACCGTGGAGATAGATCCTGCCGCCCTTGTCCGTGTTCAGGTCAAACTCAGCCTCAACAGTCTCGGGCAGTGTGAGATAGACATTGGAGAAATTGTCGCTTACATACAGATCAGCGCTATCGATTTCGATGATCTCAGCTTCAATGGCACTATAGGTTGTCGCGAGTCGCGAGTCTCCCGGTTTGAGACGGATGCCCCTCAAATCAATGGGAGAGTAGGATGTCTCGCAGTAAAGCCTTCCACTGAACCGAGATACTTCAATCAATCCATACTCATTGGTGAAACGGGCGACTTCGCCCCGCGTATCGATATTCTGGGCCTTGATCGGATTGTTCGACGTTGACACGTCGACACCCCCGCTGACATCCTGCAACGTAACGCGACTATTGGTGGTGTTGACAATCAGCCCTTCGTACACATCCCTGACCTTGATTTTGCCGAATTCATTGTTCACGTGAACGGTCGAAAAAGGACCAGCGATATTCGCATCGAATGATCGCGAGTCAATTTCAACAGCAATCGACTCCGGTACGGAAATATGTAATTCCAGACGCGCGGAGAAATTCGTTCCCTCCCATGGCGCATTTCGACGAGCGCTCACCTCAACTCGGATCGTCCCATTCCCTCCGGATGTCGACACATCGAGATACACGGCGAACTCCTCGGCCTGCTCCAGAGAGATCGCCTTGAAATGCTGAACGTATGAAAGCGTGTGGTCCGACTCAGCCGTGTGTATTGCGACTGTTCCCGAGAGAGATCCGGATGTACTAACGACAATGCGCTCAATCTGCTCAGTGTCGAGATCGCTGATTACTTGTTCTGATTCATATATCTCGTTCGAGACGCTCACGATCTTCACAGCCGAAGCACTCACCGACCAGATCGCGAGCATAACTGCTACTATCAGGATGCGGCAGAATAAGTTACCTGTACTTGGCATAGTATGAAGTGCCTTTCATTTTACAGTATATAATACGGCTCACGAGGCCCGATGTTGCGCAGTCTTGTCGCATACCGTAAGGTTCTTTGAGACTTCGTACATGACTATGGCTGCTGCCACAGGAGCGCTCAGCGACTCGCACTTGTCGGATATTGGAATTCTCACGAGCATGTCGCACAGGGCGGCAACTTCGGGTGACATCCCGAAGGCCTCATTCCCAACCACAAGGCATATCCTGTCGAGCCCGGCCGGGCACGAACTGATCTCAGAACCGCCCATATCCGCTCCAAGAATCGAATACCCTGAATCTCTCAGTTCCATCATGGCAGCAGTCATATCTGTTACCGGTTTCAGGTCGAGATGAAACAGCATCCCAGCCGCCGCACGGATGACTTTGGGCGAAAACGGGTCACACGATGCAGTCCCCATGATTACTCTGCGAAAATTAAAAGCGTGCGCCGATCGCAGGATTGAGCCAAGGTTCGACGGATCCGCGATGTCATCGAGCGCAAGGACAGGATCAGATTTCATACCGCGCGCAGGCGGGTCTTCGTACGGGACCAGTGCTATCACGCCCTGCGACGTGGTTGAGCTATCGACCTTGCGCAGGTCTCTGGTAGTGACATCATAAGTCTCGGTCGGGTTGAGCTTTGCAACGAATTCCCTGCCGGTGTCGGTCAACTCTGATCTGGCAACTGCATACAACTCCGGCTTCCACCCAGCTCCAATCAGCTCGGATACCGCCCTTACACCTGACACGATGAATGCCCGATGCTTCAGGCGACCCTTTCTGGATTTCAACTGGACAAGCCTGGAGAGATGCCTCGAACTGAGTTTCATGGACGAAATTACGCCATTCATCGGGCGCTTGTCAACTCAAACAGCGCGGGGAATTGTGTTGCCATAGCCGAAGAGGTTTCGTAATGTTCGCCAATGAATACTCGCTTGTGGCTGTTCTCAATGCTATTGATTGTCGCGACTCTTGCGACACCTCTCAGCGCTGAAACGACTACTTTGATCAGACTCTCTCTCGACGACATCCTCGAACATGACTTCTCTTGTGAGATTTCAGAGGAAGCGCGACCTCGCGTCGGCCTGGTTTTGTCCGGCGGGGGTGCTCGCGGACTGGCGCAGATCGGTGTCCTGAAGGAATTTGAGTTGCGCGGCCTGAAAATCGATCTGGTCGCCGGGACGAGCATGGGGGGCATCATCGGAGGACTCTGGGCGGCAGGTTATACGGCTGACAGCATCGAGCAGATAACCCGATCGGTCGAGTGGGGTGGCTTCTTTTCCGACAAGCCCAAACGGTCGAGTCTGTTCCTGACCCAGCGAGAACATGGGGAGAGGCATCTGCTGACAATTCGTTTTGATGGACTCAAACCGACTATTCCGACAGCTTTGACCGGAGGTCAGAAACTCAATTCATTTTTCACGAAATTGGCGCTGGAGCCAAACTACCGGTCGCGGCACGATTTCGACAGACTAAGTATCCCGCTCCGAATCTGCGCAGTCGATATACTGACGGCGAAATCTGTCGTCCTCAAAAAAGGTAATCTCGCAGATGCTCTCAGAGCGACCATGAGCGTGCCCTTAGCATTTACTCCACTCGAAATCGATTCGATGATGCTGATGGATGGGGGGTTGCTGACTCCGATCCCGGTCGAAGTCGCGATTTCCGAGGGATGCGATTTTGTGATAGCTGTCAACACGACGTCAGGCCTGCTGAGCAGAGATCAGATAACTAATGCCGTCGACATAGCAAATCAGACTACGACGATCATGCAACTCGAGGCGCGGCGACGCGAACTGAGCCAGGCCGATGTGGTCATAGTCCCGGAACTGGATGACCATCTGGCTACGGATTTCGATAATATCGATCAGTTGATCGAACTTGGGCGAAAAGCGGCCATCCAGGCAATGCCCTTGATAATGCATAGCATCGAGTCAAGTCCGGTCAAAGAAACGACGGACGATCTGCTGTGTGTCGATTCGATCATAGCGCCGCCGGAGCTGTCGTCTCATCCATCTGTCATCGCTCTGAGATCATACCTGAGTAACCATTGGGAGCTCAACTCATCAGACGTCAGGATGACCGCTGTTCAGATCATGCGGGAGGGAACGCTGCAGAGTCTGGCGATCAGGATCATCGACTCCGCAGGCATGTCTGTCCTGCAATTCGATCCGCAGCCAATCAAGTCACCGCTCGAATTCGGCTGGACGGGAAATGAGACTCTGCCTGATCATGTCATAGCTGAGGCGCTCAGCGATACCAACCAGACTGAAGGCTTGACCGAAAGAGCGCAACAGACTAAGGATCGAATTCTCTCTGTCTACCGCAAGCATGGTTACGATCTTGCCGAGATCGACTCTGTCCGATTCGACAGATCGCGCAGCAGGCTGATCTTTCACATCAATGAGGGATTGACAGGCAAAGTGCAGGTTGTCGGAAACAGTCGCACGAGGGGATGGGTGATCAGACGGAATTTTGCGCTCGAGACAGGAGACCCGTTCAGTCTCGATGCGGCTCAGAAGGGGATGTCGAATATTTTCTCGACCGGCCTGTTCGAAAGGGTGAACCTGAATGTTAATCGGCGAGACAAGAGAGCATCGGTGAGAATCGAAGTCAAGGAGCGGAAGTTCAATTCTGTCCGTCTCGGTGGACATTACCACGAGCACTACCACGCCGAGACATTTGTCGATTTCGTCGACGCCAACGTGCTCGGATATTCTCACGAGTTGTTTGTTCGGGTGCAATACGGAGAAAAACGGAAATCGTACAGCTTCCATTTGAAAGCTGACAGGATATACGAAACATACCTTACTTATCACCTGAATCTATACCACGACAGGTTGAAGCGGGATCGTTACACGGACAACAAATTTCTTGGGTTTAACCGGGAGCGACACACGGGAGCGATATTCGCATTTGGACAGCAAATCGCCAGGCTGGGAATAGTGACTCTCGAAGCCAAAGCCAGTCGGGTCCGCATTGATCTTCCCGCGTTCTCAGGTCTTGTACACAGGAACTTCCGCAGCGTGACGCTCAGGTCACGGCTCGACAATCTCGACAGGTACCCGTTTCCGGGGATCGGTGTGGCTTCGCACTTCTTCCTCGAATACGCTTTCGACGCGTTCGGAGGAGAAAACAGATACAAGAAGGCATACTTTGACTGGCGTGCCCAGATTCCGGTGATAGGACAAATCGGCCTGCAACCGGCATTCGCGATAGGAATCTCAGACATTGAACTCCCCGAGTGGGAAAAATTCTACATCGGCGGCAATCGGACTCTCTATGGCTTCTTCAACGACGCTCTCGACGGCGACAAGATGTTCAGGGTAAACATGGGAATTCGCTATAGATTGCCGTATCGTTTCTATGTGACCGGAAGATACGACACGGGCAATGTCTGGTCGACACTTGAAGAGATCATGTTCAGGAACCTCCGTCACGCCTTCGGCATTGAGCTTGCCTATGATTCACCCATTGGCCCAATCTCGGTCTCCTACGGTCGAACCGATGACAAGCACGACCGATTCTACATTGACGTCGGCCACGATTTCTGATACGGATTGCTGGAACTTTGCTCTCATACCCAGCACATTGTACAGTGTATTCAGCATGACCTGTCGATTACTCACTCCTGTTTCTTCGGTAATGCTCGCGCGAACAACAGCAGCAACATAAAGACTACACAAGAAACAAAAACACCGAATACTGCTGGGTCAAAGCGATCCATAAACTGGTAAGTACTTTTATCAAAAAGTGTCCACTCTAGTTTGCTTTTCAGAAATAAGAGCGCGCGATAGAGTAAGGTAAGAACTGTTGCTGCTATCATAGTGATGAAGATGTTCCTGTTAAGTGCCCTGGAACGTTTTTTCCAGAGTGCGCCAACACAAACAGGTAGTATTATTGCCGGCGCCCAAACATGGTACGTAAACAACAATAAGCCTATTATGTCCGACCAGAGAACAGCTACGAGAATTGCGGTGATCCCGAGTGTAGCAGTGCATATTCTGGCTAACCTGAGCATTTTGCCATCGTTATTATCTTTCCAGCCAAATTGATGTTCGAAAAGGTCTTTGACAAAAATAGCAGTAGAGGAATTTAACGCTGAATCGGCGGATGACATCACAGCCATAAGAAGTGCTCCAATCATTAGCCCACCGATGACCGGATTGTGAAGTTGATCAATAACCATAGGTAGCGCCTGTTGAGGATCGATATCCGGAAATTGGATGCGAGCAAAAAGAGCAATGAAGAAAAGTATCACCGGAAAAGTTATTGCAAGGAAGAATCCGACTCCGGCAATTCCAATTCGTGTGTTCCTCACGTCTTTTCCAACACAGTAACGGGTCGCGTAACCGGGAGCAAATGTTTCTCCAAATAGAAACGCCAGAAATGTGGTTAGCAGGAATATCCAACCCTTGCCACCTTCCAACTTGAAGAAATCCGCAGAGATATCCCGGTTGCGAGTGATTTCGCTGGGATAGGCGTCCTGGAGTAACGACAGATTCATGCGTCGCAGTTCCCTGCCCTCGACCTCCTTTGCGAGCAGCTTCTGAGTCTGAGGAGTGATCTGAACATGCATGAAGCGTTCAGACCTATACAGGTGTGGTTGATCCAATAACGAGTTGAGAGCAGCGGCCATGGCACGCTTTTTCTCCACATCCTCATCACCCTGCGCAATGCTCTCCAGTAGTGCCAGATTTTCCTCACTCATCTGCGAACGAATGTAATTGGAGAGAGAATCTGGTGATCCCCGTACCTTCTGCGCCAGAATCTCCGGTTGGCGGAAGTCGATAGAACCGAAACGGGCGGGAACGAATTTACCTGTGTCGGAGTTATAGGAGTCAGCAATATCAGGTATACAAAATGCCAGAGTAACCACAAATCCGATCAACAGAACAATGAATTGAAAAAAGTCTGTATGAATCACAGCTATCAGACCGCCAGCCGTACTATAGATGACAACCATCACCCCACCTATCAGAATCGCCCATCTAAGCATGTGGCTGGCGTCAGCCAGTTCAGGTAGGATTGCGGCAGCCACAGTGCCGAAAGCTGCCATCTGCGCCGCGACGATGAAAACTGAAAACAGAAGCGACAAAACCATCACCAGGAAACGAGGACCCTCACCAAAACGATGACCAAAATAACCGGCTACCGTGTAAAGTTTAGCCTCGCGGAATTGTGGTGCCACCACCAAGCCGGAAAAAATAAAGTGGAGATAACCGCCAGTGGAAACCAGGAGCATAAGGATGCCCCATTCATATGTCTTCCCGATAGCGCCAATCGAGTAGCCACCACCTATAGCGGTTGCCCCCATCGTGCAAAACAGAAGGAACCATCTGACATTTCGACCAGCTACGAGAAAATCATCAGTAGACCCTATCTTTCTGACTTTCGACATTCCCTTGAGAAAGATAAAGAGCATGTAGCCGATCACGATAACCCAGAGAATCAGTCTGTCATCCATCCCTAATCTCACAGTCTTGTAGCTCGCGTCCACTTGGGACGTGAGGATTATTGAGATGTCACAACAACCCCAGTTACTAAGTTATGAAAGTGTTCAGGCGCGTTGGTGTTGTCCAGATAAAGACTCATGCCTCCCTTCGTCAAACTCAGGACTCCGCAAACAGGCATGAGCTACAAGACTGTCCGCTTGACGTATAGAGGAAATGTCATGCGGATAATCCACAGGAGTGAGACACTCCTGCGCTACTTCACTGCGCCAAAGAGCGCGCTTTTTGTGACATCATTGTGACTCCTGACCACCCAACATCTCAACCGCTGGCTCGACTTCCAGCCTCTCGGTTTTGGGAATGTCCTTAAACTCACCCAATGGCGGAGTGACTTCCTTCGCCACGTACTTCCCAACCATCAGATGCAGCATGGCGGAGTAGTTCACTCGAAACTTGATGGAATCTCCGACTTTCAGCCCGCCAGCATCGCTGCCAAGATTGACTACGGTGATGTCGCTACTCGCTCCGGCGATTCGGTGTTCAGGATTTACCGGAGTAAGACCAGCTACATCTGTGTCCAATTGGCCGACACTTATCAAAGCCCGATAACCTCTCTGACCTGGTGACAGATCCTCTTCAGTATCTGCTGACTCGAAAGGCGTTATGGAAGCTGTCTCCGACAATGGCACAAGTCCCTTCTCCTTGATTTCTGCTATCTCTGCTTCCAACAATACCACGTCGTCACGAAGCTCGGGTAGAGTCCCACCATTCACAAGGTCAGTCCCCAGGAAGATCGCTTCACCAATACGAAAATGATTTATTGCCTTCGGAAGTCCTCCCTCCAGAAATAATGGCAGGACGGATGAGGAACCCCCTGAAATCAATGGCAACTTGCGCTGAAATTTCAACTCCAGAAGCTCTCGATATAGAGCAAGCTGTGTGAATTGGTCAACATTCGGTACCGCACCAGCAAGGCAGCCAAGATTTGCCCCGATACCGATGACCTCTATGTTGGGCAACTCAAAGACTTGTTCATAGAATCTTGTCAGTGATCCAGGTAGTATCCCTTCCCGTAAATCGCCAAGCTCAATCATGATGATGATTCTATGAATCTTGTCTAAACGTTCTGCTTCCTCATTGAGAATCTTGATAACTTCTATTTCGCTGTTCAAACTGACATCCGCCAGACTTGCGACATCTTTAACTGATGAGATATCTGAAACCCGTAAATACCAGGACTCAAAATTAGGAACGATCTTGTCAATAGCTTTCAGATTGGCCAGTCGTGAGTCTCCCATCGACCTAACTCCTAATAACTGCAAGGCACGCAAACTATCCGTATGACCACAAAGCACTTTCGTTACGACAGTCCAACTCCCAGAATGTTCTTCCATCCAGCCCTTGATGATTCTGAGATTATGCTTCAGTCCGTGAAGGTCAATCGTGACGCGATTCACTTGATGTACCTCATCTCAGCGTATTTGCAAACCATACCCAATCGCTCGTAAAGTCGCTTTGCTGGGTTGTTGAATTCCACATGAAGTTTGACATCGCCATCAGCCAGTTCAAATGAACGCTTGATAATCTGACTACCGACACCTTTTCCTCGCGCCTCGGGAGTAACTACTACCCACAACAGGAGATTCTCCGGCACATAACCCTTCATCCCAGTCCGCAGCATGACAAGTGCTCCCATAGGCCTTTTATCAAGCTCAGCGATTAATATGAAGCCAGCTTCCCCATGTTGTGGCTTGAGGGCATCAGCGATACCTTGTTTAATATCCGGCTTTGCGTCCTCATAAGGTTTGAGGCTCTCATGAAGGAAAACTTCCAATTCATCTGGGCTTATCCATGACGGAAAATCCTCAAACCGGCGTAATTCATGTATTTTCAGTCTTGATGATGTCTTGCTATTCGGAACCGAATCACTCATTTTCTTCTTCCTTTCCTCCCACTCTTATTGGGATAAGAAAACATCTCTGCGAACTTGTAGTTTGGGCTAAACCACTAAATGACGATTTCAACGTTGTTTAATGATTAGTATTCAAACTATATTAAGGTTAATAAATCGTGTTATTGTGTGCTGTCAAGGACTTTTCTGCTTGTTTACCGGTGCTGACGACCATAACGGATAAGAAGCAGGGGCTTTCGCACATGTCCATACAGCATAAGCAATAGTCACACAGTTACTTGTGCCACCTTGTTTATTGAAGTCCACGAGCCACTGTTTTCTCTTGACATTTTGAGATAATTCCTAATATAGTTAGCTATGAAATTATTGCTGTCAAAACTAATTGAAACACTTTTGTACTATTGTTCTAAGGAGTCAAGAGATGGACAAACCTCCTGATACTGAGAGAGAGAAATCAAATACTGAGCCAGGAGAGGTCGTTCGAGAATCGATGACTGATGCTCGCAGCAGGCAAGATTCTGACTCGTTTGGTGCAGGCAGTGATATGCGACACAACAGATTCGATCTTCACATTCTACGTTCGCTGCGTCGGATTATCCGGGCTGTTGATATATATTCCGGGAAACTCAAGTCAAAGTATCAAATAACAGGTCCCCAGCTTGTGTGCCTATTAGCGATTGTCGAAAATGAACCCCTGACAGCCACAAAAATTGCCAACCATGTTCACCTAAGTCCAAGTACTGTAGTGGGTATTCTGGATCGGCTGGAAAAGAAGGGACTTATCGAGCGAGTTCGGGATCAGAAAGACCGGAGACAGGTGAATGTGGCTGCGACGGAAAACGGTGTGCAACTGGCAAACCATGCACCCTCGCCACTACAAGACGGACTTGCACGGGCACTCGGCAAGCTGAGTGAACTGGAGCAGGCAACGATCGCACTATCCCTTAGGCGAGTCGTCGATCTGATGGAAGCAGATGATATTGAGGCGGCACCGATTCTTGAAGCTGGCAATCTGGTGCACGATGAAGCTGCAACCTCAACACCTGATTCAAACCAGCGCAAGGACAAATAGGGTTGCCTGCGCTCAAGTCACCCGCAAGTATAACTGGATTAGTTCTCTATTGCGCTGGCATCACTGACCGATCTACTCTCGGAGTGCAAAATACCAAGATTTGAGATTTCGATTTCTACAGGGAAATTGTCCTGACCTGTATTCAACATGCATCCGAGAATCGAATTCACGTTGTTTCTTCTCCAGCGCGAGAGATCGATCTCGAAACGAGTGTACTCGTCCGTGAGCCTTGCATGCACAGCCGGACATGACCCGGCGCTCGCATCACAATCGGATATCAACGACATGAATAGCGCTTCATTCGCGCCGGTTACAGATCTCGCAGAGAATACCACTTTCTCAGCCGAGTTGAGATCATAACCATTCTCCGAGCCGATTGCTTCGATTTCGCCAGCATCGAGCGTGAGCATGAATCCGACTCTGGCGCCGTCCTGATCCGGGGTGAGTCGAACTACGAATGCATTCCCGCCGCTGTTACTCGATACGACACACTCGAATTGTGAGATCGGACCGCACGGCTGGATACGGCTGAACCGACCCAGGTCGTCGCCCGGGATGATTTGCTCGATCTCGCCGGGACGTGTCAGTCTGATTGCGACGTCTGATGTGTCGCTATCATCGCTCAACTTGACCAGAAATCTCCTGCGCAGGAAATCGGCGTGCGTCACTTCGAGTATGCAATCAATATAGTCCGATTCGACGTAGATCATCGCGACGCCATCGATGTCCGTGAAGAAATAGTTGTCCCGGCAATCGACATAGATAGGGGCGTCACCGATCGGATGATGGTTAGCATCCGACAAATGGCACCTGATGACGTCGGCTGAGCAGGTCGACGCCAACAGAATCGAGATCAGAAACAATGAAAAAACACGCATGATGCAACTCCTCTGTTTCAGCTATCGACCCGTGCTGCCCTGTTTACAGCGATGACAGACATACGCTGCCACTTTGTGCAGGATTGGAACAGAGATGCTGCGCTAACCGTTTGACAGAGCGAGGCTGTTTGCGTAGTTTACGCGTGATGATAGATGAAAAACAGCAGGACGAAAAAAAGCAGACCGAACCTCTGATCTCATGGGTGATTCATCCGGCGAAGAAACGTCCGGCGATCGCAGTTCTGGTTTCAGCGTTCGTTGCGCTGATTGCGGTCGGAATATACTCCTGGACCCCCTGGCCTCTCTTCACTGCGTTCTGTACGTTACTCCTGATCGGATCATTGTCCGGATTCTTCTTCTCGACGCGATACGAACTGTACGACGACTTTGTCGCTGTTAAGTATACCATAACATCAATCAAGAAAGAGTGGTCTCAGTACAGATCATATCACAAGGACAAAAACGGCGTTCTGCTATCGCCATTTGCGACTCGGTCGAGGCTCGAAAACTTCCGCGGAATCTACCTGCGATTCGGCGATTGCGACAGGGACAAAGTGATGGCGCTCGTCGAATCGAAAATCAAGGGGGTGGGTGATGGGTCATAAAGACATGATACCGGGTGCGCAACCGGACATCGATCCCGAGGGTGAACTGACTCCCGAACAGCGCGAGGTCCTCGAGAAGGTCGCAAAGAAAGTTGTGCAGTGGCGCATGGCCGTGCCTGCGATAATGGCGCTCGAAACCGCGAAACCGCTCAGTTTTATCGGATCGCAGGTAATGGTTTTCTTCGAGCCGATTGTGCAAACGGTGTTTTCCATCAAACATTATGACACGTTCCGAGAGTTGATGGAGAACCGCGACAATGTCGAACGGTTGTTGCTGCTGATCGAGGAGCACGACTCCAAGCTCAAGGTCAGGGAGAAGCAGTACGACAAGAAACTGAAGCTATTCCTCAAGAAGCAGACATTCGGACGACGCGCATGGCTCTGGTTCACCGGGCGATATCCCAACAGCGAGCAACTCGACAAGGAACTGACGAAATACGGCATCATGTCGAGCGACGATCCCCGGTTGAAAGACAAGTAGCATCGGATGTCAAGCGGACTGGCCGCTTGACCTACTACCTATAAACTTGGGGTTGATATGATCATGGAGAAATTCTCTGACAAAGCGATTGAAGTTATCACAGATAGACTGAAGAGAACTTTACAAGAGTTCGCGAATGTCTCTCAGTCGCAGCCATCACTTGACCATCACACACTTCTTGTGATTGCAGAATCAGCAGCTTATAGGGACGAGGATTCAGAGATTGTAGAGCACGTACTCAAATCTGATTCAATAATTGGAAAACGAGTGGGGAAAGTGATTGGAACCGGATCTGCACTCTGGCTATTTACGCCGGCTAATTTTCTGTGCACGTTTGTTTGGAGATACTTGGAGCTTAACAAGTTTGCACCTCAGTTTAATGAACAAGTCTTTGGCTCTGTTGTAACAGAAGCTGAAGAGTGGTTCACCAACAATCAAGTAATGCACACATTCCAAGCCTTCGTGGAGAATCTTGAACTGAAAGATGAAACCTTCAACTTGTTATCAGACATCAAGGTTAGACGCCTCACAAATGATACAATCTCCAAGATGTGGAATGAATCTCTGATCCTACAGACACACTACCCTCTGACAAGTCACAATTCGTATTCTGTGGCCAACCTTACCACAATGCTGGAAACAAGCATCTCAACGGATATTGTGGTAGCCAATTCATTCGAAGATGCTCCCAAGCAAGCTTCTTACGACAACGAAATCCGCCGCAAGTTTGAGTTGGTAGTCTTCGCGCTCCGCTTGCACGGGGCAGGGGATATCAGACTCGGTCCAATCCTCCACACGACAGATCTATGGTTCGGCGGCGGAACGTCAGCCAGCAGTAACCCGGCAAACTGGACACCATCAGGTCCGAAATATGTAATCAACTCTGATGAAATCAACAACATTCAGAAAACATGCAATCTGCTTATGTCTGCTCAAGTTGATGATGGGACACAACTTGGTGTCGGTTTACGAAGGTTGGAGTATGCTGCAGAGCGAAGACGCCCTGAAGACAAGCTTCTTGATCTAATCATCGCTCTTGAGGCAATGGTTCTGACAAAAAACGACAGGGGCGGTCAATTTAAGTTAGCACTCTATTCAGCACACATCTTGGGTGGCTCCAAGAAGGAGAAGCTACAAGTACGAGACAAAATCAAGGAAGGATATAAGGTAAGAAATGCCATTGTCCACGGGGATAAGAAGCGACTTGAAAAGGCAGATTTACTGGTCTTGGTCCCAGAGGTTTTCGACATTGTCAGGCGAGTAGCCAAGAAACGAGTCTTCATGGTGTCGAAGGGCGAGCCGCTTGATTGGGATGACATCCTATTTAAGTAATTGATGCCTAATGCTGAGTGCCCGCCTTCAGTGTGCTCCAATAGAAACATCTTCAGTCTCCTCAAATTTCCTCCGAGAACTATTGCTAAATCCCATCATTTTCCATAGATTCTATCCAGCCGGCGTCCACATCTTGCACAGCCTCTCGCTTGCCGGCGTTCGATGAAGATGGATATATGAATCTTGCACAGGAGGTGTCAAGTGAGAGGAATTATTGCAGTCGTGATGATTGCGGCGCTCATGCTGCCTCTTGCCGTTGTGGCCGAGGAAGGCAAAGTTCCGCTGACAACCGCGTCAAATGAGGCACTCGATCATTTCCTTGAAGGACGCGATCTTGCCGAAAAGCTCCGCAACCTGGAATCGCGCCAGCATTTCCAGAAAGCGGTTGACGAGGATCCGGGCTTCGCGATGGCTTATCTCTATCTGTCGCAAACAGCGCCAACCGCAAAGGCGTTCCTCGACAACTTCGACGAGGCAAAGGCTCTTGTCGACAAGGTCTCGCGCGGTGAGAGGGACTGGATACTCGGATTCGAGGCGGGCATCATCAACGGCGATCCGGTGAAACAAGCCGAGCACTACACAAAGCTTGTCGAGACCTACCCGGACGACGAGCGTGCCCACTATCTTCTCGGCTACCACTATTTCGACCAGCAGGAATATGATCTGGCGATCGCCGAGTACGAAAAGGCAGTCAAGATTACCCCCGACTTCTCACTACCGTATAACCAGCTCGGGTATGCCTACAGGTCCATGGGGAAATTCGAGGAAGCCGAAAAGGCGTTCAAGAAATATGTCGAGTTGATTCCAGACGATCCGAATCCGCATGACTCCTACGCCGAACTCCTGATGAAAATGGGCCGGTTCGACGATGCGATCACCAACTACAGGAAAGCGCTTGAGATAAGCCCGGACTTCCGCGCCTCTCATGTCGGCATTGCATCGTGTCTTAGCTACAAAGACGAGCATGACGCCGCTCGCGATGAACTCAAGCTGATGTTCGATTCCGCGCTGGATGATGGCCAGCGGCGTACAGCGTTGACCGCGATGGCTGTCGCGTATGTCGATGAAGGCTGTTTCGATGACGCTCTGGCACAGCTCGACAAATTATTTGAAATTGCGGCGGCGATCAATGACACGTCGGCGATGGCAGCAGACCTCAACCTGATGGGGAATGTGCTCCGCGAATCGGGCAAGCCTGACGAGGCATTGGTGAAGTTTGAGAAAGCCCTGGAGATTACGGAGACATCGTCGCTTGCCGAGGGCGTCAGGGAGCAGGCAAAACTGACATATCTCAACAACTCGACGAGGGCATACGTGGCTCTGGGCGATATGGAGAAGGCGGTGGAAAACGCCGAGAAGTATCGTACCCGAGTAGTAAAAGCTCAGAACCAGTTTCAGATTCGATTGGCTCACGAGTTGGCAGGTGTGATTGCTCTCGAACAGAAGGCATACGACAAGGCCATAGAGAAATTGAATAAGGCCAATCAGCAGAACCCGTATAATTTCTACAGACTCGCTATCGCGTACGAGGGCAAGGGCGATATGGAAAAGGCGAAGGAAATGTACAATAAGGCTGCAAATTACAATATTCTCAATGCGCTTAACTACGCATGCATCAGGACCAGGGCAGCCGAGAAGTACGCGTCGATGTGATTTGCACTATATAGTATTGTTTGATCTACGAATGGTTGCGGCGGGTCTTGCGAATCCGTGTCAGACATGAACCCATCCGACGCTACGCTCTGGATGGGCTACCGGCTCACTTTGGAGATGAGCCATTCTTTTGTAGTAGCACGGGCATCCTGCCCGTGAATCATGGGCAAGATGCCCATGCCACGATTTAATTTGCCGCTTTTTATTGTGAATGGATTCCTGGGACACAACACTAGTTTATGAATGGTTGTGGCAGGTCTTGCGAATCCGTGTCAGCGGATTTGTGTGACCTGCCGCTCTTGTTGAATACATACTCACGTGGCCGGCACATTCTCCTTGTACTGATCGTGATCGCATCGTATTATTCTCACATGGAGAAGCACAATGTCTTTCCCGATGAGGAACGGAAACCGCAATTTGCCGGGTCATTCTATCCTGCCGATCCGTTGACGCTCACGAAGACCATCAGCCAGTTCTATTACGAGGCCGAGAAGAAGCATATCGATGGCGAAATAATCTCGATTGTGTCGCCCCATGCCGGATATGTCTACTCAGGCGGTGTTGCCGCCCACGGATTCAAGCTGCTCGAAGGGATGAAGTTCGAGATCGTGGTTGTCATTGCGCCATCGCACTCGGCGATGTTTCAGGGTGCATCGATATACAACGGCGGGGCGTATGTCACGCCGCTCGACAAGCTCTATGTCGATCTCGATCTCGCGATCAAAATGGCCAACATAAATCCGTCGAAGGTCTACCTGTCGACCAGGGGACATACCGGAGGCGCGGTCGAACGCGCTGAACACTCGCTCGAAGTGCAGCTTCCATTCCTGCAGATCGTCCTGGGCGATTTCAAGCTGATCCCTATTGTGATGGGCGAGCAGGAGATGGATGTCTGTGTTGCTCTGTCGGAAATTCTCGCCGGAACGTTGCACGGCAGGAAGGCGCTCATTGTGGCATCATCGGATCTGTCGCATTATCACTCAGCGACCGATGCCAGAGTGCTTGATGATGTCGTCCTGTCGAATATCGAAGGTTACAATCCGGACGGACTTTTCAATGCCATCTCACACGGCAACTGCGAGGCGTGCGGTTTTGGTCCGATAATCACTGCCATGCTGGCCGCACGCAGGCTCGGCGCCGACAAGTCCGAAGTTGTCAAATATGCTCACAGCGGCGAGGTGTCGGGTGAGAATGATGCTGTCGTCGGATACATGTCCGCCGTGCAATACAAGCTGCGTTCTGCCGGAACATACACAATCGAGTCGTAGATCATCTGTTAAGTGCGAATCGCCGGTTTTTGCGGAGCCGCAATAATACCTTGCCAAATCGCTTTTTCTTGCTAAATTGATGCCCTTGAAAATGGGCAGCGGAAGAACCCGTTGCGTGCGAATCAGAGATTACGGCCCTATCGTCTAGTGGTCCAGGACGGGTGGTTCTCAGCCATCAAACGGGGGTTCGATTCCCCCTAGGGCTACCAATACCGCAAGCGGCTGTCGACAAAAGAGCTGACAGCCGCTTCACTTTTGGCAATATTGCACTCAACAATTGGCATGCCCAAATGGCGCCCATCTTGAAACGACAATAATCTGTACCCACGGTGGTGCCCATGGGAAAAGTTCGGAAAAGAGGTAAGAACTATTTCATCGATATCCGGGTCGGCGGCAAAAAATATCGGAAAATGTCGGTCCGTCGAGGGAAGATCGCAGAGACAGGAGCCTGTCGGAATGACCATGTTCTGCGTGCCGGTCGCGGTGATTGTGCTCTTTGCCAGGCCACTGCTTGTCATCTTGATGAACACACCGACCTTGTAGGCGAAATACCAGATGTCTTCATCCTCGATACCTCCTTTGGTAACGAGGTCCATTCCCTGCTGCTTCCCTGTCCCTGTGATTGTGCCCGTAGTCGTGGCTGCTATTCTCGCGCAGTCGACTCCGTTGATCTTCTCGAATCCATCGAGTCTGTTCACGTTGTTGAGAATGATATTGAGGTCTCCACTACCGGTTTTCTCTGAGACGGTATCGCTGGTTATCCATGTATCTCCGATTTTCACTGGTTTGTCAGGTAGATCGGGGAACATTGCCTTGAAGCCAGCCGCCGCGGATTGTTTTTCACCCGGCATCACTTCGTATTGAATTGAGTCTGCGCCTGTAATATCAAATTCCTTGCCTCCGGGCGTCAGGGACATCGCGAATTCTTTTCCAATTACATCATTCATATCCGGAGTCAGATTCCCACTCGGGCTTTGAAGAATAAAACTCATGGAGTCTATGGTGATTTTAAGTTGATAGTCCTGACCGTTCAGTCCTTTTGATCTCACTGAGATGATACTGGTTTCGCTCCCCTCGATCTTCACAGACTTTTCCATTACCTTCATGTTCTGAATGTAGCCGTTCGAGAACGCATATCTCAGCAACATATCATCAGGCATTTGGTACTTCAGATGAAGACCCGACTCCGGGATATCAGACATACTTTTCTTCGCAGCGCAGCCGAACATGATCGCCGCAATTGGCAGCGCCAGGATCAACAGCGTCAATTTACCTCTTCGTAAAAACATCATGTACCTCTGTATCAAGCTTTGACCATTAGGTCACTACACAAATTCGACTTCTTCCTTTTCCTTGAGAAAGATCATTCCGAGGATCACAAACGACACAGGCACCAGAAGTAATGATAACGGCGACATTATTATACTTACTTCAAAAACACCTGCTGCCAGTGTAACATAAGCAAACGCTTTCAGCAGATCATTCAGAGTCTCTTTTGCTCTCAGGAGCCGCATGGCTATCATGATATCGACTATGCCGATCGTGACCATTGCCGCCCCAAGGACAGTAATATTCAATACAACCAGCACGAGTTCTGAGACCGGCCAGATTACGATAAAGACGATCTTCATGGATATTGAGATAGCCTGAAACATAATACTCCACCAAATCGACACCAGGATAAGAATATCAATATCATGGAAATCATATCGCTCATTCAATAGCTGCCGGAGTTTAAGCAGCACGTAGACCCCCATCGCCGTGACAAGCACCATGATAAAGTCACTCGGTCCGAGCATCGGACCACTGTAATTGAACGACCTGATCGCGATTATTGCCTGGATTATGCCCATCGCAAAGACGAGGGGAAACAGAACGGCCGCACCGATCGCCAGCCATCCCGACAATGTGTATCGATTTTCATTCATGTCTTTGACCTCCTCCGATTGCTTTTCTTCACAAACCGTCAATCATCAGATGAAATCCGGTATATATTCGAGGACATCGCCGGGCTGACACTCGAGTTCTTTGCATATCAACTCAAGTGTTCTGAACCTGATCCCCTTCACTTTGCCTGTTTTCAATAGTGAGAGATTGGTCATCGAGATTCCAATCCTGTTCGATAGTTCAGTCAGCGACATCTTCCTCTTTGCCATCATGACATCTATGTTTATCTGAATAGCCATACGTGAATAATAATCCTATGTTGCTTAAAGTCAAGAATTATTTTATGTATTACATAAGATTTCTTATGTCTCACATAAAGTCTCCTTCAGATTAATGAGGCTGATCTTTGCCTCCCTTTCTGCCGAACACGACGCAACCACATATTACTTAACGGCTTACCAGCCGAATGTCAGGCCTTTGCGCTGTGAAACACCAAGAACAGCCTTGCATTCCGGACAGAAGTAAAGGCAACGCTTACCGAGATCGCCTTTGAGTTCTCGGTACCAGACACGAGAAATCTCTTTCCTGCAGTGCGGGCAGTTCGGTGCAACATCTTCTCTTTTCTCAAAAACTATCATGACACACTCCTTTGGCAATTCATATCCGAATCTCTGCCAGTATACAGCCGATTGACATATTATTTCATCTGATTAGTCATACGGGAATAATAACTCAATGTTGCGTAAAGTCAAGAAAAGATTTATGTTTTACATAAATATTCTTATGTGTCAGATAAATTCTGCTGCGGATTGATGTGGTTAACTTATTCCGATAGTTCTTGCTTACGCCGTAGGCGGGAGTGTGAACTGCCGGTAATTATGGAAGTAATATCTGGAAACAGCTTGCAGGAGATCGCCAGGTCACACCGACGACTTCGTCGCCGCCAAGACCCATCAAACGACCCTGGTGATTTCGGTGAATAGTCTTCGCAGGAGTCTCTGACTCCTGCGCTACTTTCTATCGCTATGTTTCACTACCGATGAGGGCTGTCACTTGATGCGTTTCACACGTCCCGATGATCCGACTTTCTTGTCGACACTGGGTTCGCCTATGTAGAACACATCCCCGGAACTTCCGAGTCGCGCCCGTAGATAGTCGTTCACATTGACAGTTGCGTCGCCGCTGCTGTTAAGAGATACTTCGGCTTCTTTGCATTCGAGACGCTTGCCGTTGAAATCCCCTGAACTGTTGATCGATATATCGAGTTCATCAGCCTGCCCGCCAAAGATATCAACATTGCCGGAACTGTTGATATCAACGATAAGAAGTCTTGTGTCGTTCAGGCTGCGCATCTCCACATCGCCCGAACTGCTGATATCGATCTCGACATCGCGAGCCGTAACATTGCCCATTTCGGCATCGCCGGAGCTTTCAATCGTAATATCGAGAGACTTTGCGATCAGATCGCCCATCTCCAGGTTGCCGGAACTGCTTATTTCGATCTGGAATCGTTCCGCCTTCAAATCGGGCGCCTCAACATCTCCGCTGCTGGAAATCTCGATTTCGTTAAGCTCTTTGATAGTCAAGAAGTATCGAACAGGCTCCGTCGGACGAAGATTGGCCCTGCCAATTTTCTCGATCGTAAGCATGCCACCATGCACATCCGTCTCGAAATATTCGATCAGGTTGTCCTCGGCTTCGATGACCAATTCTTCCTTGTCTCCGATTTCGATAATGAGAGTTCCGATAGTCGCCAGTTCGACGCCGTCGACGCCGCTGATTTCGCGGATTTCGCGTACGACATCGCCTGAACCGCGAATCTTTCTCGCCTCAGCGACAGACGACAGAATCAGCAGTGCAAGCAGGCATGTAAGCAACAAAGTTCCGAAACGTTTCACGAGTCTTCTCCTCCGGGTCGGTTACTGGTTTACGTTGTATACGAGAATCGACGCTCGGAGGTTCACTGAAATTCGCCTGCAAACGGATTTGCAGGCACTGGCAGAATCACAAAGAAATGACATTCCATTATTCACGCCGTTGCTCCATCAGATTGAAATGATTCGGCGAGAGTATAGAAATCATGGTCTATTGTGTCAATCAGTTTCTGGGAATAACCCTGTTAACGGTAGGAAGAATACAGAAACGCATTAATTTATAAGGTGTTACATAAAAACAGGGCATTTGTGGAAACTTAAGTTTTAGATAATCGTTATAATTATGGGTTAATTAACTGTTAGTTAAATATCCCTTGACAAACATGCTGATTTGTCGATAATGTTAGAGTTAAGATAAGCAGGCGGCGCAATCGATGACTAACAATGAACAATCTCTGACCTTTCACTTGTTTGCAAGACCCTCTTTTCTTGAGGGGTTATGCCGTATTTTGGATTTGTATTCCAGTCTTCAAGTCTATAATCGTGACAGGACCGGGGTTGAGGCAGATACAAGAGCGTTGTATAATGACTGGCAAATGGTTGGGAGAGATATAGAGTCATCAATAGAGTGCTATGAGCAAGAAACGTAAGTCGCGCCAACTCGTATCTCAGCACGTACAACGCCAAGAACTCACAATTGGACCTATTCCATCTCCCGATCATTTAGAGCGATACGAGCAGACATTACCTGGGGCTGCAGAACGAATTTTGTCAATGGCGGAACGTCAATCTAATCACCGCCAAACCTTAGAATCTAAAGTAATCAAATCGGATATCCGCAATTCTCTCCTTGGATTGATCTTTGGATTCATTATTGGAATGACAGGTGTAGCAAGCGCATTCTACTTAATATATTTAGGCAGAATATTAGAGGGAACAATCTTCGGTGGGGCAACAATAGTATCCCTTGTAAGTGTATTCATTTATGGTTCTCGGCAACGCCGAAAAGAACGCCAAGCCAAATTGTAGAATTGAACTTTGTGGCTCTGATAAATCGATCGTCTTAATTAGTTTCGACAGATATTAACGACGACGGAGTCGTTGTTGTGACTTGGCGATTCTATGTAAGCTACAGTTCACCCAGAATTTTGTCTTTCAACCCCGATATCTTCACTCGATCCTGTTGCATCGAATCGCGGTAGCGGAGTGTGACCGTTTCGTCCTCTTTGGTCTGACCATCGACCGTGACGCCGAACGGCGTACCGGCCTCGTCCTGGCGGCGGTAGCGACGACCGACCGCGCCAGACTCGTCGTAAAAACACTTGAAGCTCTTCCTGAGATCATCGTATATCTCCCGCGCAATCTCCGGCATACCGTCTTTCTTGACCAAAGGAAGCACCGCGACTTTGATCGGTGCGATTTTCGGTGAAAACGACATCACGACGCGCTTCTCGCCTTTCACTTCTTCCTCGCGGTAGGCATCAACGAGCAAAGTCAACAGGGTTCGATCGCAGCCGGCGGAGGTCTCGATGATATATGGCAGGTATTTCTCCTTACGCTGATCGTCGAAATATCTCATATCCTTGCCGGATGCTTCCATGTGAGCCTTGAGGTCATAGTCTGTACGATTGTGTATTCCCTCGAGTTCTTTCCAGCCGAATGGATATTCATACTCGACATCGACAGCTTTCTTTGCATAGTGCGCCAGTTCATCGGGACCGTGCTCCTGGAAACGGAGCTTCTCTTCTCTTATGCCCAGATCGAGGTAGTATTGCCAGCGCTGCTCTTTCCAATAGTCGAACCACTTGTCATCTTCCGATGGATGAATAAAGAATTGCATCTCCATCTGCTCGAATTCACGCGTACGGAAGATGAAATTGCCGGGAGTAATTTCGTTGCGGAATGCCTTGCCGATTTGCGCTATTCCGAACGGCACTCTCTGACGCGACGGTTGCAGTACATTGTGGAAATTGACATAGATTCCCTGGGCGGTTTCCGGCCTGAGATAAACGACCGATGAATCATCCTCGACCGGACCCATGAATGTCTTGAACATCAGGTTGAACATACGGGGTTCGGTCAGGTCGCACTTGTTCTCGATGGGTGATTTCGACGGCTTATTCGGGCAGCGAACTTCATCGAGTTGATCCGCCCTGAACCGGGCTTTGCATGTGCGGCAGTCTACCATCGGATCGGTAAACCCTGCAATATGACCCGACGCTTCCCAGACCCTGGGGTGCATCAGGATCGCAGCATCGATGCCCTCAATATCATCCCGCTTCTGGGTCATCGATGTCCACCAGAAATCCTTGATATTCCGCTTGAGTTCGACACCGAGGGGACCGTAGTCATAGCAACTTTCGATGCCGCCGTAAATCTCAGATGATGGAAATATGAACCCGCGCCGTTTGCAAAGAGATACGAGTCTATCCATCAGGTCGTTACTGGTCTTAGCCACAAAAAAAACTCCTTTGGCTTATCCGACCGGCTTAATCTTTTCGAGGAATTCAAGAGATGAGAATGCCGGCGGTTTCTCGATATGCACTGCAAGAAATTTCATAAGCAACGCTCGCACAAGCTTTTTCTGGTCCTGCGAGAAATTGAGATTCCCGAGTTTGTCCATATCGGTCGACTGGATCGCGCTCAGTACTTTGCGTGTTCCTTTGTTCAGCTTGAAGTACTTCTCCTGACTGCTCGCCGCATCGTGCGACACAAGACCGCCAGCCTCAGCGGAGAAGAGAGTTTCATCGACCTCGGAGAGGTCCGCACCGGTCTTGATGCACCGGTTGAACTCCGGGCAATATCCTGACAGACCGAGAAGTTTCAGCAGGAACGCGCTGAAATAGAAATCGTACTTCGAGCCGTGGCAATAGTTCATCTGGTACAGTGAATCAGTGAAAAGCCTGAATATATCCTGATTCGATTCCGCCTTCGGGACGAGTGACTCGATGATTTCGACAAGGGCCGAGGCGTATGAAAGCCGCCTGATGTCGTCAGAGATATCCGGATACGTCCGAATTATATCTGCCTGAGAAACCACTCCCAGCCTCTCGGCGTCTGACCGATAGAAGAGTATTTCGACTAACGAAAAAGGCTCCAGCTTGCCGACCAGCACCGATTTCGGGTTACGAGCGCCTTTCGCAAGCAGGTTGTCGCGGCCTCCGTCTTTCATGTAGACGTGAACGAGAAGGGATGATTCTCCGGAACGGGAGCTCCTGAGCATGACTGCATCGGTCTTGAAAAGGCTCATTCGGGTTAGTACTCGAGATTCTCGGGAATCCGAATCAGAAGCTCATCTTCGGCGGCCAGACCATACCTGGACCTCGCAATCTTTTGAACATATAACGAATCAGATTCGAGTCTCCTCAGACGGTACTCCAAATCGACGATTTCGGCAGTCAACTCGCGTTTCTGATGCTGAAGGCTGCTGTTATGTCTCTCGAGTCTCATCAGATTGAGAAAACCGAATTCTCCACCGAGAAAACTGTAGACCACGAACAGGACCAAAAGCATCGCTCCCGCTTTCAGCAGGTAGCTTCGATGCGGTGACGCTTTCTTCCTCAGCAGGCGAATCAGCCTGCGAGGCGAGCGATCTCGAATCGGCCTTCGTGTAGTCATATTAGTGTTACTTGAGATTGTAGAATGCGTCCTTCCCCGCAAACCGGGCTACGGCGCCCAATTCCTCTTCTATTCTCAGCAACTGGTTGTATTTCGATATCCGATCGGTCCTGCAGCCGGAACCTGTCTTGATCTGCCCGGCCGATGTCGCCACGACCACATCAGCGATTGTCGTGTCCTCAGTTTCGCCCGATCTGTGCGAAATGACGGTTGTCATCATATTCTCTTTGGCCATCGCGATCGTATCGAGCGTCTCGGTCAGCGTACCGATCTGGTTCAGCTTGATCAGAATCGAGTTGGCCGCGCCGAGCTCGATCCCTTTGGAGAGGCGCTTCGGATTCGTGACAAAGAGGTCATCGCCGACTATCTGAACCCTGTCGCCAATCCTCTTGTTCAGCGCAGCAAAACCATCCCAGTCATCCTCGGCATGGCCATCTTCAATCGAGATGATCGGGAAATCGCCGCTCAATTTCTCATAGAAATCAACCATCTGGCCAGACGTCAGCTTCTTGCCCTCGCCAGCCAAATCATAGACTTTCTTCTTCTTGTCGTAGAATTCGCTCGCGGCAGGGTCGAGAGCGATATAGACCTGTTCACCGGCCTTATAACCGGCTTTTTCTATCGCTATCATGATGATCTCGATGGCCTCCCGATTCGACTTTAGATTAGGCGCGAAACCTCCCTCGTCACCGACAGCCGTATTCAGCCCTTTAGAGGCGAGGACTTTCTTCAGATTGTGGAATATCTCAATCCCGCAGCGCAGAGCCTCCGAGAAACTGTCGAACCCTGCGGGCATGACCATAAATTCCTGCAAGTCGACATTGTTGTCCGCATGGCTGCCGCCGTTGAGTATGTTCATCATCGGGACCGGAAGCAGGTGTACATTCGAGCCTCCGATGTACCTGTAGAGCGGGAATCCCATGAAATCCGCCGCAGCTTTCGCACACGCCAGCGATACGCCGAGAATCGCGTTCGCGCCGAGGTTCTTCTTGTCATCGGTTCCATCGAGTTCAAGCAGGAGGCTGTCGATAAGCCTCTGTTCGGTTACAGGTATATTCTCGTTGAGCAACGCCGGTGCGATCTTTTCATTTACGTTCTCGATCGCCTTGAGCACACCCTTGCCGAGATACCGCGACTTGTCGCCGTCACGAAGTTCGAGCGCCTCATACGCGCCGGTCGATGCTCCGGATGGCACTATCGCACGGCCGAACGAACCGTCGCTCGTGAGCACATCGACTTCAACTGTAGGATTTCCTCTGGAATCAAGAATTTCTCTCGCAAAAACAAGCGCAATCTGAGCCATCATCTTCTCCTTGAATTAGGCAAACACACCCTCATACAAACTTAGAACAACGCAATATCCGGAGCAACAAAAAAACTAAGCAACGCCTTCTGTTGTGTAACAGCGAGAGTGCAATGAAGTGCCAGCGGCTTGCATCATTTCCGAAAACAGGTATATTCTTCACGCTATGGCAATCGCTGAACTGAAAGACATAGAGATAAACTGGAAGACGTTTTTCGTTATCCACGCTGTACGCTGTTGCGGCAGGTCTTGCGAATCCGTGCCTACGGATTCGTGTGACCTGCTGCCATTGTTTAGCATGTAGTCATGTGTCAGGTCACAATCCCGTTTATACGGGATCAAGACCTAACACAACAGCGGAAGGAAATATCTGAGTCGGCAATGAAACTCCACAGAGGCAGTGAAATCGAAGTCACCGTCGAGTCGATGGCGTTTACCGGAAGGGGCGTCGGTCGAGTCGATAACAGAGTCGTATTCGTATCGGGTGGAAT